>CAJXOJ010000013.1 GCA_913057515.1 uncultured Cycloclasticus sp. | reverse complement strand
CATTATCAATTAATGACATAGGCGCTGCACCGGTTCCGCCATCGCCACCATCAATGGTAATAAAATCAGGAGCAGACTCTTCGCCACGAGCGCAGATCTGTTCACAAAGCTCTTCAAGCCATTGCCACGAACTGACAACGGTTTTAAACCCAACCGGTTTGCCGGTTACATGGCGGACATGCTCAATTAAGTTTAATAGCTCAGTAGTTGAGCCGACGTCAACATGACGATTCGGGCTGATTGAGTCTATGCCAACGGGAATACCGCGAATATTAGCAATATCTTGGCTGACTTTTAAACCCGGTAAAATACCTCCCTTTCCTGGTTTGGCACCTTGACTAAGCTTAATCTCAAACATTTTGACTTGATGGTGCTGGGCAATCAATTTGAGCTTCTCGTCACTTAACTGACCGTGTTCATCGCGAACACCATATTTAGCCGTGCCAATTTGAAAAACGAGGTCACAATCACCTTCCAAGTGGTAAGGGGATAGACCGCCTTCGCCTGTGTTATACCAACAGCCGGCTTTTTTAGCACCATGTGAAAGCGCCTGTACAGCAGGCTTGGAAATAGCGCCAAAACTCATCCCCGAAATATTAAAGACCGATGAGGTTGAATACGGTTTGTTGCAATAGGGGCCTATCATGATTGGACCTAAGGTAGCGTTTTCCTGTTCCAGTTTTGGGAAGGGGCAATTAACGAAAATAATAGCACCGGGCTGTCGTAGGTCTTTGGTTGAACCAAAAGCTACGGTGGCGTCTAAATTTTTTGCAGCCCGATAAACCCAGCTACGTTGAGCGCGGTTAAAAGGCAACTCTTCACGATCCATGGCAAAGAAATATTGTCGAAAAAACTCGCCTCCCTTTTCAAACAAGAACCTAAAGCGGCCTATGAGTGGGTAGTTTCTTAAAATAGTCGATTTTTTTTGCGTGCGGTCTTTTATGTAAAGAATAAGCGAAATAAATAGCAGTAAACCAATAGCAAAGATAAAGATAGCACTTAAAAATTCAATGGATCTCGATAAATAAAGCGCAACATCCATAGAAAATAAACTATCCATCATTAATATCCTTTAAAAAATTTTTGCTAGCCAGAAGTCTACGTTTTAATACTTCCTAGTCCCGTTTATAAGTTAAGCCCTTTCTGTTTCCTTAGTTATACTGTTCAACGACTGCCGGTGACGCAACCAAGCACTGGCGCCAGCACCAGTAAGAATACACCAAACGGCAAACAGTGCACCCGGTAAAGCCGTTTCTGGTGAAAAATGTTTAAGAGCAAGCGCAACACCTAAGCCTGCATTCTGCATGCCAATTTCTATAGCGAGCGTTAAGCGGTAGGGGGTATTGAGCTGAGAAAATTTCGCTACGCTCCAGCCAAGTACATAGCCAAAGGCATTGACAGAGATAACCACCAAAAAAAGTGCTGGGGTAATACTGTTTAAGCGATCATGGTTCGCAGCCACCGCATAGGCGCAGATGATAATAATGGCCAGTGAGGCCACCGAGGGCGCACATTCAATGAGTAGTTTTGCATTGCTGCCTAGGGCCTTTCTCATCAGCATGCCAATGGTTAGCGGCAATAGAACCGTTAGCAAAATGGTCTGCATCATCGGCCAAAAAGGAATCGGTAGGTAGGTACCACCCAGCCATTCAACTAATAAAGGTGTTAATGCAGGGGATAAGAACGTGGCGACTGTGGTGAGGGTGACAGAGAAAGCGACAGCCCCTCCAGCCAAAAAAACGATAACATTGCTGGCCATTGCACCGGGTGCGCAACCCACAATAATAACGCCTAAGGCGATTTCTGGTGGTAAACCAGCCAGCCAAGCGGCAGCAGCGCCGAGCAGAGGCATAATGCTGTATTGGCTTAATACACCAATAAAAATAGGTTTGGGCGTTTTAAGTGTCGTTGTTAACTCATCAGGTTTTAACACAACGCCTAAGGCAAACATGGAGGCCGAAAATAGCCAGAGGAAGTAGCTTTTAAAGACCAAAAAAATAGCCGGTTGATAAAATGCGATTAAGGCACAAATTAACGTCAGTGGCGCCATGCCACGTGAAATGAGATTGAGTAGTTTCATGTGCTTAAGGATAAAGTGTTTATCAGCAAATAGCACAGGTATTTATATATAAAAGCTACAACATAATAAGTATGAAAGAGATACTATATTAATTTCCCGAGTCGCAAATATAACGGATGATATGAGATTCAATAAGGACGCGAGACATGCCGCTTTTTCACCCTAAAACATTAATCAAATCACTTGCTGTTTCAACCATCCCAGAGTCAGCGCTTATCATCATTAATGACTGGGCAAGTAGTATTACCAGTAAGGCCATATACAGCCAAAAGGAAGTGGCACTGAGCGGTCAGTTCGTACAAAAAATATTGGTTGAACTGCTTGGCTATACGCACTTTTCAGATAATCACCAACAATGGAACTTAACTCGCGAACAGCAGTTAGCAAAGGGTAGTGTTGATGTGGCTTTAGGCGAATTTACCGAAAATACTGCCAACGTGTTAGTACCGTTTGAATTGAAAGGTGCAAAAACAAAAGACCTGGATGCGATCATGCCAGGCAGACATAAAAGCCCTGTACAGCAAGCATGGGAATATGCAATGGATGCACCCGGCGCACAATGGGTGATGGTTAGTAATTTTGTTGAAATTCGCCTTTATGCAGTGGGTTACGGGCGGCAACATTATGAACAGTGGCAGTTAGCTGAATTATCAGATCCAAAAGAGTACGCACGTTTTATGGGCCTGTTAGCCGCACCTAATTTGCTAAGTGGGCAAACACGGCAATTACTAGAAGCCAGTGATAAAGCCGAAAAAGATATTACCGATAGGCTCTATGGTGATTACCGTTCTTTACGTTTAAAGCTTATCACCACATTAGAAGCAGATAACGTAGGTATCCCCGCCAAAACCATTATTCCATTGGCGCAAACCCTGCTAGACCGTATTTTATTTATCGCATTTGCAGAAGACCGAGGTTTATTACCAGATAAAATTTTAGAGCAAGCTTATTTGCACAGCGACCCATTTAACCCACGACCGACTTGGGATAACTTCAAAGGCCTATTTCGTGCCATTGATAAGGGTAATAAACAGCTTAACATCCCCGCTTATAACGGCGGATTATTTGCCGACAATGTCGCACTCGATGCGTTAAACGTATCGGATGACTTATGCGAAGGCTTTAAAGAGCTGGGTGACTATGATTTTGAATCCGAAGTCAGTGTTACCGTGCTGGGGCATATCTTCGAGCAATCGATTAGCGATTTAGAAGCCATACACGAGGCGATAGACAGCGGCGAAGGCTTACAGCAGAGCAATCACAAACAAACCGCGACAACAGGTAAACGCAAACAGCATGGCGTTGTTTACACGCCCGATAGCATCACCCGTTTTATTGTTGAGCATACCTTGGGTCGATATATCGACACGCGTTTCAACATGTTGCTAAATGACTACACCAAAGGCAAACAAACAAAGTATACAGACGATATAGTATGGAAAAATAAAAAAGCTGAGCAGAGGTTTTGGCGGCAATGGCGTGAAGCCTTAATGCAGATAAAAATAGTAGACCCTGCCTGTGGCTCAGGTGCTTTCTTAGTGGCGGCGTTTGATTATCTTGCGGTTGAATATCGCCGCATAAATGAAAAGTTACTAGAGATTACCGGTACTAACGATATATTTGATCTGGACAAAGAAATTCTCAGTAATAACCTGTACGGGGTAGATATTAATGCAGAATCTATCGAAATCAGTAAATTATCGTTATGGCTTAAAACAGCCAGGCGGGGCAAAGCGCTGACCAGTCTCGATGCCAATATTCAGCACGGTAATAGTTTAGTGTTTACAAACGACAGTTCAGCAGAGCAAGGCTTTAATTGGCAAGCAGCCTTTGCACAGGTGTTTGAGCAAGGCGGTTTTGATGTGGTGCTGGGTAACCCGCCGTATGTGCGCCAAGAACGCTTCAGTGACTTAAAGCCTTGGTTACAAGAGCACTTTGCGGTGTACCATGGCGTGGTTGACTTGTATGCCTATTTTTATGAGCTGGGCTTAAAGCTACTAAAACCTGGTGGGCAATTAGGGTATATATCGTCTAGTACCTTTTTTAAAACCAGTAGTGGCGAGGCATTGCGCGGCTACCTAAGCCAGCATAGCCAACTACAAACCATTATTGATTTTGGTGACTTGCAACTGTTTGAAGGCGTAACCACTTACCCAACCATTGTGATTGCTCGGCAACAGCGTGCCAGCAAGCAACACAGCTTCCCCATACTAACGATAAGTGGCAAGCAGTTGCCTAGCGATTTGTCTGCGTATTTTTATCAACACCAACAAACCATGCAGCAACAACAACTCAGTGCGCACAGTTGGCGTTTAGAAAGTGCTGCCTTGGCCGCCTTGCGAGAAAAGCTGACCACTGGGCACGCCAGCCTAAAACAGCAGTATGGTTCGCCTTACCGAGGTGTATTAACAGGCTATAACGAGGCGTTTGTTATTAATCGCCAAACACGCGACCGGCTGATAGCTGAAGACCCTCGTTCAAGCAGGATATTAAAACCCTTTTTAGAAGGTAAAGACCTTAAAAAGTGGCACAGTGAGCCACGTGGTTTAAGCCTGATTTTATTTCCCAAAGGTTGGACACGTAAGCAAAGTGGCCATGAAGATGAAGCAAACGCATGGAACTGGCTACAGCAAAACTACCCCGCTATTTGTAACTGGCTTAACCCCTTTATGGAACGGGCAAAAAAGCGGGGCGATAAGGGCGAGTTCTGGTGGGAGTTAAGGGCTTGTGCTTATTATGAGCAGTTTGGAGAGGCTAAAATCACATACCCAGAGTTCTCTTCTGTGGCAAATTTTAGTACCGATGTAAGTTCACGTTTTTATAACAATAAGTGCTTCTTTATACCAAAGGCGGATTCCTTTTTACTTGGGATTTTAAGCTCAACAACTTTATGGTACTTAATTAAAGGAATTTGTACCTTTGTACGCGGTGGCTATTACGAATTGCGTGCAATAAAAATGGAAACTCTACCTATCCCTTCTGTAACCGCGCAGCAAAAAGAAACCGTAGGCCAGTTGGCAGAGCAGTGCCAAGCGTTGGCGGAGTCTCGCTATGCACTTGAGCACGGCGTTCGCCAGCGAATACCTGATTTATGCCCCGATGAACGTGACCCTAAATTAAGCAAAAAATTAATTAACTGGTGGCAGTTGGATTTTGCGGCTTTTCGTAAAGAAATTAAACGTGTGTACAAAGCGGATATTGCCATTAGCGAGCGTAATGAATGGGAACAATGGTTAACATCCGAAGCCGAAAAAATAACAGCGTTATCGCAACAACTGAATACGACAGAAACGCAGCTTAATCAGCATGTGTACAGCTTGTTTAACTTAACAGCAGCCGAAATCGCATTGATTGAAGCGAGCACTCATTAAATGGGTGAAACAGTTAGCTTGGAGTGTGGTTGCTGCTCACGAACTCAGGAACTATCTATTGGTTCAGGGATGATGTACGGCAGCTTTTCGCTGGATGATATTATTAAAAACTCACGTGGCAAGGTAAAAAAACACGTGCAGGCGTTGCAAAATACCGGTGTTGTTCTATCAAATGTATGCGAAGAAGAGTTGCTGGCATGCCCAAGGTGCAATACGTTAAGTACGCGCTTTAGTTTTAAATTGTTTGATAAGCAAGGCGAGTGTATTTATGAAAGCATATTTAATTGCAGTCGCTGTAAAACTCGATTACTACCGGCCGATAAAAAGCTAACCGACTATTGTTGCCGTTATTGTTCAAGCCCTTCGTTGAGTTATAGCGACCTAACGGGCTGTTGGGATTGACCATGCCCTACCTATGCAAGCTGTTTTATTCGCTAGAATAGATAGGTTATAAGCTGTCATCAGGTGATATCAACAGCCTATTAGTTTAGCGGCTAATACCGAGAAATTATTCTAATGCGCTATACATCAAATGGTTTGTTCAGGATTTTAGCAACGGGCAGGTTTTTCAATTCCACGTATTGCGGTAAACCATTAACGTAAGGGGGGTAATCTTCACCCATAATCAAGGGGCGAAGGTATTCTTCACATTCAGCGGTAATGCCAAAACCATCGTCTGTGATGTAGTGAGGGGGGAGCATTTGCTCAACATTGGCAACGTCTTTTAACTCACCTGCGCCTATTTCCCATTGGTATGGATGATTACTGGTGCGTACGATAGTTGGCATCACGGCTGTTTTTCCTTCAAGCGCAAGCTCAACAGCGGCTTTACCCATTGCGTAAGCTTGGTCTACATCGGTTTTAGAGGCGATGTGGCGTGCGGCGCGTTGTAAATAGTCGGCCACAGCCCAGTGATATTTGTAACCGTGCGCGGTTTTGATCATTTCAGCGACCACGGGCGCAACGCCACCCAATTGAGCGTGACCAAAAGCATCACGTGTTCCCGCTTCTGCTAAAAATTGGCCGTCGGGGTTTTTGACCCCTTCAGAAACAACGATGCAGCAAAAACCATGTTTTTTGACGGTTTCATCAACTTTAGCAAGGAACTTTTCTTGATCAAATGTTATTTCGGGAAACAAGATGATATGTGGTGAATCACCTTCTTTTTCGGCGGCCAAGCCACCTGCTGCGGCAATCCAACCTGCGTGACGGCCCATTACTTCAAGTACAAACACCTTGGTGGACGTACGAGCCATTGAGGCCACGTCAAAACCGGCTTCACGAATGGAGACAGCCACATATTTGGCAACGGAGCCAAAACCGGGGCAGTTGTCGGTTAGCGGTAAATCATTATCAACGGTTTTAGGAATGCCTATACAACGAAGTTCATGCCCTAACGATTCACTTAATTGAGAAAGTTTATGGGTGGTGTCTTGTGAATCACCGCCGCCATTGTAGAAAAAGTAACCAATGTTATGTGCCTTGAACACAGCAATCAAACGTTCGTATTCAGCACGGTTTTCTTCAAAACTTTTTAATTTATAACGACAAGAGCCAAATGCGCCTGAGGGGGTGTAGCGCAATGCGGCAATATCTTTGTCGGATTCTAACGATGTGTCGATGAGGTCTTCGGTTAAGGCGCCGATAATGCCGTTGCGGCCTGCGTAAACCTTGTTTATTTTATTGCCATGTTGGCGTGCAGTTTCAATAAGACCGCAGGCACTAGCATTGATAACAGCAGTAACGCCGCCAGATTGAGCGTAAAAAGCATTTTTGATTGACATAAAATTATAAGTTAGCTATTAGGTTTGGCACATTATAAAGGCTGACTATAAAAAATACTTAATGGTTCTTGGCTAAGTTTATTAATTTGGTGATAGACGAACATGAATAGTTGAGGATATCGGCTATAGTTAAGGCGGTATGGTTCTTTAAAGCTGCTGTTTATATAGTGTGTTAGGCTATGGAGTCGATCATTAATCTATCTCATAAGGAATAACGGCATGTCTTTATCGAAACAATTATTAATACTTATCTCTGTATTATTCTTGATAGTTTTTAGTGTTAATTTTGTGTTGAGTGTTAACAATATTAGAAGCTATTTGGAGGGTGAATCAAAAACTCATGCTCAAGATACAGCAACATCGCTAGGTCTGTCGCTCAGCCCTTATATGGTCGATGATAAAGACCCCGTGCTTGAAACGATGATGAAGGCAATTTTTGATCGTGGCTATTATAAGGAGATCAAGTTAGTTAGCAGTATAGGGGAAGAGTTAGTTGTACTAAGAAATGACAAAGTATCGGACTCGGTACCCGAGTGGTTTATTAGAAATGTACCTATGCAAACGGCCGTGGCAGATAGTGAGATCAGTTCGGGTTGGCGTATTAGCGGTACCGTATCGGTGAGCATAAACTCTGGTTATGCATATTTCAAACTTTATGAGCAAGTAAAGAGTAGTTTTTATTATTCATTGGCGACATTCCTTGCGTCCTTAATTGTTTTGTTCCTTGTGTTGCGGGTCACCTTGTCTTCGTTGAAAAGAATTGGCGGAATGGCAGAAACGATTTCCCAAGGAAATTTCGATATTATTAAGCGGCTACCGTGGACAACAGAAGTAAGGAAAGTTGCCTTATCAATGAACGTTATGTCTAGGAAGTTAGAAGGTGTTATTCAAAGTTTAAATAAAAAACTGGAGAGGATTGGCCAAAAACTTCAACTCGATGATTTAACGGGCTTAAGTAAAAAAAGTAGCTTTGAAATGGATATGAAAGAAGTGCTTGCTTCACATGAGGATGCGTTTGTCTTTATGATTAAAATTGATGCATTAACAGCCTTAGTTAAGGAGTTAGGCAATGAAACGATTGATCAATTTATTAAGGATTTTGCCAGTATTTTAAAGAAGCTCCCTAAACAAGAGGGTTTAGGTGGGGTAACAGCATACCGGTTTTTTGGCTCCGAGTTTGTTTTGCTAATGCGAGGTGCCGATATAGAGCAAGCTGAAGCATTGGCTAAGTCATTGAGTGCATCTTTTGGCGAGTTAGGAGAGCATTATAATAAGGAGGATATCGCGCATATTGGTGTGGCTGCCTTTGATCCGTTTAGTTCAACAGATAATATTTTATTAGCTGCGAACGAGGCTTATGAGCAGGGACAGTTAATTGGTACAAACAGCTATTACCTTCGGAAAGGAGAAGATAGGGCGAAGGACATGGCTGAGTGGAAAGAATTGGTCTTTGATATTATTGATAACAATGACTACAAGGTGTCTTATGTTGGAGAAACTGCAAATCTCCAATCAGGTGGTGTGTTGATGCACGATGTATTTTCTGAGGCGCTAGATAAAAATGGTGATGTGTTGTCAATTGGGACATTTGTGTCGATTGCGGAGAAGTTTGTAAAAATTGTTGATTTGGATAAGGGGGTTACTTCGCGCGCTGTTGAGTATATAAAGGCCAATAAAATTCCTTATGAAATAGCTATTAACTTATCTGCTAGAACGGTAAAAAACAGTGATTTTAGAAGCTGGTTGACGGCGCTGCTAACAGACAATAAGCCGATTGCAAGCCAAATTGTTTTTAGCTTATCAGCCTATGCGGTTACGAAAGAAATAAGCGCATATAAAGAGTTTATTAGTTTTATACAGGACTTAAATGCAAAAGTAATTATTAAGCGATTTGAAACGCAATCTATCGCGCCAGAAAAAATTAAAGAGTTAAAACCTAATTATATTCGTTTGGCGCGTGATATTGGCAATGGTATTCAAGGTGATAGGGAGAAGTATGAATTTGCTAAAACGATGGTTGAGATGGGCAATATATTGGATATTGGTGTGTTAGCGGAAAATATTCAGGCCGATGAAGATGTCGCGTGCTTAAAAGAAGTAGGGATTTTAGGAGCCAGTCGCTAATTCATTAGGTGAATTATTTACTAATGGATATCGGCTGCCAAAAGTTTATCAGGGCTTGTGTGCCTCTTCATCGTAAGTTAGGGCTAAGACTGAGTGCTGTGCTAATGCTTCTGCTTGTTAATACGATGGCCCCTGCCGAGTTAAATTTTAGCGCTGAGCTGCTTTCAAAAGTTAAAACAAAATATGGCGAACAGGCCTTAAATAGAGTCTTAGACTGGCAATCCCTTATCAAATTGACGAAAAACCTACCGGAGCAAGAAAAACTCAAGCGAGTTAACGACTTTTTTAATCAGCATATTGAATTTGTAGGCGATGATCATTTATGGGGTGTGACCGATTATTGGGCCACTCCGCTAGAGGCGCTGTCTAAAGGCGCGGGTGATTGCGAAGATTATTCAATTGCCAAATACTTTACTCTTAAAGAATTAGGCGTGGCTGAAAGTAAAATGCGAATTACTTATGTTAAGGCGATTGATCTGAATCAGGCCCATATGGTTTTAACCTATTTTGAACGGCCAGGGGTTATTCCGGTGGTGTTGGATAATTTGAACCCTGTTATAAAATTGGCATCAAAGCGAGATGACTTGCTCCCTGTTTATAGTTTTAATGGGTCAGGTTTGTGGTTAGCGAAAGCACGTGGAACGGGTAAAAAGTTGGGTGGCTCGAGCCGTTTAAACAAATGGAGTGGTCTTAAAAGTAGGATGTTAAGTAATAAATTTTAATGAAGCCACGACAGGCTTAGTAAACGTATGAGCATGAGAAAATAAAAAAAGGCTATCTACACAAAGTTGATAGCCTTTTTTAATTCATGAATAGCTATTATTCACCGGTTGTGGAGTATGTGGGTGTTACTTTGCCCCTTTGTGAGGCACCAATCCAAGGTTGGATTTCGGGCAAGATAGCGGTTTCTTCAGGTAACGTTATGTTTAGATGATTATTTAACGCGCCACCACTGGCGAGAATTCTGAATTGGGCAAATAGCTCGTCATATTTTGCATTGGTGTAAGCGCTTTTTGCGACAAACATTTCATTGGCCGAATCAAGTAAATCTAAGAGTGAGCGTCGACCTATATTGAATTGCTTTTGGTACGCTTCATTACTTTTAATACTTGCATCCCGGTGGCTTTCAAAAAAAGCCATTTGGTTTTTAACTGTTTGGTGAGCTATCCAGGATAAGCGCATACTTTCCACCGCTTGTCTGTACGTGTTATCTCTAATGCTCTTTGCTTGGTTGATCAATTGAGCCGTTTCTTTACGACGAGCCGCATCTTTGCCACCATTGTAGAGGTTGTAACGTAAACGAACCATTGCTGATGCATCTTCGTTGACCTCTTCAATACCGTCAATATCCTTGTTATGCGTAGCGCTTAATTCAAGGTCCACTCTGGGTAAAAAAGCAGTTTTCGCCGTTGCATGCTGAGCTATAGCCGATTGAATGTCTGAGTTTGCAGATTTTAGGATTGGGTGGTTAGCAATAGCGCCATCAACAGCTTGGTCAAAGCTGGCGGGTAGGGCATCAGTGGGCGCAGTTACGGCTTCTAGTTCATGTGGAAGTCGTCCAATAACTCTTAAGTATGCCGTTTGTGCGTCTTTCAAGTTACCTATTTCAGATAAGGTGTTTTTTTGAGCGAGTGATAATCGACCTGTTGATTGGTCAACATCTGCCTTACGGCCAACACCTCGCTTGCTTCGCGAAATGATTTGATCATTAGTGCTTTGATGTACAGCTAGATTCTCTTCAGCTAAGGCGAGTAGCTCACCACGGCGTAAAACATTAATATAAGCTTCAACTGCGTTGAGTGCTGTTATTTCAGCTTGACCGAAAACAGTATAGGCACGGGAATTAGTCCTAGCTGTTTGACGGTTAACTTCACTAGCAGTTGCGAATCCATCATAAATCATTTGTCTGATTTGAATCGATGCTTCATCGCGACCGAGTGACTTAGACTCTGATCCGTCTGCTTTAGTGGATGAATTAAATGAACGCTCCCAGCCTGCTCCAACTGCAATATCTACAGTGGGAAAATAGCCTGCTTTTACTTGGCTTATTTCTTGTTCAACGGCTAAACGTTCTGATTTAGCAGATTGAATTTCTGGGTTCTCGTTGATGGTGTATTGAATTGCATCCTGCAATGTCTCGGCACTTACTGAATTAAGACTGATTGCCAAAACACCACACACGGCTATTTTTAGTTTAAGGCTCATAGTTCCCTCTGAATTTAATTTTATTATGTATAGAAATCATGTAATTAGGTTCTGCTAGCTCGAAGTTAACTTAAGCGTAAAGTCAGGTCAACCATAATCTTTAATATATAATGCTAAGTGTAGTCTGTCGCTCACATTTAGTTTTTTGAAAATGGATGTTAAATGAGCTTTTACTGTTCTTTCGGAAATATTTAAAGATTTAGCAATGGCTTTGTTGCTTTTGCCATCTCGTATCATATTGGCGACCTCATGTTCCCGAGAAGATAGCATGCTGAGCAGCTCTGAAGACTCAATTGATTTTGAGCTATCAAGTGTTTGTGTGGGCTCTGGCTTCATTTTAATTAAGGTGCCAATAACCCTTGGTACTAAGTGGCGTTGAATCCAAACCTCTCCTTTTAGGACGCTGTTAACTGCTTGTATTAACAATTTGGGCGGTTCTAATTCTTCGCAATAGCCTGCGGCACCGTTAACTAGAGCATTAATTTGCTTGTTCTCAGACCAACCGTTTCCAATGATAAGAAAGTGTGCTGGGTGACTAGAAAATATGAGAGGTAACTCTTTATTGCTCTCAATTTTTTGCGAATCGAGCACAACTACAGAGGCGCCTTGAAGCTCTTGAATGCTAGCAGCAGTATAAATATCAAAGTGGCTAATAAGCGCATGTGACCAGAGTTTAACTAAGGTCGAGTTGTCAGAAAATATGGCGACGGACTGCATGATTTACTGAAATGTCTCTTGGTTGTTGTTTAATGACATAGGGTGAACGGGTATTGACTTGTTAAGTGGTGAATACATATTAACGTTCTCTTAGGGCACGATCCCTCGCTTTTAAAATAGGCTTAAGAATGTAATCTAACACAGTTTTTTTGCCGGTCAGAATATCAACATTTGCGGTCATGCCGGCGATAATATTTAATTTATCACCATTTTTTTCTAAATAGTTCTTATTGGTACGTAAGCGAATTATATAATAACTTTTACCATCTTCTTCATTAACGATACTGTCTGCACTGATGTGTTCTAACTCTGCCTCGAGTCCACCATAAATTGAAAAGTCATATGCGGTTAGTTTTACCATGGCTTTTTGTCCAGGGTGAAGAAAGGCGATATCAGCAGGTCTAATTTGGGCTTCGATTAGAAGCTTGTCTTCTAACGGAACAATTTCAACCAAGTCCATGCCAGGTTGAATAACCCCGCCAACGGTAGTTACTTTTAACTGTTTAATAATTCCTTTTACGGGTGAGAGGACGCGGGTTCGAGTAACGCGATCTTCTAGTGCTAAGGTGGATTCGCTGGTTCTGTCTAGCTCGGCTTTAGTTTGGTTGAGCTGCTCCAGTGCCTTGGTTTGAAAGCTTATTTTTGTTTCTGCCAATTTATTTCTTGCTTCGGTTAGCTGGCCATGAATTTCGTTAAGTTCTCGTTTGATGCGAAGTAACTCAACTTTGGA
Source organism: uncultured Cycloclasticus sp. (assembly GCA_913057515.1). Lineage (GTDB taxonomy): Bacteria > Pseudomonadota > Gammaproteobacteria > Methylococcales > Cycloclasticaceae > Cycloclasticus. The sequence continues at coordinate 48,737 of CAJXOJ010000013.1, read as the reverse complement.
CATAGCACCTTCGTCCACTAGAGGAGCAGACATATCTAATTCTTCTTTTAACAATGAGTGGCTTTTTAAACGCTGACTGATTTGTTCGCGCAAAAACTTGGTGCTAGCATTAAACTCGTTACGGCGAGACTGAAAGAGTTGTTTTGCATTATCGGCAATCTCAGGCGCAATGTTGAGAACCTCAGGAGGGATAATGAGCGGTTTGTTTTCTACTTCTGCGGATAAACGCGCAGTGGCGGCGAGTAACTCATAAAATTTAAGTTTGTTTTCATTTAGAGAGGATGAGAACCTAACGGCGTCGAGTTGCAAAAGAGGCTGGTCTTTTTCTACCGTTTCGCCTTCTTTCACCAAAATTTCTGCCAAGATGCCACCTTCCAAGTTTTGGATAATTTGGATGTGACTCGACGGCGTTGTTTTTCCTAGGCCTCGAGTCACTTCGTCTAGTTCGGCGAAGCTAGCCCAGGTGATGGCAATAATGACGAAACTAAAAGAAACCCATAAAAGTATATGGCTTTTGGTTGAGGCGCCGTACAGGCTGGCGGCATTTACATCGGTGATATAAATTTTATCTTCTGGATGGAGCTGGTGCTTCATGTTGGTGTCTGACATTGTATCGGGCATGTTAATTTGAAACCTTTATTTGACCCTTCTTCAAGGCTTCAAGCACTTTTTCTTTGGGGCCGTCGGCCATAATTTTAGAGCCGTCCATTACAATCAACCGGTCAACTAATGTTAATAAAGAAGCGCGATGGGTAACTAAGATCAGTGTTTGTGTACCGAGTTGTTTAGCTAAGTTTTGCTTGAAGCGTTCTTCAGTACTGTTATCCATCGAATTGCTAGGCTCATCCATAATATAAATGGGAGGAGACAGCAGCAAAGATCGTGCAACAGCAACGCTCTGTCTCTGTCCGCCAGATAAGGCTGCGCCACGTTCACCTACCGGCATATCAAACCCCTCAGGGTGCCGATTAACAAATTGAGTAACCCCCGCAACTTCAGCCGCACGCAAAATAGAGGCATCGTCGGCATAGCGCGAACCAAGCGTGATATTGTCTTTAACGCTGCCAAACATCAGTGAAATATCTTGTGGTACATAGCCAATTTGTCTGCGAAGATCGGAAGGGTCAATCTGTCTAATGTCGGTGCCATCAATAAGAATGGAGCCGTCTTGTGGTTGATACATGCCGAGCATGAGTTTCTCGATGGTGCTTTTACCAGAGCCAATACGACCAATAAATGCAACGCGTTCGCCTGCTTTTATTTTGAATGAGATATTATCGAGCGCTTTAACGGGTTGCTCTGGGTAGCTAAATGAAATGCCCTTAAATTCAATGTCGCCTTTAAAGGTGGGGCGGTGTAAGTATTTTTTACCAGGCTCACGTTCCACGGGTAGAGACATCATGTTGGTTAAAGTCTCCAGTGATGCACGAGCCTGATGGTAGCGGGTTAATAAGGATGCCACTTGCCCAATAGGTGCCAATGCGCGCCCAGTTAAAATAGTGCAGGCAATTAAACCCCCAGTTGTAAGATCGCCTTCAGATATTTTATAGACGCCAAAAATAACTACGGAAATGGACGCCATTTGAGTTAAAAAGGCAGTTAAGTTGACGGCAATAGAGGAATAGAAACGGGACTTAAGGCCTAGGCGAGAAATTTGCCCAATATTTTGTTCCCATTTGCTTTGCATTTGGCCTTCTGCGCCAGCACTTTTAATGGAGTCTAAATTGCTGAGTGATTCAATTAGCGTAGCGCCTTTTTGAGCAGAATATTTAAACAGCTCATTTATGGTGTTTTTAAGTGGTTTTTGAACGATAACACCGCCCAATATAGCCAGTGGTAAGACAGTTAAAGGCACGAGCGCTAAATCCCCACCGATCATGTAGATAACAGCTAGAAATATAAATAGGAAAGGCAGGTCAATCAGTGTGGTAAGTGTCGCCGAAGTGAGGAAGTCTCTAAAGGATTCGAATTCACTTAAATTGTTGGCAAATGCACCAACAGACTTGGGCCGGTTTTCCATCTTAATACCCATCACTTTTTCAAAAATAGTGGCCGATAAAATGACGTCGGAGCGCTTGCCCGCAACATCAATAAAATAACCTCGTAACCCCTTCATAATGAAATCAAAAGTAAACACTATCGTTACACCAATCGCTAGCACCCAAAGCGTTTCTAGGGCGTGGTTGGGTACGACTCGATCGTACACATTCATTATAAATAGAGGGGAGGCAAGAGCGAATAAATTGATGAGCAATGAAGCCGCTAATGCTTCACCATAAATGGGCCAAGATTTGAAAATAACATCCCAAAACCAATGCGTTGCTTTAGGGATAACAGAGTCGGCTGTTTGGTCATCAAAAGTATGATTAGTTTGGATAAAGAAGGCAGAGCCGATGTAACTGTCTTCCAGGGTATCCACAGAAACAGTTTTCTCACCGGTGTCACTTTCCGGCAATATAAGCGTGTAGGAATCTGCTTGCTTGGAAACTAATACACAAGTTTTACCGTCTTTTAATAACAAAACAGCGGGCAAAACTAAGTTGGAAATTTCCCCCAAAGGACGGCGTACTAAACCTGCTGAAAACCCTGCGCGTTGCGCTGCTCTTATAAAAAGAGCGGGGGTTAGTTTGTTATCAACTAACGGTAAGCCAGACGTTAAAGAATCCGCCGAATGTGGTGAGTTCAAGAGTTTGCACACAGATAACAATGCCAATAATAAGGGGTCATCTTGGCTTGTCACGGCAGAAATGTTTTCAGTGCTTTCTTTTTGCGCGACGGCAGTCATTTTTTATCCATGGGTCTGTAAAACTAAAGGGCCAGCATCCTGTTGTGTGCTGTAAGTTTGATTATTGGGTTTTATTTAGTGATACTAGAACAAATTTTAGAAAATGCAAACGGAGTCAGGCTATGCCTTATGTTAATCGTAACGAATGCGGCGACGTTATCGAGTTATTAGACCTGCCAAATAAGGAAGGTAGCGAATGGCTTGAGGTTGATCATTCCGATGTCGTTGAGTTTTTGCAGGAACCGCCGCAAGCGAATAAGTTAATAAAATCGTTGAGCAGTTCAGATAACGATATGTTGCGCGTGGTTGAAGACTTGGTAGACTTGCTGATGGAGAAGCAGGTGTTCGTGTTTACCGAGTTGCCTGAAGCGGTTCAGGATAAGCTTAATAGGCGTAAAAAGTTGCGTCACGATGTTAATGCCTTAAGCAACCTGATTGGGGATGACGATAATGTTTTGTAATACCTGGCTACCTTCAATAACATTAAAGTTCTTAAGAACTACTACCTTAGTACAATAGTCACGGTTTGGGCGTTAGTCTAAAATTTCGTTTTATTTAGTAAAAATAGGTATATTAACTTCAATTAACGTATAAATTTCAATTAATGATAGATGTATTGGTAATCGACAAAACAGAACAAATCAAGACCTTGCTGTTAATGGAAAAGCTTGGTGTTGAAGTGTTTGGTAATGAGGTGAAAGCCTTAAATGTAATTGAGCAGAGGTCATCGCCCGTTGTGCTGCTTCATTACAATGTGCGAGAACAACAAACAGAGGACTATATACGGTTAATAATGCAGGCGAGCTCGAACAGTAAGGTCGTGGTGGTGGCAGATGAATTAGATGAAAATTCAGTATTAAAATGTTTATTGGCTGGCGCAAAAGGCTATCAAGAAATGAACCAATTAGATCATCATGCCGAGAAGATGATCGCTGTCATGGATGCCGGTGAAGCGTGGATAACGCGTCGAATGACTGCGACATTACTCGACTCATTACGTAGATAGTAAGAGGGTGAAATAATGACTAATGAAACAGCAGATAACGTATTAGATAGCTTAAACCTAGAAGACTTATTGGTTGATAAAAGTAATGATGTGCTTAGCGAATACCTATCTATTTCAATAGAAAATATGGGTGAGGGTGCAAAAGTAAGCGTTACTACCGTGGAAGATCGGCCGGCAACGTATTCATCAGTCTTAACCGGCGTTACATTAACTGACTTGCATTGTTTGGCTGATGTGCCGACGGGTTCATAAAAAAGCTAACAAATTAGTACCTTAGTACAATAGAAAAGCCAGTAAATTAAGCAATACTTACGATCAATGACATATTAAGAGACAACGGAACGGAGAAATACCATGGCTAATGTAGGTACAGTACAATCATTAACAGGGCTTGTTAGGGCCATCGCAGAAGATGGATCTGAGCGTCTCTTAAGCATCGGCGATACAGTGGTTGAAAATGAACAAATCATCACAGGTGATGGGGTTGTTGTTATCGCCTTTAACGATGGTACTGTCATGGATTTGGGTAGTCACTCAAGTACGGTGCTAAACGAAGATATGTTCAATCAAGACGGTGAGCAAGCTGCGCAAAGCCCAGAAGATGCAAGCGACGAAGTTGCGGCACTTCAAGAAGCTTTAGCAAACCCAAACTTTGACCCAACAGCAGAATTACCAGCACCAGCCGCAGGCGCACCAGCAGCAGGCACGAGTGGGAATAATGGTCATACAACGGTTGTTGTTGATTATTTGAACCCTACAGCCCCTGTTGAAGCAGGTTTTGATACTACAGGGATTAGTTTTGCAGCTAATACAATTGTAGAAGAGGATGCTACTCCAACAAATAATGGCGTTCCAACGGTTGGGCTAAATAACTTGGTGAGCCTTGATGATGATGCTTTGAGTGGTGGTAACTCGGGTGGTATTGGTGATGACCCTGACAGCATCAACACAACAGGCACGCTAGCACATGATTATGGGGCTGATGGTGAAGGAACTGTTCTGCTACTAGCTACAGGTGCGCCAGCTGGTTTTGTTTATAGCCTTAATGGAGCCTCTACGGTTTTAACGATTAGTCAAAATGGTGTAGATGTACTCTCTGTAACATTAAATGACGCAACATCAGGTGATTATACGATTTCGCAGTTGGCAGCTATTGATCACCGCCTCAATAACGATGAAGATAACCAAGACTTTAGAGTGAACTACCAAGTTACAGACAGCAACGCTGATAAAATAGATGGCACTATTGATATCAGTGTTGATGATGACACGCCTTTGCTAGTGAAGAGTGACTCCATAGCGACTGCTTCTGAATTTACGATAGTTAACCATGATGATGTGAGCTCGGCGGGCTATCACAATAGCTATGGCTATTATGTTAAAACGCTAAATGCTGATGGAACTGTTTCTTCAAATGATCCAACAGTAGGGGTAATTATAGAAAATGACGTGCATTTTGGACATGGTGGCTTCACTGGTCCGCTGACAGTGATGGGTTATAGCCAAGAACAAATCGGGTATTTTCTTATTCCAAATGGTGATGGTAGAAATCCTGGCCTACTAGATGGCCAAGAAGTTACCTTTTCAAAGGTAGGCGGCGATTGGCAAGCCTTTGCTGATGGCGCAGCCCTTGTTGGTAATGGCTCAAATGTCTTATTTGATCTTGCTGAGCTTAATAATGATGGTCAGGATCACATGCAAGATAATCACTTAACCGGCAATCAGAACTGGGAAGACTTACAGATTCCAGCTGGAGATGGTGACTACAATGATGTTAATGTTAATGTAGATTGGACTAAAGTAACCGTAACGGGTGATGTGGTGGAGTCTGTTTCATTTGGAGCTGATGGTTCTGATGGTATCGACTTTACTTTTGATTCATCAGATATTATCTCTAATGGGACGGTGACCTCAAATGGGGATGCCATTATATTTGAGGCCAAAGACACAGATAGTGATGGGGTGAATGATCAAATTGTTGGGGTGGCAGGAGGCAATGATGTGCTTACAATTGATGGGGTTTTAGACGGAGATTATGATGTCAGCATATTGGGTCCGATTGATGATGGGACCCCGGATGTAGATGTGGGCATTAATGTTCATGTTGCAGCTACAGATGGTGATGGCGATGTGCTGAGTTCTGTTTTAAATATCAATATAAACTTTGATTTAAATCAAGTGTTGACGGAGCCCTTACCTATCCCTTGATATTAAGTTTAGGCTTAATGAAAGGCTAGTTCTTAAGATGCATGTAAAGTAGAGCCTGCATATGCTTTTATGTGAAAATTCGTTTCGCGAAGCGCGATAATTACTCTTTAGGTTTGATCGCATTAGCTCAACCTAGAAGAAATAAAGCGGATAAAACATCTGCGTTGGCAATGCCAATTGGCGCTTAAAAGTGTGAATAAGGTGCAAAAATATGGTTGAATGTGGCGCGCTCGGCGGGAGTCGAACCCACGACCTTCGCCTTCGGAGGGCGACACTCTATCCAGCTGAGCTACGAGCGCTTTCAAAATTGATGCAACATTATAACGTGATATTCCAATAAAATATTTTTTAGTGAATAAAGGAAGTTATATTAGCTTGTTTTATTTCGAGTTTATAAGCTTAGGGTTTATAATCGTCACAAAATATCACTAAATGGAGTCAGTACGTGGGTAAAGATAAGAAAATTTTAAACAACCTAGGTGTGCTAGTTGTTATTGCAGCTATTATTTTTATTACGGCGACTAACTTAGTTGACGATAAAGTGTACGTAGAACAGGAAGAGGCGGCGGTTTTAGATAGAATTAAACCATTAGGTGAGCTGGCAACCACGCTGGAAGAGGCTCAACAAGCGAGTCCTATTGTTGAGGAACCTGTGGTTGTGGCTGCTGAGCCCATGACGCCGGAACAGATTTATAACAGGACTTGTATGGCTTGCCATGCATCGGGTGTCGCAGGCGCGCCCAAATTAGGTGATGCAGCTGCATGGGCACCACGTATTGCCCAAGGTGCCGATACTTTGTTTGAGCACGCTACTAACGGTTTTAAAGGTATGCCTGCTCGGGGTGGTTTTTCTCAATTGAGTGATGCGGATGTTAGCGCAGCCATTGGTTATATGGTTGAGAGAAGCCAATAAACTAGTTTAGTAAGCTTTTCATAAGGGCTAAGCTTTCTTGGCCCTTTTTCTTTTGTTCTTCTGGGTTTTTCTTATTGACGGCTGCCCAATCCAAATCGTCAACCGGTAGTTCGGTTAAGAAGCGACTGGGCTCGGTTGAGGTTACATCCCCATATTTTTTTCGTTGCGCACAATAACTAAAGGTGAGTTGCTGTTGAGCCCTTGTGATGCCAACATAAGCAAGTCGTCGTTCTTCTTCAATTTGCTCGGTATCAATGCTGTTTTGGTGAGGTAAAATTCCTTCTTCCATACCAATTAAATAAACATAAGGGAATTCAAGGCCTTTTGCAGCGTGTAAGGTCATGAGTTTTATTTGGTCGGTTTTTTCTTCTTCCTCGTTGCGTTCCAAGCTATCGAGCAGCATCATGCGAGACACAATGTCGCCTAAACTACGTTCTTCTTGTGACTTTTTAGCGCTATTTTCAATCCATTTGATCAACTCTAGCACGTTGTTTATTTTCCGCTCGGCCTGCTTGTCGCTATTGGCGTGGGCTTTAATCCAGTCGTAATACTCAATGTGTTGCATCATCTCGTGAAGTATCGCTATAGGGTCTTCTTGTTGTGTTCTGTCCGATAGGCTAACGATCCAGTCGCAGAATGAACGCAGCTTGTGATAGGTGCGTTCGTTTAGCTGTTGCTCAAGCCCTATTTCAAAACAAGCATCAAACAAACTAATGTGGCGGCTATTGGCATAAAGGGCCAGTTTTTCAACAGTGCTAGTGCCAATTTCGCGACGAGGTGTATTAATGACCCTTAGAAAGGCGCTGTTGTCATCTGGGTTAATAAGGAGCTTGATGTAACAGAGGGTGTCTTTTACTTCAGCATGTGAGAAAAACGAAGTGCCGCCACTGATGGTATACGGCAAGGACAGTTCACGTAAGCTTTTTTCTAACAGTCTTGCTTGGTGGTTGCTTCGGTAGAGAATGGCAAAGTCGGCATTATTAGCACGGTGTTTAAACTTTATGCGAGAAATTTCTGCGGCGATTTGTTGGGACTCTGAAAACTCATCTTTACATTTGATGACGTTAATTTTCTCGTCACTTTTAATGTTGCTCCAAAGGTTCTTTTCATATAAATGTGGGTTGTTGCTAATAAGCTGGTTGGCGGCCTTTAAAATACGCTGATTAGAGCGATAGTTTTGCTCTAGCTTAATGATGTCTAGCCGCGGAAAATCCTTTTTTAGGGTAAATAGATTTTCTGGATTAGCGCCTCGCCAAGCATAAATGGATTGATCATCATCACCCACGACGGTAAATTGCCCAACGGAGCCGACAAGGTGCTTAAAAAATTCGTATTGGGTGGTGTTAGTGTCTTGATACTCATCGAGTAATATGTAACGGGTACTGTTTTGCCATTTTTCTAATACCGATGGGTGTTCATTGAAAAGAATAAGCGGTGTAAGGATTAAGTCATCAAAATCAACCGCATTACAGACGCGGTTATATTGTTGATACTGTTCATATAATGCAGCGGCAAATTGCTGTTGAGCATCTTCAGCTAAAGACATGGCTTGAGCTGGTAAGACCGCTTGGTTTTTCCAGTCGGATATTTGCCATGAAAGGGGCGATATTTGAGCCTTGTCCAGCTGATGTTGGCTGTTTTCTAAAATATCTTGTAGTACCTTGTATTTGTCTTGCTCATCTAAAATGCTGATGTTCTTTTTAAAGCCAAGTGTTTGGTATTCTCTACGAATAATATCTAGGCCAAGGGAGTGAAAGGTTGATATGCGAATGCCTTTGGTCTTTTTTGATGAACAGAGCTGGTCAACACGCGAGCGCATTTCTTTGGCGGCCTTATTAGTGAAGGTGACGGCGGTAATATGTTTAGCCTCAACACCGTTGCTAATAAGGTGTGATATTTTTTCGGTAATGACGCGGGTTTTACCGCTGCCTGCGCCGGCGATGACTAGCAGTGGCGTGTCAGTTGTTATAACAGCTTTGTGTTGCTCAGGGTTTAATTTGGGCACAGCGACTCGAAAGGTGAAATTGGTAGCGAATTTTACTCGTTCTTGAGGATATTTTCAGTGCTTTTAGCGGTTTATCCGATGCGTTTATCCATGCGGCGATAACTCAGCGCCTCCGTTAGGTGGTGACGCTGGATGTTAGTCTGATTATCCATATCTGCGATAGTCCGGGAGACGCGTAAAATACGATGGTAAGCACGGTGCGATAGCCCTAGCTTTTCGATAGCTTGTTCTAATAGGTGATGATCGTCATCGTTAATATAGCAATGTTGTTTGATTTTTGAGGTGGATAAAAGGTGGTTTGCTTGGCCTTGTCGAGCAAGGGCTCGTTGTTGAGAATGTGCGACTCTTTTAGCAATATGAGCGCTGCTTTCCTCGCCTTTGGTGGAGCCTTTTCGCAGCATTTCAGTTGATATCCGAGGGACTTCTATATGCATATCAATTCTATCAAGTAAGGGGCCGGATATTTTGTTGCGGTAGCGTGCAATTTGCGGTGGTGTGCATTGACATCTTTGCGATGCATCACCTAAGTATCCGCAGGGACAAGGGTTCATTGCGGCGATGAGCTGGAATTGAGCTGGAAAATCTGTCTGGTGAGTAGCGCGGGAGATGGTGATTTTTCCATTTTCAATTGGTTCGCGAAGGACCTCTAACACTTTGCGGTCGAACTCGGGTAGTTCATCAAGAAATAATACCCCGTGATGGGCGAGCGATACCTCCCCAGGTTTTGGCGGATTGCCACCACCGACCAATGCGACAGCAGAGGCGGTGTGATGTGGAGATCTAAACGGCGGTACTTGCCATTGTTGAATATTAATATTGTGCTGGCTTATTGAATAAATAGAGGCGGTTTCAATGGCCTCTTGTTCATTAAGTGTGGGTAAAATACTGGGCAAGCGTGCCGCAAGCATAGATTTACCCGTTCCGGGAGGGCCGAGCATCAACAAGCTATGCCGGCCAGTTGCGGCTATTTCTAATGCGCGCTTTGTATGCTGCTGCCCGTGTACATCTGAAAAATCAGGCTGAGTATTAATCGTTTTATTCAGCGTAGTTGTTAGTTGGACAGTAGGAAGAGCTTGCTGGCCGCGTAGATGCGCGCACACGGCGAGTAGGTGTGGAGCGGCTAAAATGTTAACACTAGAAACGAGCGAGGCTTCATGCTGATTCGGCACGGGTAAGCACAGTGTGCGTTTACTAGCTCCGCAAGCAATGGCAGAGGGTAATGCACCTTGAATGGGCCGTAGTTCACCACCGAGTGATAGCTCGCCAAGGAACTCGTACTGCGCAATGTCGTTAGTGGGGATTTGGCCTGAGGCGGCTAAAATACTCAGTGCTATCGGGAGGTCAAGTCGCCCGCCTTCTTTAGGTAAGTCTGCAGGTGCTAAATTGATGGTAATGCGTTTTGCAGGGAACTCAAATTGGCAATTAATAATAGCGCTGCGGACGCGGTCTTTACTTTCTTTAACGGCAGCCTCAGGAAGACCAACAATACTTAGGCTTGGTAAACCGTTAGCAAGGTGGGCCTCAACGGTAACCAGTGGTGCGTTTATGCCAGAAGAAGAGCGTGTATAGATAGTAGCAAGTGACATGGTGGAATCCTTTCCTTTGTCGTAATGGTTAAGGGGCGGCGTTATTGTTTTTGGGCGCTTAGCTCATGGAGTGATTTTTCAAGCTCTTCGAGCTTTTCACGTGTTCGAAGCAGTACGGCATTTTGTGTGTCAAATTCTTCACGGGTGACTAAGTCAAATTTAGTAAATTGCTGTTGTAAAATAGACTTTAAGTTCGCCTCTGCTTCATTTTTAAGAGTGGAAAAATCATTGGGTAAGTGCTCACTGAGCGACTTTGCAAGGCTTTCAATAAAAGGTTGGTTAATCATAGGTGTATTAAAGGCTAGTTAATGGGAAATGCTTTTATGCTCTACTTTGGTGCGGTAAATGCTAAATTAGGTTGTTTTTAGTGCATTTTTGTTGTTTTTTATCAAATAAAAAAAGGTCGAAATAAGTGCTTTATGCTAACCTATCGGCATGAACATTAGCCTTATCTCGTAGCAACTTTAAGGTAAGTCGATATGATCAGCATCACTAAGTTTAACAACAAATAAGGAAAGAAAATGAAATTATTAAAAACAACGGCAATTGCGGGTTTATTAGTAGCGTCGAGTACGGCGAGCGCTCTTGAATTCAGCGGCAATGTTGCTTTAACGACTGACTACGTATGGCGTGGTGTTTCTCAAACTGATGGTTCACCTGCAATTCAAGGTGGGTTTGATGCTGATTTAGGTAACGGTTTATATGCGGGTGTTTGGGGTTCAAACGTTGATTTTGGTGGTGGTGACAATCAAGATAACTCTGACGAAAGTGTAGAAATTGATATTTATGCTGGTTGGGCTGGTGAGTTCAATGGTGTTGGTGTTGATGTAGGTGTATTGCATTATGCATACCCAACTTCAGGCACTGAGACAGATTTTACAGAAGTGTATGTAGGTCTTTCTATGGGAATGTTCAGTTTGACTCAATACTTTGGCTTAGATGCTGGAAGTGATGACTTAGGTGATTATAATTATGGAGATTACACTGATTTAGGCGTTGACCTTGGTGAGTACAATGGTGTCGCTCTTTCAGCTCACGTTGGTTACTTTGATTTGAATGATGATACAGGTGATGCTTGGGATTGGAAGCTAGCTGCGTCAACAAGCATGTTTGGTGTTGATTGGGAAGTGGCTTACACGGATGTTGATAATACAGATGCTGCAAATGATGACGATCCTAATTTAGTATTGACTGTTTCTAAGTCACTATAAGGTTGAATTAAGCAGGGAGTTTCCTGCTTATACGTAACTCATATTTTTTTGAGTATACGTTAAAGCAATTCATTGCTTTAAGAGCGCCCCTCAGCGAGGGGCGTTTTTTTATGTGTGACAATAATATAACAGTGAATGCTATTGAATGGGAATCGCACCAACCTGGTGCTTAATTATTTAGGCTGGATCGTCGAATAGGGGCTTATTCTTTTAACTAGTTGATATTCAAGACAATGATATGTTTGGCATATAGTGTGCATCATAAATTGAGTCAATAAGACGAATTTTTGAAATAAGGATTAAATATGAAACTAGTAACAGCTGTATTAAAGCCTTTTAAATTAGATGACGTTCGTGAAGCGCTCTCTGATATTGGGGTTTCCGGCATTACCGTCACCGAAGTTAAAGGTTTTGGTCGCCAAAAGGGGCACACCGAACTCTATCGTGGTTCTGAGTATGTTGTGGATTTCTTGCCTAAAGTAAAAGTTGAAATTGCTTTGTCTGACGATCAAGTTGAACAAGCAGTAGATTCGATTATTAAAGCGGCAAACACGGGGAAAATTGGTGATGGCAAAATTTTTGTCACCGAACTTGAGAAAGTAGTCCGCATCCGTACCGGTGAAACTGGCGCAGAAGCGCTTTAATTTTAAAATAATTTGGAGGATCTCAACGTGGATCAAATATTAGAATTACAATATGCACTCGATACATTTTATTTCTTAATGTGCGGCGCACTTGTTATGTGGATGGCAGCAGGCTTCTCAATGTTAGAAGCGGGTCTTGTTCGTTCAAAGAATACGGCAGAAATCTTAACTAAAAACGTGGCGTTATTTGCAGTTTCTTGCATCATGTATTTAGTGTATGGCTATGAAATTATGTACGGCGGTGGTGCAATGCTGAGTGGTATTGAGCTGGATGGAGCTGCGACTGCTGATGCGTTAACAGCAACAGTTTTAGCTGAGTCAAAAGAAGCGGGCTTTGATGGCGGATCAGTTTATTCAAATGCATCTGACTTCTTTTTCCAAGTAGTGTTCGTTGCAACGGCGATGTCTATTGTTTCCGGCGCGGTTGCTGAGCGTATGAAACTTTGGTCATTCCTTGCCTTTGCAGTGGTTATGACCGGCGTTATCTACCCTATGGAAGGGTCATGGACATGGAATGGCGCGGATGTTTTCGGCTTGTATAACCTAGGCGACCTTGGCTTTTCAGATTTTGCGGGTTCAGGCATTGTGCACATGGCTGGTGCTGCTGCTGCTTTAGCCGGTGTTTTATTACTAGGTGCTCGTAAAGGAAAATACGGAGCAAATGGTGAAATTCATCCTATTCCAGGTGCAAACTTACCGTTGGCAACCCTTGGTACGTTTATTTTATGGATGGGGTGGTTTGGTTTTAACGGTGGTTCTGTGTTGAAACTGGGTGACATTGCCAGTGCAAATTCAGTAGCGATGGTATTTTTAAACACCAATGCTGCGGCTGCAGGTGGTGCAATGGCTTCATTAATTGTTGCTAGAATAATGTTTGGTAAAGCAGATTTAACCATGTTGTTAAACGGCGCATTAGCAGGTCTTGTTGCTATTACGGCTGAACCTTCAACTCCAACGGCTCTCCAGGCGACCCTATTTGGTGCGGCTGGCGGCGTATTGGTTGTGTTATCAATTGTTGCATTAGATAAACTAAAAATTGATGACCCTGTTGGCGCTATTTCAGTCCATGGTACCTGTGGTTTGTTAGGCCTTTTATTGGTGCCGTTAACAAATGATGGCTCAAGTTTTTCAGGCCAATTGATCGGCGCTGCGACAATCTTTGGTTGGGTATTCGTCACCAGCTTGGTTGTTTGGGGTGTTCTGAAAGCAATTATGGGTATTCGAGTATCAGAAGAAGAAGAATACGAAGGTGTTGACCTTAGTGAATGTGGTATGGAGGCATACCCAGAGTTTACGAATAAATAATGACTCTGTAATGCAATAAAAAAACGGGCACTTAGGTGCCCGTTTTTTTTTGCCTAGAAAATATAGGGGTAAGAACGTGATCTGGTTCTCAATAAAGAAATAATTAGCAATAAAATAATAATCTTAAGCTAGGCTATAACCTAATCGGAAGATGAATAAGAAAAAAACAAGTAAATATCCGTGAAGATAGCGTTAAGGAGGACGTATGAAGGTGATGTTAATTGATGACAGTAAAACAATAAGAAAGTCTGTCGAGTTATATTTAAAAGAATCAGGGCACGATGTGATTTTGGCCAGTGACGGCTATGAGGCGTTGTGTAAAATTTCCGAGTACTGTCCCGATTTAATTTTTGTCGATATCACAATGCCTCGATTAGATGGCTATCAAACGTGCGCATTGATTAAGCAAAATCATCGTTATAAAAATATCCCTGTGTTAATGCTGTCAAGTAAAAATGGTCTGTTCGATAGGGCCAAAGGGCGGGTTGTGGGAGCTGATGATTACTTAACGAAGCCATTTACCAAAGCTAGTTTGATAGAAAGCATTAATAAGTTTTCTATCAATGAAAGTTTAGCTACTGCTTAATTAAGGAGATTTGTATGTTACGAATTTTAGTGGTCGATGACTCGCCGACAGAAATGCATATTATTACCAGTATGCTTAAAAAGCATAAATACCCATTCATAACGGCTGAGGATGGGAATGAAGGTATAAGCTTGGCAAAAAAAGAAAAGCCTGCGTTGATTCTTATGGATGTTGTGATGCCTGGCTTAAATGGTTTTAAAGCGACAAGGGCTCTATCAAAGGACCCGGAAACGAAAGATATTCCGGTGGTGATTTTAAGTAATAAATCTATGCCAACTGATAAGTTATGGGGTGAAAAGCAAGGGGCAAAAGATTACTTGTTTAAACCGATTGATGAGTCATCGCTAATCAATACTATTAACCGTTTGTTGGTGTAGCGCTATGGTTGCATTAGAAAGGCATGTTAGCCCGTTTTATTTGCTCAGCTCGCTGGATGAACAGTACTTAAGCAAAAAGTCAGCCCTAAAAATTGTTAGTAAAGAAGCTGTAGGTATAAGCGTTGTTCAAGTTGATGTCGGGGGCATAAGCTTCGCAGTTGAAGTGGGTGTGGCGGTAGAGACTATACTATATAAGCAACCGCAAGTATTACCGCGCTCTCACGATTGGGCGCTAGGTATGATCGAAATTCGTGGTGAAGTGCTTCCGGTCATTGATTTTTCTATGCTGCATAACCAGAAGCCATCAATTGTCGACAAAAATAGTCGTTTGATGATCATTAGGTATGAGCAATTGGTATTTGCCCTATTGGTTTCTAACGTGTCAACCGTTTCTTTTGTACCTGAGGTAAATGAAGGCCATCATAACGATTTAAATGAATTTGGCTGGAGTAGGGAAAACACAAATAAATGGGTCAATATACAAGGTAAAAGCAAACATTTGTTGGATTTTGGAGAGCTTTTAAGTCAAACAAATTTCTTAACATTAACGTATTAAATAAAGGACTAGGGAGTGGTCACATGGAAAATAAAAAAGAATTAAAAATTTCCGCGCTGCATGTATATGGTGTGCTAATAGCAATATTTCTTGCCGGAACGATAATGTCTTTTATTTATGTCAATAAATTGGAGGAATATGATAAGGAATACCTGGATGCAACATATCAAATAGGGATTACTTCACAGACGATAATACCGTTAGTAATGCAGGTCTCCAACGGTGAGATAAGAATAATGACTGAATTGAGCGAGAAGGCTCGCCGTATGAAAGAGTTAGCGGAGAAGTTTTCCGAAGGTAACGAAGCAACGGGGTTGCCACCATTACCAGAACGTTTTTCAGACATAACTTCAAGCCTAGTGACTAAAGCGAGAACCGTTTATCAAAGATTTGATCAAGTAAAAATTAATGTAGATAATAACTCACTCAATTTAGTGCAAGAGATGAGTGGAACAATCTATTATTCTAGCGCGTTGCAAGGTGACCTCAATAAAATAAAAGCAATAGTTGAGCGAGGTGAAGCGCACCCATACTTGTTTTATTGGTACATTGACCATTCATTGACGACAATCTTAGGCTTAAGTACGCTATTTTTTCTAATCTTGATGGGGCGTAAGATGATTGTAGCCAGCCGGAATAGGGAAAAGCTTGCACAAAAGGCATTTATGGACAATCAAGATGCTGTTATGAACTTGTTGGATGATATTTCCAGTCTTGCCGACGGTGACTTATCTCAAGAGGTTCGAGTGTCTGAGGATATTACGGGAGCGATTGCTGACTCGATTAACTATACGGTGGAGGAGCTTCGCTCATTGGTGCAGACCATTCAAAGCTCAGCTACTCAGGTGACAGAAACGACACTTAAAACCGAGGCGTTAACGCAATCATTAGCAGCGGCTAATGATGATAATGAGCGAAGGATATCGGATATTAACCTAACAGTGTCGAGCGTTGCTATGGATGTGCAACAAATGGCTGAAGAGGCTGAAGAGGCGACCGGTTTAGCAAATAGTTCGGCAACAGTGGCTCATGATGGAGCTAAAGTGGTGAAAGACTCGATTGAATCGATGAGCCATGTTCGTGAACAGATTCAGAAAACATCTAAACGAATTAAACGGTTGGGTGAGAGCTCACAAGAAATTGGTGATATCGTCGAAATTATTAGTGATATTGCTGATCAAACTAACCTGCTGGCCCTTAATGCTGCTATGCAGGCGGCAATGGCTGGTGAGGCGGGGCGTGGCTTTGCGGTAGTGGCTGATGAGGTGCAAAGGTTAGCTGAACGATCAAGTCAGGCAACTCATCAAATTGAAGGCTTGATTACAACGATTCAATCTGATGCCAGTGAGGCGATTCAGTCGATGGAGTCAAGTACATCAGAGGTAGTATCGGGTTCAGATAGAATTGAAGCAGCTGGCATATCGTTATCCCAAATTGAAGAAACATCCGTTAAGCTCGCGGTCAAAGTGTCGGCGTTATCAGATCAAGCTGAAACGCAGTCAAATCGGACCAGCGAAATTAGTGAATCTATGGGTGTGATTCATGGGGCTACGACTAAATCGGCCTCGGAAACGCGTGAAACAACGTCATTAATTGGACAGTTGTCGGGCTTATCAGGCTTGCTAAAAGAGTCTGTGACTAGGTTTACATTGCCGGCTGAAGCGAGTACGGAATCGTCTAATTGATACAAGAGAGCGATCATGCAAAAGAATATGCAATTTCCCGCAATAAAGTGGATTAAAAGCGAGCTTCAATTATCAATTCAACAAGCTAGGGCGTTGCTCGATGGATTTCAAGCCGACTTTAAGTACGATGCGCTAGAAAACTTTGAGACGATTATTCAAACACTCTCCTATAACTTAGAAGTAGCGAATGATGAGGTTGGTTCGATTTTATGTAAGGAACTGAGCCAAGTTGCAAAGCATATAAGACTGGAACGCTCAGCTGAGCCGTCAGCTAGGTCTGTAGTTGATCTAGTGGAGGGTTTGGTGTTGTTGAATGAGCATATAGAAAATATAAGTCACGGGTATAATGTTGATAGTCGGAGAATTGGCGTCATCATTGATGTATTCCGTAAGCGACAAGGAAGGCAAAATATTCAAAAATCTTTATTGTATGTTTTGGATATTTCCTCAGTTCGGATAACCACAGACACGGATGAAGATAACCAATCCATTTGTGTGCAAGCTCGCGATGTTCGGCCAGAATTTCAACGTTGTTTAGTGGCTTGGTTCCAAGATGCGGATAGAAGCTCATCTATACAACGACTAATAAACCATACGTTAGCAATACATGACATAGCCAATATTGAGTTGGTTAAATTATATTTTTTAGCGAGCAGCCTAGTATTGACGGGCGTTAAAGATGGAGTATTGGTCGATGATAGAGACATTAAAATGCTGTTCAATAAAATGGATAAGCAGCTTGGTTTATTAGCCAGTCTGGGTGAAAAGAAAATGGCAACAGGCTTGCAACTAGGCCTAGTTCGTCAAACGTTTTATTTCGTATCAAAAATGCCGTCAGAAGATGAAAGGGTGGCCTCTTTACAGTCAGGCTTGGGTTTAAAGACGAATTTAGGAGAGAGCGAAAGTATTCATGCCATAGAGGGGTTAGTCTCTATTGCTACAGCGGTTAGAGAGGAGTTTAAAACCATTAGGCACTGGCTAGAGGATATTGTTGATCATGATAGACCCGCTGCTGAGGAAATAGACAGTTTTATACATGCCGCTGAAGGCTGGGCGGAAACGTTATCGGTTGTTGGTGAGCAAGTATTGTCGGCTGTTATTGCAGACTTTGTGCGCCGTTTAGCCTTTTGCGTTTATGGTACCTCAGGCTCTGAGGATTCTCAATTATTGGCGTTGGCTGAAGATTGGCTGAAGATTGATGAAGAACTAGCAGCGATCCAGTCTAGAGGTGAAGTAGGCAGTGATAATGCTAATGATGTAAGCGACGAGTCTGGAGCGCAAGAGGAAGACATTCCGTTAAACGTAACAACGGCTAAAGCAACGTTATCTGAACTGGTTGCGATTAAAGAAATTGTTACTGAAGACCTTGATCAAGATGAACAGATTGATGTGCGTTGGCCTGAGATAAATCAGTTACTCAATAATGTACAAGCGGCTTGTTACTTTATTGAACTTGATAAGCCTGCCCAGTTTATTACTAATTGCCGGTCTTTTATTTCTGCAGTGATGGCTAGTAGTGATTATCGGGTGGATGAGAAAGAGGTTTCTTGCTTAGCAGATGTAGTGTCTTCGGTAGAGTACATATTAGAAGATATTGTAAATAATACATCGGTTGCAAACGCTGCATTATCGTTAGCACAAAGTGCTGGAGAGTTCCTGGTTAGCCGAGTTGAGGCTATACAACATCATGCAGTTGCTGACAGCAGTGATTCAGAGCTGCAAGCACTAGATATCCCTGCTTATAATGTTGACGCAGAGCAGGAATTTACTAACGATGATGATGCTGAAATACTAGAAATATTTACTGAAGAAGCCAGCGAAATTGGTGTTGAGTTGCTTGCTGATATAACCCGCTGGAAAGCGGATGTGAATGATGAAGAAACGTTAAAAGATGTGAGGCGCGCATTTCACACATTAAAAGGTAGTGGCCGTTTAGCAAAGGTAGAGTTTATATCTGAAACGGCATGGCCGATTGAAAATATGCTTAACGAAGTTCTTGAAGGAGAGCTAGGTATCCATGAAGAAATGGTCACCTTGGTAGAGAGCTTTGCTGATTCGCTACCGAGTTGGGTAGAAAAAATTAATGCTGAGCGGCCAAGCTTAGAAGATATGAGTCAATTCATCTTGGCTGCTGAAGCATTTGGAAAAGGCGAGTTGCCGAGCGTTTCATTTGAAGCTGTCAATGCGCCGCTGGGTGACCTTGAGAGTAATGCTGAGGCAAACACTAAGGAGTTGATATCGCCTGAGCTATGTGAGATTTTCTCTAATGAAACAAAGGTTCATTTGGCCGCCATTAGTCAATACATGGAAGAACATGAGGGTCAGGATGAGGTGTCTGTTAACGAAGCCTTATTTAGAGCGTTACATACCATACATGGCAGTGCATCCATGTCCCATATCGATGAAGTTGAGGCGTTAAGTGGGGTGCTTTGCGATTATATTCGTGATTTATACGAAAATAATGTTGCCGTTGAGCGTGTTGGTTTTTATTCAATACTAGCGGGCTACCTGAGCATCACGGCTCAACAAGTACAGGTGCTACATAAACCGTTAGCGCAATCACCTGAATATAAATCGTTACAAGCGATTATTTCTGAGAAAGTGACGGCATTGGCTGTGCACTTATCACAACAGTTGAGTCATGAGGTTGAAGATAACATTGGCCCTGTTGTAGAGCAGGACGAAATGCTGGGTGAGCCGTTAGAAAATACACCTGTGACCGTTGCGGAAGAGCGACCAGTGGTTGAGTTGTTGCCATTTTCTTCTATAGATAGACCAGTAAACAACAATGATGAAGACGATGCTGAAATGCAAGCAGTTTTTGCTGAGGAAGGTATAGAGCTACTGGAAGACATCAGTGAGTTATTTAAAGAGTGGAAAGAAAACATTAATGCAAGGTCTTACCTAGGTAAGACCTTGCATATCTTGCATACCTTAAAAGGTAGTTCGTTATTGGTTGGGCTTAATGAATTTGGTGAGGTTGTACACGAGGTTGAATCCTTATTAGAGGGTTACCAAGAGCGTAATGTATTGTTGAAAGCACCATTAATATCAACATTGTTGAAAATTTCTGATCGGTTGTTGGTCGGGCTTCAGCAAGCTGACAAAAGTGGACAGGTAGAGCATTATTCGTCACTCATTAATTTATTAAAGGATATCGAAGTCAGTGAGAATACTGTTGTCAATGAGCAAGAAGTGGCCCAACGGCAGGCAATAGAACAAGCGATAAATAAAAAAGCAGTTGCTCACTCGTTATTTGAAAAAGCAATGAAGCCGGCAGTAAGCACCAAAGATCAGGCGGTTAAAGTACCAAATGCTTTATTGGACAGGTTAATCGCCGATGTGGGTGAGGTCAATGTATCGCAAGCTCAACTTAGTGAAAAGAACAAAGAGCGTGAATATCAAATTAAAGAGTTAACTTTGACTATTGAAAGGTTAGGTCAACAATTAAGAGCGCTCGATATCGAGACAGAAGCGCAGGTGCTGTTTAAGGTGGATAAGGAAGCCGAAGAGACTGATTTTGATCCGTTAGAGCTTGATAGATATACACACATACAACAGTTGTCTCGCTCATTATTAGAAAGTATTACCGATTTAGAGGATATTCGAGATAGCTTGCTAGCCTCTGATGATGATATAGCCTTGCTCATGCAAAAAGAGAGCGCGTTGGCCGACACCTTAATGGGCGACTTGCTTAAAACTCGAATGATTGACTTCTCGCGTTATGGTCCGCGTTTCGAGCGTTTAGTTAGGCAGTTATCGGCTGATTTGGGTAAGCCTACGAAGTTGCTTGTGCACGGTGGCGAAACAGAAATAGACCGTTATATATTGAATCAGCTGCAAACACCGATTGAGCATGTGATTAGAAATGCGATGGCGCATGGCGTAGAGCCTGCCGAGGTACGAGCGGCAAATGGTAAAGCCAAAGAGGCGAGCATAGCGCTCAACTTGACGCGTGAAGGGTCAGAAATTCACCTTATTATTTCAGATGATGGCTCAGGCATAGACCTTACTAAGGTTAAAGAAAAGGCATTAAAACTAGGCTATCTTAACGAAGGTGATAATTTAACCGATCAAGAGGTAATGCGGTTGATTCTCAAACCTGGGTTTTCAACCTTAGGCGAGGCATCAACACTGGCGGGACGTGGTATCGGTATGGATATCGTTAATGACACTGTACGTAGTATTGGTGGCGAGTTAATTATTGACAGTGAAGAAGGTAAAGGGGCTTCATTCCACCTAGTCTTTCCGTATACGATGGCTATTAATATGGCGTTAATGGTGAAGGCAAGTGAGGTACAGTACGGTATTCCAAATAATTTCATTCAATCCGTTGCGCGCATCCCTACCGAGTTATTGCGGCGTGGGCTAACAGAAAAACAGCCCACGTTAGAGCACTTAGGGAAAGACTATCAATTACATGATTTATCGCAACTTTTGGGATACGGCGAGGGCCAAGTGCTTTCAAGTGATGCGCGCTTTATGCATGTTTTGTTGATGGGTTCTAGACAGGAAAGGTATGCGGTAGTTGTCGACCAGTTAGTGGGTAATAAAGAGGTGATGGTTAAACCGCTTGGTTTGCACTTAGATATGATCTCTTGGTTGTCTGGCTCAACGGTGTCCGACGAAGGTGATATTGTTTTAATGTTAGATTTGCCAGCACTTGCCTCGATTGGTAAGCCACAAGATATGGATGAAAAGCTGACTACTGTAGCCTCAGAGATAGCCGCACCATTAATCATGGTTGTAGATGATTCAATAACGTTTAGGAAAGTGGCAACTAAACTATTAACAAAACAAGGGTATGAAGTGGTAGATGCCCGTGATGGAATCGATGCGGTTGAAAAGCTCACTGGCATTCAACCAGACCTTTTCTTGTTGGATGTAGAAATGCCACGTATGGATGGTTTTGAACTAGCTCGACATATTCGGCATACTAATGGAATCAGTGATTGTCCAATTGTGATGGTGACATCAAGGACGGGTGAAAAACATAAGAACCATGCCAAAGACATTGGTGTGAGTGATTATTTCGGTAAACCATTTGATAGTAGATTATTGGTTGCCAGCATCAAAGGTTTATTGGAGAGTCAGTATGCCAGCTAATGAAACAATGATTAGATCGATACTGTTGCCGATAACATCAGGCGCATTGCTCTTGCCTCACTCGGCCTTAGTTGAAATTATTTCTGAGCGAGATATCCGCCCTGTCGATAACACGCCAGACTGGGTGTTAGGTGAGATTGAGTGGGCTAATGAGGTGCTCCCAGTGCTGTCGCTGGACACGGCAATAAAGTCACAAGTCTCCAGCGTGCCAAAAAGGTCAAGGCTTATTGTGTTGGCATTTTTATCTGAGCACAGCCAATATAAGTACCTTGCCATTCGGGCAGCAGGGGTGCCCCGCTTGGCTTTGTTAAAACCTGACAGTTTGAAGTCAAAGCCAATGCTAGGGGTAAGCCCAACGTTTATTGATTTTTATGGAACGCTTAATGAGCAAACAGTCATTGTGCCCAATATGCTTGAATTAGAAGCGAATATTAGCCAACAAGTAGAGTCTGTTTTAGCGTAGTACTAAGCGGTTAGCATGCTATAAGCTTCACGGTACTTAAGGGCAGTTTTTTCTGCAACTTCATCGCTTAACCTAGGCCCGGGGGCAGTTTTGTCCCAGTCTAGAGTTTCTAAATAATCACGAACAATTTGTTTGTCGAAACTTGCTGGGCTTGTGCCAACTTTGTACTCTTTAGCATCCCAAAAGCGCGATGAGTCAGGTGTGAGTACTTCGTCAATAAGGTGTAAAACACCCTCGTCATCAAGGCCGAATTCAAATTTAGTGTCAGCGATAATAATGTTACGTTCTAGAGCATATTTAGCAGCGGTTGTGTACAACGTTAAGCTAATATCACGCACTTGCTTGGCTAAGTCTTCACCTAATAACTCAACAGTTTCTTGGTAAGAGATGTTTTCATCGTGATCGCCTACCGCAGCCTTAGTTGATGGTGTGAAGATAGGTTCAGGAAGTTGAGAGGCTTGCTGTAAATTTTCAGCTAACTGAATGCCACAAACCTGCCCTGTTTTTTGATAATCTTTCCAGCCTGAGCCGATTAGGTAGCCGCGCACGATAGCTTCGATGGGTAAAGGCTTTAGTTTTTTAACAATAATGCCACGTTTTTCAAGGCGCTCACAATCCTGCTTATTATCAAGAACTTGATCGAGTGTTAAATCAGAGAGTTGGTTTGGGATAAGCTTCGATAGCTTTTTAAACCAAAAATCTGAGACTTCGTTTAGCACAATGCCCTTGCCTGGAATTGGATCAGGTAGAATAACATCAAAAGCTGATAAGCGATCTGTAGTGACAATCAGCATGTGCTTGTCGTCAATATCGTAAATATCACGAACTTTTCCTTTATGGATAAGGGGTAGGCTGTTTAAGTTGGCGTCTAGTAGCGAGGCTGGAATAGTCATTTGTAGGTTTTTAGTGATAAAAAAGCCGCTAATGATCTAATTTTATTAATAATTTTGCAAGTAAAAGGTGTTAACTGATGAGATGGACAGGGAAATTACTGGGTGGAGTGTTTGGTTTTATGGCGTTTGGTACCTTAGGCGCTCTACTGGGTGTTTATATTGGCCATAAGTTCGACACAGGAATGGCACAAAACCCATTCGACCCAGAACGCCAGCAACGGATTAAAAAAACATTTTTTAAATCGACGTTTGCCATTATGGGGCACATTGCAAAGGCAGATGGGCAAGTGTCGCAAGAAGAAATCCAAATGGCAAAAAGAGTGATGGCTCAAATGGAATTGTCTGCAAGCATGCAAAGAGAGGCCATTGCGGAGTTTAATCGTGGTAAAGAAGAAAGCTTTAACTTAGATCAAGAACTGGAGACGTTTAAGCAAGCGTGTCAGCATCAGAAAAATTTAATTAGAATGTTTATAGAGGTTCAGCTGCAAGCAGCATTTGCAGATGGTGTGCTGGATAACACAGAAGATGAGATTCTGCAGCATATTTGCGGCCGCTTAGGTATTCCTCACTTTGCGTATGAACAGCTAAAGCGGATGCTAGGCGCTAGCCAGCGTCGTGGAACGCATCAACACAGTAGGTCAACACCTGAAGAGGCATACTCTATTTTAGGCGTGAGTGAGTCCGCCAGTGATGCTGAGGTTAAAAAGGCGTATCGGCGCCTGATAAGTCAACACCACCCTGACAAATTGGTTTCAAAAGGCCTGCCAGATGAAATGATGAAAATAGCGAAAGAGAAGACGCAGCAAATAACTGAGGCTTACGATACTATTAGGGACATGCGTAAGCAGGATTGATTTTTTTAATTATTAGGCACTGTTAAAGTGCTAAGATACTAATTTGTAAGGCTTTGCTAGGGAATGGCTCAGAGTTAAAATTTTTTATGGATGAAAATTACTTCAAGACAATATCAACACCAGCGAGAACAAGTCACTACTTTAGTGATGATATTCGGCACTATCAACAATTATTTGATTTAAACCCCACCCCCATGCTCGTGTGTGGGGAAAGTGGTTTGATTGAGTTGAATATGGCCACGATACGTATGTTTAATGTGTCTTCTCGAGAAGGCCTTTTTGGACTTTATTTATTTTCACTTGCGCCGGAGCTTCAACCGAATGGGGTTGCTTCAAAAGAGCTTTTTAGTAATTTAGTGCTAGAGGTCAATACGCATGGAAGTGCAAATATTAAATGCGTATGTAAGAAATTAGACAGTGACGATGAGTTTCCTGTTGAAATGGTGATGAGCTTGTTAGACTTTCCCGACCAAGTATTGTACCAAGTGACACTGGTTGACTTAACGCATCAACAACGCTGGCAAAATGCGCTTCAAATTGAAAAAAAACAAGTTGAATTAACATTAAAGTCAGTTGATAGCGCAGTTATTACGGTGTCCCAAGATGGTTTTGTGAGTTATATAAATGAATCTGGGTGCAAGTTGACGGGGTGGAACTATGCAGACGCGATAGGGGTCTCAGTCGAACGTGTGGTTCGGTTAGTAAGAAAGGTGTCGAATACCCCAGTGGATTATTCTTTTGATGAAGAAGCAGGTTCGTCTAGTACTGTTGAGCGACTACCACATGATGCAATGCTTGTAACGAAGGCTGGGCGGCGGCTGCCTGTTCAAGGGAAAGTGTCTACTCAAGGTGCTTTAAATGAAGCTAGTATTGGGTGCGTTATTACTTTGATGGATATAACGGACCGCTCGCCCAACGACGAAGAAATGATGTGGCATGCAACGCACGATATGTTGACACGGCTGCCAAACAGAATGCTATTAACAGACCGTTTTGAACAGGCGCTTCACTTGGCTGGACGGCACGGCACTAATTTAGCTGCGTGTATGATGGACTTAGATCAATTTAAACCGGTCAATGATAAGTATGGTCACGCAGTAGGCGATAAATTGTTAATAGAAGTAGCGAGTCGTCTGAAAAAGCAACTTCGACAAGAAGATACCGTTGCTCGATTAGGCGGTGATGAGTTTGTTATGCTGATTGGCGAGGTGGGCCATAAATCGGAATTAGCACAAGCATTGCATCGTTTAAAACGTGCCGTGTCTGCGCCATATAGTATTGATGGTAAAAACATAGAGATCTCATGTAGTATTGGGGTGGCAAACTATTCAGGCGATGGGGTCGATGCCGATACGCTTTTACGACAAGCCGATCAAGCCATGTATATTGCTAAACAATCGGGTCGTAATAGGGTTCATTGGTTTGATGCGGATCAAGATCAAAAAATAAACGACTCTCAACAGTTGATTAAGCGACTAGAGCAAGCGCTAGCAAATGGTGAGTTTGAACTATATTATCAGCCAAAAGTGAATATGCGAACGGCTGAGGTGGTTGGTATGGAGGCCTTATTGCGATGGCAACACCCCGACAAAGGGCTGATGCTGCCGATAGAGTTTCTGCCGATCATAGACCAACATGAATTAATCATAACGTTGGGCGACTGGGTAATAGCATCGGCATTAGAGCAGCTTTCAGTTTGGCAAAACCAAGGTAGACAATGGTCTGTAAGCGTCAATATTGCAGCAAAACATTTTCATTTGCCGAGTTTTTATAGGCGCTTGGAAGATACATTACAGCGATACTCCAATGTTCCGTCGAACAAACTCGAAATAGAAATATTAGAGTCGGCAGCGCTGGGGGATATTCAATATGTGCAGGCAGTCATCGGTAAATGTAAAGACTTGGGCGTGCGTTTTGCGCTAGATGATTTCGGTACTGGATACTCGTCGCTCAGTTATTTGAAGCGATTGCCTGCAGACACGTTAAAAGTAGATCAATCATTTGTTCGTGATATTTTAGATGACAAAGAAGACCTTGCGCTTGTGCAAGCGATTATTGGTCTTGCTGGGACATTTGAGCGAGATGTAGTGGCTGAAGGCGTTGAAACGCCTGAGCAGGGAGTGTTATTGATGCGCTTGGGTTGTGATGTTGCCCAAGGGCATGGCATTGCGAAGCCAATGCCAGCAGAAGATGTGGAGGCTTGGTCAGAAGGGTTTTTGCCTGATGCTAAGTGGGCCGTTTGGTCAGAGGCTGAGTGGGATCTCAAGATGTTTCCATTGCTGGTCGCGCAGTACGATATTCGTGAATGGGTTGATAATGTGATCCATCCAATTGAAAATGAGACTTTGCCTACTGAAGAAGCCGTATTGAGTGATGAGAGTAAGTGTCGTTTTGGTATATGGTATCACTCGGATGGGTTAAGGCGGTATGGTCATTTATCCAGTTTTGGGGCAATTGATCTGGTTCATCGGCGTTTACACGCGGTAGGTGATCAAGTTGTTCAGTTGTATAAAGGTCATCATAAGCAAGAAGCGAAAGAGAAGTGTGCAGAGCTATATGAAATTGAAGGTAGGCTGTTGTCGATGTTAGATGAGCTACAGTTAAAAGTGTTTTCAAGTTAACGTGAGTTTTGCGCGATAAAAAACTGTTTTTCTACTAACCTACTCGCTAGAATCTAATGTATTTTAATTAAATGAATAGGAGGGATCATGCCATCGTTTGATGTGGTTTCAGAAGTAGATAAGCATGAATTGACGAACGCGGTCGATCAAGCAAATAAAGAAGTGACTACACGGTTTGATTTTAAAGGCACAGATGCCCAGTTCGAGCTAGCAGAAAATGATGTGACTTTAATAGGCGAATCTAAATTTCAACTGGGGCAAATGCTGGATATTTTTCGTATTAAGTTGTCTCGTCGAGGGGTAGATGTTGATTGTATGGATGTACAAGCGGCCGAAGAAACCGGTTTAAAAGTTAAGCAGAAAGTAATTATCAAAGAAGGCTTAGATAGCGAGTCGGCGAAAAAAATTACCAAATTGATTAAGGAAAAGAAGTTGAAGGTTCAGGCGCAAATTCAAAATGAACAAGTGCGCGTGACAGGCAAAAAACGTGATGAACTTCAGGCTGTTATGGCGATGCTGAAGGCAGAGCAAACAGGCCTTCCATTACAATATAAAAACTTTCGTGATTGAAATTAACGGCAAGTTTGATTTAAGCTCCCCTGAATGCTGGCTATAGATACGCAAGATTAAAGTATCCATAGCCTATAGTTCGTCGACTTTAGTGTCATTAAATCTGAGGCACTCAATGGCATCGGTTTTTTTACCTAGTCACCATGATCTTGAACGCGGCTGAATGTTGCCGCTATTAGCAGCTAGGAAAGGGTTTTATCAGTAATGCTAGCTTTTTTTTATGTTAAGTTTTTGTTTTTCCAAGCTAATAAATTTTAGGCATAGCCATTGCATTCCAGTTTATTATGAATCTTAATTTAGGTTAATAATGATGCGATTTTTTACTCTATTCAATGCCGCACTACTACTGTTACTCGGCTCAGTTGTGGTGCTTATTTCACCTAGTCACTTGTTTGCCCTAATCAATTTACCAGGCTTGTTAGTGGTGCTTGGTGGCACCTTATGTGCCGTATTATTAAGTAAGCCTCAGCATAAGGTATTGAGCCTTATTCGTGAATTGCCTGAAATTGTAAAAACACAGCCAGTAGATTTTCGTGGCTTGGCCGAGTTCAAACAGCTACTCCGTTGTGCGCATCTGTATCGTTCTTCGCAAGTTCGAGTGCTGGAGAAAGAGATAATGCTAGCAACACAGCCGGTTCTAATAAAGGGTGTTCAGCTGATACTTGATAGGTGTTCATTAGGTGATATTGATAATATATTGCGAAAAGAGTGCGCGCGCTTATTATTGCCGGTGCAAGAGAAGTCACAATTGCTGCGCTTGATGGCGAGCTATGCACCAGCGTTTGGCATGTTAGGTACTTTATTAGGCATGATTCATATGTTGTATGGCTTAGGTGAAGTGGGCTTAGAAGAAGTGGGTGCAACAATGGGTTTTGCCTTGCTAACAACGCTGTACGGTTTAGTGGTAGCGAATTTAGTGTGTAAACCCTTGGCTCTTAAACTTGAAAAAAGAACTGCTGAGCATGCTGCACACTTAAATACCCTGTTAGAAGGCTTAGCAATGATGCATGAAAAAACGCACCCCTTAGTGATTAGAGATATGTTGGAAGCACATGGTATTCCAGTAGAGTACGCGGCAGAGTCAAAACCAACAGCAAAAAACAAGTGGTTCAAACGATTACCACTGACCGCTAGCCATGTTGATTGAGCGCAGGCAAACAAACGATATAGCTAAAGACTTGGTGCAAGAAGGGGAGCACGACACCTGGGCTTTAAGTTACATTGATCTTCTGTTGTTAATGGTGACGCTGTTTATTTTGTTGCTGAGTTATCAGCAAGATGCAATTCAGCAAACGACTGCTGAGTTAGAGGCAGCTGAAATGGTTAAGGCTCAAGTAACACCAAATAATCAGGCTTTTTTAGATCAGGTCTATCTGAGCCATTTAAAAGATCGGGTGACGGCCGTCGAAGAAAAAAATATGATCAAATTGGCAATGAGCGATAGTATCTTGTTTTTTCCAGCAGACGCAACCTTAAGTCACTCAGGTGAGCAGGTGCTAGATGAGTTAGCCCTAATGTTGAAACAACGGCCATGGCATATCTTGGTGGAAGGTCATACTGATAACCAACCTATTTCAACACCACGGTATGCCTCTAATTGGGAGCTCTCATCGTCTAGGGCAACGAGTGTCACGCGATATTTAATTGGCCGAGGGATTTCTCCTCAACGGTTAAGTGCTATTGGCTATGCCGATACTCGCCCAATAACGAGTAATGAGGATAGCATTGGGCGAGGTAAAAATAGGCGGGTGGCGTTAATCTTGCGCGCTCCTGATTAACGCTAGAGCCTCAACGAGGCGAATGCTAAATTAGGCTAAAACCAAGGCCAATGAGACCGCCAAATACGCCGCCCCAAACCACTAACCAACCTAAGTGCTCTTTTATCATTTGTTGAATAATGGTTTTGACCATATCAGGTGTTAATTCATCGAGCCTTTTTTCGACAATGGCTTCAATATCATTGATTAAATCACCACTTATTTGTTGAGCATTAATACCTTCATGTATGGCCTCAACAAAGGTTTCACTTTTGGTTAAGTCGGTGAGCGTTAAACGGATCTTTTTACAAACGGGTTCTTTCAACGGTTCAAGCGCGGCGACGCCACCCACCATGCCCAGCATGCTGCCAAAAGATGATTCGGCTATAGCCTCGACGAGGCCCTGAAAAATTTGCTCATAATCAAGTCGATCAAGTAGTGGTTCTACATTAAATAACTGCTCAGCTGAATCTTCTTCACGCTGTAAAAATCGCTCGATATTTTCTTGGGTAAAAAACTGCTGCATTATTAACTGTTGAATGCCACGCTTGAACTCTTCAAAATGCGCGGGAATAACGCCGGAGCCGTATAAAAAGGGTAC
Source organism: uncultured Cycloclasticus sp. (assembly GCA_913057515.1). Classification (GTDB taxonomy): domain Bacteria; phylum Pseudomonadota; class Gammaproteobacteria; order Methylococcales; family Cycloclasticaceae; genus Cycloclasticus. The sequence goes on along the minus strand of CAJXOJ010000013.1, from coordinate 19,005 downwards.
TTTTTCGAAGAGCATGTGAATGGCAATCCAATTAGTAACCGCGCCGGATAACGCAAAAACACCAACCGCTTTAATATTCTCGGCATAAAGCGGAGTAAAAAAGCTGGCGATAATTATGCCAATAGCAACAAGGTTGGTGATTAAGCTTTTATTTAAAGTGGATGAGTGTTTTTTAGCATTCATAGTGTATAGGTAAAGTCAGATCAATTAATTAGGTAACGGCCACCGGTTGCGATGACCACAACGGCTAGCCCAATAATTAGGTTGACACCGATAAGGGTGCGAATTTGGGCTAACTTTTTGCTCGCCTCCTCCCAATTGTTGTCCGCCACTGCTCTAGCCAGTTTACGGGTAGGTGCAAAGAAAACATGCATGAAAATTAGTGCCATGATAATGCCGAGGCTCATCATAATATGGACATGCATACCGACGTGTTTCATACCGCCGAACTTATTGAAAATAAGCCAAAAACCAGTGCTAAACAGTAGAATAACAGCGACCCAAACCCAAGGGAAGAATTTAGAGAAGGTAGTTGACCATAAGGTGAGTCGTTGAGGGGGTTCAAACTGAATGGCGGCAACAGGGCGTAAGATGAGGTAGGCGAAAAACATGCCGCCGACCCAAATAACAGAAGATAAAGCATGAAGTGCAATAGCGAGAGGGATCATAATTACTCCTTTTTAGTGTGGTTGAATGGGCGGCTTAAATACGTGCATAAGCCAATTGTGTATAGAAAGAACGAGTGTGTCGTCTAAGCCCGTAAATACATGGTCGGCACCGGACACTTCTAGCTGCCGATTTAGCGGATTGTTATGAATGAAAGCAGACCTTCGTGCAGGCGCGGTTCTTTTTACGTTATCTAAATCTTGCTTGCCATAAATATCGAGGATGGGAATAGATATCTCTTTTAGCAGTTCAGTTGATTGGGTCTCAGGAAGCACTGACGTTAGCGTTGGCAAGCCAATGACCACGAGGGCGTCGCAAACCAGTTTTTTTTGGCGAGCGAAATAGTCAACGGCCATCGTTGCACCTAGGCTGTGCGCGATCACTACGCAGGGGCTGTTTTTAAAGTTTTCACGCAGGTAGCCTAAAGCAGAGTCGACTCTCGGGCTGATTTCTTTAATGAGGGCTACGTTATCGTTAAGCGAACTATTATGCTCAGCCATTGGGAGCTGAATAGCAGTGGTGACCCAGCCGAGTTGAGCTAACTGATGACGAAGTGGGCGCATAATTTGTGGCGCGTTAGGATTGGACTCCATGCCGTGTAAAATAAGAACGCTACCACGCAGGGTGTTCGTTTTCTGATTGTTCAATAGGCCAATAAACTCGATGTTAGCGGCTTTCAAATTGATTATTTCACCAATGATGTTGCTGTCTTTAATATTGTCAGCGATGCGCTTTTCGCGTGCTAAGTCAGACGATAGCGCAGCGCTACTGATCAATAAGCAGCAACTGAGTATAAAAAAAGATAATAACGTTTTACATGTCACGGTGAAATAGTGAGACAGTTAACAGAATGGCTCATGGTGCATTAGTCAACATTAAAAATCCAGTGCTAAGCTTGTTTAGTGTTGCCAGCTGGGTTTAATAAAGCAGGTCTTTTTAGGTAAAATTAGCAAATGACCGGACAGCGACTTATTTTTAAATTAGCGATTTCAGCGCAGGCCTATTTATCTGTTTATAAAGGCCATGCAAAAAACATTTCCACTCGAGCGGTGGATGGCAGGCGAATTGAGTTTTCTGCGGATAAAGTGCGCAAGTTTCTAACCCATGATGGAATTTATGGTGTGTTCGAAATGGAAATTACGCAGGAACAAAAGTTTTTATCTATTAAAAGGTTGAAGTAAGCCATTATAAAAGGCCGTAAGGGGTAATAGAGGTGAAATATATCTTAATTTCGGGTACTCTTCTTTTTTTATCAACATAGTGTCACATAAATGAAAACAGCATTAATTGCTCCCTCAATTTTATCGGCAGACTTTGCCCGTTTAGGCGAAGAGGTGGATAACGTTCTTGTAGCAGGTGCGGATATCGTGCATTTTGATGTGATGGATAATCACTATGTACCTAACTTAACGATTGGCCCTTTAGTTTGCGAGGCATTACGTAATCACGGTGTGACAGCGCCCATTGATGTTCACTTAATGGTGAAACCGGTGGATAGAATTATTCCTGATTTTGCTAAAGCAGGGGCCAGTTATATTACCTTTCATCCAGAAGCATCCGAGCATATTGATCGGAGTTTGGGGCTGATAAAAGAGCTCGGCTGTAAGGCAGGCTTGGTGTTTAACCCAGCAACACCACTGAGCTATTTAGATCATGTGATGGATAAGCTGGATGTGATTTTATTAATGTCGGTAAACCCAGGTTTTGGCGGACAAAGTTTTATTCCTTCTACACTGGATAAATTGCGTGCCGTTCGTCAGCGTATTGATGCAAGCGGTTTTGATATTCGCTTAGAAGTAGATGGTGGCGTAAAAATCGACAATATTGGTGATATCGCCGCTGCTGGAGCAGATATGTTTGTAGCTGGCTCGGCTATTTTCAATACCGAAGATTATGCCGAAACAATTGCTGATATGCGCCGACAAATAACTAAGGCAGTCGGTTGAAACAATTACGCGAGAACTGCCCAGTAAAGCTTATCGCGTTTGATCTAGATGGCACATTGCTTGATAGCGTGCCTGATTTGACAAAAGCTATTCAGTTAACCTTGGCTGAATTAAACTTGCCAAATCAGCAACAAGACAGTGTGCGTGACTGGGTTGGGAACGGTGCGCGCGTCTTGGTAAAACGGGCTTTATCGGGCAATATTAAAGCGGAAGTGCCGAGTAATTTGTTTGATAGGGCGTATCCGATATTTTTACAGCACTATGCTCAGCACCTGAATGAAAACAGCGTGTTATACAAAGGTGTAGAAGAAACCCTACAGGCATTAAAAGATTCGGGTATCTTATTGGCGTGTATTACCAATAAGCCAGAGCAATTTACCGAGTCTTTGCTGAAAGAGCTAGGTCTTTTAGCGTTGTTTAGCAAGGTAGTTTGTGGCGACACCTATAAGCACCGAAAGCCTCACCCCATGCCGTTGTTAGAAACCGCTAAGTTCCTTAATGTTTCGCCAGATCAGGCCATCATGGTGGGTGACTCGGTAAATGATATTGCCGCCGCTCAAGCAGCTGGTTTTTATTCGATTTGTGTTGATTACGGTTATCACGGTGGAGATGATGTACACCAACTAGGGGCAGATGTCGTTATTAGCGATTTTTCAGACATACGTCAGCTTCTTCAACAGGCGGTATAAGGTAGAGTATTTAAATATGATTAGGGTAAAACTGATGAAAAAACGATGGCGGTTCGGCTGGTAATTTTAAAAGCAAGAACACAACCATTGATGAAGTAATAACGAGACAGTGATATGACACCCGAACAATTTAAACACTATGCTGATCAGGGCTATAACAAAATTCCCTTGATGAAAACAATTCTGGCTGACTTAGAAACCCCGCTAAGCGCCTATATGAAGCTGGCAAACGCGCCCTTTAGTTACCTCTTTGAATCGGTCCAAGGCGGTGAGAACTGGGGCAGATACTCAATAATCGGCCTGCCGTGCAAGGATGTAATTAAAATTAGCGGTAACACGATTAGCTTACAGTCAAATGGCCGTGTTACCGATACGATACACAGCGATGCTCCGTTAGATTGGGTTCGCCAACATGCGTTGAAGTTTACCATGCCCGATGTTGAAGGCTTGCCACGTTTTAGTGGTGGCTTGGTGGGTTACTTCGGTTACGAAACCATTCATTATATTGAGCCAAAAGTACTGGAAGAAAGTCAGCAGAGTCAGAAAGAAGACCCTATCGGCTCCGCCGATATTTTATTAATGGTGTCTGAAGAGGTATTGGTTTTTGACAATGTTAATAATCAATTGATGATTGTGACGCACGTGGACCCCAGCTTGGAGAATGCCTATAAAAAAGGTTTGGCTCGTTTGGATGAGCTGGTCGATACCTTGAGTAGCTCAGAGATCCATTCAACATTTGGGCAAAGTCAGGCAGCAGAGGTGGCTGAGGACGATTTTATTTCGGGCTTTACTCAACAAGGTTTTCAAGAGGCAGTTGAACGAGTCAAAGAATATATTGTTGAAGGTGATGTAATGCAAGTCGTGTTATCACAAAGGATGACTATTCCCTACGAAGACTCGCCTATCGACCTGTATCGAGCCTTGCGTTGCCTAAACCCGTCGCCCTATATGTATCATTTGAACTTAGATGATACGTATGTTGTGGGCTCATCACCTGAAATTTTAACCCGCTTAGAAGATGATCAAGTGACCGTGCGGCCGATTGCAGGCACTCGCCCAAGGGGCGCAACGCGTGAAGAAGATGAGGCATTAGAAAAAGACTTGCTCGCTGACCCTAAAGAGTGCGCAGAACATTTAATGTTGATAGATTTAGGCCGTAATGATGCCGGTCGAGTGTCAAAAACAAATACCGTAGAGCTCACCGATAAAATGGTGATTGAGCGTTATTCGCATGTGATGCATATTGTGTCAAATGTGACCGGTCAATTGCAGCCCGGTCTTGATGCGATAGATGTGCTAGAGGCGACTTTTCCAGCGGGCACGGTGAGTGGCGCACCTAAAATTCGTGCGATGCAAATTATTGATGAATTAGAACCCGTTAAACGAGGTATTTATTCAGGTGCGGTGGGGTATGTGTCGTGGTCGGGCAACTTAGATACCGCAATTGCTATTCGAACTGCTGTTATAAAGGATGGAAAACTGAATATTCAAGCCGGTGCCGGTATTGTGCATGACTCCGTGCCAGAAAATGAATGGGCAGAAACAATGAATAAAGGGCGTGCGATCTTTAAAGCGGTGGCGATGGCGCAACGCGGTTTAACAAAAGGTGAATACTAATGGCTGGGTGTAAATTAGTCATGATCGACAATTACGATTCGTTTACTTATAACCTCGTGCAATATTTTGCCGAGTTAGGGGCGGATGTGCATGTGGTGCGTAATGACCAAGTGAGTATTGATGACGTGGTAGCGATGCAAGCCGATAAGTTAGTGATTTCGCCGGGGCCGTGTACGCCAACGCAAGCGGGAATTTCTGTTGACTTGATCAAGCAAATGGCTGGGGTTGTGCCTATTTTAGGGGTTTGTTTGGGGCACCAAAGCATTGGTGAGGTGTTTGGCGGTAAAGTGGTTCATGCGAAGCAAATCATGCACGGTAAAACGTCGGATATGTACCACAATAATAGCGGCGTTTTTACCGGTTTAAGTAATCCATTTAAAGCGACGCGCTACCATTCCCTCGTCGTTGAAAAAGACTCGTTGCCAGATTGTTTAGAAATAACGGCATGGACAGAAACCGAACAAGGTGAGGTGGATGAGATTATGGGTATTAAACACCGCGAGCTAGCCATTGAAGGTGTGCAATTTCACCCAGAATCTATTTTGACTGAGCACGGTCACGATTTATTAAGAAACTTCTTAGAGAGAACTTAGCCAATGGATATAAAGCAGGCGCTTGAAGTCACTATTAATCACCAAGATTTATCCACCGAGCAGATGATAGCGGTGATGCGTCAAATTATGTTGGGTGAAGCAACACCTGCACAGATTGGCGGTTTTCTAGTGGCTTTACGAATGAAAGGTGAATCGCTGGATGAAATAGAAGGCGCGGCAATTGTTATGCGCGAATTGGCAACCGAGGTTAGTGTAGCGGGTGACTTCTTGGTAGATACCTGCGGGACCGGTGGAGATGGCTCAGATTTATTTAATGTCTCAACAGCCAGTGCCTTTATTGTAGCGGCTGCCGGTGGGCAAGTGGCTAAACATGGTAATCGCTCGGTCTCTAGCTCAACTGGCAGCGCCGATGTGTTAGAAGCTGCCGGTATTAATTTAAACTTGAGCGCCGACCAAGTGGCGCAATGCGTCAACACGGTTGGTATAGGGTTTATGTTTGCGCCAGCGCACCATAGCGCTATGAAACATGCCATTGGGCCACGGCAGGAATTGGCTCAGCGCACAATCTTCAATATGCTAGGGCCAATGACCAACCCAGCAGGTGTGAAATCTCAAGTGATAGGTGTGTTTAACGAAGCTCTGTGCCGGCCCATCGCAAATGTCTTGCAACGCTTAGGCAGTGAGCATGTGTTAGTTGTGCACGCCCAAGACGGGCTGGATGAGATTAGCTTAGCGACACCAACCCACGTCGCAGAGTTAAAAGACGGTGTGGTGAGCGAATATAAAATAAGCCCTGAAGACTTAGGCGTTGCGAGTCAAAGTTTAATCGGTTTGACAGTTAATAGCGCCGCTGAGTCGCTCGACTTAATCAGTGATGCGCTGGGGCCGCAAAAAACACCAGAAGGTAAAAAAGCAGCAGATATGTTGGCTTTAAATGCAGGAGCTGCATTATATGTTTGTGGTCAAGCAGAGAGTATTAAATCGGGGGTAAAACGAGCCTTTGAGGTGATTCAATCCGGACAGGCGCTACAAAAAATAACCGAATTAAAAGAACAAACACAGAGCTATTAAAATGAGTGATACTCCAGACGTTTTAAAAAATATTTTAGCGAGAAAGCATGAAGAAATTGCTCAGCGGCTTAAGCAAACTTCTATTGATGATCTTAAACAAAAGATAGCGGTTGCGTCACCTGTTCGTGGGTTTGTTCAGTCGATTAAAAACAAGCTGGAGCAAGGTGAAACGGCGGTTATTGCAGAAGTAAAAAAGGCATCGCCGAGTAAAGGTTTATTGCGTGAGAATTTTGTGCCAGCAGATATAGCGGTAAGTTATCAGGCCGGTGGTGCGGCTTGTTTATCGGTGCTGACCGATCAGGACTTTTTTCAAGGCTCAGAGGCTTATTTAATGCAGGCGCGTGCCGCGTGTAGCCTGCCGGTTATTCGTAAAGACTTTATCGTTGACCCTTATCAAGTGTATGAAGCGCGCGCGATGGGTGCGGATTGTATTTTGCTGATCGTGGCTGCGCTGGAAGATACGGCGCTGAATGCCTTATATCAACTGGCGATGGAATTAGGCTTAGATGTGTTAGTTGAAGTTCATGATGCCGATGAATTAGAGCGTGCTCTGCGTTTACAGTTAGCCTTGGTGGGGATTAATAATAGAGACTTAAGAACCTTTGAAACCTCATTGCAAACAACGGTTAATTTGCTAGACCGTATACCTGATGGCGTGATTGTGGTGAGTGAAAGTGGTATCCATCAGTCTGCTGATATCAAGATGTTAAAGGAGCACGGTGTCCACACGTTTTTAATTGGTGAGGCCTTTATGCGTTGCGATAGCCCAGGTGAGGCGTTAAAGGAGTTGATTGCTTAGCGCTTGCTCTTTTATTAGGATTGTTTTGCCGCTCACTTCTATAAGGTCCTGTTCTCCCATCGCTTTTAGTACGCGCCCAGCCATTTCACGTGAGCAGCCTACCATTCGGCCAATGTCTTGGCGGGTTACCCTAATTTGTATGCCATCAGGGTGAGTCATCGCCTCAGGTGTTGCGGTTAAGTCGATCAATGTACTTGCGATTCGGCCACTGACATCTAAGAATGCCAAGTGTCCGGCTTTGCGGCTAGTGTGTAATAAACGCTTGGCCAATTGCCTGCCTAAAGCAGTCAGTATTTCTCTGCTTTCTGTTTTAAGCTCATTATCTAATAAAGAACTTAAACGGCTATAGCCAATGCCAGCCAGTTGGCAAGTTGAGCAGGTTTGAACGTAAACGTCTCGCTTATCCCGTCTACCATTGGGTTCAAAGAAACCGGCTTCACCAATAAAATCGCCGCGGCTAAGGTTGGCAACAATAAATTCATGGCCATCCACCTCATCAACGCGTACATAGGCAGACCCTTCGATAAAATAATATAGAGTATTAACATCATCACCGGGTTGGATGATGTCCGTTTTGTTCGGGTACTCGTGGCGGTGACAAAAGCTAATGAAACGAGCAAATGTTTCATCAGACATGCCAGAGAAGTTAAGAATGGGTTTTTGTTTGCTCATATTTTAATTAGTTTAGCAGGTATTCTTAAAATAACACCTACCGCTAAGGTGGGGGTTCTATGATATTCTGAGCCACTAAATTTTAATGAGCAGGGTGTGTTATGGATGTAAGAATAAAATGGGTGGAAGGTGCAATGTTTTTGGGTGAGTCTGGAAGTGGTCATACCGTGGTGATGGATGGTGCTGCTGAGAATGGCGGTAGAAATTTAGGGCTCCGTCCGATGGAAATGTTACTAACCGGTATGGGTGGATGTACCGCGTTTGATGTAAAAATGATATTAGATAAAGCGCGCCAACAGGTGACCGATTGCGTGGCAGAAATACATGCTGAACGGGCCGATACGGTACCGGCTGTGTTTACTAAAATTCATGTTCATTTTATAGTGTCTGGCAAGGGTTTAACTGATAAAGCAGTGGCTCGGGCGGTTAATTTATCAGCCGAAAAATATTGTTCAGCGTCTATCATGTTAAGTAAAGCGGTAGAGATTACTCATGATTATGAAATTGTGAATATTGAAGAACAGTGAAACGACCTAATTCCACTACCGGTTTAAGACATATTGCACTAAATGTGCAAGATTTAGCGGCAGCTGAGTATTTTTATGTTGATCTAATGGGAATGGCGATTGAATGGCGACCAGACCCAGACAATGTATACCTAACATCAGGTAACGATAACCTAGCGTTGCACGTAGTGAGCGGAGAGCAGGCGGGAACGCCCAAGCTAGATCATATCGGTTTCTTTCTGGATTCAGATGAGGATGTGGATGACTGGTACGATTTTTTGCAACACCATAAAGTCAACATGAAAACAGCACCGAGAAAACATCGCGATGGCGCAAAAAGCTTTTATTGTTATGACCCCAATGGGGTAACGGTTCAAATTATTTGCCACCCTCCGTTGATTGGAAAGTAGCCAGCGAGTACAGGGCTAATGCTGTTATTGTGTGGGCGTTGACATCGCTCAACGCTCAACGCTTTCGGCGTCTCTTGTGCTGAGCACTGTATGGACATTGCAGTCAGTAGGTTAACAGCTGATGATTTGATTAACGGAGCAAATAAATGAGCAAGGGTTACTATTCGATATGAAAATACATTTAAGGCGTTATTTCTCACTATTTATAGCTATTGGGTTGGCGCTGACTGTTGCCATCATACTGGTGAAATCTAAGCGAGTTACGCAACATGTAGACACTGAAATGCCAAGCAAAGCAGTGGAAATTATTACCGCAAAAAATATTCCATTTCGTGCGCGAATTACCGCCTATGGTAATGTCAAACCTGCTATTTCGTTAAGCAGTACCGCTGAGGTGAGTGGAAAAATTAGTTATGTACACCCTAACCTAAAAGCCGGTGAAATGATTCTTGCTGATACGTTGGTCGTACGTATCGATGCCAAAGACTATGCCGGCACATTGAGACAAACGGAGGCCGATCTCTCAGTCAGTCGTTCTTCTTTAAAAGAGTTAGATGAAGAAGAAAAATCCACGCAACGTTCGCTAACACTAGCAAAAAATAATCTCAAGGTTGGAGGAGCTGAATATGCTCGACTTGAGACCGGCTATAAAAAAGGAGCGATTAGTCAGTCTGGGTTGGATGCAGAAAAGCAAAAAGTAATACAGCTAAAGCAGCAGGTAGAAGATTTACAGGGCAAGATAAATGGCTTTGCTAGTCGAAGGCAATCCCTTAAAGCGCAGATCAATAGAGCAAAACAAGAAGTAGAAAATAGGGAAACTATTCTTGGTCGTACTGAAATTTCCTTGCCTTTCGATGCCCGCATCGGAGCGGTTAGTGTTGATGAAAATGAATTTGTGACAGTCGGTTCTCCTTTGTTTGAAGCCATTGACCTTAAAGGTGTAGAAATTACCGCACAGTTACCTATAGATTCCATGCGAAAACTAGTCAGTCACTTGAAAGACACTATCAAAATTAATAAGCTGCCCCTTCGAACCGGCGGGGGTATAAATGATCATCTAAAACTGAGTGCTTACGTTCGACTCGTGAACGGCATGCCCAGCGCTGTATGGAAAGCCCGGGTGTTACGTATCAGTGACTCTATCGATCCGACTCGTCAGACCATGGGCGTGGTTGTCGGGGTAGAGGGTTCTTATGATAAAAGGATTCCTGGCAAAAGACCTCCGCTTCTCAAAGGCATGTATACCTCAATCGATATTTTTGCACCAGAATATCCCGCACTGGTGATACCGCGCAAGGCAGTGCATCAGGGGCGTGTATATATCGTCGATGCGGATGATCGGCTAGAGATCCGCTCAGTCGATATTCAGTTGGTACAAGGCGACCTTGTTGTCATTCGTAGCGGGGTTGAAGCAGGTGAGAAAGTCATCATCACTGACCTTATTCCCGTTATCGATGGGATGCCTTTGCAGGTTATTCCCAACCCTAAATTTGAAAAGTACATGCATCAACGTGCCCTTGGTGAAGATGTGGGGGCGTAAATAAATGATTCGTTATTTTGCGGATCACCCTACCGCGGCCAACATTCTGATGTTTATTATCGTATTACTGGGCATCAGCTCATTACCGAGTTTAAACAAGGAAACCTTTCCAGAGATAGACGCTTATAGAGTGCAGGTTAGCGTCCCTTACCCTGGAGCCAGTACCAGTGAAGTCGAAGAAGGCATCTGTAATCGGCTGGAAGACAGTACCGATGGCATCAGTTTTCTTGAAGAGCGACGTTGTGAAGCACGGGACAATATCGGCATTATGGTGCTAGATATGCAAGAAACCGGCAACCTGCAACAATTCATCAATGATGTTAATTCTGCTGTCGATGCAATTATTGACTTTCCGGAAGATGCTGAGGACCCGATTATAAAAGAATTGGGACGAACTCGACCCGTTGTTAGTGTTGCGATTAATGCCGACCTTTCACAGCCTGAACTTAAAGCATTGGCAGAATACTATCGCGACCGTTTGTTGGCATTACCGCAGGTTCCCATGGTTGATGTCAGTGGCTTTTCTACGCATGAATTCAGTGTGCTTATCAACGCAGAATCGTTACATCGTTACATCGTTATAGTCTTAGTATTCAAGATATCGCTCATTTAATTCAACAGCAGGCGGTCGATTTACCCGCTGGCATATTGGAGGCAGAGTTTCGCTCGTACCAGATTCGTATTGAAAATGAACGTCGCAGTGTAGAAGAGCTGGCAGACCTTGTTATTCTGAATGATGCCAAAGGTGGGCGAATACGTTTGGGCGATATCGCCACCATCGTCGATGAATTCACCGATGAAGAAGTACGTGTTGAGCTTAATGGCAAACCGGCAGCCCTGCTTAAAGTCAGTAAAAATACCAGTGATGACACGCTAACCGTATACAACGCGGTAGATGACTTTGTAACCGCCGAAAACGCTATACTGCCTGACTCGACTCGACTGGTCATCACCCAAGATTCCGCCTCAATCGTGCAGGATCGTCTCAGCTTATTAATCAGAAATGGCTGGCAGGGTCTGCTGTTAGCTACCATGACACTGTTCGTTTTTTTCAGTTGGCGCTATACCTTCTGGTTAGCGCTGGGATTACCCATCTCTTTTATTGGTGGGCTGATGGTAATGAGTATTTTAGGTATTAGTATTAACATGATATCTATGGTCGCCCTGCTGATGTCCATCGGTATACTGATGGATGATGCTATCGTCATCTCTGAAAGCATTGAACAGGAATACCGTGATGGTCAGTCACCATTACAGGCAACCGTCAGTGGCATCGCCAAAGTGGGTCGAGGCGTTCTATCCTCCTTTGTCACCTCCGCCATGTTGTTTGGTAGTCTATTGTTTCTAAAAGGTGATATGGGGCAAGTGATGGGGGTATTACCCGTCGTGTTACTATCGGTACTCACCATTAGTCTGGTGGAAGCCTTTTTAATTCTGCCTCACCACCTGAAACGTTCACTTGAAAAACATCAGGATCAGCTTCAAGCAACAGGCACAAAAAACTGGCGTCACACGTTTGAGAAACAGTTTGAGCGGTTACGTAACGCTGTTGGCCGTATCGCAGATACGGCGATTCAATATCGCTATCTAACAGTAGGGGCCGCTGTTGGTTTATTCATTATTACCATTAGTCTATTTCCAGCTGGTTTAATCAAATTTAAGGCATTCCCCGATCTCGAAGGTAACCAGCTAGAGGCGCGTATTCTTATGCCGCAAGGCACTCCCTTTGATCGTACCGAAGCGGTGGTTGCAGAGTTATTGGCAGGTTTGCAACGGGCAAAGAGTGAATTACCTTTAGAGGATAATGGAGAGCTGATCAAACACATTCAAATTTTCTACAGCAACAATGCAGATGCTGGTGAAGAAGGTGCGCATCTGGCCACCATCAGCTTAGATTTGCTTGATTCTGAGAAACGCAATACCTCGTTAAATGAATTACGCCGTGTATGGCGTAAATCGACGCCTCCGATTGCAGATGCCGTCTCTATTCAGTACAAAGAACCCAAGTTAGGGCCTGCTGGGCAGGCCATTTCCATACGTCTGCAAGGCGATGATCTACAACAATTATCTAAAGCCTCCTGGGAGCTTCAAACCTGGCTTAGTGGTTACCCGGGTGTTTCCAATGTTATGGATGACCTTCGCCCTGGAAAACCTCAGTTCACCGTCAGCCTGCGTCCAGGTTCATTGGCATCTGGCTTAACCGCGCAACAACTGGCACAACAGTTACGTGCAGCCTATCAGGGGGTAAAAGTAGATGATGTATATCAGGGGCGTGAAGCCTATGAGATTAATGTCAAACTAAAAACAGACCGGGAGAATGCCTTAAAAGATTTTGAACAGCTTAGTTTGTTCAATAATAAGGGCGTTGATATTCCTTTAAGTGCTATTGCTGATGTCAGCGATAAGCGTGAGTTTTCCAAAATTGTTCGTATCAACCATCTGCGCACGGTTACTATTTTAGGTGACATTGATGCTGCCATTGCAAATACTAATGAAATAATTAACGACACGCATGCTCGTTTCCTTAATGGACTACAACAGCGCTATCCAGGTATGTATATCAGCCTGGAAGGTGAAGTGAAAAATAGCCAAGAAACCAATAGCTCGGTACTCATTGGTTTTATCTTAGGCATCAGTGGCGTGTATTTTTTACTTAGTTTTCAGTTCAGAAATTACCTAGAACCACTGGTCGTGCTAATGAATATTCCACTGGCACTCATCGGTGTTGTCTGGGGGCATAAACTGATGGGACTGGATATCACGATGCCGAGTATGATCGGTTTTGTTTCTCTAGCAGGTATTGTGGTGAATGATTCTATCTTGTTAGTAGAATACGTAAAACGTAGAAGCCGTGAAGGGATGTTGTTACACGCGGCCGCCGGGCAGGCTGTACGTGATAGATTTCGCGCTATTTTTCTCACCTCAATTACCACCATCGCGGGTATGTTGCCGCTATTGTCAGAAACCAGTCTGCAAGCACAGGTGTTGGTGCCCTTGGTAGCCAGCGTGGTATTCGGGATGATCTCTTCGACATTTTTACTGTTACTGGTGTTACCTGCAGCGTATGCGATTATGGAAGATTTAGGGCTGCGAGAAATTGAAGTGGACGAAGTGAAAGCGACTAATGATAAGCTTACTGGGCAGTAACGAAAATGGTGCTGATAGGCGCTTTTCTAAGCTTAGAACCGGCTTTTTTATGACAAGGTTTAAGGCTTTCTTCGCTAGAAAAAGCGTAGGTTGACTGAAGTGGACTATTTTTCTCTATAGTCCTGGTTGACTGGGACTGTCAGACATCTCTGATACAACCTGTTTTATCGCCGATGTAACCTGAGTCAAATCCGTTTCTTCAATAATATACGGCGGCATCACATACACGAGGTTTGAAAAAGGCCGAACCCATACGCCTAATTCCACAAATCGGGGTTGCATCCAGTGGATATCAATAGTTTGATGTAATTCAATAACACCAATAGCGCCTTTAACGCGAACGTCTTTTACTGCGGCGAATACTGAGCAAGGCGCGAGCTCTGCTTTTAACTGTGTTTCAATGCTGTGTACCGATGCTTGCCAATCGGAGGCAAATAAAACGTCTAAACTGGCATTGGCCACCGCGCAGGCCAAAGGGTTGGCCATAAACGTTGGACCGTGCATTAACGTGGGGTGTTGTCCGCTACCAATACCATCGGCCACTTTGCTGGAACATAGCGTTGCGGCTAGGCTTAAATAACCGCCCGTTAGCGCCTTACCAACACATAAAATATCGGGAGCAATGTGAGCTTGTTCGTAGGCGAATAAGGTGCCGGTGCGACCAAAGCCAGTGGCTATTTCATCCAAAATCAGTAGTACATTGTGTTTGTCACACAGCTCACGCACTTTTTTAAGGTAGGCAGCGCTGTAAAACCGCATACCGCCTGCACCTTGAACGAGCGGTTCAATGATAACGGCTGCAATAGTATCTATATTGGTTTTTAATAAACGTTCAAAATCATCAATCGCAGCTTGATCGTATGCTGTTTGGCCGGAGCAGTTGGGGCTTTTTGCGAAAAGGTGCTGAGCGAGAACGTTGCTAAACAAATGATGCATGCCATTGTCGGGATCGCAAACGGCCATCGCGCCAAAGGTGTCACCGTGATAACCATTTTTGATAGTTAACAAACGTTGTTTTTGCGGTTGGCCCAGTGAGGCCCAGTATTGAAGAGCCATTTTGATCGTAACTTCAACGGCGACTGAACCTGAATCGGCAAAGAATACATGTTGTAAATCATCGTGGGTGATGTCGATGAGTTTTTTTGCTAAATCAATAGCAGGCTTGTGCGTTAAGCCGCCAAACATCACGTGTGACATATATTTGAGCTGGTTCTCAATCGCGGCATTTAAAGTGGGCTGATTGTAACCATGAATGGCGGCCCACCAAGATGACATGCCATCAATCAATTCACGCCCATCTGCAAGCGTTAAACGCACGCCAGAGGCTGATTTTACTGGGAAGACAGGTGTTGGGTGGCTTAGGCTAGTATAAGGGTGCCATAGGTGCTGCTCATCAAACTCAACGAGAGCGTCCCAGTCATTATTCATTTGAGATTAAATCCAAAAAGATGTTTTTGTCATGACTTTTGAAGCAAACCGCATGCCTTGTTTTATAGGTTTAGGCAACTCAACCCCGCCTTGCTCGATAGCGGTGGTGGCGTGCTGGTTTTCATCCTCGTGCATTTGTTCAAGGATGGCACGGGTTTTATGGTCGTTGTCGGGTAGCTTTTCGAGGTGGCTATCAATATGTTGAACGACCTGTTTCTCTGTTTCGGCTAAAAAACCGAGGCTCCATTTGTCGCCTGCTAAGCCGGCAGTCGCACCAATGGCTAAAGAGCCTATGTACCAAGCAGGGTCTAATAGACTGGTTTTTTCGCCAAGCTCATTGAGGCGTTTGTGGCACCATGCAAGGTGGTCGTTTTCTTCTTCGGCGGCCTGGGTTAATTTTTCCTGTACAGCCTTATTTCGCGCGGTGAGTGACTGACCCTGATATAAGGCTTGGGCAGCGACTTCGCCAGCATGGTTCACACGCATCAGTTGCGCCGATAATTTAGCCTCGTCATCATTTAGCTCGTTATCCTCAATGGCATCAGCAGGGTTTTCTCTCCCTGTTGTTTTAGCGTGTCCAGCCAAGGTTCGTAATACACGGTCGGCATGATTAATTAATACGTCGGCAGGGGAAAAAGCTCGTTGCATGGCTACACCTCCAATTGTTGTGCGAGTAATGATACCGGATGCAAGGTGGTGGTGTTAAGTCCTGCTTGCTTTAAACCAGCATGCATATGCATGGCGCAGCCCACGTTACTGGTGAGTAAGTAATCAGTCGTTTGTTGTTTTAGTGGTGCGAGCGTTTGCTCTAGCAAGGTGTTGGCTGTCTCTTTATGAGTAAGCATATAGGTGCCAGCTGCGCCGCAGCAATTTTGCTGGCTATTGAAAGAATGAACCGTTAGCTTATTAATATTTGAGAGTAGGTTAGCTATATCGGTTCCTGAGGCTTGAACATTTTTTAATGTACAAGGGGTATGCAGCCATGCCGATGCTTTGAGTGGTTTGAATGAGCAGCTTGATAAATAAGGCGCGATAAAGTCACTGATATCAAAGACTTTTTTTGATACAGGCTGGTCATATTCAAGCAAGGTTGAGCCGCAACCGCTAGCAACCGTAATAACAGCATCGTAGTGCTTATCAGAAAAAGCAGTTTGGTTATTTTGGGCCAGTTTTAATGTTTGGTTCTTATTGCCAGCATGTAAATCTATCGCGCCGCAACAGTGTTGGTTTTGAGGAATAGAAACCTCAAAGCCACAATGTTGAAGCAAAAAAATTGCATCTTTTAATGTTTTTGAGTCTATCACTTCGCTGGCGCAACCCGTAAAGAGCGCAACGTGGCCCATCTTTGTTGATGCGAGGGAAGGGTATGTTTTGTTGAAATGATTTGCAGATGCTTTTGAGGGTAAATAATCATTCAATCGCAAAGGGAGTCTATTCAAACCTGTTTTTTTGTAAAAACGTAAAAGGCCGTTTAAGCTTTTTCTATGTTGCCCTGTTAGGCGTTTAATAAGCGAACGTTCGAGCCAGCTTAGTTTGTTATTGTTATTGTTTGCGTTGGCCGTTTCACTACGAAAATCATTAACCAGCCTAGCATAGGGTACTTTTGCCGGGCACATCTGTTCGCAGGCTCTACAGGTTAAACAGTTATCAAGGTGTTCGGTCAGCGTGTTTGTTGCTTCTAAGCGACCTTCTGCCCAGCCTTGAATGAGTGCCAAGCGGCCACGGGGTGATTCATTTTCATTCTTGCTTAAGCTGTACGTGGGGCAGGACGGGAGGCATAATCCACACTTAACGCAAAGATCGGTATCAGAAAATGTCGTTTGCTCTGTCAAAATAATAAAAGAGGCAAGGATGCGGAGAATTCGTTATAATTAATTATCATATATTTCATAAAAAACTAACATTATGGTTATAAGCAAAAAACAATTGACGCATTTAAAGCGATTAGAAGCAGAATCTGTACATATTATACGTGAAGTTATCGCTGAATTTGATAACCCAGCGATGCTTTATAGCGTTGGCAAAGACTCATCGGTGATGCTGCATTTGGCACAAAAAGCCTTCTTTCCTGCTAAGCCGCCGTTTCCCTTAGTACACGTAGATACCACATGGAAATTCAAAGAAATGATTGAGTTTCGTGATAGACGTGCGAAAGAGGTGGGGATGGACTTGATTGTTTATATTAACCCTAAGGGTAAAGAGCTGAGTATTTCTCCGTTTGAGCACGGCTCGTCCATGCATACGGATATTATGAAAACAGAAGGCTTGCGTCAGGTGTTAGACCTTTATAAATACGATGCGGTGTTTGGTGGCGCTCGTCGTGATGAAGAAAAGTCACGTGCAAAAGAGCGTATTTATTCATTCCGCGATAAAAACCATCGTTGGGACCCAAAGGCGCAGCGCCCAGAATTGTGGGATACCTATAATGGCCGTCATCAAAAAGGGGAGTCGATTCGGGTGTTTCCATTATCTAATTGGACAGAGTTAGATATTTGGCAATATATCTACCTTGAAGAAATACCGATTCCTGATTTGTACTTTGCAAAAGAGCGGCCAGTGGTTGAGTATGGCGGAACCAAAATCATGGTGGATGACGAGCGTATGCCTGAAGAGCTGCGTGCCAAGGCAGAAATGGAAAAGGTGCGTTTTAGAACATTGGGTTGTTACCCGCTAACAGGTGCGGTGGAGTCAACTGCCGAAACGTTACCGGAGATTATTCAAGAAATGTTGTTAACTAAAGTATCCGAGCGTCAAGGCCGATTAATTGACCATGATGAATCAGGGTCTATGGAAAAGAAAAAGATTGAGGGGTATTTCTAATGGCTGTTGAACAAAATAATTTGATTGCGTCTGATATTGAGGCGTACCTTAAGCAGCATGAAAATAAAGAATTGTTACGTTTTATTACCTGCGGTAGCGTGGATGATGGGAAAAGTACGTTAATTGGTCGCTTGTTGCATGACAGTAAAATGATTTTTGAAGATCAGCTGGCGGCGATTAATAATGACTCAAAAAAACACGGTACAACGGGTGAAGCGATTGATTTAGCTTTATTGGTGGACGGCCTGCAATCTGAACGAGAGCAGGGCATTACGATTGATGTGGCTTACCGTTTTTTTGCCACCGATAAGCGCAAGTTTATCATTGCTGACACCCCGGGGCATGAGCAGTACACGCGAAACATGGCAACCGGTGCTTCAACAGCCGATTTAGCGATTATTCTTATTGATGCACGCTATGGTGTGCAAACACAAACACGCCGTCATAGTTACATTACAAGCCTATTGGGCATTAAGCATATCGTCGTGGCTGTGAATAAGATGGACTTGGTTGATTTTAGCGAGCAGCGCTTCAACGAAATTAAAAAAGAATATCAATCGTTTGCAAAAGAAGTGGGGATCAACTCGCCTGTGTTTGTACCGGTTTCTGCTTTAACTGGCGACAACGTTGTTAACGCCAGTAAAAACATGCCATGGAATACCGATGCGCCATTGATGGAGCAGCTCGACACGATTCCGCTTGAAGATACAGTGAACCTTGAAAACTTCCGCTTGCCGGTGCAATACGTTAACCGACCACACTTAGATTTCAGAGGTTTTTGCGGCACTATTGCCGGTGGTTCCATTAAAGTGGGTGACCAGATAACGGTGTTGCCTTCTAATAAAACATCAACGGTTAAGCAAGTAATTCAGCCATCCGTTAATGAAAATGAGATGGAGCTTAATGAAGCATTTGCGCCAATGGCTGTTACCTTAACGTTAAACGATGAGGTAGATATCAGCCGTGGCGATATGATTGTTAAAACAGCCGATACACCAGAAGTCGCCGACCAGCTAGATGTTACCTTGGTGTGGATGAATGAGGCCGCGATGAATCCTGGCACTGATTACCTAATCAAAAGGGCTAGTAATGTTGTGCCAGGTAGGTTTGAGCAGATTCATCATAAGGTCGATGTTAATA
>CAJXOJ010000012.1 GCA_913057515.1 uncultured Cycloclasticus sp. | reverse complement strand
GAGGATAAAGGTTCAGCCGTAGGGATCACAGAATAATGCCATGTTGTTTTAATAAAGAACGAAGTTTTTCAACGCGGCGTCGATTAACACCAAAATCATAGTAACCTGTACGGGACGCTGAGCGTACATGAATAAGTTGCTGCTCGATATCAATAATTAAATCAAGGTCATCAACAAAGCGGAAAACACGGCTAGTGACTTCTGCATGAATATAATTTTCATCTTGGGTAATACTAATGCTGTCGTCAAGTTGATTAAGGGCCTCTAAGAAACGCTGATGATTAAATGGCTCGCTTTGTTTTAATTGGAAGGGAGTAATAGCATGCTCGTCATCCGCTTTGCTGGAGACGCAATTGGGTTTGTCCGGACAAGGTTTTAGATCGTTTGCGTATGCAGAAGCGTGTGAGCACATAATGAAAAAGAAAAGTAAGGGCAGTTTTTTCATGGTGACGTCTCTTTGGTTGTTTGTAAAATGATTTTTCTTGACATGAATAAGCCAATTTCAAATAGAAGCCACATCGGTAACGCCAATAATGTTTGTGAAATAATATCGGGAGGCGTTAATAACATGCCGACAACAAAGGCCCCAACAATGATATAAGGGCGCTTTTCAGCCAAGCTTTGTGGTGTTGATACGCCCGTTTTAACCAATAAAAATGTTGCAATAGGCACTTGAAATGCCATGCCGAAAGCAAAAAATAGGGTCAAAATGAAATCCAAGTATTTGCTAATATCAGTCATCACGGCAACGCCTTCAGGTGCTGTTGCGGTAAGAAACTTGAAGATGAGCGGCATAACAACCCAGTAGGCGAATAACATGCCAGTATAAAATAGCACGGTGGCGACGCTGATCAGAGGCGATGCGATACGTTGTTCATGCTTATAAAGGCCGGGGGAAATAAATAACCATGCTTGGTAGAAGATCCAAGGAATGCTGATAAAAACAGACAGCATAAGGGTTAACTTTAGTGGCGTAAGGAAGGGTGAAATAACCTCAATCGCTACCATGCTAGTGCCCTCAGGCATATGGATAAGAAGCGGTTGAGCGATGAGCGAATAAATATCATTCGCAAAAGGGGCTAGAGGTAAGAAGATTGCGAGCAGACCAATGAGCGCGTGAATGAGGCGTGTGCGTAATTCAACTAAGTGAGAAACAAAGCTGGTTTCTTGGTCTTTAGGGTCAATGTCTGACATAAGGTAAAACGTTATCGGTGAAAAGCAACCGATATGAAGGGTTGGCTATTTATTAGCGTCGTCTTTGTCGACGTTACCATTGGCAACAGACTTCTGATCATCCGTGCTTTTTTCTTCGCCTTCTTTTATAGCGCCTTTGAAGCCTTTAATTGCGCCGCCTAAATCGCCGCCAAGGTTACGTAAGCGTTTTGTGCCGAACAAGAGTAAGACAATAACGAGAATAATAATTAACTGCCAAATGCCAATGCCGCCCATGATATTCCTAGTTGCTTTGTGTGAGTGGAGCCATTCTACTTGTTTCTGTTGGCTTTTTCATCTAAACCGGATAGGCCAAAACGACGTTCAAGTTCTTTTAGCACATCGCCAGCGCTTAAGTCTTGTTGCGCGAGAAGAACCAGCGAGTGAAACCAGAGGTCTGCTGTTTCATAAATGATTTGCTCTTTATCGCCAGACTTAGCAGCAATAACGGTTTCGGTGGCTTCTTCACCTATTTTCTTAAGGATGCTATCGAGCCCTTTATGGTATAAGCCGGCAACATAGGACGACGACGGGTCATCTTGTTTGCGTTGTTGCAATACGGTTTCAAGCTGTTTTAGTATATCGCTCATGCTGAATAAATATTTTTTGGGTCTTTTACAATAGGGTCGGTTTCTTGCCACTTTCCATCGACAAGCTTCCGGTAAAAACAACTTTCGCGGCCAGTATGGCAAGCGATGCCGCCTTTTTGTTCGACAGAAAGCAGAATAACATCTTCGTCGCAGTCTATGCGAATATCAATGATGTTTTGCTGATGACCTGACTCTTCACCTTTATGCCATAATTTTTTACGTGAGCGAGACCAATAAACCGCATGGCCTTGCTCAGCAGTCAGTTGTAGGGCTTGTTTATTCATCCACGCGACCATTAGGACTTTGCCTGTATCATGATCTTGAGCGATAGCGGGTACCAAGCCTTTTTCATCCCATTTTATATCGTCGAGCCAGCTGTTCATAAGCGAACCTCAATACCATTATTTTGCATATGTTGTTTAGCTTCACCAATACTGAACTCAGCAAAGTGAAAAATGCTGGCAGCGAGCACGGCATCGGCCTTGCCTTTTGTAACACCCTCGACAAGGTGGTCTAAGGTGCCGACACCGCCAGATGCAATAACAGGCACTTCAACAGCGTCGCTAATAGCACGGGTGAGCTCAAGGTCAAATCCAATTTTTGTTCCATCGCGGTCCATGCTGGTGAGTAAAATTTCGCCTGCACCGAAATTCACCATTTTAATGGCCCATTCGATAGCGTCTATGCCGGTGGGTCTGCGACCACCATGGGTGAATATTTCCCAGCGTTTGGGCTCGTTAGGTTTATTGACTGCTTTTGCATCAATCGCAACAACTATGCATTGGGAACCAAACCTTGCAGCAGCTTCTTTAACAAAGTTGGGGTTAAAAATAGCGGCGCTATTGATGCCGACTTTGTCTGCACCTGCTTTTAACATACGGCTAATGTCGGCTAATTCCCGAATTCCGCCGCCAACCGTTAATGGAATAAAAACCTCATCTGCGACTTGTTCGATTACATGAACGATGGTGTCGCGGTTATCTGATGTCGCAGTGATATCGAGGAAGGTAATTTCATCAGCACCTTCGCGGTCATATCGTCTGGCGACTTCTACCGGGTCACCTGCATCGCGGATATCAACAAACTGGACGCCCTTAACGACGCGCCCATTATCAACATCTAAGCAGGGAATAATACGCTTAGCGAGCCCCATCCTTAAGGGTAAGACTCGGCGAGCTTTTCGCCTTCTGCGAAGTCAAGAGTACCCTCATAAATAGCGCGACCGGTGATGGCGCCCATGATGCCGTCCTCTGCCACTTTACCGAGCGCGTGAATATCATCCATATTGGTGATGCCACCAGACGCGATAACCGGTATGCGAATGGAACGTGCCAGTTTAGCAGTCGCCTCAACATTAACGCCTTTCATCATGCCGTCGCGCCCTATGTCTGTATAAATAATAGATTCAACGCCATTATTTTCAAATTGTTGAGCTAAATCGATAACATCGTGATTTGATAGTTTAGACCAGCCGTCGATAGCTACTTTGCCATCTTTAGCGTCAAGCCCAACGATGATATGGCCAGGGAATTCGGTACAAACATCACCAACAAAATGAGGTGTATTTACCGCTTTGGTGCCAATGATGACGTATTGAACGCCGGCATTAAGGTAGGTTTGAATGGTGTCTTCATCGCGAATACCACCTCCAACCTGGATAATAAGGTCAGGATGCGCTTCGGCGATGTCATGAACCACGCCAGCATTGACTGGTTTACCAGCAAACGCGCCATCAAGGTCAACTAGGTGAAGCCGTTTGGCACCCTCGTTTACCCATCGAGTGGCGACCTCTACAGGGTTATCTGAAAAAATAGTTTCATCGTCCATACGGCCTTGGCGTAATCGAACGCATTTTCCTTCTTTAAGATCAATAGCGGGGATAAGAATCATCTTGAGTGTTCCTAGTAATGTTAGGACTGACCGTCCCAGTTTAAAAAATTTTTAAGCAATTGTAATCCAGCGTGTTGACTTTTTTCGGGATGAAATTGCACGGCAACAATATTTTTCCACTTTATAGCGCAAGGGAAAGGTTCGGGATAGTTTGTTGTGGCTGAAACGTGTTCGTCGTTCATTTTTTCAGCGTGGTAACTGTGAACAAAATAAAAACGCTCATTTTGCTTTATGTCCATAAAAAGTGGGTTTTCATTTCCCTGAATTACTTCATTCCATCCCATGTGTGGTATTTTTAGCTTGTTATTATGCTCGTCTTTACTATTTGATGGAAACTTAACAGAATTTCCCGGGATGATGCCCAGGCATTTCACGCCGCCATTTTCATCACTATGAGTTAATAAAGCTTGCATGCCAATGCATATGCCGAGCAGAGGCTTGTTTTTAGCAACTTGTTTAATGGTTTCATCGAGCCCGGCGTTGTGTATAGCTAACATACAGTCGCGAATAGCACCCACACCAGGAAAAACAACATGGTCAGCCGATAAAATAGTGTTTTTATCAGCCGTTACAATAATGCTGGTATCTGGTGAGGCAGTTTTCAATGCTTTTTCAATAGAATGGATGTTTCCCATTCCATAGTCGATAACGGCAACGGTGGCCATAATATTGGTCTCGTTTTAGTGTTACAAACAGCCTTTTGTTGAAGGCATAATGCCTTCCATGCGTGGGTCTTTTTCTAATGAAAAACGAAGAGCCCGGCCAAATGCTTTAAATATGGTTTCTGCGACGTGATGTGCGTTAAGACCTTTTAAATTATCTATATGTAAAGTGATATTGGCGTGATTTACAAAGCCTTGAAAGAACTCACGGAATAAATCAACGTCAAAATCCCCAATTCTTGCACGCGGAAATTCTACATCGTAGACAAGCCCTGGGCGGCCAGAAAAGTCGATTACCACACGGGATAATGCCTCATCTAGCGGCACATAAGCATGGCCATAACGATAAATACCTTTGCGGTCACCTAGTGCATCAGTGACTGCTTTACCCAATGTAATGCCTAGGTCTTCAACAGTGTGATGAGCATCGATATGTAAATCACCTTTGGCGTTGATGTCCAAATCTATCATGCCGTGACGAGCAATTTGGTCAAGCATATGTTCGAGAAAGGGGATTCCGGTAGAAAAGTTTGTTTTACCATTACCGTCTAAGTTAATAGAAACTGAGATTTGAGTTTCTAGGGTGTCGCGATTAACAGTTGCTGTTCTGCTATCCATTATTAAGTATATGCTTTGTTGCAAGTAAGCTAGCATTTTCCCAATAACGAGAAAGGATAGCAAGCAGGAAATAGGCGTTTATCTGTTAGCCGCCAACAACTGGAGGCCAGAGACTTAAGGTGTCGCCATTTTTTAGTTGTGTGGAGGCACGTTTATCTTTGTCGATATAAGTGCCATTTAAAATAACTAAATGCAGGGTTTTATGAGATAAATTTTCACGTTCGGCAACACGGGTGATGGTATCACCTGCTTGAAGAGTAACCGTTCTAATCTCTCCACCTATATTTTCAGGTGCTATTTTAGCTAAAGAGGCAAAAAGTTTGAGGGTGATTGTTGGCATGTTCTATACGGTAAAGGCATAGCAGTCATAACAACTGCTATGCCAGATACAAAGTGATAATTTACAAACTTAGGCGTTGTTTTGTTGCTTCTTTCAGTGTGCCATCTTGATTCCAGCCACGAACTTCGTAGTATTCGGGCAGCATTCTATCTAGCTCACAAACTTCACCTTTTGCAGGACCTGCTTTGACAGGTTCGCTCAACAAGCGAGGTGGAAGCGTGTCATCCGCAGCAGTGAAACCAGCATTGTTGTTGAATTCACGTTCGAGGTTCCAAACGCGCTCGCCTAATTGGCCGAGTCTTTCAGCAGTCCAATCGCCTTCGCAGGCAGCATCTATTTGTTCTGCCACTTCTTCAATACCTTGTGCAAATGATGAGAAGGTGCAAATGCCGGCAGAATCAAAAACACTGGTTGTATCTTGGAATGCCATTAGTAGTTCTGCCTTTCCTTCATACGCTAACGGGTCTGTTTTGAAAGGTATTCCTGCTGTTTCTGAGCCGTTAGTGTAACCACGTACGTGACAAGCGCCACGGTTTGATGTGGCATATCCAAGGCCCATGCCTTTTACAGCACGAGCATCATACGCTGGGAACTCTTGCCCTTTAACAACAATAGCGAGGTCTGGGCGGCCGTATTTTTCACAAAAGCGAAGTGAGCTTTTAGCGAGTTCTTGTCCAAAGCCTTCATGTTTTGCGATCAGTTCGATGCATTCTACCATCGCCTCAGCATTGCCAAAGGTCATTTCAATGCCGCCGGTATCTTCTTTTGTGAGGATGCCTAGCTCATATAACTCCATGGCTGCAGCAATAGTGGCGCCTGCTGAGATGGGGTCAAGAGCCTGCTCATTACATACAAAGTTAGCATACGTAACAGCATCTAAATCATCAACGCCGGTATCGCAACCCAATGCCCATGCTGCTTCATATTCGTTACCACCAGAATTGCCTTTAAAGTGTTTGTGGATGTCATCACGGTTTTTAATGCTGAAATGCTCTGG
This sequence comes from uncultured Cycloclasticus sp., assembly GCA_913057515.1. Classification (GTDB taxonomy): domain Bacteria; phylum Pseudomonadota; class Gammaproteobacteria; order Methylococcales; family Cycloclasticaceae; genus Cycloclasticus. Next base: position 67,746 of record CAJXOJ010000012.1, on the reverse strand, counting down.
GTCGATTGTCGAGATACGCCCGCAAGATATAGTGCATGCAAAGCAGCCCGCGTTTCGTGTTAAATTTGGCTTACCGTCACTTTCTCTTGGTACGGCCATCGCTTCACTTGACAGTTTAGATGCATTGTCAAAAGTGCTGTCTTGCCAGTTTCTAGCCGGTAAAGCACCCACTTCGTTCATATGATTCATCATGACATTGGTACCTAAGGCGCTTAGGCCTTGAGTCATTTCACTGTCGGCAATAATTTTTTTAGCTTTGTTGGTGGCTTCGAAGAAACGTTTAGGGTCTTTTATATTGCCAACACCTTTGCTGCCTCTAAGGGTAACCGCTTTGACATTTTTTGAACCCATAACAGCACCCACACCAGAACGTCCTGCAGCACGATGTAAGTCGTTAACGATAGCAGAATATAGGTTGCCCTTTTCACCAGGTAGGCCAATAGCAGCAATTCTTAGTTGAGGGTCTTGGTGTTTGTTATGAAGCCATTCATCAGCTTCCCAAACAGATTTGCCCCAAATTTCATCTGCCGGTAGGATCTCGCATTTTTCATCAACAATGCTGATATAGACTGGTGAGCTTGCTTTGCCTTCTAGAATAATCATATCCCAGCCAGCACACTTCATCTCGTTACCAAAAAAACCACCTGAATTTGAGCATGCAAGAGCGTTGGTTAACGGGCTTTTAGTAACACAAGAGTAACGACCACCCGTTGAAGCCATGGTGCCGGTGAGTGGGCCTGTTACCATATACAACTTGTTTTCTGGAGCTAAAGGCTCGACGGTTGGGTCTACTTCTTCTGTGAGGTACTTTGTCGCTAGACCTCTTTGACCTAAGTAAAGTTCTGCCCACTCCATATTGAGTGGTTCTTCAGAAGATGTCCTGTTTGTTAAATTTATACGTAATACTTTTTTAGTCCAGCTCATGATCTCAACCTCTTAATATTAGAATTCTCTGGACATATTAATTCTGATATTGAGTAAAGACAATATATTTCATTGAAAAAATGTAGGATAGCTGGCTGTAAGCATATGCTTACATTGATTGAGGTGGTGGATGATGATCTACCGTGAAGAGTATCTTTATACTTAAATCGTCGCTAAGAAGATTTTATGGGAAGGACCCCAACAAACAAGGATTGTTTGATACGGACGCGTTATGGATAGCGCACTCAGCATGGATGCTGGAAAGGACGAATTTTTTGCCAACCAAGCTATGCGACCATGTAACCGACGGAATTTATTCCGTCGGTTTTTTTTGGCCTGAACCTAGTCAGTTATGATTTAGGTGCTCTTGATGCGCGTTTGCGTTCGTTCTCTGTGAGTAGTTTTTTTCTTAAACGTATGTGATGAGGTGTTACTTCTACTAATTCATCATCTTCAATAAACTCAAGCGCTTGCTCAAGGGTCATGATGATAGGGGGGACTAGCGTTAATGCTTCATCTGTACCCGATGCGCGCACGTTGGTGAGTTGCTTTCCTTTCGTGGGGTTAACAACTAGATCGTTACCACGAGAATGAAGGCCGACGATTTGCCCTTCGTACACTTCTTCGGCGTGTCCTAGGAATAATTTGCCTCTTTCTTGTAGGTTGAATAAACCAAATGCTAAAGTTTTACCTTTAACCATGGAGACTAGAACGCCATTTTGTCGGGAGCTGATTTCACCGTCTTTAACTTCACCGTAATGATCGAACACACTGGTCATAATGCCTGAGCCAGAAGTGAGTGTTAGGAAGTGTCCACGGAAACCAATTAAGCCACGTGAAGGGCTCATAAATTCGAGACGCATACGGCCTTTGCCGTCTGGTTCCATATTGGTAAGCTCGGCTTTACGTAAGCCCATTTCTTCCATAATAGGGCCTTGGTGCTGCTCTTCAATATCAATAACAACAACTTCAAATGGCTCCTGCAATTTGCCATCAATTTCTTTTTGAATAACTTCAGGACGTGCAACACCTAATTCATACCCTTCGCGGCGCATGGTTTCGATCAGTACGGATAAATGGAGTTCTCCACGGCCAGAAACGATAAATTTATCGGGTGAGTCACCCGGCTCAACGCGAAGAGCAACATTATGAATAAGCTCTTGGTTCAGTCTGTCCTTAATATTCCGTGAGGTGACAAATTTACCATCTTGCCCGGCAAAAGGGGAGTTGTTAACAGAAAAAGTCATGCTAACGGTTGGCTCATCAACTGACAAAGGCGTCATTGCTTCCACATTGTCAGGGTCACATAAGGTATCGGAAATGCCTAGGCCATCAATACCGTTAATACAAATAATGTCGCCGGCAAATGCTTCGTCTACATCGATTCGTTCAAGACCTAGATGGCCTTTAACATTCAGTACTTTGCCTTTACGTTGTTTTTCGTCACTGTCAATAATGGTAACTGTTTGCCCTGGTTTGAGGCTACCACGTGTGACTCGGCCAACACCAATAACACCAACGTAGCTGTCATAGGCGAGTGATGAAATTTGCATTTGGAACGGGCCGTTAACATCCACAACGGGAGTAGGGACATTATCTCTGATTATTTCAAATAAAGGTGTCATGTCATCAGCTAGCTGATCGGCTTCTGGGCCTGCAACGCCGTTAATAGCAGAAGCGTAAATGACTGGGAAATCAAGTTGTTCATCGGTTGCACCGAGTTTGTCAAATAGATCAAATACTTGATCTATAACCCAGTCGGGGCGTGAGCCAGGTCGGTCTACCTTGTTAATCACAACGATGGGCTTTAGGCCTTGCTCAAACGCCTTGGAGGTTACAAACCGAGTTTGAGGCATGGGACCATCAACCGCATCAACTAGTAATAAAACGCAATCAACCATCGACAGTACACGTTCTACTTCGCCACCAAAATCGGCGTGTCCTGGGGTGTCAACAATATTGATATGAATGCCTTCCCACTCGATCGCGGTATTTTTTGCGAGAATAGTAATGCCGCGTTCTTTTTCTTGATCGTTAGAATCCATGATGCGTTCAGTACCGCTATTTTTGCGGTCTAAAGTGCCGGATTGCTCGAGCAATTTATCAACGAGAGTAGTTTTGCCATGGTCAACGTGGGCAATGATGGCGATATTACGAAGGTTCTGTTTCACGAAAGTGGGTTCCTATGATTGGGTGGATATTGGTTTAATAAAGGGTTTGGATTTAACGTTAGCTTTGTTCCCAGGGGAGCTTGTGAAAGCGCCAGCCGCCAAGTGTTCCGCGGTGGTGGTTGTGATCTTTGTCGCCTTCAAAGCCTTCATCCATATTGTATAAGGTTTGGAATCCAGCTTGTTCAAGCAATTTAGCAGCATCTAGTGATCGTACGCCACTTCTGCACATTAAGATAACAGGTATTGATTTAGAATGAATATGTTGCTCGACTTGCTCAACGAAGTCTGGAAATGCCTCCCAGTTAGGGGGTCTTTTCAGGGGGACATGCACTGCACCGATAGGGTGTCCGACAAAAGAATATTCAAGGTATGTACGTGTATCAATCAATATAGCTTGAGAATTACTGCTAAGAATCTCGTGTGCTTGAGTCGGCGAGATGGATTGAATGATAGACATAATGAGTCCTTTAAATAAATGTTAGCGAAGTATTATACAACGATATCTCTAGTCGGGTGAGATGGTTTCAGCATAAGGGCTTTTGGGCGATGAGAATAGCTTCGTTACGAATTCCTTTGTGAATGTCTCCTAAACTTCCTTCCTCGTGATAAATAATCGGTAATAATGACGAAAATAAAGATAAGAGTTCCCCTTTTTCCAATAAAAAAATTGGGTTGCTTGGGCCGTTAGGTAAGACTTTTTCACGAGTAAATGTTTGATAAAACAGTAAGCCACCAGGCTTTATGGCATTAATAATAGAGCGGCTAAGTTGCCGGTCTAAGAAACGTGAAATGCAAATAACATCATAATGGTCTTTTGGAAAGGTTGCTTGACCAAGGTCAATGGCTAATGCTTCGAGGGTGCTAGAGGGTTTTTTAGAATGATTAATATGATTGATAGCAATAGGAGAGATATCCCAAGCATCCACCTGCAGGCCTTTTTCGTCTAGAAAAAATGCATTTCCGCCAAGGCCGCATGCAAGATCAAGTGCTTTACCTTTTTTTGGAAGTAGGTGTGCGTAGCGAGATAATGCGATAGCAGGCTGAGGCTTTATCAGCTCTTGTTTGCGATAAATATTATCCCATTTTTGTTGTAAGTCTGACATTAATCGCGCCAAAAAATAGGGCTGAATAAAACGAGTAAGGTAAATATTTCTAGGCGTCCGAGTAGCATGGCAAAACAGGCAATCCATTTGCTAGCGTCGGGCAAAGTGAGATAACTGCTGCTTATGTCGCCTAGCCCAGGGCCTAAATTATTCAGAGTGGCTGCGACCGCAGAAAAAGCTGTCACTTGATCAAGCCCAGTCATCATCATGAGTATCATGAGAATGCCAAATGATAGAATATAAGCAGAAAAGAAGCTCCAGACGGCATTGATAACTGAGCGAGAAACGACATGTTGATCAAGTTTTATGGGCATGTCAGCATGAGGGTGAATAAGATGGGTGATTTCTTTACCTAATTGTTTAACCATAATCAATATGCGGATTACCTTAATGCCGCCGGCTGTGGAGCCAGCGCAGCCACCATAAAAACTCATAAAGATGAGTAGTACAGGAATAAATAAAGGCCAGCTTGCGTGGTTGGTTGAGGTGAAACCGCTGGTAGTAGCGAATGAAACAACTTGGAAAAGGGTTTGTTCAATAATGTCAGAGTAGCCTAGATAATAGAAGGCAGCGCAGATCAGAAGTGTGTGTATAGTGAGTATAGATAGGTAGGTTTTAAGTTCACTATTTTGAGTATATGTTTTTATATTAAGGGATTTAGCAACTTTAAAATGTAGCGCAAAATTTATGCCAGCAATAATCATAAAGACAATGCAAATATAGTTTAGGATGGAGCTGTCAAAAAAGGCAAAGCTGGCGTCGTGTGTTGAAAACCCACCAATAGAAATAGTACTAAAGCTATGGGTTAAGGCGTCAAAGAACGTCATACCTCCAGCCCAATAAGCGAGTGTGCAGGCGACAGTTAAGCCAAGGTATATCTCCCATAGGGCCTTGGCCGTTTCAGTAATACGGGGTGTTAATTTAGCATCTTTAACTGGGCCTGGTGTTTCGGTTTTATATAATTGCATACCACCAATTCCTAGCATGGGCAAAATGGCGACCGCCAGTACTACGATACCCATGCCGCCAAACCATTGAAGTTGTTGACGATAAAAAAGGATTGACTTGGGCAGTTCATCTAGCCCAGTTATCACTGTTGCGCCCGTTGTGGTCAAGCCCGAGATGGATTCAAAAATGGCATCGGTAAGCGATAATGACGGCATGCTTGATAGGTAAAGCGGGATGGCACCTGATAAGCCTAAGCTGATCCAGAAGATAGCGGCAATAATGAAACCGTCGCGTGTCCGCAAGTCTTCTTTTGCATTTTTAGCGCTTAACCAAAGGATAAAGCCTGTCAGGAAAATGGTCAAAAAACCGATAATAAAGGGCTGATGGTTTTGTTCATTGTATATATAAGAAACGATGACGGGGGGTAGCATGGTAATGCTAAACACGCCTAATAATAAGCCGGATATTCGCCGAATAACGTTGTAATGCATGGTTATTTGATAAGCCGGCTAAAGAGTGATTTTGACGGCTGAAAAATGGACTCTACTTGATGAACCAGGGATCGGTCAGAAATAAAAATGATAAGGTGGTCGCCCTCATTAACAATAAAGTCTTGCTGTGTGGGAAGGGCAATATTATTTCTAACGAGGCCAATCACGAGGCTGCCATTTGGTAGTTTGATATCACGTATAGTTTTTCCAGCTAGGCTGTTTTTATAATTCGATTGTATAATAACTTCTAATGCTTCGGCTTTGCCCCGTAATAATGAATGTACCCCGGATATATTGCCTTGCCTAACTTGCGATAGGATTTTTCCGATAGTGGTGTGTTGTGGGTAAATGACATTGTCGATGGAGCCATTGTCGACCATGTTCATATAGGCATTTCTGTCCACTAGGCTCATTACCACTTTAGCGCCTAAACTTTTCGCTAACATAGAGCATAGAATATTTGTTTCATCATCACTGGTCAGGGTGCAAAAAACGTCTGTTCTATCAATGTTTTCATCGAGTAAAAAAGCTTCATCAGTCGCGTCACCACTGAGTACGATACTATGGTCTAGTTGCTCAGATAGCTGGTAGGCTTTTTGTGGTGTTTTAGTAATAATTTTAACTTGAAGGGTGTTTTCAAGTTCTTTCGCTAAACCCAGGCCAATTCGGCCACCGCCCGCGATAATTAATCGCTTGTATGCTTTGTCTTGATTGAATAATAGGCTAAGCACTCCCTGAATATCGCCTGAGGGAGCGATAAAGAAAACACGGTCACCTTCTTCAACAATGGTTTCATAGTTGGGAATAATGATTTCGTTTTTTCTATAAATGAGAGCTATTCTCGCGTAGATCCCTTGTAATTGCTGGGTTAGCTCAGCCAGTGATCTCCCAATGAGTGCGCAGTCTCGATTACATTTAGTTTCAACTAGGCTAAGAGCGCCGTTAGCGAAGGATAAAACTTGTTGTGAGCCAGGGTGCAAGATGAGGTTTTTAATGAATTGTACGATCTCATTTTCAGGGTTGATGATGATATCAATAGGGATCGCATTTGCATTGAAAAGCTGATCTTGTACATCCAAAAAGGTTTTTGCTCTAACTCGTGCAATTTTTTGTGGAACCTTGAATAAATGATGAGCTACTTGGCAGGCCATCATGTTTGTTTCGTCGCTGTCGGTTGCGGCGATGACGATATCAGCATTTTTTATACCGGCTGCTTCTAACACATCAGGGTGAGAGACGTTTCCACATATGGCTGAAACATCTAAGCGTTCACAGGCAGCATCTACCACATCTTGGCTTTTATCGATTAAGGTAATGTCGATATTTTCACTGGATAGATTACTGGCAACCGTGAAACCTACACGGCCAGCGCCTAAAATAACAATTCTCATGGTGTAACGAGCTCGGTAGCTTTAGCGCTTTCCCCTAAACTCGATACCCAAGGCATGAAGCTTTCGGTAAAGGTGGGTTCTTTCCATGCCAGCTGTTTTCGCCAGTTTAGTGACGCTACCTTTATGTTGATTAAGGTGGTAGTCAAGGTAGGCTTTTTCAAATTGTGCTCGAGCATCTTTAAGAGGTAGATCATAAAAGACAGGTATGTCATTAGATGTTATGACGGATCTTGCCGGTTCACCGAGTGTTGTTTTTACTTCAGTTAGGCCAATCTCGTCCCCAATGCCTAGTATTAATAGGCGTTGAACCACATTCCTTAGTTCGCGTATATTCCCTAACCACGTATGGTCGCTTAAAAATTGCTGCGCTGCAATGGTAAATTTGCGTTTAGGTAAATTTTCTCGCTTTATATAATGCTGAAGGTAAAAATCTAGGAGCAGTGGAATATCTTCTTTTCTGTTTCTTAACGAAGGTAAATGAAGACAGGCTACGTTAAGTAAATAATATAAGTCTTGTCTGAACTGACCTTGCTGAACAGCCTCTTCAAGGTCTTGCCGAGTGGAGGCAATTATCCTGACGTCTGCCTTGACTTCTTTATGCCCACCAATGCGCTGGAATGATTTGGATTCTAAAGCACTGAGTAAGCGATGCTGCACTTCACTATCCATGTCGCCAATTTCATCGATGAATAAAGTGCCGTGGTTTGCTTTTTCGAGCAAACCATAGTGAATAGAGTCACCTTCTTCTCGGCCAAAAAATTCTTCTAAAACATTGTGAGAGGTAATGATGCCGGTATTAAGTTCTACGAAAGGTCCGTGTTTTCTTGTGCTGTGTTCGTGGATATAGCGTGCTAAAGTTTCTTTTCCGCTGCCGGGTTCGCCGGTGAGTAATACGCGTGTATCGTGTTGCCCTAACCGACGTGCTTGCTCAAGAATTTGTTGAATTTGTTGGCTATTTCCTAACGGTTCCTGAAAGTGAGTTGAGTATTGTTTAAGGCCGATATTTTCTTGCTTAAGTTTTTCAGCTTCAAGTGCGTGCTCAACGGTGAGTAAGAGCTTGGCTATTGATAATGGCTTTTCTAAAAAATCATAAGCACCAAGTCGGGTCGCCTCTACGGCTGTTTCAACGGTGCCGTGTCCGGACATCATAATGACAGGGCATGATAAGTCACCCGTTATCGACCACTCTTTAAGTAAGCTGATGCCGTCAGTATCAGGCATCCAAATATCCAGTAAAATCAAATCATGTCGGCACTCATGACGCGCCTTTTGAGCCATCGCTGCATTATCCGCAGTGGAGACCTCGTAGTTTTCATCTTCGAGAATGTCACAGATTAAGCTACGAATATCTGGCTCATCGTCAATAACAAGAATATGAGGTTTGTTCATAAAATGTGTCCGTAAATAAAGGGTTTAATTAAGGGGTTGTGACGGGTAGTTGAATAATGAAATTAGCACCTTGGGGAGCCGCGGGTTTAACAATGATGGTGCCGCCATGTTCCTCAATAATTTTTTTAACAATAGCAAGCCCAAGCCCAGTACCTTTATCTTTGGTGGTCGTATACGGTTCGAAAATGCGTGCAATGTCGGAATTATCTACCCCCGGGCCATTATCAGCAATACAAATTTCTATTGAATCACGGTCTTTTTGGTACTTAGCGGAAATATTTATTTCAGCTTCACTGATATCAGCAACCGCTTCTTGTGCGTTTTTTATTAAGTTAATGAGTACTTGTCTTAATCGAATAGGGTCTGCAAAGATGTTAGGTAAGTAGTCATCGACATTGAGTATCAAGTGCTGAATTTGGCCCTGATACAAAGTACTGATGTCGTCAATTAAATGGCTGATGGAGATAACTTGAGGTTTCGACTGTGGTGGCCGTGCAAAGTTAGAAAAATCATTAACCATGCTTTTCATTGCGCTCACTTGCTGTACGATTGTGTCGGTCGATTTTTTTAGTACTTTGTTGGCGTCATCATTCAGTTGGGTGTGTAGCTTTCTTTGTAGCCGTTCAGCAGATAGCTGTATCGGTGTTAGTGGGTTTTTAATCTCATGTGCCAGACGTTGAGCGACTTCACTCCAGGCGGCGTTTCTTTGTGATTGGATGATGGGCGTGACGTCATCAAAAATCAAAACGTAGCCAGATAATGTCTTATCGGCAGCGTAAAGAGGAGTGCCCTTTAACAACAGGGTTTTCTTTTGGTGGTTGATAGAAAAAACGAATTCATGTTGCCACTGTTTCTTTTTAGCTGAAAATTTTTCAATTAATAGTGCTGTGAATGAATCGAGTTCAGGGCATTTGACGGCAATTTCGTTAAGTGAAAACTCGATACAGGCCGTTAAGGGGTGCTCCAGAATTTGATCGGCACCATGGTTTGTCATTTTCAGCCTTAATGAAAGGTCAAAGCCTAAAACACCATTAGAAAGGTGGCTCAAAACGGTCTCTAAATAGGCGTGTTGATCCTCGGCGTCTCGTTGCGCATTGTTGGCTTCTGTTCGAGAGCTGGCAATTCGTAACATCATGGCGTTAAATGAGTTAATCAGAAAGCCAAGCTCGTCTTGCCGGTCAGTCTTTAGCGTTGTTTCGTAATCTCCGTGAGCCACATTCTGAGTTCCCTTGACTAATTGCCGAATGGGCGCAACGAGCTCTCTTGCAAAAACAAAAGCAGCCCAACTAGCGGCTAATATGCTGAAAATTAGGGCTAGGGATAAGGTTAAGGTAAAGCTGAACTTTAAGGAGTCACGTAAATAGTTGAACTCTTGGTAGGCTGTATAAGCATCTTCTACCGAGTCGGCAAGTTCGCTGATGTCTTCAGGTACCGTATAAATAGCTTGCAAATAGCGCTTCGGGTTAGTGTTTTTAATTTCAACGATGGTTCGTACCGCTAAGCCCTTGCCTTGGTCAGGCTCTAAGCCAATAAACTCACGATTTTGCTTGGCTAATAATAGTGTTGAACTGTCGGGCGTGTTGGGAATTAGCACGCCAGGGTCAAGGTTGGTGGTGGCTATAATTTGCCCCTGTTTTGAAAAAGCAGTTAATTCCCGGGCATCTGTCTGAGCGCGAAGGCCTGCTAGTGTTAAGGACAAAAAGATATCGGACTTATTCTCTAATTGGCTAGCCAAGTGGCGGGTTTCTTTCATTAATGAAAGCGTTCGATTATCCAATGAACGACGGCTTAGCGTTAATGAGCTTTGCATCGCGTTATCAATTTTGGCATCAAACCAGCTGTCAATACTTTGATGTAAAAGTTGGCTTGAAAAGTAAAAAACAATGCCTGTTGGAATAACTGAAATAGCAAAAAAAAGCAAAATGATTCGAGCGGTAATACGTGAGCCAACGGCTTGTTGCTTGAACTGTTGCCAAAGCCAGCGGAGGTTTGAGATGAGCAGGCCAAATAAAAATAAAGTTCCGGCGATATTGATGATAATCAACAAAGAAAATAAATTGTTGAACTGGGAGTGAGACTCTGTCGCATGGCTCATCAGGTAGAGGCTGAAAAGCAAGCTGAGCAGTACCCCAGTGGGGATGAAATATTTTTTTTTCTTTATTGAGCGAGTGGCCATTGAAGTGTGTTGCTGCGTAAGTACCAGCCTGGTGTTATGTAAGCTAAGGGCCTCATGGGAAGAGGTAAGGCTTCAATGTTCAGGTAGGCTTTTAAAGACACATTTGCGTTCATATTGTTACTGTCGCTCAGTGCGTGTATCGGAATATCATTCAAGATGCCCAGCGAGTGAAGAGCCGTTGAAAGGCTAGAGAAATTATGTTCTAAATTATTGGTTTTATTCGAGACTTGATAAGTTTCAGCTAGCGTATGGTATTTGATTTGGAAAGGTAATGTGAGGCTCATCCGGTGCTTATCCCAAAGCCACTTTCTTGGCTCGATAATAGATAAGTCAACGTTGAACGTTAGAGTAATGCCATTGTGTAAGGCTTTTATCGCATCCTCACTTAGCTGGTAATTTATGTGTGCTTTAAGTAGATAGGTTTGGTCTTGGAGAGATAGCGAGGCCGCTTTGATGTTAATAGCAGACTTTTCGTCGGCGGTGCTGCTGAAAGACGCGGTTAATAAAACAAGGCCGATCAGGCAGTGAAGCATGCGCCGATCAACATAGATTTGCTTTATACTTTTTTTAAACATGCGTAGTAAAAACCATCCATATTATTATCCCCGGGCAAAATCTGTTGGCCGTGTTCGCAAGGTTGGCCCCAGTCAGCCGTTATTTTTATTTCTTTTGCATCAGTGTGTTCGCGTAGAAAGGTCGATATCTGCTGGCTGTTTTCTGAGGACAATATAGAGCAGGTCGCATATAAAAGCACACCATTTTTACTGAGTAAGGGCCAAATGGCCTTTAGCAAATCATATTGTAGAGTCACTAAGGTGGAAATGTCAGATGCTTTTCGCAGTAATTTAATATCTGGGTGTCGTCGAATCACGCCAGTAGCTGAACAAGGAGCATCGAGCAGAATACGGTCAAACGATTGACCATCAAACCATTCATTCGGCTGTAGTCCGTCGACGGACATTATTTCGGCGTCTAGATGGAGTCGTTGCAGGTTTTCGATAACGCGTTGATTGCGGTTTTCGTCTATATCAATCGCTAGCAGAGACACATTGCTGGGTGCAGTTTCAAGAATATGTGCTGCCTTGCCACCGGGTGCAGCGCATACATCTAAAATGCGTTGACCCTCTTTAATATCCAAGAGCTCAGCGGCCAGTTGGGCTGCACTGTCTTGAACGGAGGAGGCGCCTTGCCAAAAATCGGGTAGTTGATCAACATTAACAGAGTGCTCCAGCGTTAAGCCAGAGTTGTTGAAAGGGTTTTTTGTTGCGCTAATACCGCTGGCTTCTAATTGTTTGAGGTAGGTGTTTCGCGACGTTATCTTTTGATTAACCCGTATCGACATCGGCGGGTACTGATTATTGGCATCCAAGATGTCCACAGATTGTTGGCCCCAGTTTTTAGTTAACGCTTGTGTTAGCCAGCTTGGGTGAGAGGTCCGTAAATTGAGGCTTTCATCAACAGAACTCTCTAACGAGGCTCTATTGCGTAAGAAATTTCGTAATACGCCATTGAGCACACCCTTTGCCCAGCTTTTTTTTCCACTCCTGCATAAAGTAACGGTTTCAGAAACAGCGGCATGGTCAGGTGTGTTGAGGTAAATAATTTGGTAAAGCCCGATAAGAGCCAGCACGGTAATGTCTAGATCTTTTGGCTTAAATGGTTTTTTAAGTAACAGGTTGAGGATGCCGTTTAATCGATCATGCCAGCGCAGTGTGCCGTAACAAAGTTCGCGACAAAATGCGCGCTCCCTAGCCTCTAGTTCTTCAGTAATGCTCAATGCATCGGTGAGTGATCGGCCATGTTGAAGGACGTCACAAATAACGACAACAGCCGTTTCTCGAGCAGACCGTGGGGCTTTATTTTTCAAAGTGAGGTTATCCTAGTGTGATGTTGTTCACTTGATGCGCTGGTAAGTAATCACTAGCGGACATGCGACGTTTGTTAGCGGGTTGTAACTCGGTGATGTCGAGAAAGAAGTCGTTACAGGCGACCAATAATCTATTTTTGTCGGCCTTTATTTGCCCAGCTGGGATGCTAGCGGGTTCAGATGTTGCGCGTGCTTGCCAGATACGTAAGGGCTTATTGTTGATCAGCGTATGTGCAACTGGCCATGGGTTATAGCCTTGAATGGCGCGTTGGACGGATGCTGCTGCTTGCTGCCAGTCAATCAATGCTTCTTGCTTAGTGAGCTTGTGGGCATAGGTTACCTCAGCGTTTGATTGAGCTTTAGGGCTTAGCTCACCTTTTTTTATGTGGGGTAGTAAATCAAGCAGTGCGTCGGCACCTAATATTGCTAATTTATCGTGTAGGCTGCTGGATGTGTCGTCTGCCGCTATGGGGCAATTAACTTTTGATAGCATATCACCGGTATCAAGACCTTTATCCATTTGCATTAAGGTGATACCGGTTTCTTTATCGCCTGCTAAAATGGCACGCTGAATAGGGGCGGCGCCACGCCAGCGAGGTAGTAGGGATGCGTGAATATTTATGCAGCCAAATCGAGGTGTATTTAAGACCTTATCGGGCAAAATAATACCGTAGGCGACAACGATCATTAGGTCTGCCTGATAATGGTTTAAGGCCTCTAGTGATTCAGGTGATTTAAAATTAACTGGCTGTTCGATAGGTATTTGTGACGATAAAGCGCATTGCTTGATAGGGCTGAACTGAATTTTTCGTCCCCGGCCAGCAGGCCGGTCCGGTTGAGTGTACACAGCGCAAATGTCATGTCCACTTGATAAAAGTGCTTGAAGCGTGGGTACCGAGAAATCAGGCGTGCCGGCAAAAATAATTTTCATGGTGGGGTTTAAAGGTAGTATTGGGTTATTTGGCTTGTTGAGCCAATTCTTTATCCGTTCGGATCAGTTTTTTTCTGATCCTGTTGCGCTTCAGGGGAGAGAGATAATCCACGAATAACTTACCATCCAAATGATCTATTTCGTGTTGAATGCAGACAGCTAGGAGGCCCTCGGCTGTGAGCTCAAAGGCTTCGCCATGTTGATTTAGAGCCTTAACGGTAATGTGCTCGGCTCTTTCAACGTTTTCGTAAAAACCTGGAACTGATAAGCAGCCTTCTTGCATCGTTTCAACGCCATCTTTATGTGTAATAGCAGGGTTGATAAGGCATAAAGGGTCGTCTTTATCCTCCGAGACATCAATCACAATAAGGCGCTTATGGAAGTTTACTTGGGTTGCGGCTAGCCCGATGCCCGGTGCGTCATACATGGTCTCATACATGTCAGCGATAAACAGACGCAATGCATCATCTATCGTTACTATGTCAACCGCTTTAGTTCTAAGTCGTTTATCTGGGAAGTGAAGAATTTCTAATTTTGCCATAATTGTAAGATTTAAGAGAGAAATGTGCGTTTGTGCTCAATTGTTTAGGGTGAATTCTAACGAATTTAGGTTAAACTTTGAATAGTGAATATTTTAGGCTAGACTTGTGAGTATTCTTGTTTGCCAATAAAAGGAAGATCGTGGCTATGAAAAAATTATTAGTGTTGCTGTTTTGTGTGTTACTAAGTTGGGGTGCGCTGGCGGAGGATGTTAAGCTAAATCCATCTCATCCGGATCGTTATGTTGTCGTAAAAGGTGACACGCTTTGGGATATTTCGGCACGTTTTTTACAAACGCCTTGGCGTTGGCCAGATATTTGGCAAGCCAATGAACAGATTGCAAACCCGCATTTAATTTATCCTGGCGATATTATAGAACTATCTTTCATCGATGGTGTGCCAAGGTTGACGCTGAAAAGAGGCGACGGGAAATTATCGCCCTCTATTCGTCGCTCTAGTTTAGATGACGCTATTCCTGCGATACCGATTGATGCGATTGCACCTTTCTTAAATAATCCAAGGGTGATGACGCAAGAAGAATACGACTCTGCACCTTATATCGTCGCCTTTGATGATGAGCATATTCTTGGAAGCCCAGGCTATAAGGCCTATGTCCGTTCCTTTTTGGACGGTATTGACGATGGTTATACCATTGTGCGACAAGGTGAAGAGTACTTAGATGGTGAAACAGGTGAATCATTAGGTTTTGAATCAATTTATATTGCTGAATCTGCGGTAACTCTTAAAGGGGATCCTGCCACGGTGATGCTTTCTAAGTCTACTCGAGAGGTGCGTAAAGGGGATCGTTTGTTGCCAGCACTTGAGGGGCCAATTATGCAAAACTATTTCCCGCATGCACCTGAAAGTGAAATTAAGGGGCGAATTGTCGGCGTAGTGGACGGTGTCTCTAAGGTGGCAAGATATGATGTTGTAGTGATTGACCGAGGTCTGCAAGATGGGGTTGAAGTGGGGCATGTACTACAAATTGATCGCGCTGGTGAAACGGTAAGAGATGTTGTTGCTGGGGGCGGAAAAGAAGTTACTTTACCTGATGAGAAAGCGGGTGTTCTTATGGTGTTCCGTGCCTTTGAGCGGGTCAGTTATGCTTTGATCATGGAAAGTAAGCGAGTGATACATCGACATGATGTAGTTCGAACACCGTAGCTTTGAGTCGTCTCAGTGGGCCTGATGAAGACGTCTCTTCATCAGGCCTTTCTATTTCTGATATTCGTTTTTGGCTTGCTCTATGGCGTGTTAAAGGCGTTGGCACGAAGACATACTTGTCGTTACTAGAGACTTTTTCTGAGCCGTCGAAGGTTTTTTCAGCGTCAACTCAAGAGCTAAAGAACGCCGGCCTATCCTCTGTTGTTGCTCAACGAATAAAACAAGTTGATTACAGTGAAATAGAGCCAGATCTAAAGTGGCTTGAACGTAAAGATTGCCATCTGATGTGTTGGTGTGATGCAGATTACCCGGTTTTATTGAAAGAAATCCCGGATCCACCTCCTGTTTTATTTATTCGTGGCGATCGTAACTTGTTAAGCTCATTGCAGATTGCCATGGTGGGGACTAGGAATCCGTCACCGGTGGCACTTAAAACAGCTCAAGCATTTGCACAAAGTTTTGCAAATTTTGGTCTGACCGTAACGAGTGGCTTAGCGCTAGGGGTTGACCAAGCGGCCCATAAAGGCGCCCTGGCGGCGAGTGGGAGAACCATTGCGGTGGCAGCTACAGGGCTGGATAGAGTGTACCCTGCTAGCCATAAGCCATTGGCGGAAGAGATTATTAAAATAGGTGCTATGGTGTCGGAATTCCCGATAGGCACGCAACCAAAACCTGGGTATTTTCCAAGGCGAAACCGAATTATTAGTGGCTTAAGTTTAGGTGTGTTAGTGGTTGAGGCAGCAATAAAGAGCGGCACGTTAGTCACCGCTAAACATGCTATGGAACAAGGCCGTGAGGTATTTGCTATACCTGGGTCGATTCACAACCCACTGGCAAAAGGCTGTCATTATTTGATTCAGCAGGGTGCTAAATTAATTGAAACGGCTGATGATGTGCTTGAAGAACTGGGGCAATTATCACTGGTGGCCGCGAGCGAAGATAATAACTGCGAAAATAATGAAGCCTTGTTGAATGGCCCAGCTGTGGAGCATGAGTATGCTGATTTACTTGAAAAAATAGCATTTGACCCCACCTCGGTGGATGAGCTGGTAATAGAAACTGATTTTACAGCAGAAGAAATTTCGTCTATGTTACTAGTATTAGAGCTTCAAGGTTTAGTATCATCTGCGCCTGGTGGCCTTTTCTATCGGTGTTCCACTGAATAATAGAGATTAAATTGAAATAAATGAAAGAAACTATTTTTGAAGTACTTGTATATTTGTTTGAGCATTACATCGACGTGGGCGAAGAGAAGGTCATTGAACAAGGGAAGTTAAAAACGGAGTTATTAGAGGCCGGTTTTACAGAAAACTATGTCGATAGAGCTTTTGATTGGATGGATGAGTTAACGCTTCAGCCGTCAGCAGGGGTCGAAAACTATATTGGTCAAGGCTCAATCAGGGTTTATTCCGCTGAAGAACGTTTGCGTTTTGACGTTGATGCGCAAGGTTTCTTATTGTTTTTAGAGCAAGCTGGAATTATCGATATGACGCGGCGCGAATTAATCATTGATAGAGCGATGGCGCTAGGTGATGCAGTGCTGACAGTGGACCATGTAAAGTGGGTGGCGCTGATGGTGCTCTTTAGTCAATCAGGTATGGAAGGGCACTACTCACAAATGGAAGAGCTGGTTTACGGCGACATCCCCTTTGAACTTCACTAGGTAAGCATATGTCAGCTCTGGTTATTGTTGAATCACCGGCGAAAGCCAAAACGATTGAGAAGTATCTTGGCAAGGGTTTTACTGTGCTTGCTTCGTACGGTCATGTTAGGGATTTAGTGCCGAAAGAAGGAGCGGTTGATCCGGACCATGATTTCGCGATGAAGTATTCCTTGGTGGAAAGGAATCAACGTCATGTGCAGGCGATTACAAAGGCGATGAAAAAAGCTGATGAACTCTATCTCGCAACCGATCCAGATAGAGAGGGCGAGGCTATTTCATGGCATGTTTCCGAGTTATTGAAAGAAAAAAAATTACTGAAAGATAAGCCTGTCCATCGAGTGGTTTTTCACGAAATTACAAAAAAATCCATTCAAAAAGCGATACAAGAGCCGCGTGAGCTATCCATGGATATGGTGGATGCTCAGCAGGCGAGGCGTGCGCTGGATTATTTAGTGGGCTTTAATTTGTCGCCTTTGCTATGGAAGAAAATTAGGCGTGGCTTGTCCGCTGGACGTGTGCAAAGCCCAGCATTAAGGCTTATTGTTGAGCGTGAATTAGAAATAGAAGCGTTCAATAGCCGTGAGTATTGGAGTATTGAAGCAGCGACCAAAGTAGCTGATCAGTCATTCAAAGCAAAGCTGACTCATGTCGACGGTGAAAAATTAACCCAATTCAGCGTTGAAAATGCAGAGAGCGCAAACAAAATTAAAGACGACATTGTTGCGGTTGCAGCGAATAAGTTGTTGGTTAAAAAGCTACAAAAAAAACAGCGTAAACGTAATCCAGCGGCTCCCTTTACAACTTCAACGCTTCAGCAGGAAGCAGCTAGAAAGCTAGGCTTTACCACTAAAAAGACGATGCAAATAGCGCAGCAGCTGTATGAAGGGGTAACCATTGGCTCAGAATCGGTTGGCTTAATAACCTATATGAGAACCGACTCGGTCAATTTAGCGAATGAGGCCGTTGAGGAAATTCGTCAATTGATTCAATCGCGTTATGGTAAAGAGAATTTACCTAAAGACGCACCTGTTTACAAAACGAAATCGAAAAATGCCCAAGAGGCGCATGAGGCGATTCGTCCAAGCTCAGCGGCAAGAGTACCAGAAGACATTAGAGGTTCTTTATCAAATGATCAATACAAGCTTTATTTGTTGATCTGGAAAAGAGTGGTTGCCAGTCAAATGGTTCATGCTCTTATTGATGGGGTGAGTGCAGACCTTACCTGTGGTAAAGGCTATGTTTTCCGTGCAACGGGCTCAACGGTGAATAAACCGGGCTTTATGTCAGTTTACCTTGAAGGCAAGGATGACAGTAAAGAAGACGATGATAACAAAGAGAAGATGCTGCCGCCTTTAGAAGAGGGCGCGCTAATTGATTTGTTAGATATTATAGCTAACCAACACTTTACTGAGCCGCCACCGCGTTATGGTGAAGCCAGTTTAGTTAAGTCACTTGAAGAACATGGGATTGGTCGACCATCAACATACGCGTCGATTATTTCGACCTTGCAAAATCGTGATTATGTTGAACTCGACAGTAAGCGTTTTTACCCAACAGATGTTGGCCGGATTGTTAATAAATTCTTAACGCAGCATTTTACTAATTATGTTGATTATGATTTTACCGCTAAGTTAGAAGATGGTTTAGATGCTGTCTCCAGAGGTGAAACACAGTGGTTGCCGTTGATGAAGGATTTTTGGCAGCCATTTAAAGCCTTGATTGATGATAAAGAAGTCAGCGTTCAACGCAGTGATGTTACGCAAGAAGCGATAGATGAGAAATGCCCAGAGTGCGGCAAGCAACTGTCTATTCGTTTGGGTAAAAATGGTCGGTTTATTGGTTGTACAGATTACCCTGAATGTAGCTATACGCGAAACCTTAATGAAGATGCCGCTTCAGCCGAGCCAGAAGTTGTTGAGGGAAGAAGTTGCCCTAAGTGTGAGTCGAATTTAATTATTCGTACAGGACGCTATGGTAAATTTATTGGCTGTAGTGCTTACCCCGATTGTAAGCATATGGAGCCGTTAGAAAAGCCAAAAGATACCCAAGTGGTGTGCCCAGACTGTAAGAAAGGCACCATTCTTGAGCGAAAATCTAGAAAAGGGAAGGTTTTTTATTCCTGCTCGAATTACCCTAAATGTAAATATGCATTGTGGAACGAACCCATTAATGAGTCGTGCCCAAGTTGCCAGTGGCCTATTTTGACAATTAAAACAACCAAACGGCGGGGTACCGAGAAAGTATGCCCACAGCAAGACTGTTCGTATGTAACACCTTGTGAAGAAATATCTAAACCACAGTAAAAGAGAGATGATTATGCAAGATAAAAAACTATTTGTTGCCGTTTTAATGGGGTCAGATTCTGACTTTCCTGTTATGCAGAGCACATTAGATGTATTAAAGAGTTTGGATATTCCATACGAAGTAAGAATAAGCTCAGCACATAGAACGCCAGTAGAAACACATGCGTATGTGACCGATGCTGATGCAAGAGGCTGTGCGGTTTTTATTGCTGCTGCAGGCTTAGCTGCTCATTTAGCGGGCGCTGTTGCCGCTAATACTGTTAAACCAGTGATTGGTGTGCCACTTGATGCTGGCTCATTACAAGGAGCTGACGCCTTGTTATCTACCGTGCAAATGCCAGGTGGTGTACCGGTTGCTAGTGTTGCAATTGGTAAGCCGGGTGCAAAAAATGCAGGGTACCTAGCGGCACAAATTCTATCGTTGGTTGACGCCGATATTGCAAAACGTGTGCAAGCTGATAGAAAAGCAGCCGGTGAAGCGGTCATTAAGAAAAACGAAGAGCTGCAAGCATCTCTCCAAAACGGATAGCGTTTGATGCCATCAAATTGGCAGAAAAGGCGGTTTATTGAGCAGCTTCATGAGGGGGGCGTGGTCGCTTACCCAACTGAAGCTGTATTTGGGTTAGGCTGTGACCCTCTGAACCGGGATGCGGTCTTTAAACTGTTGGCGTTGAAAGGCAGGTCTCAAAGTAAAGGACTGATTCTTATAGCATCAGACTTCCCACAAATATCAGCCTATATTAAGCCGTTGCCGGATGCTGTTCTTTCAACCATTCATACAGAGTTTCAAGAGCCAACGACTTGGTTGCTGCCGGTTAAAAGTTGGGTGCCAGAGTGGCTGACAGGTGGGT
Organism: uncultured Cycloclasticus sp.; assembly: GCA_913057515.1. Lineage (GTDB taxonomy): Bacteria > Pseudomonadota > Gammaproteobacteria > Methylococcales > Cycloclasticaceae > Cycloclasticus. The sequence goes on along the minus strand of CAJXOJ010000012.1, from coordinate 47,834 downwards.
ATAAAACAATTGCAGTCCGACTGACGCAGCATACGTTAGCTAAAGAGCTATGCGAACTGGCGGGTATGCCTATTGTCTCTACCAGTGCGAATATATCCGGCTGTGAACCCATGAGAACGGCATATGAAACGCGCTTAAGATTCTCTGCTAAAGGTGTTTATACGTTGGCTGGGAGTGTGGGAAGTGCTAAAGCGCCTAGTCGAATTATAGACCCGTTTTTAAATAAGCAACTACGTTAAGTTAAGAGGTTTTATTGATGTCAGCACCCAATACCGAACTAGTTATAGATTACCTATTGGCTTTGCAAGATAAAATTTGTGCCAGTATTGAGGTTCTTGAAGAAGATGGTGCATTTAGAGAAGACCTCTGGGATAGAGGAAGTAATACGGGTGGTGGTCGTACACGAGTACTTGAAAATGGCGAGGTGTTTGAGCAAGCGGGGGTGAGTTTCTCGCATGTACGCGGGAGCGCTATGCCTGCTTCAGCGACTCAGCATCGACCTAACTTAGCAGGGCGTAACTTTGAAGCAATGGGTGTTTCATTAGTTATCCATCCACGTAACCCCTATGTGCCGACTTCACATGCAAATGTGCGTTTTTTTATTGCCGAAAAGGAAGGAGAAGAAGCGATTTGGTGGTTTGGTGGTGGCTTTGATTTAACGCCTTATTATGGCTTTAAAGAGGACGTCGTGCACTGGCATCAACAGGCTCGTAAGGCATGTCAGCCATTTGGTGAGTCAGTTTATCCGAGTTATAAAAAGTGGTGTGATGAGTATTTCTTTTTAAAGCACCGTAATGAACCTCGTGGTATTGGTGGGCTGTTCTTTGATGATTTAAATGAAGGGGGCTTTGAACATTGTTTTCAATTGATGCAAAGCGTGGGGGATCACTATATTCCTGCTTATGCTCCAATTGTTGAACGCCGAAAAAAAAGTTCGTATACCGATAAAGAGCGGGACTTTCAATTATATAGACGAGGCCGTTATGTTGAGTTTAACCTCGTTCACGATAGGGGAACACTTTTTGGGTTACAAACAGGCGGACGGACGGAGTCTATTTTAATGTCGTTGCCACCGCTGGTGAGTTGGCGATATGACTGGAGCCCAGAGCCGGGCTCAGCCGAAAGTGAATTGTATGATGTTTTTTTACAGCCTAGAGAATGGCTCGATTAGCCGGAAGAATTAAGATTTGCTGCTCGCCTTATCAAAGGCAAGTTGACTAGCAGCTTCCTCAGATTGTTTGTTTTTGTCTGCTAACTGCTGAATAACCTTATCAAGCCCCCCCGCATTTTTGATTGTTGTTGCAAAGCTAGATTTGTAATTGGTGACCATGCTGATGCCCTCAATGATGACATCATAGGCTTTCCACTTTCCCTCTTTATTGATAGCCATACGGTAGTTAACGGCAACAGGTGGGCGTGAAGGCTGAATGATTTCAGTTTTTACGATGATTCTTGTTTGTGTTGGGTCAAGAGTCATCGGTAAAAAGTGCACCGTCCATTCACCGAACTCATTAAAAGCGGTGGCGTAAGTGTTGACAAATAAGTCTTTAAACTCTTTTTGAAATTGAGTCTTTTGTTCATCAGTGGCTTTTCGCCAATATTTACCTAAAACAAGTTTAGAAATTTTTTCTAAATCAACGCGAGGTTCTAGAACGTCATTAACAAGCTGAAAAACATAGTCACGATTAGCCAGTTTTTCTTTGTCATTTTTAACAATGTTATAGAGGAGTTCGGATGTATCTTGAATAACTTTTTGTGGAGGATTTAAATCTTCAGCGCTTGCAATTGTCGCTACGCTGAGGAGTAATACGGATAGCCCAATGCGTATAAAAGCGTTTAATTTATTCATAACGGATACTCTTTTTATTTTTGTTGATACTCATTAAATAGACCTTTGAAGAGGTCAGTTTGTTTGACAATAGTGTCATCGATTCAGATAACGGTATGTTCTTTTTTCTCTAAGTCGTGCGAGGTATTCTAGCAATATTTAGCGTTAAAAATAATAAAAAAATAAAGCTGTTTAGGTTCTATATAAAGCAGCTTGAAGGGATCATTCTCCGTTGTTTTCATGTATACAAGTGCTAGAAAACAAGGCAGGCATAGTTGATGAACCAATAACTAATAAAATAGGTGCGGCGAATAAATTAGCTGTCAAAAGGAGAATTTTTGAAGAAGTGGACGCTCAAATTGAGATTTCTAGGGCAAATTATCCATTAACTCGTTAAACTGGGGCTAATAAGGATAGCGTGATAGGGTAAGAAAAATGAAGACCGATAAAACTAATGCAGTTCTTGCCACTAGGCAGCGTCGCATGCGCTCAAGTGATTTTAGTCGTCGTTTAATGAGTGAAACGAGGCTGACAGTTGATGATCTGATTTACCCTGTTTTTGTTATTGATGGACAGAATCAGCGCGAAAGTATTGATTCAATGCCGGGTGTCGAGCGTTTGAGTATTGATTTATTACTGAAAGAAGCGAAAGAGATTTCTGATCTAGGCATACCGGCGCTTGCGCTTTTTCCAGTGACTTTGGCGGATGCAAAAACGGAATTAGCTGAAGAGGCTTGGAATGCAGAAGGCTTGGCTCAAAGAGCAGTGCGCGCACTGAAAACAGCACTGCCTGAATTAGGCGTTATCACTGATGTGGCGCTAGACCCTTTTACAACGCATGGCCAAGACGGGCTCATTGATGACAAGGGCTATGTGTTAAACGATGAGACAGTTGATGTGTTAGTGAAACAAGCGTTATCTCATGCTGAAGCTGGAGCGGATATTGTTGCGCCATCGGACATGATGGATGGACGTGTAGGAGCGATTCGCGATGCACTAGAAGTGGCAGGTTACACGAATACTAAAATTCTGGCCTATTCAGCTAAATATGCATCTAGTTTTTATGGTCCCTTTAGAGATGCAGTTGGCTCTGCAGCTCAATTAGGTGCAGGAAGTAAAGACAGTTATCAAATGGACTGTGCTAATACGGATGAAGCACTAGTAGAAGTTGGTTTAGATATTGAAGAAGGGGCGGATATGGTAATGGTGAAACCAGGTATGCCATACTTAGATATTATTAGACGAGTGAGTGATGAGTTTCAAATACCCGTGTTTGCATATCAAGTCAGTGGTGAATATGCGATGTTGAAAGCAGCGTCACAAAATGGCTGGTTAGATGAAAAAAAAACAGTGCTAGAGTCATTATTGGCGTTTAAAAGGGCGGGAGCGAATGGTGTGTTGACATACTTTTCGAAACAGGTGGCCTACTGGCTTAAAGAGGGCAGAGAATAATGGACCGGTACGCAGTATTGGGCTACCCGATTGGGCATAGTAAATCACCGATAATACATCAACAGTTTGCTAAACAAACTAAGCAAGCCTTGAGCTATGAGGCGATAGAGGTAAAGCCTGAGGTATTCAGTGCGACCCTAGAAGATTTTTTTCATGCAGGCGGTAAAGGGGTCAATTGTACAGTTCCATTGAAAGAATTGGCGTTTGAAAAAGTGGCCCAATTAACAGAGCGAGCTCAATTTAGTGGTGCGGTTAATACCATAAAATTGATGGATGATGGAACGTTGTTGGGAGATAACACCGACGGGGTTGGTTTGTTAACGGATTTATGCGTTAACCTTGGCTTATCGTTAGAGGGCAAAAGGTTATTGGTGTTGGGCGCCGGCGGCGCGGCGCGAGGAATTCTTGGCCCGTTATTGGGCGCTAAACCATCAGCGCTTTTTCTGGCAAACAGAACAGCATCAAAAGCGGAGGCGATGGAAGCATTGTTTGCCTCGGTTGGCCATATCACCCCAACAAGTTATGAGGCATTATCGGATCATCAATTTGATTTGATTATTAATGCAACATCAGCCAGTTTAAACGATGCTCTGCCTGCCATCAATGCGGGGTTATTGGCGGCTAATGGTGTGTGTTATGACTTGGCCTATAGTGAGCAACCAACAGCATTTGTGCGTTGGGGTTTGGATGAAGGTGCCCGTTTGTCTGTTGATGGTCGTGGCATGTTGGTAGAACAAGCTGCACATGCGTTTAAGCTTTGGCGTGGAGTGATGCCTGATACAGCTCAGGTGCTGGAAAGCTTAAAATAAAATAACGAGTACAGCAGAGTCACTGTAGGCTTACATGACTGCTGTCACCTCGTCAGCCCACTGGCAAGCGGTTATATAGTTATCTGAATAGTCATGTCCATTAGGCCAACTCAGCTGTTTCTCGTGTTCTATAATAATGCTTAATATCTCGCCCAAGTCGCCTTTGTGTTCCAAGAGTGCCTCTGTAATGTCGTTTTTCAACGGCATCAGCTTTAGAGTCTCTTGCATTGTGATATCTAGTAACGCATCTATTGTGGAGAGAAGCCCCATTAGAAAAAAGGTGCTTGGGTTTTCTTTTGCAGTCTGTAAAGCAATGAGTTCAGCTAATTTGGCACGTATCAGGGTGTGCCTTATCAGTTCGATGGGTTTAGAGGGAACGCTACGTAAGCTGATTAACGTCACCCACTTCTTAGTTTCATTGATACCGAGTATAACAATCGCTTGTTTAATTTGCTCGATAGGGTTTCTAAACGAAAAATTAGCAGAATTTAAATACTTTAAAAGCATATGCGTGAGGTTCGGGTCTCTTTCGACAGTACTTTCAATCTCGGTCATTGATATGTCTGCTTGATGAACGTCAGCGAGGAGTTTGGTGATAGCCAATGTGTTGGCGCTGACAACTTTTCCTTGTACTAACTCCGGTTTGCAAAAAAAGAAACCCTGAAATAGCTCGCAGCCAATTTCCTTGTAAGCTTTGAACTCTTCGTGGGTCTCAACTTTTTCAGCTAAAAATTGAATCTTGCATGGCTGAAGTTTTTCTATTAATGCTTTATTTTCATCAATAGAGGTAACGGTTAGGTCAAACTTTATAATCGAGGCTAATGCTATGAGTGGGTCCCAGTCTGGTGTGTAAACGAAGTCATCAAGAGCGAAAGAGAAGCCTTTGTTTGAAAGCTCTTGGACCCTTTTTACAAGCTTAGTGTCAGGCCGAATATCTTCTAATAATTCTAAGACAACTTGCTCAGCAGGTAGAGCTTCAATAAGCGGATTAAATAAGTCCTCATACGCCATGTTGAGAAAAATAAAGTGGTTGTTCGCTGCTTTTTTTAAACCTAAATCTAAAGTGGAAGAGGCAATAACCTCCGCAGTAAAAGAATGTGTTTTATGCGCTTCGTCTTGAGTGGGACGATATAAAAACTCGTAAGCGTGGAGCTCTAAAGAGCTCTTAAATATGGCTTGTCGGGCAAAAGAAAAGTGAGGCATTGTAAACACCGAGTGACTATCTTAAATGTTACCTTACAGTCTAGTTGAAATTAATTTATTAGGTTGTTTCAGCAAGATATTTATTTTTTAATCGAACATAGTTCTGTGGCGAGTAGGCTAAGAATTTTGCTTCTTTATCGTTAATTTCTCTTGCTTTTTTAACGGGAGAACCAACATACAAGTAACCGCTTTCGAGCTCTTTTCCTGGTGGAACAAGGCTTCCTGCGCCAATCATGACGTTATCATTCACAACAGCGCCATCCATAACAATAGCGCCCATGCCGATTAAGCAATGGTTGCCAATGCTGCAGCCATGCAGGGTAACATTATGACCGACGGTCACATCGGTTCCAATGGTGAGTGGATAGCCACCAGGATTGAAGTCGCTAGCGTGAGTGACATGTAAAACGCTGCCGTCTTGAATGTTAGAACGAGCACCAATCTTAATGCTATGAATGTCTCCGCGAATAACGGCTAATGGCCAAATGGACACATCTGCCCCCAGTTCTACATCACCAATAACAACGGCTGTATCATGAATAAAGGTAGAGTCTTCAGTTCGAGGTGTTTTAGAGTCAAAAGATTTAACATGCATGAGCGATTTCCTGTTCTATACTTTAGCGAGTATTTGTTAATTTGGAGAAAGACATGAGTGTATCAGGATTTATCACCTTGGCCGTTATTGTTGTATTGGCGGGTTATGCAATAGCCTTATATAACAGTTTGGTGAGTTTGAAGCATAGTGTGTCTAAGGCATGGTCAAACATTGATGTGTTGCTTAAGCAGCGACATGATGAGTTACCTAAGTTGGTTGAAACGTGTAAGCAATACATGACGCATGAGCAAGGTACCTTGGAAAAAGTTATGCTTGCGCGTTCAGGGGTTTCGAACGCATTAGGTCAATCAGATGTGGCGGCGTTAGGGCAGGCTGAAACTCAAATGCGCCAAGGCCTGATGAACCTATTTGCCGTTGCCGAGGCATACCCTGAACTAAAAGCCAATGAGTCGTTTAAAGAGCTGCAAAACAGAATAAGTCAGTTAGAGAACAGTATTGCGGACCGACGTGAATTTTATAATGAAAGCGTTAATTTAAATAATGTCCGCATCGAGCAATTTCCAGACGTGCTAATTGCGAAGTTCTTTAGCTTTAAGGCTTTTGATTTACTAGAGTTTGAAGAGTCAGAAATTGCCGATGTGAGCGTTAAAAAGTTATTTGAATAATGAATGATTTAGCCTATGCCATTCAGCGCTTGCCCGCCGATGAGTTTTGGGTTTATTTTGTCGGTGCATGCTTATTCTCTTTGGCCGGCCTTTATTTTTACTTTCGTTATTTGTGGCGGTATCGCATTATGCAGGATACACCGACGGCACTGATCAGGTCGGCATCTCAAGGCTATAACGAGTTTGAGGGGGTTGCTAAATTATTGCACCATTGACCAAGCGAAGCTGTGTTTGGTATTGGTATAAAGTAGAAGAGAAACAAACGCACTATGTTCGTGGGCGTAGTCGCACCAGCTGGAGTCTTTTTGAAAGTGGTGTGAGTGACGGTGTGTTTTCTTTACATGGCAGAACGGGTAAGGCTATTGTTGACCCAGATGATGCGGAAGTAATTCATTCAGTCTCTGATACTTGGTACGGTAGCTCACCTTTTCCAAAGGCTGGTCCGGGAGGGTTTAGTTCCAGAACGTTTGCAATTGGTAAACGCTACCGGTATAGCGAAAAGCGTATTCATGAGGGTGATGATTTATATGTTCTGGGTGATTTTAAGTCATTTAGGGAAATGGCGTTACCAACACAAAATGAATCCCTAGCTGCCATTTTGAGGCAATGGAAAAGTAATTCGCAGATGCTATTGAATCGGTTTGATGAAAATCGAGATGGACAGATTGATTCAGCAGAATGGGAAAGGGCTGTTTTAATTGCAAAGAAGCAATTGGCGGAAGAACCCATCAAGCAAAATTCAGCACATATTGATAACTTAATTGAGAGGCCAACGGATAGCCGTAAACCATTTTTAATTTCGACAAAAAATGAGGAAACGCTTACAGCGAGTTTTAAATATAAATCGTGGGCAGCTTTATTTTTATTTTTTGTAGCTGGCGCGTTAGCGGCATGGATGGTTAATGTTCGGGTTTAGTAGCCTTTTCTGTGATGCGGAACTAGCATTTTTCTAATTGATGGTTTAACTAGGAAAAGTGTACCGGGTTGGCTTAATTGGAAAGGGTGGTCTGAATTGCCTGAGGCCGAGGTAATAACGTTGGTTTAGATCAAAGAGCGCGTTTATCGACAGATTGGTCGGGTTTTAGCCTGCTTTAGACAGTTAGAGTGTGATAATTTTTCATACTGAGTAAAGATAAGGCTTTAAATAGAGTTACTTGGATGCTGGCTCGAAGCATGCGAAGATAGCTAGCTTTTAACATGCATAAAAACGTGATGAATCCGCTACTAGAAAAATTTGAATTACCCCACTTTTCTGATATTAAAGCTACAGATATTGAACCGGCGATTGATGATATTTTAGAAAAAAATAAGATAGAAATAGTTGCTTTGCTGGATCGGACATCAGCCTATAGTTGGGACAATTTAGTACACCCTATTGAATTGATGGATGACCACTTGAGCCGCATCTGGTCGCCTATTAGTCATCTAAATTCGGTTATGAATAACGATGAGTGGCGGACAGCTTACTCAAATTGTTTGCCAAAGCTAAGTGAATACTCAACGGCAATAGGTCAAAATAAAAAACTGTATTTAGCGTACCGCTCTATTAAAGAGAGCGCAGAATTTGAACAGTTAAAAAAGCCACAGCAGAAAATTATTGATAATGCGTTACGTGACTTTGAGTTATCTGGTGTGGCACTGTCAGAGGAGAAAAAACAGCGCTATATGGAAATATCACAAAGCTTGTCATCCTTAACTAATCAGTTTGAAGAAAACTTAATGGATGCGACTAATGCTTGGAGTAAATTGCTAACAGATAAAAGCCAGCTGTCTGGCTTGCCAGAGTCTGCGGTGGACTTATTACGTCAAACAGCCGAGCAAAAAGAAAAAGATGGCTGGATGTTAACCTTGGAATTTCCGTGTTACATGGCGATTATGACCTATGCGGATAATCGCGATTTGCGCTATGAGATACATCGAGCGTTTGTTACCCGAGCATCTGACCAAGGCAGTGAGCAGCGTTGGGACAATACGCAAATAATGAACGATATTGTTGGCTTGCGACATGAAAAGGCGCAGCTTCTTGGTTTTGAAAGCTACGCCCATTTATCGTTAGCAACCAAAATGGCAGAGCAGCCAAAAGGTGTTTTAGAGTTTTTACATCAATTAGCTGAGCGTTCTTTGTCGATGGCGAAAAAAGATTTTGCTGCCTTGTGTGAGTTTGCGCATCAGCAAGGGCACACAGGCGATCTTGAGTCTTGGGATACGGCTTATTATTCAGAAAAACTACGTGAAAAGCGCTATCAGTTTTCTCAAGAAGAAGTTAAGCCCTACTTCCCAGTTAATCGCGTATTAACGGGTATGTTTACGGTTGTTGAAAAATTGTATGGTCTTGACATTGCTGAAATAAAAGGCGTAGACACCTGGCATAAAGACGTGCAGTTTTTTTCAATCACCGATGAAGCCGGCGTGCTAAGAGGCGGTTTTTTTATTGATCTATTTGCTCGGCCACATAAACGAGGTGGCGCTTGGATGGATGATTGTGTTGCGCGCTTTAAGAAAGAACAAGGTGTGCAGGTACCTGTTGCCTACTTAACGTGTAATTTCACACCGCCTATTGGGGAGGACCCATCCCTGTTAACACATGGCGAGGTGGAAACGTTATTTCATGAGTTTGGCCATGGTTTGCACCATATGTTAACGAAGGTGGATTATTTAAGTGTCTCGGGCATTAATGGCGTGGAGTGGGATGCTGTCGAGCTACCCAGTCAATTTATGGAAAATTGGTGCTGGCAAGCCGATGTGATGCCGCTGATTTCTGGGCACTATAAAACGGCTGAGGTGTTACCCAGTGATATATTTGAAAAAATGTTAGCAGCGAAGAATTTTCAATCAGGTATGCAGATGGCGAGGCAAATTGAGTTTTCGATTTTCGATTTCCGAGTCCATTTGGAATGTGACGCAACAAACAGCACACAAATTTACGATATTTTAGAAGAAGTAAGGTGTGAAGTAAGCGTTGTTAAAACCCCTGACTTTAATCGCTTTCCGAATGGCTTCTCACATATTTTTGCCGGAGGTTATGCGGCAGGGTATTACAGTTATAAGTGGGCTGAGGTGCTCTCCAGCGATGCCTTTTCGTTATTTGAGGAAAACGGAGTGTTTGATGAGCAAACGGGTCGCTCTTTCTTGCATAATATTTTAGAAAAAGGTGGTAGTGATGATGCGCTTGAATTTTTTACTGCCTTTAGAGGACGAAAACCAACGATAGATGCTTTGCTAAGGCATTCGGGTATTGCTGCATAAGGTGCTTAAGTATTTCTTTCTGCTATGGGTTCTGTTGCCAACCTGGGGGTATTCCGCGCATATAACCGATAAATTATTAGCCGGTATGTACGCTCAACCCAATAGTCTAAAGGAGCCAACTCAACTGCTTCTAAGTGGTACACCACTGGAGTTAATAAGTGAAAAAAACGGTTTCGTGAAGGTTCAACTAGTGGATGGTCAGGAGGGTTGGGTTGAAAAGCGGTTTTTATCGGCAGATAAGCCTGCAAAAGTAAGGTTGCTTGGATTACAAAGTAAATATCGACAACTTCAAGAAAAGTTAGATAGTACTGAGCAGGCCTTAGCGAGTTTGAGCCAAGCTTCAAAGCCGGTTAGTACGATACAGCCAGAAGCAGGGCAACGCTCAGAAACAGTAGCGCTGGAGTTAGCAAGCGCTCGCGATAAAATTCAACAGTTAGAACGTTTGCTTAACCAGCATGATGCGTTAGCGCCTGGCAAGCAAACTAATAGTGGTAAGGAAGAGCCCAGTCTGTTTGTTGGGGCCGCTAAGTTACTTGTTCTAGTGCTCGCTTTACTAGGTGCTTTGCTTGTTGGTACGCGAGTTCAAGATGTTCGCCAGCTGAGAAGGCATGGTGGCTTTAGGGTTTAGGATAATAGTACCAGAGGCTTTTTGTCTATAGAGCATTTTTTAAAAAACGCTCTAGATTTTAAACGGATGGTTACTAGTGAAAATAATAAATGCTTATTTATACTGGAAAAAAGAGGCCAACGATGACTAGCCTGCAAAGCCCTATGAAATCTTAAACGGGGTGAACTAAGAAAAACAACAGGCGTAGCCCATTTTATATTGGAATCTCTGAGGCTTCAGCTTGCTTATGGTGCAGCTGATAACTAGCATACAAAAAACATCGATTTAATCTGAATGCCTTTTTTGTCGTTGAGAGGTAACTCGATCAGTGGTCACGACACTTTAATATAAAAGTATTGGAGGTCATTTTCGCGTTCATGCAGAAGCATTTCGTGATTCGATTTATCTATAAAAACCCCGACATCTAAGTGGGCTGCAGGGTCGGTTGCTATCATTTTAATCACCTCACCCGGGTTGGACTTTTGTAGCAGCTGTTTTAGCCTTAGTAATGGCAGTGGGCAGTTTAAACCCTTTGTATCTAGTGTGGAGTTGTATTTCATATCTTAGTGTTTGTATCGGTGTTACTTTATAATCTTATAAAAATAACGATGTAAAGAAAAATGGATTATAAAGACTTACGTGATTTTATCTTAAAACTTGAAGCGTTGGGCGAGTTAAAGCGAATTACGGAGGAAGTGGACCCTTATCTGGAAATGACCGAGATTTGTGATCGAGTGATTAGGCAACAGGGCCCTGCTATTTTATTTGAAAACCCAAAAGGCTACGACACGCCGGTATTAGCCAATTTGTTTGGAACGCCAAAGCGTGTTGCCTTGGGTATGGGGCAGACTAGCGTTAGTGCGTTAGCAGAGGTAGGTGAGGTGTTGGCGGCACTGAAACAGCCTGAACCGCCAGAAGGCATGAGAGATGCACTGGATAAGTTGCCGGTTTATAAACAAGTGCTCAATATGGCACCCAAGGTCATTAAAAAACCGTTGTGTCAGCAGGTGGTTATTGAAGGGGATGCAGTGAATTTGGCTGACTTCCCGATTCAAACGTGTTGGCCAGGCGATGTAGGGCCGTTGATCACGTGGCCGCTGGTGATTAGCAAAGGACCCTCTGGAAAGCGCCAAAACTTGGGTATTTATCGCTTGCAAGTTATTGCGCGTAATAAAGTGATTATGCGTTGGTTGGCTCACCGAGGCGGTGCCTTAGATTATAAACAATGGCAAGAGGAGCATCCTGGTGAACCTTTTCCAATAGCGGTTTCCTTGGGTGCAGACCCAGCGACTATTTTAGCGGCCGTTACACCGGTCCCTGACCCTTTATCTGAGTACGCATTTGCAGGTTTGTTACGTGGTTCTAAAACAGAGCTATCTAACTGCATAACACATGACTTGCAAGTGCCCGCTAGCGCAGAAATTATCTTGGAAGGTTATTTATACCCAGATGAAATGGCCGAGGAAGGCCCCTTTGGTGATCACACGGGTTATTACAATGAAGTTGAACGTTTCCCTGTGTTTACGATTGAGAGAATAACGCATCGCAAGTCGCCTATTTATCACTCAACGTATACCGGTAAACCACCCGATGAGCCGGCTATTTTGGGTGTGTCGCTGAATGAAGTGTTCGTGCCTATTTTAAAAAAACAATTTCCTGAAATTCAAGACTTCTATCTGCCGCCCGAAGGCTGTTCCTATCGAATGGCTATTGTCAGCATTAAAAAACAATACCCGGGGCATGCAAAACGCATTATGTTTGGCGTTTGGTCGTACTTACGGCAATTTATGTACACAAAATTTGTGCTGGTAACAGATGATGATGTCGATATACGAGATTGGACGTCGGTTATTTGGGCGATGACCACTCGAGTAGATCCTTCTCGGGACACCACGTTAATAGACAATACGCCGATTGATTACTTGGATTTCGCCTCGCCCATATCAGGTTTAGGTTCCAAAATGGGTTTAGATGCTACCAATAAATGGCCAGGGGAAACCACACGGGAATGGGGGCAACCAATTGTTATGGATGCGTCAGTCCAGAAAAAAATTGATGAGCTTTGGCCGAGTTTGGGGCTTGATTAAGTATGCGCAACAGCGGGTGCTGCAGCGTTAATAGCTTTTTTATTCACGCTTAGCTCTAACCCAGTTTTGTAACTGGCATTGATAAGCTCGCTCGGTTCGCCCAGTTGCTCATAGGTTTGCCCCAATAAAAGATAGGCTAGGCCAGTTGGATGCAGTGCGATGCTATCATCTAAATAACTTTTTGCTTTGCCCCATTGCTGCTGCTCTAAGCAAAGATGGGCAAGAGTATTGAGTAGCTCTGTGCTGTTGGTTTGTTTATTTCGCCATTTTTCTAGCTGTTGTAGCTTCTTATCAGAAGAAATATTGAGTTGGATATAAAGACTCAATAATGCCTCGTTTGTTTGTGTATTAAGTTCTTTTAGGAGTATTTTTTCAGCCAGTTTATCTTCACCTTTTTGAATAAGGTACGAGACATAAGGGGTAAGGTAGTCAGGGTCTGATTTTTGTTTTCTATCTAACGAGTTCCAGACTGTATTAATATCGTGCTGGGTGATATTACTTGGGTATTTGAAAAGTTGAGTTAAGGTGTTTTTCTCTATTGTTTGCCACTCTTCTTGGGGGATTTTTCGATTATTCTTTATAGCAGGCAGTAGATGGTAGAGCGCCTCCCATTCATTCAATTGCTGATGAGTTTTCATGAGCAGTGTTAATACAATGGGGTGACTAGGAGTGGCTGCTTTAAGTTGTAGCAAGCTCGCTAGGGCCTGTTCAAATTGTCCGGCAGCTAATTGCAATTTAGCTCGAGTTAAGTGAATAGCATGAAGTTGATCGGGTAGCACTTCTCCAGCTCTATAGAGGTATTCATCTCGGCGATTGTAAGCTTGCTGTGATTGGGCAGCATGTGCGGCGCTAAGATAATTAAGTAACGGTGTGTCGCTTTGCTCAGCATGTTTAACCAGTAGCTTTTCGGAACGCTGCCAATTGCCTTCTGCCGAGTCTATAAGCCCTTTATTAATCTCTTTTGTTGACCTTTTTTGCTTGCGTTTTTCATTCCATTTGCCAAGAACTTTGGGTGTGGCTTTTACTCGTAGGATCGTTCTAAGAATAAAATAAAACCCGATAAAGGCAATTAGGGTAAGAAATATCAGTACCGCAAGCGATGTTTCAATAGATGCCTGGCCATAGGTTAAAAGAGCATAACCAGGATCTTGATGAACTTGGTAGGCAAGTCCACTAGCGATAACAAGAGCGAGTATGAGAAGGAGAATGGGTTTCATAGTCGTACTCCTAGTGCTTAGGATCAATAGGTTTGTTGTCAGGCACGTCAGTTGTACCGTCAGGCGCTTCGAGTCGCTCCTGCGGAGCCGGTTCTGTCGGGCTTGCTTCTGGTGTAGCTGCTGTCTCACCCGCTATCTGCTCGCTTGGAGTGGTTTCTGGCTCTGTAGTAGTGTTGTTTTCTGTTTTGATGCTCGGGGTGGGTTCATTGCTGTCTGGAATTGCTAATAACGGTAATTCACGCAGCATTTTTAGTGACAGAGCGATGGAGGGTAGTTCAGATATAATGTTGGTGTTTTCGAGGCTGTCGAGCTGTTCAATAGCCGTCTCTACAGAAGGTTCGCTAGCATCAAAATAATCAGCTAACCATTTTTTAGAAATGGCAATGCTCTCTGTATAAAGCGCTTGGTTCTGATTGATTAAAGCTAATCTTGCGGATTCAAGTTTGAGGGCTAAATTTTTTCTAATAAGCTCAACGCGTTCAGGGGTCATTAAAGCAGCCATGGGTTTATCGTTGCGACGAACTACCACTAATTTGCTAAAATTTTCCCAAGCATCATTAAGGGTTTCTTGGATATTACCTGGAATAGGTGAAGGCTCGCCCTTACCAATCTCTGGTGCTTGAGCCGTCCCCGCGTGCGGTTCTGAAATACTCATGTTAGAAACGGCATCTTCTAAGGCAAGAATTTGCGATGAAAGGCCGACAATATCAGGCTTTTGGGTGCTTTTAAGGGTATTGATTTCTTTAGCCAGTTGCCGACGTACGGCAAATGTCATCGGGTCACCATTTTCTTTTAGTCGTTGGTCAGCACTTTGTAAGGCAACGATGGCTGTGGCGATGTCGGCAGCTAATAGCAGGCGAGTATTAGCGGTACTCACTAAATACTCTGCTTCTGCAATAAGCCATTGACGTTTGTTTTTGCCCACTTGTTTTTGTAACAAACTGATGCTGGCATCAGTAGATTGTTGGTGCGTCTGCCATTGTTTAGATACGTTGTCTAACTTGGAGTCAATACGGGTAGATTGAGCGTTAATCTCGTTTGATAAGTTAGTGACCTGTTGTTTAAGAGATTCGGTGTTATTAGCCAGCTGGTTCACTTGTAGCCTCAACTGTTGATAGGCAAGGAAGCCGGCACCCAGTGCGCACAAGGTTAAAATAATGGCTAACCAAGCAATACCAGCGCCTGATTTTTTAGCTGCTTTAGTGTCGGGCGATTTTTTCTCAAGCGATTTTTTAGGTTGCTTAGCAACTGACTTTGTTGTTCTGTTATCTTTGCTGGAAGCTTCCTGTTTTGCTGTATCTTGCATGACATATATCCGTATGTTTTAAACTAGGCCGCTTTAAAACGATAAGCCTAATTTGTGATGAATAAAGTTAGGACCGTGGCCTAGTATAGCGTTGATGTCGTTGACTCGCCTTAAAATTTGTTATCGTTTATGCAAATTAACGATTGTGGATGCCAAGCCCATATCGCTAGCCTCTTGACTGGCAACGACATGCTGGCAACCCAAGTCTTCTGCATAATGAGCGATTCGCTGACTTAAAACGATAAAGATGGCATATTTTTTTAGTTCAAGAGTTTGTTTTGCTAATAATATGAATAAATTATCTAGGGCGCGTTGACTGGTGATGGTGATGTATCGAGGGATTTTGGAATCAATTTCGTTACTGTTACTAGGTAAGGCGCGTTGATAGACATCTACGCTGGTTACGTCCATGCCTCGTTGTTGTAACTGCTCGCTAAGTAAAGTACGACCACCTTCACCTTTAATAAGAAGACCTTTTTTATGTTTGAGAGAACTAGGTAGTCGCTTTAATAGGCTCTCTGAGTTAAAAGGCGTTGTTGCAACAATGCTGGGTTGTAGGCCGATCTTAGTTAGTTTGTCGGCTGTTTTAGGCCCAATGGCAATAATATTAGCTGGCTGTGGAGACCATTTGTTATTAAGTAAATGGTCCGCTTGTGCGACCGCGTTAGGGCTCACGAAAATTAGGTAATCGTACTGCTGACTATGTTGTAAGCTTGCCTTTGCAATAGACGTGTGAGCCGTTGCTTGAATTTCAATGGTTGGGTAGCGGATTGGCTGAAAACCTTCAGCGGTTAACAGCGAGCATAAGTGCTCGGCTTGATGCGCTGGCCGAGTCACTAAAACATTTATTTCCTTAGTTATCATGTTGATAGAGCTTGTCTAGAATAGCTTTGGCGCCGCCTGCTAACAGTCGATTAGCGACAGTGATGCCCATTTGTTCTGCTTCTTCAAGAGGTCCTTCTAGCTGTTCTGTGATCATAACGCTGCCATCGGGCTCGGCCACTAAACCGTGTAAGCGCAATAGCTCGCCTTTGATTCTGGCGTGGCCTGCAATTGGCGCTTGGCAGCCGCCCTCAAGGGTTAGGTTCATGGCGCGCTCAGCGCGTACCCGAATAGCTGTTTCTGGGTCATTCAGGCAGGCTATTAAGGTTTTGGTTGCAAGATCATCTATGCGACATTCGATACCAATGGCGCCTTGGCCAACGGCGGCAAGCATTGTGTTGATAGGAATTGAGGTTTTGATGCGCGACTCGAAACCAAGCCGAATAAGCCCAGCCGCAGCAAGAATGATTGCATCGAATTCACCATTATCGAGTTTTTGTAAGCGAGTGTTAACGTTACCTCGTAGCGATCTGATGCGTAAGTCAGGCCGCTGGTTGAGTAGTTGACATTGGCGTCTAAGGCTGGAGGTGCCCACCACCGCGCCTTGCGGTAACTCGTCGATATTTGCATAGGTATTTGAAACAAAGGCGTCGCGAGGATCTTCGCGAGAAAGAATAGCGTCTATTTCAAGCCCATCGGGTAATAGGGCGGGTACATCTTTCATGGAGTGCACGGCAATATCGGCGTCACCATTAAGCATGCCTTGTTCTAACTCTTTAACAAAAAGGCCTTTGCCGCCAATTTTTGCTAATGGAGTATCAAGAATTTTATCGCCTTGGGTCACCATCGTCACCAATTCAACGTCAACAGTGGGGTGAGCGGTGCGCAGTAGTTTGGCGACGTGTTCGGCTTGCCAAAGTGCTAAAGGGCTTTTACGAGTTGCAATTTTAATAAGCGGCATGAAAGTATCAGAGGTTGTTATTTTTGTAGATTATAACAGTCGCTGACGAGATGTTTTCTAGCGATCAAGGCTTCTGTCGAAGCAGCCGATTTAATTCGGCTTGATGGCGTCTACTGATTGTTAATGTTTCATGGCTGCCTTTTAAATGCACGTGGAATTGCCCATCACTTGATTTTGAAATAGATTGTATGGCACTGATGTTAACGAGGGCATTTCTATGAATGCGGAAGAAGTGTTCGTTAAATTCCTCTTCAAGTGCTTTAAGTGGCTCTTCTAATAAAATGGAGTCGTTGCTGGTGACTGCCAATACATATTTATTGTCCGCCTTGAAAAACAAAATATCACAAATATTAAGTCGCTTTAATCCTACGTGTGTTTGAGCGCAAAGGTGTTGTCGAGGAGCCTGTGCTGAGCTGGTTGGCTTTGCTATTTCGCTAGCGTTAGTGTTGAAGCGAGCAGCTTTCTCGATAGTTTGTTGGATCCTTGCCAGTTTGACGGGCTTGAGTAAGTAATCAATAGCGTTTTTATCAAAGGCTTCAAGTGCATGTTCATCATAGGCGGTGACAAAAACGATTTGGGTTTTTGGATTAGCCTTGGCTATTTCGCTAGCTGCTTGTAAGCCATCCATGGTTGGCATGCGAATGTCCAGCAGGGCGAGGTCGGGGCGGTGTTCTATGCATTGATCTACAGCTTCTTGCCCATTGCGTGCAGTAGCATAAACGACAAACTCTGAACTGATGTCTTCGACGAGTCGCTGTAAGCGGAGTCTGGCGAGTGGCTCGTCATCTGCAATGAGGATTTTCATGAAAAGCTGGTTTGGTAAGGAAATTTGAGTTGTGTTTGAAATTCTCCATCACTTGAACTGACGAGTAGCTTGCTTTGATCAGGAAAACATTGTGCCATCCGTAGGCGAATATTGTTGATGGCCATATTATTGCCAGTGCGGGTATTAGCGGCTTGGCTATCGTTAATGGGGTTACTGACAAGGAGAGTAATCATGTTTTTATCCATTTTCCCAATAATATTTAATGTGCCGCCTTTTTCAGAAGGCTCAATGCCATGGTATACAGCATTTTCAATAATGGGCTGAAGGCTTAACGGTGGTATCAAGGCGTTATCTGGAATAGCGGTTACGTCTGTTTCTATTGACAAGCGCTTGCCTAGCCGCGTTTGCTCAATGTGTAAGTATTGTTGGACGAGCGTCAATTCTTGCTTAAAAGGCACAAGGCGCTTAGATGTCTGAATATTGGCTCTAAATAATTCGGATAGATCCTCGGTGAGTGTTTCTGCAAGAGTTGGGTTGAGACGAGTTAAGCTGGCAATGGTATTGAGACTGTTGAATAAAAAATGTGGGCGTATTCGAGCTTGTAATGCATCAATTTGTGCATCTGCTTCGGCCTTTGATTGTTTGCGCCATTGAAATTGAATGTATAAAAAACGCAGTAAAATAAGGCTAAAAATAATGCTGATACCGACATTTCTTATGTAAATATTCATATGGCTTTGGCTAGGTGCCATAAACAAGTCTAATTGCGGTAACAACGATGAACTAACCCAGGTAATAAAGAAGGTTGTTAAGTTAATTGTGATGAACATTAGGGTGCAGATATGGCTGGGCGAATAGCGATTTATTCGACGTTTGAAAACGCAAAAAATGCTGGCGCATGTAAATCCGACCCATAAAATGAATAAAGCGTTTAAACTCAGTGCACTCCAAAAGTCCCCAGAAAAAAAACTCGTGTTTAGCGCGAGGATGATGGCCAATAGCTGAGCAATGAGCGTGAGATACAAAACGTTTTTTGCACGACACATATCAGGTAAAAAATAGGACGGGTCAGTTAGGTAATCTTTCTCCATGATAAACGTGTCAACTCGTTGTCTATTCGCTCAAATTAAGCGATTCTTAAGTGATATACTAGGCGAAATATAATATTTATTCGTTAAACATGTCTCAAGATAAACAAAATAAACTGTGGGGTGGGCGCTTCACTGAAAGCACCGACGCCTTTGTGCAAGCATTTACTGCCTCTGTGAACTTTGATCAACGCCTAGCACCTTACGATATTCAAGGCTCTATCGCACACGCTAAAATGCTCACCCATGTGGGCATCTTAACTGAACAAGAGTGTTTGCAGATCACAGACGGTTTGGCCGACATCCTAGAGAGTATTCAGACGGGTGAGTTTAATTGGTCGGTTGAGCTTGAAGATGTGCATATGAATATAGAGGCCGCCTTAACCGAGCGTATTGGCGTTGCTGGTAAAAAGCTGCACACAGGGCGTTCACGTAATGATCAAGTAGCGACAGATATTCGTTTGTTTTTGCGTGATCAGCTAGCTCTTGTTTTAGCGGAACTAAGCCGTTTACAAGAAGGCCTTGTGGGCTTGGCAGAACAGCATACAGATACCATTATGCCTGGCTTTACCCATTTACAGGTGGCGCAACCGGTAACGTTTGGGCATCACTTAATGGCGTGGTTTGAAATGCTAAAGCGCGATGCAGAACGGTTCGCCGATTGTGCAAAACGTGTCAATGTTATGCCGCTAGGCTCAGCAGCCTTGGCGGGTACCAGTTACCCGATTGATCGTTTAATGACGGCCGAGTTGCTGGGTTTCTCACGACCTTCGGCAAATTCACTAGATGGTGTGAGTGACCGTGATTTTGCCATTGAGTTTTGTGCAGCATCAGCGTTGTTGATGACGCATTTATCACGTTTTTCTGAAGAAATCGTTTTATGGACCAGCGCGCAATTTAATTTTATTCATTTACCCGATGCGTTTTGTACTGGCTCATCGATTATGCCGCAGAAGAAAAACCCAGATGTGCCTGAGTTAGTGCGCGGTAAAACAGGCCGAGTTAATGGTCACTTGGTGTCATTGTTAACACTGATGAAATCCCAACCGTTGGCGTACAACAAGGATAACCAGGAAGATAAAGAGCCCTTGTTTGATACGGTTGATACTGTGTTGGGTTCATTGCGCGCCTTTGCTGATATGGTCCCTAATATTGAGCCGGTGAAAGCGTCGATGTTGACAGCGGCAAAGCAAGGGTTTTCTACAGCAACAGATCTGGCAGACTACCTAGTGGGTAAAGGTATTGCATTTAGAGATGCACACGAAGTAGTTGGTTTAGCTGTGCGTTTAGGAACCGAGACGAATCGTGATTTATCAGAGCTATCATTGAAGGAGTTACAAGGCTTTTCAGCTGAAATTTCTGATGATGTGTTTAGTGTGCTCACCTTGGAAGGCTCGGTGGCAGCGCGTGATCATATTGGCGGCACCGCGCCAAATCAAGTGCGTTTGGCGGTAAAGGATGCAAAAGCATTTTTAGCTAAGACAAGATAAGCTAAAAAAAACCGGTAATTTTTGTAAAATCAACAATACTTAGAGTAACGTTAATATTAAGAAGAGTTACTTACTAAACAATGTTTGATTCATTATCAGGAGGTTGGGGTCAGCAAGCACTTGAGATTGTTGACTTTGGTGTGTTGGTGCTAAGCGACCAACAAACTCAATGGGCCAACCCCTACCTCCTAACGTTGCTGGACTTAACAGAAAGTGACCTAGCAGGTAGCATCGTTTCAAAAGAAGATCGGCTTTCTAGCGTATTGCTGGGTACTGATAACCCTTTTCTTATTGTTAACCGGCAGGGTCATGAAGCATGGCTAAAACGCGAACACGTAAAAACTCCAGAGCACGATATTTATTTTTTTCATGAGTGTACGGATCTGGTCGTCATCGGTAACGAGTGTAGGCGGCTACAAAAAGACTTATCGGATTTAAATCCAAAGGACCCGATTACGGGGATGATGAGTAACGATGTTATTGTCGAAATGCTCGGTGGGCATATTAGTCGCAGTCGCCGTTATGATAACCCTCTTTCTTTGTTACGAATCAGCTACACCTTTCCTGCTAACATGGATACAGAGTTGTTTTCTCGTTGCATTAAGCGGATTGCGTTCTTTTTGAAAGACCAGTTACGCTGGGCTGACCAAATTGGCATGTTGGGCCGACATACTTTTTTAGTGATATTGCCTGAAACAGACTATCAATCGGCGGCAGCGTTATTAAAGAAGTTTAATGGAGAGCCACATTTGTCGTTATTTGCTAAAGGCGACGGCCGGCCTGTCTCTTTTTCAGCAGGGCTAACGGAGTGGTCAAAAGGAGATACAACCAAAAATATGTTACACAATATCCGACAGGATGTTGATTTAACGATGATGTAAGGCATGGAGAGGTTATCAAAAAAAACACTAGGGCAAGGACATTTAAAAAATATTGACCTAGTGGGTATTGACGGGCAGATCAGTAAAAAAAGCTTGAGGTTGGTTCAACAACGTTTTTTGAATTTGCATAAGCTTAAAATGCAGCGAGCGTTGGATGCGGTTACGCCTCGTCAGAAAATCTTTTTAGAATTATTGCCCTTGTTATTCCATGTTAATCACCCAGTGTTGCCGGGCTATGTTTCCAGTAACACACCAGCCGGCATTGCAGAATATACCCCTAGTAAGTTATCTATTGATAAAGCCAAAGAGTTAGGCAAAGGGTTCGTTTATAGTAAACGGGCACATAGGTCCTTTGGCATTGAATCTATTTTCTTGATGGGGAGCGTTGGTAGTATCGCTTACGTTAAAGGTAGTGATATGGACTTGTGGTTGTGTCACGCACCGAATTTGGCAGCCAGGGAGTTGGCGCTATTGCAAGAAAAGGCTACAGAGATTGAGGTTTGGGCGGGTACCCTCGGTTTAGAGGTGCATTTCTTTTTGATGGATGCAGCGCAGTTTAAAAAGGGGGTGGCGACACCTTTATCGTCAGAAAGCAGCGGTAGCACACAGCATCAGTTGTTATTAGAAGAGTTTTATCGTACGGCCTTATATGTTGCTGGGCGTTACCCAGTTTGGTGGTTGGTACCACCTGCAGCGGAGAATAATTATCAAGCGTTTGTTGATAACTTAGTGAGACAACGTTTTATTGATAAAAGCGATGTGATTGATTTTGGTGGGCTTGAAAATATTCCAGCAGAGGAGTTTTTAGGGGCATCATTTTGGCATTTGTATAAAGCGATTGATTCGCCGTATAAATCGCTATTGAAGTTGATGTTGATGGAGTCATACGTCGATCAGTACCCGCACTCACATTGGGCGGCGCTGTTAATGAAGGAGCGTATATATGCGGGTGAAGCCGATGTAAATAAATCAGATGCGTACCTCATTTTGCATGATGTACTAGAGCAGTATTTAATTAAACGAAATGAACCGGAACGTTTGAATTTAATGCGTTATTGTTTCTACAGTAAAGTCAGCGAGCATACTCGTGGTGGCGCTAAAAATGATTGGCGTCAGCAGGTATTAAATGAGATGTTGGCTAAATGGCAGCCATTGCCCGATTACCTTGAGCGCTCTGTTAAGCAAGAGAGTTGGGATATCTCTCAAGTACAGTTGGAAAAAGAGCGCTTAACGAATGAGTTGAAGAGTAGTTATCGCTTGTTGATAAGGTTTGCCAAAGAACGAATTGATAAGGCAAAGCGCGATAGTGAAGAATTAGTGTTGCTAGGCCGAAAGTTGAATGCAGCATTTGAAAAAAGGCCTAGTAAATTAGAGCGTTCTACGATTAAAAATACCCAAACAAAGCAAGAAAGTCGTGTTGTTTTAAAGCGGAATAAGGTGAAAAATGAGCAAATAAACTGGTCTCTTAGCCGCTTAGATATTAATCATCAAGAGCGCTTTATTCGTCAGGCACATAGCCTTATTAGTTTATTGGCTTGGAGCGTTGATTATGGTGTGTTAGGTGAGAAGACTAAGATTGCCCTAGACCCAGGGGAAAGTCATATCACCTCGCGTGAGGTGACGCAGACACTGAGAGCGGTACTGGCCTTTTTCAATGGCTTACCAGAGACGCCTGCTAACCTTGATACCTATCGTTATGCACCATTGGTGACTGATGTCTTGTTGGTGATCAATTCAGGCTTAGACTCGATGAGTGACTTTACCGAAAAAGGGGTTAATTTAACGAGCGAGCGTTCGGACGCACTCAGTTTTGGTTCTCAACGTCGTAATTTAGTTCATAGTATTGACATGATGTTACGCAACTCATGGAATGAAATTGTTGTTGCTAAATATGACTCTGTGGCTGGTTTAATGGCGTGTTTGTGCGAAGTTTTTGACCGCAATACATTGGGTGCTACTCAGGCGTTACCGAACTTAATATGCGCTAGTTATAATTCACCGAGGGCCTTGAGTGTGGCGAAGCGAATACAGGCGCTTTTTGCAGAAGCTGCCACAATATTTAAACGCTATAGTGAGGAAAGTTCTCCTAGGTTTATCACCCAAGTTGCCCATTCATTTTGTGTGATGCAAGTAAAGGACCATAAAATGACCGCTATTGAGGTCGCTGAGGGTAATTTAATAAAAGAGTTATCAGCGCCACAGCCTATTTTTAGTCCAGTGTATTTTGACCATGGGATGGATCAAAAAGATTTATTGCCAGTCATTTATGGGCGGCACAAGCTGGGTCATGTTCAACTGTATTATGTGTGTGTGTCTGATATTAAAGCGCACATTTATATTTTGGATGAGAAAGGCTCGCTGTTTTTTAAAGAGCAGGGCTTTATTAATGAGAGCACATTATTGCAGACCTATAAAGAGTTGATAGGGAATGTTTTTTATCGGCGCGGGCTAATAGCATATGAGCAAAATAATGTAACTTTTGATTTAGATGTAGAGTGTTACAAAGCTGAAAAGGTCAGGCAACACTGGGGATTAGAGAAAGTGTCAGTAGCCGATAGAAAGTCAGCTAAGAGGCTGGATGTTCGTGTGGTTTATGATGGACAGACAAAGCAGGTGCATATTTATTGTAATGATCAGCTTTTTTCAAGCTTAGATTATGGCGATGAATTGTATCGTGAGGTATCAGCTTTTATTCGACAAGAAAGACAATCAGACACCGCCTACTCGGTTTATCTCACTGATATTGACGTGCCGTACGAAGAATTGGGCGCATCAAGTTATGCGCAATTACAAACAATTCATTATTTAAATTACAAACAGCACATTGAAGAAAGGCTCAATATTTAATCTTCTTCGTAGGCGATTTTTTGTTAGCTTAGGGCTTTAATGAAAGCCAGTATATATTGATCAACTTCATCAATATATACATGCTGAGAAAATCCTAACTTCCAAGGGCCTAGGCCCTTGGAAGTTAGGGGGTAACAAATGTTTGCTATGCCTTTTTAAGGTGATTCAGCAACGTGTCAGCATCACTACAGGTAAACGGATCGTCAGGACAGTTATCCATCTTTCCTGGCTCACTGAATAGAGCTGTAATCTCTTCATCTTCTACGACCATAGAGTAGCGCCAAGACCTATCGCCGAACCCTAGGTTGTCTTTTTTAACAAGCATTTCCATTGATCGTGTGAAGTCACCATTACCATCAGGGAGCATTTTCACGTTATTGATGCCAAGGTTTTTGCTCCACTGGTACATTGTAAAAGCGTCGTTTACGCTTAGGCAATACACCTCATCAACACCAAGGTCTTTAAATTCTTGGTACTTGGCTTCAAACCCAGGTAAGTGAGTACTAGAGCAGGTCGGCGTAAATGCACCGGGCAAAGCTAATAGAACTATTTTTTTACCCTTAAATATATCGTCTGTTGTAAGGTCTTGCCAACGAAAAGGGTTATCGCCTTCTATGCTGCTGTCTCTAACGCGTGTTTTGAATGTTACTTGAGGAACGGTGTTAGTCATTTTTTTCTCCAAATTTTTGATGTTAGTACGCGAGTGCTCGCGATGACTGAGGGTAGTATATGGAATATAATCCATTAGGTAAAATTGATTGTTTTTATAGCATCAATAGATAAAATCTATTGATAGTTTTGTTGCTTAATGAGCTTTTTGATTCGATTCATTAAGAGCGACTTTGGGTTGGTTTTCCGCCAGACTAGGCAAATAGTGCGTTGAGGTTGGGGCTCTATAAACGGTATGTAGTGAATATTATGCTCATTTTTTTGAATGGCGATATCAGGCATAAAAGTAATACCAGTGTTTGCACGCACCATTTGTCGCAGGGTTTCTAAGCTGGTAGCTCGGACGTTTTGTTCTTCTTTAACATCGTTAAGCTGGCAAAATTGAAGTGCTTGATCACGTAGGCAATGCCCTTCATCTAGCAAAAGTAGCGGCTCGCCTGCTAAATCTGATGGGGTGATGGCAGTTTGCTTAGCTAAATCATGTTGAGATGAAACGGCTAATTTAAATGTATCGTCAAATAAGCGCTCGGCTATCAAGCCATCTTCTTTAATGGGTGCAGCTAATAAGGCAGCGTCAAGTTCGCCATTTTTAAGTTGCTGGATGAGGGTATCTGTTTTTTCTTCGACTAAAATCAGACGTATCTGTGGCAGCTGTTCTTTTATTAAAGGTACTAAGCTAGGCAAAATATAAGAGGCAAGCGTTGGGAATGCGCCCAATTTAAAATTACCTGCCAATGGGTTGTTTGCGTTTACTGAAATTTCTTTAATTAAATCGACTTCTTGAAGAATATGCTTGGCTGTTGCGATAATTGATTGACCAACGTCGGTAATTAAAACGCGTTTGTTATTGCGCTCAAATATTTTTACCCCTAACGACTCTTCAAGCTTTTTAACTTGCATACTTAGCGTGGGTTGGCTAACAAAACACTGCTCAGCCGCCTTAACAAAGCTTTTGGTCTGTGCGACAGCGACGATGTATTTTAAATCACGAAGGTTCATGATGGATAAGCTCGGTTGGGGCTTTTAGCTAAGGTTTTAAAATGGCTTGATTGCCAATAAGTGTTTACTAACGATTATTATTAAGCCAATACGCGGGCTAACCAATGTTTAATATCCTGAATTTCTTTAGGGGACACCGAGTGTTCCATAGGGTAAGTATTCCAGTTTACCGAGTAGCCAGACTCTTCAAGGAATTGTTTAGATGTTTCTGCTTGCTTGATGGGTATAACTGGGTCATGGTCGCCGTGTCCGTAAAAGATAGGAGTGGCTCCATTACCGCTTTGTTCGGCATTGGGTAAGGTGTCGCGCATTGGGATATAGGTTGAAAGCGCCATAATGCCAGCAAGGGTTTCAGGGAATCGAATGCCGGCATCAAAAGCAATGACGCCACCTTGAGAAAACCCAGCGATAACAATTTTTGAAGGGTCGATACCGGTCGCAATCTCATCATTGATCATATCAGTGATGGTTTTGCTAGAAGCAATGATGCCGGAACTGTCAGCCCGTTTCATTAAGTCCATTTCTGTAATGTCATACCAGGCAGGCATAACGGCACCACCATTGATGGTTACCGCCGTCATTGGTGCATGAGGAAAAACAAAGCGAATACCTAATTCATCTTGTAGACCTAATTCAGGCACGATAGGGGCAAAATCATTGCCACTAGCGCCGAGACCATGGAGCCAAATAACGGTACAGCGAATAGGCGTGTTTGGATTGGATATAATAGAAGGGAGTCGAGTGGCTAGCATGGCGGTTAATTCTGTTGGTTTCTGGAAAGGATTAGAGTATGCCAAAAAATGCCAAACGTTTATACTGCGGACTATCGAAATAATACAAAAGGATGCAAAAATGGCGCGTTTGTTAAAAGTGGTGCTAATGTCTGGTTTAATCGCTGTATCTGTTGGCTGTGGGCAAAAAGGGCCGTTATATCTGCCTAGCGAACAAGCCGCTCAAGAGGTGGGTTTGTAAATGGATCATTTTCAATATCGCGATAATCAGCTTTGTGCAGAAAATGTTACTGTTGCCAGCATTGTTGAACAATTTGGAACGCCCACTTACGTTTATTCTAGAGCTACTTTAGAGCGCCACTGGAAAGCATTTGATGAGGCATTTGAAGGTCGTCCTCACTTGATTTGCTATGCGGTTAAGGCGAATTCAAATATCGCTGTTTTAAATGTGTTGGCACGCTTGGGTTCAGGCTTTGATATTGTGTCGGTGGGTGAGCTTGAGCGTGTTTTGATAGCGGGAGGCCAAGCCGACAAAATTGTTTTTTCAGGGGTTGGTAAACGTCGCGATGAAATTCGCCGTGCCTTAGAGGTAGGTATTCGTTGTTTTAATGTAGAGGTCTCAACAGAGCTAGATAGAATCAACGATATTGCCGGTGATATGGGCGTGATTGCTAATATTTCAATACGCGTCAACCCGGATGTGGATGCGCAAACGCACCCCTATATTTCAACGGGCTTAAAAGAAAACAAATTTGGTTTAGCGATTGAAACGGCCTTTTCTGAATATCAGCGTGCTAACGAATTAGCCCACTTAAAGGTAGTGGGTTTAGACTGCCATATTGGGTCTCAACTGACCGAGGTAACACCGTTTGTAGATGCGCTTGACCGTGTGTTGAGCCTACTGGCGCGGCTAGAGGCAGTCGGTATTACTATTGAGCACTTAGACTTAGGTGGCGGTTTGGGTATTTGCTATCGAGATGAGCAACCGCCTTTGCCCGCAGATTATGTAAAAGCCTTGTATAAAAAGTTAGCCGACTCGTCTTATGAAATTTTATTAGAACCTGGCAGGGCCATTGCGGGTAATGCAGGTATTTTAGTGACCACAGTGGAATACATTAAGCCAACAGAAGATAAGCAATTTGCGATTGTTGATGCTGCTATGAATGATTTGATGCGGCCTGCTTTGTACCAAGCTTGGCAAAATATTGTTCCTGTTGATTTAAGCTCAACGGTACAAGAAAATTGCTATGACATCGTTGGCCCAGTGTGTGAAACGGGTGATTTCTTGGGTAAAGATAGAATGCTAGCCATAGAGGAAGGTGATGTGTTGGCCGTGCGCTCTGCCGGTGCTTATGGCTTTACGATGAGTTCAAATTACAACTCTAGGCCGAGCGTTGCAGAAGTGATGGTAGATGGTGAACAGCTGCATCTGATTGGCTCGCGGCAAAGCGTTGAGAGTTTATGGCAAAATGAATCATTGCTGCCTAGCGATAGTGAGGAAGTGGGTTGTTAATTCATTTTAGTAAAATGCACGGCCTAGGGAATGACTTCGTAGTTATTGATGCGATAAATCAAAGCATTGATTTATCTGCTGAGACGATTAGAACATTAGCCGATAGGCATTATGGGGTAGGGTTTGACCAGCTTCTTCTAGTGCAACGGGCGACCGGGGCGGCAGATTTTCGATATGTTATCTACAATGCAGACGGGAGTGAGGTCTCTCAATGTGGGAATGGCGCACGTTGCTTTGCGTTATTTGTAACATTAAAGGGCTTAACCGATAAACGTTCAATTCGAGTAGAAACGGGTGCAGGTGAGCTTGTGTTAAGCCTCGATGAGACTGATCAAGTCAAGGTGGATATGGGTGTCCCTCGTTTCGAGCCCGAGGCTATTCCTCTGCTAGCTGATCAGCAACAATTGCAATATGGCGTTAAGGTAGAGGGTCAGACTATTGAGTTTTCTGCCTTATCGATGGGTAACCCTCATGCAGTGATTGAGGTTGATGATATCAATAGCGCGGCGGTTGAAAAAATTGGTGCGGCGATGGAAAGCCACTCTGTTTTTCCTGAAAGAGCGAATATTGGCTTTAGTGAAATAACCGGCGCATCCAGCTTGTCGTTGCGTGTATTTGAACGCGGTGCAGGCGAAACGTTGGCCTGTGGAAGCGGTGCTTGCGCTGCCGTGGTGACTGCTATTCGACTCGATAAACTAACGCCACCGGTAACGGTTGCTTTGCAGGGCGGCGAGTTGAGCATTGATTGGAAAGGCGAAGGGCAACCTGTGCTAATGACGGGGCCTGCAACATTTGTTTTTGATGGTATGATTGAAATATGAGCGAACAGCAGACATTAGAAACAACTGGTTTAACGGCGCAGCAGGTACGTGAGTATTTGCTTCAATCGCCTGATTTTTATAATCAATACCCCGAATTGTTGGACGATATACCCGTTACTGAAAAGCATGGAGGGGTAGTTTCTCTAACGATGCGGCACTTAGCTGTCTTGCGTGAAAAGAATGCTAAGTTACAGCAGCAGCTGGATGGTTTGTTAGCGATTGCGCGTGAAAATGATGCGTTATTTGGGCGCATGCAACAGTTAACTACCGCCTTGCTAGATGCACGCTGTGTAGAGGATGTTTTTGCAACATTAGATGACACGCTCAAAGAATGTTTTAGTGCCGACTTCTTTTCCATCCGCTTAATTCAAGGCGAAACTGAGTCAAACTTTCCCATTAGTAACGTTGTTTGGCAACAGGGCGATGCTCAACTAGAACACTTTAAACGCCTACTTGACTCGCAAAAAATAAAATGTGGATTGCCAACTCATGCGCAAGCAGAAGCGTTATTTGCTGAACAAGCGGAAGCCGTTAAATCCGCGGCTTTAATACCTTTAAAAATTGATCAGCAAGATGGTGTGTTGGCGATAGGTAGTAAAGACACAGATCGATTTCGACCAACCATGGGGACGCTATTTTTAACGCATTTAGGTGAGTTGGTGGCAAAACGGCTTTATTCATTGAAGCCAGTTAAACAATAATCATGGATCAATCTGCTGTTGATGTTTGCCAGCAGTTTCTACTCGTTCTGAAGGTCGAGAGGCAACTCTCCCCAAATACACTCAAGGCGTACGAGCGAGATTTATCGAAGCTGCTCAGCTATTGCGCTGAGCAAGGCTTAAAATCGTGGCCGGAATTAACGAGTCACCTGGTTCGAGGGTTTATAGCTGAACGACACCGACAAGGCCTAAGCAGTCGAAGTTTGCAGCGCGAGCTATCGGCTTGTAGAAGTTTTTTTGCCTACCTGATTAAAATTAAGGTGCTGCTTAACAACCCAGCGGGTGGTATTCGGGCACCCAAGGCAGCTAAGAGTTTACCAAACGTACTGGATGTCGATCAAATACACGGGCTTTTAGAGGTGGAACCAGCAGGCCCTTTGGAAAGCCGCGATTTAGCGATGTGGGAATTACTTTATTCGTCGGGTTTACGTGTTAGTGAATTAGCGAATATAAACCTTATGGATGTCGACCTAAGTGGAAAAACCATACACGTGGTTAGCGGTAAGGGGAAAAAATCAAGGTTATTGCCTCTGGGTAGTAAAGCTGTTAGTGCTATTCGCACTTGGCTGCCTCTTCGCTCACAGTTTGATGTCTTGAATGAAATGGCGTTATTTGTTGGCAAAAGAGGTACGCGTTTAACCACAAGGTCTATTCAGTCGCGTTTAGAACGTTGGCGGAAGCATCAAGGTTTGCAAGGGAGGTTATACCCACATATGTTGAGGCATTCATTTGCGAGCCATATGTTGGAGTCTAGTCAAGATTTGCGAGCTGTTCAGGAGCTCTTAGGACACAGCAATATCAGTACCACGCAAGTTTATACGCACTTAGACTTCCAGCATTTGGCAGCAGTGTATGACCAAGCGCACCCAAGGGCAAAGCAGAAAAAGAAATAACTCTTATAGGCCTTAGTCTGGCTTTGGTAGCTTCCCGTCAGATGGTGTGCTTAAAATATCTTCATCGCTGGATGCACCAAACAACTTGGCTAAAAATTTAAACACACGTTTTATCCCACGCCATAATTTTGGTAATGCCCAAATCATTAATAAGATGAATAAAACTAAGCCAACAACAAAGAATGCGGGGTGCTGGATAGCAGCCCAAACGCCAGCAAAAACAGCAATGTCTTCCATAATGGAAGCCGTCCAGTTGGTGAAGGGTTCTGGGGAGGTGTTGATCAATGCGCGACTACCGGCCTTAGTCACGTGTGTTGCACCAGCTAATCCGCCGCCAACAATAGCAGCAGCAATTTCAGCGGCGGGGCCAATGTCGCCAATAGCCCCTGCGGCTAGCATCGCGCCAGCAGGAATCCTAATAAAGGTGTGGAGGGTGTCCCATCCAGTATCAACGCCCGGTACTTTATCGGCAAAAAATTCTACAGCGTACATTAATCCAGCAGCTGTCATCACTAGCGGGTCGGCAACAATCATCAAGTCAGGCGGTAAATCCATGCTGCCAGTGTGTGCTAAATAGCCTAGCATTAAGAGGGTTGCGTACAAATTAATACCGCTACCCCAAGCGGCGCCCATGCTAAGAGCCAATGTTTGAGAAATTTGATTTAGTTCATCCACGATACTCGCTCCCAGTTTTAATCTTAAATAAGAATATCATAATTAAAATGAATGGCGGTTAAACAGACGCGACAAGCATGCTGATGGCTGATTATTGTGTAAAATATAGGGTCAATAGTTAAAGTGAGAAATTAACGTGGATTTTAGAGGAACAACGATCGTTTCAGTACGGCGTGGTAATAGCGTTGTGATTGGTGGGGATGGGCAAGTAACGTTGGGTAATACCATCATGAAAGGGAATGCTAGAAAAGTGCGGAAGCTAGCCAGTGGCGATGTGATAGCAGGTTTTGCTGGGGCAACAGCCGATGCCTTTACCTTGTTTGAACGTTTTGAAGGCATGCTAGAAAAGCATCATGGCAATTTAACCCGTGCCGCCGTTGAAATGGCTAAAGATTGGCGAACTGATCGCATGTTACGTAAGTTAGAAGCCTTGCTTGCCATTGCTGATAGCAAGGACTCACTGATTATTTCGGGTAATGGTGATGTTATTCAGCCGGAACAAGACCTTATTGCGATTGGTTCTGGTGGCCCATTTGCTCAATCAGCAGCAAAGGCTTTATTAGAAAACACAGAGCTGAGCGCACGTGACATTGTGGAGAAATCACTCAATATTGCAGGTGATATTTGTATTTATACTAATCATAATCAAACGATTGAAGAGTTAACGTCCGAGGGAAAAAAGTAACATGAGCCAAATGACACCAAAAGAAATCGTGCATGAACTCGATAAACACATTGTTGGGCAAAATGCGGCAAAAAGAGCAGTAGCTATCGCCTTAAGGAATCGCTGGAGACGCTCACAGGTGGTCGACTGTTTACGCGCTGAAATCACGCCTAAGAATATTTTGATGATCGGCCCAACCGGCGTTGGTAAAACAGAAATAGCACGCCGTTTAGCCACCTTAGCCAAAGCACCGTTTATAAAAATAGAAGCAACTAAGTTTACCGAAGTGGGGTATGTTGGCCGGGATGTTGAGTCCATCGTACGCGATCTTGCCGACATTGCCGTTAAAATGACGCGCGAAGTTGAAATGGGCAAGGTCAAGCGAAGAGCTGAAGATGCGGCAGAGGAGAGGGTGTTAGATATCTTGTTACCGCGTGCAGAAGGGTCAGATGCTAACGATACATCGGGCGATGCTACACGCCAGAAATTCCGTAAAAAATTACGCGAAGGCGACCTTGATGACAAAGAAATTGAAATAGAAATGAGCGCGCCGAGTGTCGGTGTGGAGATTATGGCGCCTCCTGGTATGGAAGAAATGACTAACCAGTTGCAAGGGATGTTTCAAAACATGTCGGGCGAAAAAAAGAAAAAACGTAAAATGGCTATTAAACATGCGTTAGTAGCGATGACCGAGGAAGAGGCGGGCAAGCTGGTTAACGAGGAAGAGCTAAAGCATAAAGCGATAGACAACCTTGAGCAAACAGGCATTGTTTTTTTAGATGAGTTGGATAAAGTTTGTAAACGTGGAGATAGTGGCGGTGCGGATGTTTCACGAGATGGCGTTCAGCGTGATTTGCTGCCATTGGTTGAGGGTAGCACAGTAACAACCAAGTATGGTCCAGTGAAAACGGATCATATTTTATTTATTGCATCAGGTGCTTTCCATGTATCGAAGCCTTCTGATTTAATTCCTGAATTACAAGGCCGTTTTCCTATTCGCGTTGAATTAGATGCGCTGGTGGCGGATGATTTTGTTCGGATTTTAACTGAGCCGAATGCTTCATTAACGGAGCAATATGCCGCATTACTGGAGACCGAGGATGTGAGTCTTCAATTCACCGAGGACGGTATTGCTCGTATCGCAGAAATGGCGTGGCAGGTTAACGAGGGTACTGAAAATATTGGTGCTCGTCGCTTACATACTATTTTGGAACGATTGCTCGATGAGATCTCATTTAAAGCACCGTCAGCTGCACATGTGGATGAAGTGATTGATGCCGCTTATGTGAACGACCATTTAGCAGAACTTGCGTCGGATGAAGATTTGTCGCGTTATATTTTGTAGGTAAAAAATGACCACTATTACAGATTTAGCGCTTGATCAAAAAAGCCGGGTGTTGTCGTTAAGTTTTGACGACGGTAGAACAATAGGGCTTAGTTGTGAATACCTGCGTGTGTTTTCGCCCTCGGCGGAAGTTCGTGGGCATGGTCCAGGTCAAGAAGTGCTACAAGTAGGCAAAGAAAACGTTAATATCGTTGCCATTGAACCTGTTGGTAATTATGCCGTTCGGCTGGTGTTTAGCGATGAGCACGATACAGGCTTATATGCATGGCCATTTTTAATTGAGCTGGCTGAAAAAAAAGCCGAGAACTGGCAAGATTATTTAGACAGGCTTGAAGCGGCAGGGCATCAACGAAACGTATCGTAAAACAAGGTATAAAAGGGTGAGTGATGACGGATAAAACGACAACGCATTTTGGGTTTACAGACGTTCCGGTTGAAGAGAAAGTTGGTAAAGTCCGTGAGGTGTTCGATTCAGTTGCGCCCTCTTATGATGTGATGAATGACCTTATGTCGATGGGGATTCATCGTTTATGGAAGCGCTTCACGGTAGAAATTGCCAACATAAAGCCAGGGCATATGGTGCTCGATTTGGCCGGCGGTACGGGAGATTTGTCAGCACTATTTGCTAAACGCGTTGGGAAAACCGGCAAAGTGGTGTTGGCGGATATTAATGAAGCAATGTTGCGTGTAGGGCGAGATCGTATGATTGATAAAGGTCATATTGCTAATATTACCTACAACTTAGCGAATGCAGAATGTTTGCCTTATGCTTCCAATCAATTTGATCGAGTGTGTATCGGCTTTGGTCTAAGAAATGTAACCAATAAAGAAGCGGCATTGCGCTCGATGTTTGATGTGCTTAAACCGGGTGGCCGCTTGTTAATTTTAGAGTTTTCAAAACCAACCAACCCTATTTTAGATAAGATTTACGATGCGTATTCATTCAAATTATTGCCTAAAATTGGTGAGTTAGTTGCAAAAGATGGTGATAGTTACCAATACCTTGCTGAATCAATTCGTATGCACCCCGACCAATCGACGCTAAAAGGGATGATGGAAGAGGCCGGTTTCGAACGCTGCCAAGTGAACAACTTAACAGGCGGTATTGTTGCGGTTCACACGGGTTATAAACTCTAGCTACCGTGTCATTAGTCAGCCCTTTTATTAAGCCCCTGCAAATAGCGATTAATAACTATTTGGATTATGACCCAGAGGTGCCAAGGCAATTGGCAAAAATGCAAGGTAAGGTGGTTGAATTACACTTTCAACAGCTTGAGCTGAGCCTTTACATCATTATTACCGCTGATGGCTTAGATATTAGAGAAGAGCTTGATGGCGAGGCAGACACGACTATTTCGGGTTCGCCACTAGCATTAGCGATGATGAGCCTGCATGAGTCAGCAGCACCTAGCTTGTTTTCGGGTGATGTGCTGATAGAGGGTGATACAGAGCTTGGGGGGCAATTCCAAGCATTCCTTGAGAACATTGAGGTGGACTGGGAAGAGCCACTGTCAAAGCTAACGGGCGATGTTGTGGCTAATCAACTTGGAAACGTTGTACGTGACGTATCGGGCTGGCTGAGGGATGCAACGAAAACAAATGCCTTAAATGTGTCAGAATATTTCCGAGAAGAACAGGCGATGCTGCCCTCTAAATTTGAAGTGAATAAATTTAAAGCCAATGTGGATCAATTACGCTTATCGGTAGATAGATTAGAAGCAAAAGTCCAGCGGCTGATCGCTAACCAGCAAAAGCCAGGCAATGAGCCAAACCAGGACATAACGTGATAAACCTAACGACTACCTTTCGGCTTCTTCGAATTCAGCGTGTGTTATTACGTTATGGTTTGGATGAGTTTGTTTTTAATCTACACTTATTTAGGCCATTACGGTATCTAACGTATTTGTCGCCCAGTTATATCTTGGGCAAGCGAAAGGGGGCGCGAGGTGAGCGGCTTCGTATGGCATTAGAAGATTTAGGCCCTATTTTCGTTAAGTTCGGTCAAATTTTATCAACACGGCAAGACTTATTACCCCCTGATATTGGTGAAGAGCTTTCGTACCTGCAAGATAATGTGCCACCCTTTGCTGATAATTTAGCGCGCCAAATTATTGAAAAATCGTTAGAGGTTCCGGTTGAAGAGGTATTTTCGGTGTTTTCGCAAAGCCCATTGGCATCGGCTTCTGTGGCACAAGTGCACACCGCAACACTGCATACAGGGGAAGATGTTGTTGTTAAAGTGCTTCGCCCCGGTATTGAAAAAATTATTAACTCAGATGTGGCTTTGCTGTATACCTTGGCAGAGCTCGCTAATAAGTACTGGGCTGAGGCTAAGCGATTAAAGCCCTTAGATGTAGTGAAAGAATTTGATCACACGATTCACGATGAACTTGACCTTGTTCGCGAAGCGGCCAATGCTTCGCAGTTACGGCGCAACTTTGAAGGTTCTGAGCATCTCTATGTGCCGGACGTATATTGGGATTACACGCGCCAAAATGTGATGGTGATGGAGCGAATCTATGGCACGCCAATCGGTAAAATAGGTGAATTATGTGAAAAAGGCGTTGATTTAAAGCTGCTTGCTGAACGGGGAGTGGAAATCTTTTTTGCACAAGTATTTCGCGATAATTTTTTTCATGCCGATATGCACCCAGGTAATATTTTTGCGTCAGATGATGCAAAATATCTCGCCGTTGATTTCGGCATTATGGGTAGCGTCACCGTTGCAGATCAACGCTATTTGGCTGAAAACTTCCTCGCCTTTTTTCAGCGGGATTATTTTCGTGTAGCACAACTGCATATTGAATCGGGTTGGGTTCCAAAACATACTCGGATTGATGAGTTTGAAAGCGCGATTCGTGCCGTGTGTGAGCCAATATTTAAAAAACCATTAAAGGAAATTTCGTACGGTAACTTGCTATTACGCCTTTTTCAAACCGCACGTCGCTTCGATATGGAAGTGCAGCCACAATTAGTGTTATTGCAAAAAACCTTATTGAATATCGAGGGTTTAGGGCGTCAGCTCTATCCCGATTTAGATTTATGGCAAACGGCCAAGCCCTACTTAGAGGACTGGTACAAAAACAGAATCGGGCCAAAAGCGACCTTTAATAAACTAAAAGAGCATTTGCCGATCATGGCGGAAAAGCTTCCTGAGCTACCAGAAATGGCCTATCAAGTGCTCAGTGATGCTGCCAACGGTGAGCTAGAAATAAAGTGGAAGTCTAAACAGCTGGAAGAAATAAAACTGCAAATGGCCAAAAATCACCGGAAAAACATCATGGCGATTTGTGGTGGCAGCTTGGTGGTGTCAGCTGCGATTATTCTGGGTTTAGATGGCTTCTCACCTCTGATGTTGGGGGATGCGCCGCTAGTGACATGGGTATTGGGCGGTTTAGGTGGCCTGTTGTTGTTTAAGGCATTGGACTAAATAACAAGATGACGTTGATGCATACACCCGTTTGTGAATTTGGCCTAGCTGCGCCAGATTTCGAGCTGCAGGGGGTGGACGGTAGGCACTGGACGCGTGATGAATGTGCGGGTGAAAAGGGTTTGCTGGTGATGTTTATATGCAACCACTGCCCGTATGTAAAAGCGATTCAAGAACAATTAGTAGACGATGTGGCTATATTGAAGGAGAGTGGTATCGGTGTGGTTGCTATTATGTCGAATGACCCAAACGATTACCCAGCTGATTCATTTGAGAATATGCAAAAAATAGCCATCGAGAAAAACTTTAACTTCCCCTACTTAATCGACAGGACACAAAAGGTTGCGAAAGCGTTCGGTGCTGTTTGTACCCCTGACTTCTTTGGCTATAACGCCAATATGGAGCTTCAATACCGTGGTCGTTTAGATGGGCGTGGGATGCAAGATAATACGGTTGAAGTTAAGCGCGATTTAGTGGAAGCGATGTTATTAGTGGCAAAAACGGACGCAGGGCCGGTTGAGCAAATACCCAGTATGGGCTGTTCTATAAAATGGCTGTAGTTGTGCAGACAGCTTGGCCTAAAACAGCTCATTTTTAGTGAGAGCCAGATGCCGATCGCTCCCAAGCACTTAAAATTTGATGACGGCTCAGTAACAATTATTGGAATAGATTGCGCGACGCAGTCGAATAAAGTTGGTTTAGCCCTAGGCTCTATGTCTAAAGGATTATTAACGATAGATAAAGCCATGAAGGTTGGTAAAAGCGGCTCAATCGCCAATGTAGTATCGAGTTGGATCAGAGAAGACAGTACGACTAAAACATTGATAGCGATGGATTCACCATTGGGCTGGCCGATAAAGTTGGGGGAAGAGTTGATTGGTCACAGCGCAGGTTCTTCACTCAGTACAGAGGCTCATCAAATGTTTCGGCGCAGAACCGATTTTTTTATAAAAGAACAGGCGAATAAACAATCGTTAGATGTAGGAGCCGATAGAATTGCAAGAACAGCGCATGCTGCCTTGAGCTTAATAGACGAGATAAAAGAACAGGTTGGAATGTCTATTCCTTTAGCGTGGAATTCTGAATTAAGGCATCCGATAAGTGTGATTGAAGTGTATCCAGCAGTGACCTTGAAGTCTTGTCAGCTGCTTCCTGCTACGAGTTATAAAAAAGAAAGCAAGAGTGAAAGAGAGCAGATTTTTGATGGCCTCAGTGAGCTCATGACACTACCAGAAGCTGATAAACAGTCGATTATCGATGATGATGATATTTTGGATGCGGTAGCCTGTGTTTTGGCCGGCTCTCACTTTATTAACGATGAAAGTGTGGGCCCGGCAACTGCAAAGGATCGTGCCCTAGCAGAAAAAGAAGGCTGGATTTGGGCAAAAATACCAACATAAAATGATAGGTTTTAATTCCATAAGACGATCACTATTAAAAGGGGTGGGGCAGTGGCTATAACGAAGTCGACAGAGAAACTAGATCAACTTATTAGCGAGGCTCGCAAAGAGCGTGAGCAAAATGATAAGGGTTACCGTGCGAAAGCTTTGAAGATGTACCCTTGGGTTTGCGGACGTTGTACAAGAGAGTTTTCAGTGGCGAACTTACAAGAGCTGACAGTACATCATCGAGATCACAATCATGATAATAACCCTGAGGACGGGAGTAACTGGGAGTTACTATGCGTTTACTGCCATGACAATGAGCATTCAAGGCTTGTTGATCATGAATATGGCTCATTAGCTGAAGATAAAAATAAAGATGAGTTAATGCAAAATCCATTTTCAGGGCTTTCAGCCTTATTAAAAAAATAAGCTCACCCAGCGCTATTATTACTTTATGCTAATGAATCGATAATAAGAAAATAAGGAGAGAGAATGTCTGACGTTAATAAAAAAATTGTTAGGGAGTTTTTTGCAGCGATGGACAGCAAACGCTTTGATGATATGAGAGATTTGCTGCACCCAGATCACTTGTTCCACTTGCCGATGGCAAAAGAGCCGTTGGATAAAGAGGCGCATATGATTATGAATATGAAGCTGCAAGAATCAATGACCGATTTTGATCGGCACTTTTATGATCAGATTGCTGAAGGTGATAAGGTGGTTAGCCGAATGAAATTACGCATGAAACATGTTGGCGAGTTTAATGGTGTTGCGCCGACAAATGAATATGTTGATCTAGATGCTATTCATATTATGCGAATTAAAGATGGCTTAAATATTGAAGAATGGGATGCAGTCGATTTTGTGCCTTTTCTTAAAGCACTTGGTTTTATTCCAAAAGACTCTAAAGGCCCTTGGGATTAATGAACGAGAACTCAAGCATGATGTAATGCTTATGGCTTGATTGTGGCGCTCAATAAGCTCATATAAGTAACGCCTATTGTTTTAAATAAACAATAGGCGTTCTTTATTTAGCTGAATTAGAAGAAGAAGTTAAGGTTACTATCAGGGACGACAGCATGATTAAATAGCATGTTCCTTTTAGCTAGCTTTAGGCTGTTGTCTTCAATGCGCCAAATATCATTACGCGATACCACCATGCGTTTTTCTACGCCATCGAGTCGGCTTCTAAGAACGGTAACAACTGATAGGACATTCCATTCACCCTCCACATCAGTAGGAAAAACTTCTATATTGGATACGGAGTGATTAATAAGGTTTTGTGGGTTCTCAGACCAGACCAGATTGGTCGCAAAGCGGGCGATACGTAACTCTAATTGTTTTTTATAGTCATTAAAAATATTAGCGTCGAGTGGTTTGATAGCTTGCTTTTTTTCCTCACGTAAATAGCGAGCGGGCACGGGCATATAGTAATGAATATCATCCGTTAGCATCGCCAACCATTGGTCATACTCTTCATGGTCAAGCAGTCGTGCTTCTTTATACAGCAGTGTTTGGAAGGTTTGGTACGTGTCCGCATCAACAGCATTTTTAAAAGGGAGTGATTGACTCATTAGTTTTGCCCTCCTGTTGCATTTGCTTCTTCGAGGCTGTTGTAGTTTGGAACGGCGCTCCAATCCTTTGCGGCCATCATTTCTTGCCAGCGGCGATAGAAATACCGTTGATTTTGCTCGCCAACGAGGCCATCACTAATCACCCCAGGCATTTCAGGGTGTGAGTACTCTTTACCTAAGCCCATATTGGTGTAAACATCTTTTTGGCGGGTTTGTAAGCCTC
This sequence comes from uncultured Cycloclasticus sp., assembly GCA_913057515.1. Lineage (GTDB taxonomy): Bacteria > Pseudomonadota > Gammaproteobacteria > Methylococcales > Cycloclasticaceae > Cycloclasticus. The sequence continues at coordinate 8,362 of CAJXOJ010000012.1, read as the reverse complement.
TATTTTGCGAGGTGCAGGCGGCAAAATTTTCGCCGTCATCGTTATCAAACATGCCGGCGGCGCCAAACGTTCGGCAAACATTATCGAGCACGGTTTGTTTTAATTCGTCTGACATCTCTTTATCAACCATCGCCCAAGTCCACATTTCCATCTTGCCCGGACCTTTTGGGTGGTAAACACGGAACCAATTAAGCCCCGGTAACATTTGTACATTGGGGAAAACAGTCATATTGATTTGTGAGCCCCAGAATTGCTTACCGCGCGTTTCGCCAAGACGTGAAATAACCGCCTCTCGGTTTTCTTCAAGGTAGCTAACAGGTAAGCTTGGATCAGGGTAGAACGCATAACCTGATTGCCCGTCAAGCGATGAAATAATCGAGTGACCATTCATGCCGCCACCCGCCATTGCGGTAGAGCTGTCCACTTCGGTGTTGCCTAGAGAAAGGCTTTCAATGTTCATTGATGAGGCTACGGTCATGACACCTGCGTGCGCCCAACCAATATGATAACCATCGCCACAGGCGTTTTCGACAGGTAATTTCCAGTTGACAGGGTATTCAACTTTTTGTGTTGTGCCAATTAGCTCAGTACCTTCTGGCATGGCGTCGAGCCAAACATCTAAATACCATTTCATGTCACCCAGATAATCATTCAAAGTCGGTGCTTCTGGATCAAAATTACCAAAAATTAACCCTTTATAGCTATCTACGTTGCAAACAGGGTGTAAGCCAAATTTGGATTTATCCAGTTCGTTGTAATAAGCGTCCTCCTCCAAAGGTACTGATTGAAGTGCGCCATCTGCAGCAAAGCTCCAGCCGTGGTAACTACAGGTGAAGTGCTTTGCATTACCTTTGTCAGCCTTACACACACGGTTGCCACGGTGGGTGCAGGTGTTAAGAAAGGCTTTGATCGATTGATCTTTTTGGCGAATCACCAGTACCTCATCTTCGCCCATAAAGGTTCTAAAGTAATCACCTGGATCAGGGATTTGGCTTTCATGTGCTAAAAATAACCAGCATTTACCAAATATCCTTTCCTGTTCCTGTTCGTAGATATCTTGCTCATGAAAAATGCTTCGACTTTGTCGCCCAGTTTTATTGTCGACAAGCTTACTCACGTCTACACCCATGCTCTTCTCCTTATGTATGCATTGGAATGGGTTTCTAATAACAACCCTAAATATTGGTTTAAATTCTAACGTTTGTTTGTGTAATGTCGCAATATATTTTTCAAGGAGCTGTAATAAAAGCTTGTTATCTCTCAAGCTAAAAGCAGCTTAGTTGACATCAGCGTCTGTAGTTTTTTTAAGCTGTATGTCGCATAGTAGGTGTTGTCATAGCTTGGTATAATTAACCTCAATGGATACGATGCTCAAAAAGATACCTAAACCAGTACGTCCCGAGAATGATGACTGTTGTGGTGGCGGTAGCTGTTGCCCTTGTGTCTGGGATGCTTATTTTAATCAGTTGAGTTTATGGGAAGAGCAGCAAATAAAAAAGCCAGCTAGCAAGGCAAATGGCGATACAGAAGAGGTTAAATAAGACAGTTTTGTAGTAAAGAGAGGTGCTGTTTTGTTGCTACGTTCAGGTGACTTTACCCTCTTGATTTGTAGAATTGACTGTCAATGGGTGCAAAGCAACTTAGTCCATGGTTTCTCTTATGCTCGGTTCAGTGTAAAATTAACGGTTTATTAATTGGTGTTTCTAAACACTGATTGTCGCGCCCACTAAACTTAAAATCAATCATGAGCCAAACTCCCTCTCGCCAAACACTGGCTAATGCCATTCGTGTCCTCAGTATGGACGCTGTTCAACAAGCCAATTCAGGCCACCCTGGTGCACCCATGGGTATGGCAGATATAGCAGAAATGCTGTGGAATGACTTTTTATCACATAACCCTAGCAACCCACACTGGGTTAACCGTGATCGTTTTGTGTTATCTAACGGGCATGGTTCGATGCTGTTGTACTCGTTACTGCATTTGTCCGGTTACGATTTAGATATGGAGGAAATTCGCAACTTCCGCCAGTTGCATTCTAAAACGCCAGGGCACCCTGAATACGGGTATGCACCTGGAGTAGAAACAACGACGGGGCCTTTGGGTCAAGGGATTAGTAATGCGGTAGGAATGGCGTTGGCAGAAAAAGTGTTAGCTGCGCAATTTAATAAGCCGAATTTTTCAGTGATTGATCATTACACCTATGCATTTATGGGTGATGGTTGTTTGATGGAAGGCATCTCGCATGAAGCCTGTTCGTATGCGGGAACCTTAGGTTTGGGCAAGTTGATTGCATTTTGGGATGATAATGGCATCTCAATTGACGGTGATGTAGAAGGTTGGTTTACCGACGATACGCCAGCACGCTTTGAAGCCTATGGCTGGCATGTGGTTCGTGGTGTTGATGGACATGATGCTGATGACATTAAGCAAGCTATTAAACAAGCGCAAAAGGAAACCAGTAAGCCGACGTTAATTTGTTGTAAAACAGTGATCGGTTCCGGAGCGCCAAATAAAGAAGGGACACATCATGTGCATGGCGCTCCATTAGGTGCAGATGAAATAGCAGCCACTAGAAAGGCCTTGGGTTGGTCAGCGCCCGCTTTTGAGATTCCAGCAGCGGTAAAAAATGGCTGGGATGCAAACGATAAAGGTGAGCAAGCAGAGTCTAAGTGGGAAGACCTGTTAGAAGCGTATGTGGCTGAATACCCTGACTTAGCGGATGAGTTGCTGCGTCGATTATCAGGTGAGTTGAGTGCCGATTGGGAAGAAAAATCATCAGCGTTTATTCAAGCTGCGCAAGATGCTGGTGAAACGATTGCATCACGTAAGGCTTCGTTGAATACACTGAATGGCTTTGGCCCATTGTTACCTGAGTTTTTAGGTGGTTCAGCCGATTTAACAGGTTCCAATTTAACCGAGTGGACAGGTTGTACGGATGTGGACGGTTCCAATGCCAATGGTAACTACCTACATTATGGGGTGCGTGAGTTCGGCATGAGCGCGATTCAAAATGGTATTGCGCTACACGGTGGCTTTATTCCCTATGGCGCGACTTTCTTAACGTTCTCTGATTACGCGCGTAACGCGGTCCGTATGGCAGCGCTAATGAAGCTAAAAAATATTTTTGTCTATACCCACGATTCTATAGGCTTGGGTGAAGACGGCCCGACACACCAATCTGTTGAGCATGTATCGAGTTTGCGTTTAATTCCTAATTTAAATGTTTGGCGCCCATGTGACGCGGTCGAGTCAGCAGTGGCGTGGAAATCAGCAATAGACAGTGAAAATACTCCGTCGGCGTTGATCTTTACGCGTCAAAATGTGCAGCACCAAGAGCGTTCTGCTAAGCAATTAGCTGTGATTGCTAAAGGTGGTTATGTGCTGAAAGACTGTGAGGGCGAGCCAGAGGTCATTCTGATCGGTACTGGGTCGGAAGTGGAGTTAGCCACGACGGCTGCTGAAACGCTCACGGCAGAGGGTATTAAAGTGCGCGTTGTATCGATGCCTTGTACAGATGTTTTTGATGAGCAAGATGCTGAGTATAAAGAGTCTGTGTTGCCTTCGTCGGTGGCGGCAAGGGTTGCTATTGAAGCGGGCTCTACTAGCCTTTGGTATAAGTACGTTGGTTTGCAAGGAGCGGTGATTGGCTTGGATCGTTTTGGCGAATCTGCGCCTGCCAAAGAGCTGTTTGAGTACTTTGGTATTACAGCGGAAAAATTGGTAGCGGCAGCAAAAAATATTTTATAAGTGTTAAATCGATGAGTATAAAAGTCGCCATTAATGGGTTTGGCCGCATTGGGCGTAGCGTGCTGAGGGCACTTTATGCATCGGGCCGACAGAAAGACATCAAGCTGGTGGCGATTAATGACGTAGAGTCAATTGACCATTCGCTTGAACTGCTGAAAGGTGATGCAGTTGATGGCGTGTTTGAAGCTGACCTTAAAGTTAACGGCGGCTCCTTAATGGTTGGCCCCGATGAGATTCAGTATTTTTCGCAAGTAAATCCAGTCAAATTGCCCTGGAAAGAACTCGATATTGATGTTGTGCTTGAATGTACCGGTGCGTTTACACAGGCAGAGCAATCTTATATGCACTGCCTTGCAGGTGCCAAAAAGGTACTTATTTCGGCCTTCTCAGACGATATGGTGGATGCCACGATCGTTTATGGTGTGAACCATGACGCGCTTCGGCCTGAGTTTAAAATTGTGTCGAATGGCTCGTGTACGATCAATTGTTTAGCGCCGATGCTCAAGGTGTTGAATGAACAGCTGGGTATTGAGAGCGGTTTAAGCACCACGTTGCATGCTTATAATAAAGAACAGCTATTAGCGAAAGAGGTGGGAACGTCATTAATTCCAACTCCAACACATTCGCCCAGTTCTATTGGTCGAGTTTTACCAGAGCTGGATGGCAAAATTAATGGCTTATCTATCCGTGTTCCCACGATCAATGTAGCAATGGTGGATGTAACATTTAACAGTAAAAAAGAAACCTCAGTCAGTGAGGTGAATGCCTTAATGCAAAAAGCAGCGCTATCAGCTATGGCTGGTGTACTAAAGTATAATGAGCAGCCTTTGATCTCATTAGGTTTTATAGATGATTCTGCCTCATGTATTTTTGACTCTACACAGACAATGGTTAGCCAAAGGCAACTAGTTAAAGTAGTGGCGTGGTTTGATAACGAATGGGGTTTTTCTAATCGTATGCTGGACACAGCAGAAGCGATGATGAACTGTTAAGCGATAATAAATAGGAACTTAGATGATGATTACTAACATGAAGGACATAAACTTATCTGCAAAGCGAGTATTGATAAGGGAAGACTTAAATGTGCCGATTAAAGACGGCAAGGTTAGTAGTGATGCGCGTATTCGTGCCAGTTTACCCACTATTCAGCAAGCGCAGGCAGCGGGCGCTATAGTGATGCTGATGTCGCATCTTGGACGGCCGACAGAAGGTCAGTATGATGAAGCGTTTAGCTTGAAACCCGTCGCAGAGCATTTATCTATGTTGCTAGAACAACCAATCCGATTAGAGAAAGATTGGCTAAACGGCGTTAGCGGTGAGGCAGGCGATATTATTTTGTGTGAAAACGTGCGCTTTAACGTGGGTGAGAAAGCAGATGACGAGGCGTTATCAAAAAAAATGGCGGCCTTATGTGATGTGTATGTGATGGATGCATTTGGTACGGCTCATCGAGCGCAAGCCTCGACACATGGTGTTGCGAAATTTGCACCGATTGCTTGTGCAGGCCCGTTATTATCAGCTGAGTTAGATGCGTTAACTAAGGCGCTATTTAAACCGGCTCAGCCGATGCTGGCGATAGTCGGTGGTGCAAAAGTATCGACCAAACTAACGGTATTAGATTCGATGTTAGACAAGGTTGATCAACTCATTGTTGGCGGTGGTATTGCTAATACGTTTATTGCCGCTCAAGGTTATTCCGTTGGCAAGTCATTGTATGAGCCAGACTTAATTGATGAGGCGAAAGCGTTAATGTTAAAAGCCGAGCAAAACGGAGCCAGTATTCCTGTTCCGGTCGATGTGGTTTGCGGCAAAGCGTTTTCAGAATCAGCTGAAGCGACCGTCAAGTCGGTAAAAGATGTTGAAGAGGATGACTTGATTTTAGATGTTGGGCCGCTAACAGCTAAGCTGTATGCAGATATTGTGAAGAAAGCAGGAACAATTGTTTGGAATGGTCCATTAGGGGTATTTGAATTTGAGCAATTTGCAGATGGCACCAAGACACTGTCGCAGGCGATTGCTGATAGTGATGGGTTTTCAATTGCCGGTGGCGGTGACACGCTTGCGGCAGTAGACAAGTATGAGATTGCAGAAAAAGTGTCCTATATTTCAACGGGTGGTGGAGCATTCTTAGAGTTTTTAGAAGGTAAGGCGCTACCTGCGGTGACTATTTTAGAAACTCGTAACAGCTAAACATTACGTTTTAAATGCAGCTATTGTTCTAATGGCTGTATGTTTTTCTATATTATTGATGTGTGTTTGGACTTGTCGAGCCGGCTTGATAAGTGCAACCTATACTTTTGTATTTAAGTTATAGCCAACTTAGCCGATACAAGGGTTACTTATATTATCAATGTCATAGGGGCTTTGAACAGCGCCCAATATATCAATGAAAAACATTAATCATTTTTTCCTCGCGTGTTTTCTACTCTTTATGCTGGGTATTTCGTATGCACAGGCTACTGTTTTTAATAAAAATAAAGCCTTGGATGTTAGAGTGCTGGTTGATGTATCAGAGCGAATGAAAGTTAGCGATCCTGATAATCATAGGATTGCGGCACTAAAGTTATTTATTCGGCTGTTGCCAAATAACGCCAATGTTGGCATTTGGTTGTTAGACGAGGTGACGACTGAGGTTATGGCGACAAGTAAGTCTGGTATTTCATGGAAAGCGCAGGCGTTGAAAAATATAGATCAGGTTCGCTCCTCAGGTAAGGCGACCGATATCGAAAGAGCCTTAGCGGTTGCTTCACTAGATTGGGTAAAAGAAAACAAAGGTGCGAAACGGCATATCGTTCTTTTAACCGATGGCAAGATCACATCTGGTAAAACTAAAAAAGCTAATGTGGCTTCAAAAGAGCGTGTATTAAATTTCCAAGTGGGGCGCTTAAAGACGGTTGGTGTCAGTGTTCATACCATAGGGTTTTCTGATGATGCTGATGCTGAATTTTTGGAGTCTCTCGCCAGCGACACGTTAGGGTGGTTTGATATTGTAAAAACACCTGAGCAGCTCGAACGTACATTACTACGTGTGAGTAAGCGCTTAGCCGAAAAGAATAGCATTCCATTGGTAGCGAACAAATTCACAGTAGACGGAACCGTCCGAGAATTTACAGCGGTTGTTTTTAGAAAAAAAGGCTTTGGTTCAACTCAACTAGATGACCCAGAAATGATGGATTTTGGGCGTAGCAGTGAAAGGGCGGGTGTGAGTTGGCATCGTGAGAAAAAATACGACATTGTGACAGTCACTAAGCCGATGGAAGGTGAGTGGCGGTTAATTGCGCCGGCGGATCCCGGTAATGAAGTGTTTATCACCACTAGCTTACAAATGGCGGTTGAAAATATGCCGAAGGAAATAGTATCTGGGTCGGATACACGAATAAGAATGGTGTTGACCGATAAAGGAAAGTTGCTTAAAAACAGCAATCTGCTGAGCACGATCATGGCAACGGTTGAGATAACAGATAAGCGCGGTGACAAGGATATGATTCCAATGGAGCTTGATATGGTTACAGGCGGTTACTTCTTTGTTGATATTGGGCGAGAACTAAAAACAGGGCCTTATGAATTAGTGGTGAGAGCGGCAGGTAATACTTTTGAGCGTATACAGGCGCTGTCATTTCATGTGAAACCGAAGCCTAAAATTGAGTATGTGGAAATCAATCCTGTATTTGATAAGGTGCTAGCAGAGGCAGGTATTATGTTACCTGAAAAAGGTGTGACTGAAGAGGATATTCTTCAGTGCCCAGACCTGTCAAAAATAATTGTTGGAAATGATGTTTTGTCAGCAACAGAGACAGTTGAAGAAGAGAGCGAATCCAGCTGGCTTTTAATTTCCTCTATTATCCTGATTTTTAACGCATTATTGGGCGCATTAGGGTTCTTTGGCCTTCGCTTATATAAGAAGAAAATGGCTGAAGAGGACAGTTTAGTGGCTAAGAAATTATTAACTTGATTTGATAGTCATATTAACTGAGTGGCTCTGCTGCATGAATAGCGCTGAGTACGGATAAGAATACACGGAGAGAGTTGACATGAATGAAGCTTTTCAAATTATATTAATCGAGCTTGTTTTAGTGCTGTTAATTGGCGGTGGCTTTTTAATATTCCAAGCACATAAAAAGAAAGAGGCTTTACGCAATCAAATTAAGGCGTTATTTAAGAAATTTGCTAAAGAGGCACCGAACAGAAAAGAGGATCTTTCGACATTTTTAAAAGAATTAAGTTTGAATGATAGTCAGTCGGCAGAGGGTGCTGAGCGATTAGTCGAGGCGGAAAAAAGTTGTATAAAAGCATTTGCATCTGCGCAGTTAACCCAGACTAAAGATGATGTCGCTTTCTTTTCTGATGTGGTGTATGGGTTGTCAGCCGTATATACGGAGGTTATGGGTATGGCTCGCGATGCGAGCAAAGAGGACGTGGCTCCAGCGGCGTCAGATTTAGAAACATTTCCTGAGCTACTTCAGGGTGACGAAGCAGAGGATGAGTTAGGTGAGGACGATGATATAGAAGTGTCACTTGACCTTGATGATTTCGATGATTTGACAAAACTAGAAGAGCCTGAGCCTGAGCCTGAGCCTGAGCCTGAGCCTGAGCCTGAGCCTGAGCCTGAGCCTG
>CAJXOJ010000011.1 GCA_913057515.1 uncultured Cycloclasticus sp. | reverse complement strand
TGATTTTACGAGAAGTAAAAAAAGGGCAAAAGAAGGGTAATAAGTTTTGGGGTTGCTCTAAGTTTCCAAAATGTAGGGGCGTTATAAATGTTACATAACAGGAACGGCTTGGAAGACTGCTGGAAAGAAAGCCAACCTATTTCAATGCCGAGCACACGATTCACCTCATACGTTCGGTAGAAGACTTAGAGCGGCAGGTATTAGTTTGCAAGACCGCGAGGATTTATTAGGTTATAAATCACATCGTATTACGGCACATTACTTAAAGGCTGAAATTGATAACTTAATAGCAGCAGTTGAGAAGATTGTTCCAGGTAGTAAACAACACCGAATAAATCAAGGTGTCAGATACAAGCCAACTTGATTCACTACAACCCGCTCAATAACAAATTATTGCCGGTTACTGGCGTAAACGACTCAACTTACCTAAGAAAGAGACACATCACCACCAACCTTCCACGCATTTACTTTTGACTAACTCTTTGTTCAAAATCTGGCGGAACTACAAATAAATATCGCTTACCTTGCTTGGTTTTGAGCAATAATTTATATTTATCTGATAGTTCTAATAAATCTTTTCTAGCCACGTCATATGATACTCCGTGCGACTGTTGGTGTTCTTGTACAACATAAGTAAACCGTGGGTGCTTCAAAGCATGGCGCAACACGGCTAATTGCCTAAAGTTCAACTTACCTTTAAGCCGCACATTATTCTGCAGAAGTTTCTCGGTTACACCTATGTCATGTGTTTTTTTATCCAGATAGTCATGCAATGACTCAATCGCCTTATGAATCACCTCCAGTTGATGAATAAAAAAGTATGTCACATCATTTTCATCGGTCTCCGTGTATAGAAACGCTTTGCCATATTGCGCCGATGCTTCTTTAATAATTTTAGAAATGGAAACAAACTCAAGCAACCAGTAGCCTTCCTTTGCCATCGCCCAATAAAATAACGCTCGAGCTGTTCGACCATTTCCATCACAAAACGGATGATCGTACGCCAACATAAAATGCAGAGCTATCGCTTTAAGAACAGGATGTAAAAATACTGTACCTTCGGTTGCGCTATCTGAGTTTGCAAAATCACATAATTGTTTCAACCTATCAGGTAGTTCTTTTGCTGGTGGCGGTGTATGAAGCACCTCCTGCGACTGATTATCCACTACATGAATATCATCACTATCACTTCGAAAACGGCCTACTTCTCCGTCATTTAAAGTTTTATCTGTCACTATGCGTTGCAGCTCAAACACAAGTGATGGCGTCAGTTGCTCATCTTTATGTTCGTGAATAAACTGCATAGCTTGATAATTATTAAAAATCATCTGCTCACTTTTACTTCTGGGTGACCGCTGTTGACGGATCATTTCCTTAGCTTCATGCCGTGTTGTAGAGGCACCTTCTAACTGACTAGAGTTGATAGCTTCCTCAACTAAAGAACGAATCAAATAGGTGTTGCGCCTTTGTGAGTTAGTTATCTCCGCTTCAGTTTGAATGCTTCCAGCCGCATGCCTGTCTAACCAGTGTAGTTCTCGCTGCAAGGTATCTGGCGTACAGAAAACAAAGGGCTTCTGCTGCTTGTCCATTATTGGCAGTTCCAGGTAGTTTCTCTCCCGCGCAGACTTAACGCCGGCCCACCACTGCTCACTCGTTAAACCCTCTGGCGCTGGTAAATGACGTAATTTGTCCCAATGTATATAACGACCTTTATTATCAATAGGATTAAAATTAGAGCGCAAAAACCAACTAATACCGCTTTCAACAAATGAAGCTTGGATAATAGCGTTATGATCTGGCGGTGAAACTGGCATTTTCATTGGTTATTTGCTTTAAAATTAAAAGGTTACAGACAATCAAAGTATTTCATACTTGTTTTTAATAATCAAGTATGAAGCTAAGCTGGCCATATAGGAACCCATAAAAGCCATTTTAGCAACCGTTCAATTTTTAAAGTACATGTTGCTTATTCTTGGCCCTAAAATATAAGACTACTTAATGAACATAAGCTTTTAACTGGGGCGAATTTAACGAGCCATAGCTAAAACAAGCTCCAGTATTAAGGAAGTTAAAACATAACGGAACGAAGCCCTACCCAATCACATCGGAAGAGCAAAAACGTTTAATGGTTCAATTACCTACTGACTTAGCCAATACTGATTTATTCGGTCATAAATCACATCGGATTACGACAAACAACTCAATGGCTGAAATTGACCATTTATTAGCCGCTGCTGAGAAAGTTGTAAGCAACCGAAACCAACCGCTCTTTTAAGAGTCGCGTAGTAAAAGTTGCGTAATTTTTGAAGGGAAAGCTTGAAATGGTGGTCATGGGTGGACTTGAACCACCGACCCCGGCATTATGAATGCCGTGCTCTAACCAGCTGAGCTACATGACCATACTTTGAAGGCTGTGAATTTTCGTAGTTTCGGCTTATTTTGTCAAGCCAAACAGGCCGATACCTGCGAAGTTTTACACATTAAATCTAAAGTGCGTTACATCTCCGTCTTGCATAATGTAATCTTTACCTTGTACACCCAATTTACCCGCCTCTTTTGCGCCCTGCTCGCCGTTGTATTGAATAAAGTCTTCGTAGGCAGTAATTTCTGCACGAATAAAGCCTTTCTCAAAATCGGTATGAATAACACCGGCAGCTTGCGGTGCAGTGGCACCTTTTCTAACCGTCCAAGCTCGTACCTCTTTAACACCAGCCGTAAAATAGGTTTGCAAGTTTAACAAATCATAACCCGCCCTAATCACTCTGTTTAAACCGGGTTCTGTTAAGCCCATTTCTTCTAAAAACTCAGTCCGCTCATCTTCTTCCAATTGGATGATTTCAGCTTCCATCGATGCACAAACTGCAACAATAGCTGCACCTTGTTCATTTGCTAGGCTTGTCACTTTATCCAAATGCGGGTTGTTCTCAAATCCATCTTCTTGAACATTCGCTATATACAACATCGGCTTAAGCGTTAATAGCTGGTAACCCGCTAACGATAACAGCTCATCATCTGTTGCATCTAAGCTTCTTAGCGTCATTTTTTCATCAAGGTGCTTAAGCGCTTTTTCTAAAAATGCTTTGTTTTTTAATTCGTCTTTATTGCCAGATTTTGATGCCTTAGTTGCTTTAACCACTGCTTTTTCAAGTGACGCCATATCCGATAAAGCCAATTCAGTTTGAATCACGTCAATATCGGCTATAGGATCAATCTTTCCCGCTACATGAATCACATCATCGTCTTCAAAACAACGCACCACGTGCGCAATGGCATCTGATTCACGAATATTGGCTAAGAACTGATTACCTAGACCCTCCCCTTTTGAGGCGCCAGCCACTAGCCCAGCAATATCCACAAACTCAAAGGTGGTGGGTATTACGCGCTCTGGTTTGACGATTTCCGCCAGTTTATCCAAACGTAAATCAGGCACAGGCACGATACCGGTATTTGGCTCAATCGTACAGAATGGGTAGTTTTCTGCTGCAATGGTTGCTTTCGTCAACGCATTAAAAAGGGTTGATTTACCAACGTTTGGCAGGCCAACAATGCCACAATTTAAAGCCATACTGTACTCTCTTTGAAATTCTATAAAGGCGGTGATTATACGTGATGAGCCCACATACTTAAAAACATTCTAAGTGATAATGGCATACAAACGCCTAGTCGCGTAAAATGCGTCGATTATTTTCATAAAATCAATAGGGAAACTCATGAAGAATTACAAAATTGCTGTTATGGCCGGTGATGGAATTGGCCCAGAGATTATGCAAGAAGCCGTTAAGGTTCTAAAACTCGTTGAAGAACGCAATGATGTGTCGTTTGAATTAATGCCAGCCCTCTTTGGTGCCTGTGCTTACTTTGAAACCGGTGATGCTTTCCCACAAGAAACTAAAGATATTTGTGACCAAGCGGATGCTATTATTAAAGGCCCTATCGGCTTAAGCCACGAAGAGTCTAAAAAAATCCCTATCGATAAACAACCTGAGCGTGGCGCCTTATTGCCGATGCGTCGTCGCTACAATACATATGCTAACTACCGCCCGGTTTCTCTTCCGCAAAGCCTTGCCCATTTCTCGCCGTTAAAGCCTGAAGTTATTGGTGATGGCATTGATTTAATTATGATTCGTGAATTGGTTGGTGGCTTATACTTTGGTGAAAAAGAAGTGGGCGTAAACGAGCAAGGCTTGCGTTATGTTAAAGAAACCTTAGAGTACGACGAAGCCCAAATTCGCCAAATTATGCATCACGCATTTAAACTGGCCAATAGCCGCAAAAAAGTGTTGCACAACATTCATAAAAGTAACGTCTTGAAGTCATCTGTTCTTTGGAATGAAGTGATGGAAGAAGTGGCTAAAGAATACCCAGAAGTTGAGGTGATTAATATTCTTGTTGATGCCGTAGCGACGCTACTGTGCTTAAAACCAACACAGTTCGACGTTATGGTAATGGAAAACATGTTTGGCGACATCTTAAGCGACCAAGGCGGCGGTATCTTAGGGTCATTAGGCCTCATGCCTTCTGCTTGTTTAGGTGATGAAAAAGCTTATTACGAACCATCACACGGTTCTGCGCCGGATATTGCTGGCAAAAATATCGCCAATCCATACTCAATGATTGGCTCTGTCGCAATGATGCTTGAATACAGCTTTAATATGCCTGAAGAAGCGAAAAACGTATGGAACGCAATGCAAGGTGTGTTTGCAGATGGTTATTCTACTGCCGACCTTTCTAAGCCTGGTAGTGGCGTTAACATGATAAGTACTGAAGCCTTTGGCGACAAAGTAGTTGAAAAGCTAAAAGCCATGCCAACAGTCTAAGGTTAACGACTAGTCATAAAAAAAGGCTTACATGATGTAAGCCTTTTTTATTGCCACACTGTTAATGACTCGTCTTAAGCTTTTTCGTGCAACTGGATATTAATCATCCGCAAGGCTGCCAAGATAGAGGCAAATACCTGGTTAGCATGTACCCCACGAGTTTTACGCATTTTGCGCTCATTCGCCCAGGTAATCACACATTCTGTTAGTGCATTGGTATGCCCACCTTTTGGAATTCGCACTTCGTAGTCTTCAAGCTCAGGCAACACCGCATCATAGCCAAGTAGTACTTTATTCACTGCATCAATAAAGGCATCAAAACCACCGTTACCTGTACCACTTGAGGCATGCTCGGTGCCTTTTATATTAACTTTAATATCCGCAATAGATGACTGATCTAGACGGCTAGTAATTGAGCAATCAAGCAACTGAATGTGTTTGTAGCTTTCACTTTCCAATACATCCGCAATAATAAACGGCAAATCTTCAGTCGTAATGGTTTGTTTAGAATCGCCCAAGCGTACGATACGTTTTAACACTTTCTTTTGGTTTTCTTCAGATAGCTCAATGCCTAAACGCTCTAAGTTTTTACTTAGCGATGCTTTGCCGCTCATTTTTCCTAGGGCATAACTGCGAACTCTGGAAAAACGTTCTGGGCTAAGCTTGCTTTCGTATAAGCCACCTTTTTTATCGCCATCGGCATGAATGCCGGCAGTTTGGGTAAACACATCATCGCCAATAATGGGCGCATTAGCCGCCACCCACTTGCCAGAGAAGTTTTCAACCATATTGCTTAAACGAACGATATTGCTCTCATCAATCGATAGCTGCATACCCATTTTATCGCGCAACACAACCGACACTTCCGAGACAGACGCATTACCTGCCCGCTCGCCAAGGCAATTTACCGTGCAATGAATAGCACTAACACCCGCACGAACCGCTGCCATAATATTGGCCGTGCCTAAGCCGTAATCATTATGTGGATGGAAATCAAAATGCACATCAGGGTAACGAGCACACATATCACTCAAGGCATCAAAAACCTCTTCAGGTGACATCACCCCTAAGGTATCCGGCAACATGAAATGCTCAATACCTGCGTCTTTAATGCTATCCATAAAGGCAAAAACATACTCTGGGCTATCAGCGTAACCATTAGACCAATCTTCAAGATACACATTAACCTTTAAACCTTGCTCAAGCGCATAGTTAACGGTATTAAGTACTTGCTGAACATGCTCTTCTAAGGTTTTACCCAGCTGCTCACGGCAGTGTTTCTCGCTACCTTTAGTGAGCAAGTTTATTACTTGCCCGTTAGCGGCAACAATCCAATCGACACTGCGTTTATGATCTGCAAAGCCCAATACTTCCACTTTGCCATCAAACCCTTCGGTTTTAGCCCACTGATTAATACTGCTAACCGCTTCTTGCTCACCTTCGGAAACACAAGCCGACGCCACCTCGATGCGATCAACTCGTAACGATTCTAGTAATGCTTTTGCAATACTCACTTTTTCAGCAGGCGAAAACGATACACCTTGCGTTTGCTCTCCATCACGCAAGGTTGTATCCATAATTTGGATATATCTTGATTCCATCGCCATCAATATTTACTTAAGTGCTAGGCTTAACTTGCCCAAAGCCAAGGTAGACGTTTTTTATGCTCTTCTTCAAACGCACTTATTTTATCAACGTGTTTTAACGTTAAACCAATATCATCCAGACCATTCAACATGTTTTCTTTACGAAACGGGTCTATTTCAAAGGTGAAACCATTTCCCGCTGGTGTATTGACTGTTTGCGTTTCCAAATCAACCGAGAAGCTCACTCCTTCGTTTGCATTAATTTCGTCCATTAGCAAATCAAGTTGAGCTGGCTCAACAACGATGGCTAAGATGCCGTTTTTAAAACAATTGTTATAGAAAATATCGGCATAGCTGGTTGAAATAATGGTATTAAACCCATAATCTGCAATCGCCCACGGCGCATGTTCACGAGATGAGCCACAACCAAAGTTATCCCCCACGACAAGGACCTTTGCTCCTTTAAATGCTGGCTTATTCAGCTCAAAGTCTGGGTTTGGTGTAACGCCATCTGCGTTATAACGCCAATCATGGAATAAGTGCACGCCAAAACCGCTGCGTTCTACTTTCTTTAGAAACTGCTTTGGAATAATTTGATCGGTATCAACATTATTACGGTTCATTAATGCCGCAACGCTTTCGTGTTTTGTATATTTTTCCATAGCCTTAACCTAATTTACTGATATCGACAAAGTGACCGGCGGCCGCTGCGGCCGCTGCCATTGCGGGTGACACAAGGTGAGTACGTCCACCTTTGCCTTGACGCCCTTCAAAGTTACGATTTGATGTTGACGCACAACGTTGACCGTCTTTAAGCTCATCGCCATTCATCGCCAAACACATCGAGCAACCTGGCTCACGCCATTCCCAACCAGCTTCTTTAAATATTTTATCAATGCCTTCTTTTTCGGCTTGTAATTTCACGTGGAAAGATCCTGGCACCGCAATCGCTGTTACGCCATCTGCCACGGTTGTGCCTTTAGCCATTTCAGCGGCATCACGGAAATCTTCGATACGGCCATTGGTGCATGAACCAATGAACACGTAATCAATATTGATATCCGTCATTTTGGTTGAAGCGTCAAGGTCCATATATTTAAGCGCGCTTTCGCATGCGAGTCGCTTGCCTTTATCGGCAAAGCTTTCAGGGCTTGGCACTGCACCGTTGACACCAATCACTTGCTCAGGTGATGTTCCCCAAGTAACTTGTGGAGATATTTCTGACGCATTAAGGGTGATAATTTTGTCATATTCTGCGCCTTCATCAGTCACCAGCGATTTCCAATACGTTAACGCTTGCTCCCAATATTCACCTTTAGGGGCAAACTCTTTACCTTCCAAGAAATCGAATGTTTTTTGATCTGGCGCTACCATGCCTGCACGTGCGCCCGCTTCAATTGCCATATTACAAACAGTCATACGGCCTTCCATTGTTAGCGCTTCAATTGCTTCACCGGCATATTCTATAACGTAGCCCGTACCACCGGCTGTACCTGTAACACCAATAATCGCTAAGGCAATGTCTTTTGCAGTACAGTGCTTAGATAGCTGACCGTCCACTTGAACCAACATGGTTTTAGATTTTTGCTGTGGCAAAGTTTGTGTTGCCATCACGTGTTCTACTTCTGATGTGCCAATGCCAAACGCTAAGGCACCAAACGCACCATGAGTTGCCGTGTGGCTATCACCACAAACCACCACCATTCCGGGGTGAACAAAACCATGTTCCGGCACAACGACATGAATCACGCCATTATCTGGGCTTTCCATATCATACAAATTTAGGCCGTTCTCTTCACAGTTCTCGGCCATCGTTTCAATTTGCTTTTTAGCAATCGGGTCAGCAATAGGAAGATCACGATCTTTAGTGGGCACACAATGATCCATTGTCGCCAAAATACTATGCGGATTGCGCACTGGCCTATTCGCCATACGAAGACCTTCAAACGCTTGAGGACTGGTCACCTCGTGCATTAAATGCCTATCCACATACAACAAAGGAGCCTGACCCGGTTCTTGGTGAACAAAGTGGCTTTCCCATATTTTTTCGTACATTGTTTTTTTCATAATTCTTTCCAAAGCTAGCTCTTCGAGTCTCTATTCGACAACCAGAAGAAGATGAGCGGCACTAAGCCAGATGAACCGTGTATTTTCGCTAATTTCGTCATTTTTTGCAATTGCATTAAGTGAATACCATAGCAAAGTCACTATAAATTTTGTTTTTCTATCTATTATTACTAAATTTTGCAGCCATCATCAGCAAGGTGTCTGTTTATTGATCCAGATAATTGCAAATTAGCGGTCAGCTTATTTTTTTCTGGTAACTCTATATTTATATCAGTAAGATCTAATTCAACGGGATAATGAAGACTTTGTGCACACACTAAGTACCAGTGATCTAGCACCATACTTCCAAACCTAAAACTATCTTTTAATCAAAATATATAAAAACTATAGGCACATCTATGACGACCCTTACAGAACAAAATACCAGTAAAAACATCCATATTAAGAACCTCGACATGAATCTACACTATAACGAAGCTGGCAACGGAGAAGAAACCGTTATCATGTTGCACGGTGGTGGACCTGGCGCGGCTGGTTGGAGTAATTTCTCTCGAAATATTGACGCCTTTTCAGGGAAATATCGCACTATTTTATTAGACTGCCCAGGCTTTAATAAGTCTGATGCGGTGGTAACAGACTTAGCGCGTGATGTATTAAATGCACGTGCTATAAAAGGCATGATGGATGAATTAGGTATTGAAAAGGCACATCTAATTGGCAACTCTATGGGCGGTGCCAGCGCGCTTAGCTTTTCACTTGAGTTTCCAGAACGCTTAGACAAAATGGTATTAATGGGCGCTGGTGGTGGTGGGCAAAGCATGTTCTCACCGATGCCATTAGAGGGCATTAAATTATTGGTCGCGCTTTACCAAAACCCATCTCTTGAGGCATTAAAGAAAATGATTCAAGTCTTCGTTTACGACCCATCACTAATGAGCGATGAGTTAATTGAAGGGCGTTTTGAGAACATGATGCGAAAGCCCGAACATTTAGAAAACTTCATGAAAAGCTTTGCTACGTCCAATATCATTGTCAGTGACTTCACGCCTAACCTTGATAAAGTTGCTGCTGAAACATTTATTATTTGGGGTCGCGATGATCGCTTCTGCCCACTTGATCATGGGCTTAAGTTCTTATGGGGCATCCCTAATGCAGACCTGCATATCCTTAGCAAGTGCGGACATTGGGCGCAGTGGGAACACGCTGAAAAATTTAACTCGCTAACATTGGATTTCTTGGCACGCTAGCAAACGTCGAAAACAGATAGACAATAAAAAAGGCCTGTAACAATTGTTACAGGCCTTTATTTATATGGAGCTGGTGAGAGGATTCGAACCACCGACCGGCTGATTACAAATCAGCTGCTCTACCGACTGAGCTACACCAGCATCAGGGCGGCTATTCTAATCGAAATGAAAAGTTCCAGCAATGCTTAACAACTAATTTTATCAATACTATATTGCTGGTCCAGCTCAAGACGGTCTAATTCATCTTGAATAATGGCTTTAGTACCATGCATTTCCACCCTGACACCATAATGAAATTTTTCCCTATTAATAATTTCTGCCGTAATTTGCTTGTTCTTTAATTCTCTCACTCTATTATTAGCTCTATCAGATAATTTAAATAAACCTAGGGATATCAGCCCCTTGTAATCCCCTTTAGGCACCAACCAGATATCAGTCACTCCTTTAGCCTTCAACTGTTTTAAATTTTGTAGCGATTGATTCCAGTCTCCGTTGGAAGGGTAAACAACCCAAAACTCCCTGGAGACGACAAAGGAAGTAACCAGCAAATGCACACCTAAGCCACTTAACTCTTTTAGCAACTTATTCGCTTCATTTTCTGTCGTAAAATCGCCAACTCTATAACACTCACTAACCGCCTCAGTCGTCGTTTTGTCAACTTTACTATCAATAGGTAGCTGCTTATTACCCACCTGAAAAAATTCCTCTTTGGAAATCAGTTCTAGTTTTTCCACCTGACCTTCTTGGTACAGCGGCTTTTGATAACCAATAACCGCATTTTTTTCGATGGCCGTTTGCCCCCAAAAAAAGTACACCATATTTATAAAAAGTAACAAAAAGAATAGCTGTTTCATTAATAACCTTTAGACAAGACTCTGAGGCCTTGCAATACCAAATCCTTTTCTAAGTAAAATTCATTCATCAAGCCTTTCGCCAAATCATTCGCATGCCCACCCGTTAAGATAAGCGTTGCCTTTTTATTATGCCTCACTTCTATTTCAACTACCTTTTCTCGCACAAACACTTGCAGCATCTGTTCAATGCCGAAAGTCACCGCTTCGCTCGTGTTCGCTCCTAAGCCTTTACCAACTGATTTATCAGCGAGATGAATTTTTTGAGTATTGTTAAGTAAACTACGCTGCATTAACGCTGCACCTGGAACAATGAATCCTCCTAAATGCTCACCATTTTCTAACAAAAAATCCATTGTCAGTGCTGTACCACTATCAACAACACATAACATGCCAGGGTAAGTAGAGCGAGCGGCAATCATAGCCAACCAACGATCCACACCCAACTGCCCCGCTTCTTCATAGGCATTAATAACGCCGCAGGCTTCGCGCGTGCTTTCTACAAACACGGGGAGAGGTTGAGCTTGCTCCTTTGCCCAAACAGTCAGTTGCTGGCAAAAACCGTCAGACGCTACGCTTGAGACATAAATATTAGATAAGGGCTGCTTTGCCAGACTAGATAAACCTTCAGCCAACGGCACATCGTTACTAAAAACCCCTTCATCCACTAACGTCGAATTGCTAAGCATTTGCCACTTGAGCGCCGTATTACCTCGGTCAATATATAACTGCAACATTTAAGTAGCCTGCAACCTCAAACTAACCTCACCAGACACAATGCTCTTTACAGAACCATCAGGCTTTAACAAAAGCAGTTCACCTGTATTTGAAATCCCTCCTGCAAACCCTTCTTCAAACTGCTCTCCAGATATAATGCGAACTGGTTGCTGTTTGTAACAATCGTATTCATTCCAAGGGGCGACATGAGGTAACAAGCCACCTTCTTCATAACCATGAAGGACCTGTAAAACATGCTCAAGCAAGCAAGCGGCCAATTTATTTCGCCCAACCATACCGCCACTCGCTTTAGATACATCACTCCAAGGTTGATCAATCGCATTAGAAGCCGCTGAGCTCATTTGATAGTTAAGCCCTATGCCAACAATGGCTGTATAGCCTCCTTGGCTTTCCCCTTGAATATCAACCAAGATGCCGCCGAGTTTTTTACCTTCCCATAACACATCGTTTGGCCACTTCAAGCCATGACCACTCATGCCGAGCTCTTTAAGCGCATGACAAACAGCCACTCCACAGGCCAAACTTAAGCCTGATAAGCTCGATATTCCGCCATTAAAACTCCATAAAAAAGAGACGTATAAATTCTGCCCATACGGGGACACCCACGTTTTACCTAAACGACCTCGGCCCTTGGTTTGCATTTCTGCCATACAAATTGAGCCATTAGGTAGTGGTTTTAAGCTATGTTGCTGAGCGATATGGAGATTCGTTGATGAACAGCTGTCTAATACCTCTATATTCTGCACTAAATGCTGCCGTTGCGCAGACACACCTGAAATAATTTGCTGTTTATCAAGCAGCTCAAGAGGCCTTTTTAAGCGGGTGCCTTTCCCTTTGACTGCATGAAACTCAAAACCAGCTGCTTCTAACTTTTTAAGATAATTCCAAATAGAGGCCCGACTGACATTCAATTCATTTGCCAACTCTTGCCCAGAGAAAAACTGCCCCGCAGCCATTCGTTTCAATATCGCCTTATATATACCCGTTAGCTCCATTAGAAAAGCCTGACCGTTTCACTTAAACGACAAAAGAAATGCATAAAAAAAATCGTGATTAATCGCTCTGGCCACGAATATCATTCATCTGCTTTTTAACTACATGACGAACAAGTAAATCACGATCACTATCATTCAGCCGAGTAAATTCAGCAGCTATCGTGAACTTTTCACCATTCGGTCGACAAGAGACCACCTTTGCTAAACTCGTTATTTTTGCTAACGATGGACTTAAAATAAATTTCAGCTCTATACAACTATTAACGGATAACTCACTATCTGACGCAAATGACACCCCTGAACCACTCAGGTTAACGGGGCGAGCTGTTTCCATGAACAATTCATCACTCTCCCTCAACATATGATGAGCCAATAGGTTAATTTTTTCTTCTATAAAGGAAAAATAGCGCGCCGCTTCAGGTGATTCTTTTTCAACCTGACGTAGATGGATACGTGAGACCTCGTTCATTTTTTCCAACTCACTAGCTAAGGATACCAGTGTGTTTTCAGGATCCTTCATCCTACCGGCTATGTTTGTTTCATCATTAGAAACCAAGCGATAACTTAATACTAGCTCATCATCTATTCTAAAAAAACGCCTGCGTTCTTGCTCTTCATTCATTATTTTTTTACCACGTCTAATATTGGGTCACTTAAATCTTGAGGCATTTCGCCTTGAATTAAAATAATCTCCACGCGTCTATTCAGCGCTCTGCCCTCCGGCGTGTCATTATCGGTTAGAGGCACTGTATCTGCGTGCCCCTCAATAACCAATCTATTTTGATCGACTGACCCATCGACCAACATTCCTTGCGCAACGGTAACAGCCCTTGCTGCGGAAAGCTCCCAGTTAGATCGGTACAAGCCCGATCCAATAGGAATATTATCGGTATGGCCAGCAATAGTAACGGTACCAACACTGCCATTCACGACAGCGGTGATTTTTTCCATAATAGGCAAGAATGCTGGGTTAAATTCAGCACTGCCTGAGGGAAAAGAGCCATTCTCGTGAATCCTAATCACCACGCGGTCAAGGTCGGTTTCTACACTCACCATACTTTGGTCAATTTCTTCAACCATAAACTCTTTTATTTCTTCTGCTAACTCCTTTGCATCCGCAATTTTCTGCTCAGTCGCTTCAACGTACTCTGTCACAATCTGCGCTTTAACCTCAATGTCTTCTTGCTTTTTAGCCTCTTCTTCTTTTTTCTCTTTTGAGTCAGA
Source organism: uncultured Cycloclasticus sp. (assembly GCA_913057515.1). Classification (GTDB taxonomy): domain Bacteria; phylum Pseudomonadota; class Gammaproteobacteria; order Methylococcales; family Cycloclasticaceae; genus Cycloclasticus. Next base: position 66,762 of record CAJXOJ010000011.1, on the reverse strand, counting down.
ATCTGAGTCCTTACCTAAAAGCTCCCTTTCTGAGTCTGTTGTTTGCTGCCGCACTTCTTCTAAAATAGTGGGGTCACCTGCCGCGGGGCTAAAATGCTGAGCCACCACGCTGGTGCCTTTAACAACCTCATAAGTGATCACTTTCCGCTGCACTCCAAAAGCATCATTTAATGAATCTGCCATTTTCTTAAAACGGTTTGCATCCACTGTTGCCATCGACAATAACAACACGAAAAAGCACATTAACAAGGACATTAAATCAGCAAACGTGCCCATCCATGCGGGTAGACCCTCGTCACATTTTGGACAATTATCATCGCTCATTATAAGCTCCAGAGTATCATTCAGCCTCTTCAGGCTCACCAACAGATGATCGCTGGTTTTCTGGTAAATATGTTTTCAGCAATGTTTCTAGAACTCTTGGGTTGACCCCTTCTTGAATGCTTTGAATCGTTTCTAAAATAAGCGTTTTATTTAAACGTTCATGATAACTAATACCCGCAAGCTTAGCCGACATTGGCAGTGCAAACGCGTTGGCAATAATCGCTCCATACAAGGTAGTTAATAAGGCTATCGCCATCGCTGGACCAATTGCCGCTGGGTCAGACATATTTGCTAGCATTTGCACTAAGCCGACAAGGGTCCCAATCATCCCCATTGCAGGTGCCATATCACCCACTGCCTTCCACATATTTTGGCCAATCTCATGACGATTTATGGCTAAATCCATATCCCGACTTAAGAGTTTCTGCACCATCTCCGCATCGTGACCATCCACACAAAGGCTTAAGCCTCGTTTAAGAAACTCATTGTCAACTTCTTGGTCTTCTAATGCTAACAGACCATTTTTACGTGCGACATCCGATAACTCTACCGCCTTTTCGATAAGGTCTACAGGGTTATCATTTTTATTCATAAACGCTTTAATGGCGACTTTAAAAGACCCCAAAAACTCACCAATAGACAGCTGCATCAATGTCACCATAAAGGTACCCACTATCACAATCAAGACCGAGGGGACATCAACGAACATCATCACATCACCACCGGTTGCGATAGCCGCAATAATAATGCCCAAACCACCCACAAAACCTATTAAAGTTGCTAAATCCAAAGTATTTCCTTAATTTTAAATTCCAGTTATCGCTCTAAATAATCGGCACGACAACACTCAAACTTTAGCAGATAAACTGATTTTTTGGAGGACAATCCTTAAATAAATAACGTTAGATGATTCAACCCTCCCAATCATTCGAGCATCAAGCAAACAAGGGTTAACGGTATAACGCTATTCATTTCTTAGCGCAATTTTTGCAAAAAATTATTAACTAAAGATACCTTTAAGCATAAAGAAGAAAATAATCGCCAAGCCGGCACCAATTGGCAAGGTAATGACCCAAGACATAAAGATGCTTCGAATCACACCCAAATTTAAGGCAGAAATCCCCCTTGCCATGCCAACACCTAATACAGCGCCTACTAATGTGTGAGTGGTTGAAATCGGCAGGCCAATTCCCGATGCTAATACAACGGTGGTCGCAGCAGAAACTTCGCAACAAAAGCCACGACTGGGCGTTAACTCGGTAATTTTAGTACCAACGGTTGCAATGACTTTTCGCCCATACATAGCCAACCCCAAAACGATACCCACGCCACCGACAAATAATATCCAAAGTGGCAGCGCTGACTTTTGAGATAGTTCGCCACTATCTACAATACTGGCAACTGCCGCCAAGGGGCCAATTGCATTAGCAACATCATTTGATCCGTGCGCAAAAGCCATCGCACAGGCCGTTAACAACATCAGTACGCTAAATATTTTTTCGACATTGGCATAGTGAAAATTAATATTATCCGACGCTTCAAATTGCAAACGACTAATTAAAAACTTGCCTAACAACATCACCACAACGCCTGCTGCTACAGAAATATAGATAGCATCCATCCCTTTAACGTCTAATCCAACGTGTTTTAAACCTTTAACAATGGTCACCATCGCTATAATAAAACCAACGAAGAAAATATAAAACGGCACATATTTTTTCGCGTTATCTAACGGCGCATCTGTTTCCAGTATTAGCTTTTGTACACTCCTAAAGATGAGGAATGAGAGAATCGCCGCCAATAAAGGTGATGTGACCCAGCTCATTACAATCGTGCCAACCATACCCCATTGCACCGCGTCAATCCCTATTCCAACAATAGCAAAACCAACAATTGACCCAACAATTGAGTGCGTTGTAGACACCGGCCAACCTCTATTCGATGCAATCAACAACCATGTCCCTGCCGCCAATAGCGCTGCCAACATGCCCATCACCAATATTTCAGGTGTAGCCCCCAAATCGGAGACATCAATAATACCTTTACGAATGGTTGAGGTGACTTGCCCACCCGCCAATACCGCGCCGGCAAATTCAAACACCGCTGCGATAAGGATGGCTTGCTTAATCGTAATGGCCTTAGAGCCAACTGATGTTGCCATCGCATTGGCCACATCATTCGCACCAATACCCCACGCCATAAATAAACCAAAAATGACCGCTAATACTAAATAAGAGGTTCCGTAATCCATTGCCACCCCCTCCTATTTAGACAGCATAATTTGAAACCGACGGCCCACACGTTCGGCGTCGTCGGCAATTTCAGCAATAGATTCGATGATGCGGTACATAAACATCACATCAACCGCGTATAAGTCCTTCTCCACCTCAAACAAGGCGGCACGCAATTCAACCTGAATTCGGTCTGTCTCTGACTCCAGTTTATCGAGTTCTATCAACATGCTTTCCACCACTCGAACAGCATGTCCTCTAAACCCTGTTTCAACAAGTTCATCCAGTTCATTAACCACTTTCAGTGCTTGATGACAGGTTTCAACAGTCGCTCGAACCAACTCAATAGTTTGAGCGCTCGCGTGCTCAGGAAAATGCAGTTTACGACCCACCACAATGCCTGCAATATCGCGCGCACGGTTAGCCAGCAAGTCTTGAACACGCAACGAATCTAATAAATCTTGACGATCAATCGGCATAAAAAGACCGCTCGGCAGGTGTTCACGCAATAAATGCTTCTGATCATCTGCTTTTTGTTCAAGCGTCGCTATCTGCTGATAAATCTCTTCTACCCCGTCGGTATCGCCTTTAGACATGCACTCAAATAAATCAACCAATTTTGAAACACATTCATCCACTAGCTTCATATGCGACTGAAGCGGAGCGACAGGTGATGGGCCAAAAATGCCCGATAAGTAATTTTTTGATGCCATTACATTTAACCTTGCTTATTAATTTTCGGACAATATAAAGGCAAATGCTAAAATCTGCTAGCAATAGGCAAAAAAAAGCCCCAACATCCTGTCAGGGCCTAAAACAAGGTTCTGTTTTAGATTTTTAGAACTTAGCTTTTAGATCAATTTGCCATGTATCAACGTCACCCTCTCCTTTAGACGTTAATGTGCCCATTTCTGTGTCTAAATAAGTAGTCCCTACGCTGAAGTTTTTATTGATTTCGTATGAAAGCTTCCAACGACTGCCTTCTGAATCGGTGTAGCCATCAGCAAAATCTGAGTCATTAAAGGCTGCAAACACAGAGTTTAATTCAACTTCTCTATAATCATAACTGGCTTTCCATTTACCCATTTTTGTTCCAACACCGAGTAACCAAGCAGTGTCTTCGCCACTGTTAACGCCATCCGCATCATTATTTTTCACATAATGGCCATAAAGCTTAACGGGCAGACCTAAATCTACACTTGTTTCGCCAAACAACTCAATTAGCTGGAACTGAGTCGCATCATTACCCTTTGCAGTAGCGAGTGGGTTATTGTCACCTTCTGAAAAATCAAAAACACTCACACCAAATTTAGATTTAGCACCTGCCACTTTAAATTGTGTAGCCAGCTGAGCAAAGTTAATGGTTTCATCTTCCGAACTACTTGAACCATTATCATCCAATGAAAACACACCTGCACTGGTAATAACCTTTGCTCCTCCTAACTGGGTCGTATAGCGTGCAGCGACACCTTCAGGGTTCAAGTCACCATCCCAAACCATGCCACCACTGACTTGTTGCCAAGGCTGTTTGAACTTACCACCCATCAACTCAAGCCCACTAAGTGCTGTCCAGTTGATATACGCTAAATCTATACCTACATCATCTTTCTCAAAATAATCATCCATCGTTTCATTGGTCGATGTTGCCGTATCATTTTTACCCGAAGAGATACGAATACCGGCTTTAACATTGTCTGTCACATCTGCATAAACGCCAATACGTGCACGGTAACGTTGGCGTCCTTTTGTGCTTACACCATTTGATGAGCTTCTATTTTCATTTCGAACGCGCAAATCACCCTTAACTTTGATTTTGCCAGCCCATGCCATTTTCTTTAACATTGCGTCAGATGGTTTGCTTTGCTTGTTCATCATGTTTGACATAGATAGCTCTGTATACTGATCTTCAGTAATTGCGCCATTAGCTTTTAAGATGTCTAAGAGTTCTTTATCCACCGCAAATGCAGCCGGTGCAAGTGCCATTGACGTACCCAATAGTGTCGCTTTAATAGCGGCTGATAGTTTTGTTTGTTTCATTTTTTGTCCCTTGTTATTTAGTAAATATCTTTAACACGGGAGGATTTTAAATAGCTTAAATGACAGCGGTGTGACAGCGATGTGACAGTTGTTGTTTTTTGCCTGTTTACAACAAAAAGCCCGCAACTAGGCGGGCCTTTTGAAGTAGAAAGAGATAATGCTTACAAATGTTTTTCTAACTCTTTAATTTCAATGTGTCGAACATCCTTCCCTTTAACGAGATAAATAACGTACTCACAAATATTACAGGCACGATCGCCAATACGCTCCAACGCTCTAGATGACCATAATAGATCAATCGCCACAGGGATTTTTCTCGGATCTTCCATCATATAGGTAATTTGCTGGCGGACTAAATTCTCATAATCCTTATCAACCTTCCTGTCTAGGTGAATGACATTAAACGACTCATCAAGGTCTCTACGCGCAAACGCATCTAATGCCTTATTAAGCATCCCCGTCACACGGGTCGACATTTGCTCGATGCTATCAAATTGTTCTGGCAATGCGCCTCGCTTAGAAATATCAATGGCTTGTCTAGCAATACGTTTCGCCTCGTCGCCCATTCTTTCCAAATCAGAGGTTGTTTTGATAATTGCCATGATTAAGCGTAAATCTGTTGCCGTTGGTTGACGCATAACGATGATACGGTTGCACATTTCATCAATATCTACATCAAACGTGTTGACCTTTAAATCACCCTCAATTACCGCTTCAGCCATTTCCTTGTCGCCCGCTAACAATGCTTTTACCGCATTTTCAATCTGCTGCACCACGACACCACCCATGTTCAACACACTGCTGGTCACCTCTTCAACTTCTTCATCGAACTTGTGTGAAATATGTTGCCCTGTACTCATCTCCCCTCCTTAGCCAAATCGACCACTAATGTAGTCTTCGGTTTGCTTTTGTGATGGTTTCATAAATATAGTGTCTGTTTGATCAAATTCAATCATTTCACCAAGATACATAAAACCCGTGTAGTCTGAAATACGTGCCGCTTGTTGCATATTATGCGTCACGATGCAGATGCTGTATTGTTCGCGAAGAACGGAAATCATTTCTTCAATCGCTAAGGTTGAAATAGGGTCTAACGCGCTGGTTGGCTCGTCAAACAAAATAACTTCGGGTTTTAATGCAATCGCACGAGCAATGCACAAACGCTGTTGCTGACCACCACTAAGACCACGAGCATCATGGCTCAAACGGTCTTTCGCCTCTTCCCATAAGGCCGCATCGCGCAATGACTGCTCAACGACTTCTTGCAACTCTGTACGTTTTTTAACACCTGAAAGCCTTAAGCCATAGGCAATATTCTCAAAAATCGTCATTGGAAATGGGGTTGGTTTTTGAAAAATCATGCCGACACGTTGGCGCAACCGAATCAACTCTGCTTCTTTCTTAATATCTAAAATATTTGTGTACGCTTTTTCATCCGCGTTCAATAGATTAATAGCGCCTTCATACCGGTGACCAGGGTATAAGTCGTGAATACGATTCATACCGCGCAACAGCGTAGATTTACCGCACCCACTCGGGCCAATCAATGCCGTTACTTTGTTCTTTTCAACCGGTAACGAAATAGCTTTTAGTGATGGCTCACTTGCACCACTATAAGTAAACGTTAAATCCTTAACTTCCATCATGTTCTTCATTATTTTGATCTCTTTTTGTTGCTCGCATAACGGCCAAGCAAATTAATTATTAACACCATCGTCGTTAATAAAAAGGCTCCTGTCCAGCCAAGTTGAACCATTTGGTCGTCTGGCATTGTCGCCAGGTTATAGATCGATACGGTTAAGGAAGGGAATGTACCTGTTAGATCTGTTGACCAAAATTCACTCGAGCCACTGGTGTAGATCAACGGCGCTGTTTCCCCGACTACTCGTGCAAAAGCAAGCAAAATACCCGTTAAAATGCCTGCCTTAGCGTAACGCACGACGATGTTCATCGTCACATGGTACTTAGAAGCGCCAATGGCGATACCTGCTTCTCGCAGCTCAATGGGCACTAGGTTCAACATATCATCGGTTGTCCTAACAATAATTGGCACCATTAGAATAAACAGAGCTAAAACACCAGCCCAGCCACTGGTATGCCCCGTTGGCACCACAATAATCGCATAAACAAACGTCCCCACAACAATCGAGGGCGCCGACATCATCACATCACTTAAGTCACGCAAAAACTCCGTGCTTCTAGAGTTAGCCCCATACTCTTGTAAATAAATACCCGCCAGAATACCGACTGGTATCCCGATCAGTGTGGCAATACCAGACATCATTATTTGACCGACAATTACATTCCGTAAACCACCTTCAATAAGGTCTTTGGTAAACACATCAAAGCTGAGCCCCTGCAGGCCTTTTGAAAATAATGTAAATAAAATCCAGCCTAAAAAAATTAAGCCCACTAACGCAGCAAAGGTAGAAAAAACAATAAACACGCGGTTCATGATTAAACGCATTACTTTTTCCTCAAGAAGTAAACTTTAGCACTCGCTATCACGATGAAACTTAAAACAAAAAGTATCAGCGCTAAGTAGAATAGAACAGATAAACTCAAACCACTTGATTCAGCAAAGCTATTAGCCAGCACCACCGGGATTGAATTAGTAGGATCGGTTACTTTGCCTGCAAACTGGTAAACGCCGCCAATCACAAAAGCAACTGCCATCGTTTCACCCAAAGCCCGGCCAAACGATAATATGATGGAGCCAATAATGCCTGACCGTGCATAAGGAAAGACAACGTCTTTTATTACCTCTAATTTAGTCGCGCCCATCGCATACGCTGATTCTTTAAGCATATCAGGCACCGTCGTTATTGCATCGCGACTTAGGGCCGCCATAAAAGGTATCACCATAATGCCAAGCACAAGCCCTGCTACCAACAATGAAACCGTATTTCCACCAAAGAGGCCCGCTATAAATGGACCAAAGTAAAACAACCCCCACATACCATAAATAATGCTTGGAATAGATGCCAATAATTCAATCGCAATACCAACCGGTTTAGCGAGCGCTCCGGGGGCAATTTCAGATAAAAAAACTGCTATGCCCATCGCTATTGGTACTGAAAACAGCATTGCGATGAGTGTTGAAAAAACCGTACCGACAATAGGGACTAAGGCACCATAAACCACTCTAGATTTATTATCACCGAACTCCATGTCGTCATCGGTAATAAAGTCCTCATCATCCATTATAAAGTCGTCATCATCTTCAATAAAATCATCATTAATAGGCGCGCCTTTATCAGCCTCCAACGACTCTAAATCGCTAAGTTCAGTAGGAGATAATTCAACTTTTTCTTCTTCACCCCAACGAGATTCAAACAAGAATTTAACACCAAATTCTTCTATCGCAGGTTTTGCTGACAAATATAGAACAATCGTGGTAGCTGCTAAAATAACAAAAACCAAGCTGGCGCTTAATTGAGCAATTTTTCTAAAAAATAATTCCATTATTCCCTCTGGGATAAACAAAGACCTTCTCAACAACTTATTGAGAAGGTCTTAAATTAACTTTACGTTAAACGATCTTTTATTTTAAGCCTTTTTCTACCCAGTAGCCTTGGATTTTTTTAATCACAGCATCTGGAAGCGATACATAACCCACCGATTCTATAAGTGTATTCTTTTTGGTTAGTGCATAATCAAAGAACTTGATAACTTCTTTTGAATTTTCACCGTCTTTAGGAACCAGTGCAAACGTTGCTGTTACCACTGGGTAACCTTTTGGTGGGTATGCAATATTGGCATAAAAGTCTTTTTTAGGATCTAAATCTGCATACACAGCTGCTGCCTCAAATGTCGCTGGCTCAGGCTTAACAAACACGTTTTCACGGTTTTCAATAATCGCCATATCCAAACCGTTCTTCTTTGCATCAGCGTAATCTACATAGCCAATTGAAAAACCATTATTTTTAATCGCTGTGGCCACACCAAAATTGCCTTTACCTGCAATACGGTTTTTAGAAGGCCATGCTACTACTTTCTTGGCACCAATCGTTTCGCGCCATTCTTGGTTCATTTTGCTCAGGTAGTAAGTAAAAGCAAAGGTTGTTCCTGATTTATCACTACGGTGAACAAACAAAATATCTTCACTAGGTAGAGCAATTCCTTCATTATCAGCAGCGATAACAGGGTCATTCCACTTTGTGATTTTCCCTAGCATAATGCCTGAAATGGCTGCCTCACTTAACTTCATACCACTAACACCCTCAACATTATAAGCAAAGGTCACGGCACCAATAGCCGTTGGAAATTGAATCAAGTTTGCTTTTGCTAAAGAGCCCGATTTTAAAGGCTTATCTGAACCACCAAAATCAACGTGACGGGCGGTGACTTCTTTAATGCCTGAGCCACTGCCTGTTGGCGTGTAATTGACTTGGTTCTTTGTTTCGCCGTAATAAACTTTACTCCAAGTTGTATAAGCAGGGTACGCAAAACTTGAACCCGTACCTTCAATTTTAGCTGCATGAGCTGCTGTCCCAACTGTTAGGCCAAGCAGCCCTAATGCCAATATCTTTTTAATTTTCATGTTTTTTCCAATTTAGTTGAATAACCGGCAAAGCATCTGCTCCAGCCTGTAAATCATTCTAGGGTTGATATATGGCATTATAATGAACGCAATATGACAGTTTAATGACAGCCTTATGACTCAATTCTTTCAGACGGGAACACACATTGAAAACAGCTGCCCTCGCCTTCAGTACTATCAATGATTAACTGCGCCTCATGCCTTTCAAGCTCATGCTTAACAATCGCCAAACCCAGCCCTGTCCCTGTTTTATTCATCACATTATTTTCAGCCACTCGGTAAAAACGCTCAGTCAATCTAGCTAAGTGCCTTGCAGCAATCCCTTTACCTTTATCTTTAACATATAAAACGCCATTACCCGGCTCATCTATTAACCAGCCAACATTAATGTCACCTTTCTTATCAGAATAATTAATCGCATTACCGAGCAAATTTCGCATTATTGTCAATACCGACGATTTATTCACTTTTAAATTAAGGCTTGCGGGAATATCAAAGTTAAATGATTGTTGGCGCTTTTGTGCCGCCGGTTCCAGCTCCGCTTTAACTTGCTCACAAACCCCACGAATATTCACAACATTATTTAAGCTCTCTATCTTCCCTTCTTCAAGCCGACTTAATGTTAAAAGCTCTTCGATCATGGTTTGCATCTTAACGACTTGTTGATCAACTTTACGTAAAGAAGCACTCACCTGTGCTTTCTCATTAGCGGTAGAGGCCAATAACATTTCCACATAGCCTTTCATAACCGTTAATGGCGTTCTTAATTCATGCGATGCATTTGATACAAAGTCTTTCCGCACTTGATTGGTACGCTCAACTTTAGTGACATCGCGAATTAACAATAAACGCTCATTATCACCGTAAGGCAAAAGCCGTATTTCAATTTTTTCTGCAGACCAATTAGTTTCAACAACCGGCGCCTCCATAATAATAGCTGCATCGCTCTTTAGGTTTTTAAGGAAATGTGTAAATCGAGGGTGTCGAACTAAGTGATTAATGGGCTGCCCCGTATCTTCTTTTTTTAAAATAAGTAAACGAGCAGCTTGGTCGTTAAACCACCTAATTTCATTCGATAGCGATAGAATAACCACCCCGTCAGGGAAAACTGAGATCAGCTTTTTAAACCGTTCTAATTGATATTTAACACTATGCTTTTGCGCTAAACGCTGCTTTTTAGATTGGTAAATACCCTCAGCAATTTGACCAAACAGCCCATCTTCAAACGGCACATCATGATCACCCGTTTTTTTTGACCATTTATACAAGTCTTGCAACCGCCGATACTGAAACACGATGTAAACCAATAAAAAAAGCGCCAACACCTCAGCTGGGTATCCAAGCAACATACCTAGCGCACCGGTTGCTAGTAACCAAGCCAATAACACGTTACGTTCATGGTTAGGGTTTATATTCACGTGCTAGAACCCACTAACTTGTAACCAAAACCACGTACCGTTTGAACTAAGTTGGCACAGTTTTGAGCATCCAAAATGCGCCTTAAACGCCTAATATGCACATCCACTGTACGATCTTCTACGTATACATTGTCACCCCACACGTTATCAAGTAACTGATTTCGCGAAAAAACTTTATTGGGATGTGAGGCAAAGAAGTACAGCAACTTATATTCTGTCGGGCTCATCATTACATCAACTTTATTTATCGTCACTCGATGACTCTCTGGGTCAATAAACAAGGGACCTATTGAGATCACAGTGGCATTACTTTCTGTACTGGTTCTACGCAACACCGCTTTCATTCTGGCTATCAATTCCTGAACAGAAAAAGGCTTGGTAACATAATCATCTGCGCCCGTTTCTAGACCCGAGACTTTATCTTCTTCGGTACTTCTTGCCGTCAACAGAATAATTGGAATACGTTTATTCTCTTCTTGGTTTTTTAAAAACTTAATCCAATCAGGCCCACTTATTCCTGGTAGCATCCAATCTAACAAAATAATATCTGGGGTCATGTCTCGCAAAGATTCCTGCGCTCTCATCACATCCATACACCATGTCACCTCAATATCATTGGACTGTAGAGAAAGCTGTAACATTTCTCCGATATCCTCATCGTCTTCTACCAGTAGTACCTTCATTTTTTCCATAAAATTAACCATTTAATTATTGCTAGTCAGAATACCTACTATTTGTGACAAAACAGTGACAGTCTGAAAACTACCATTTAGCTTAAGAGTTCAAGGTGCAACACAGCTTCTATACTCATTTGAATAGCAGCACGATATTAAAGCCACCAAGAAGCAAGCAATTTATCAAGAATTCCTCCTTTTTACATCCCTGTCATATAACCGTCATATTATTCAGCAATACTTTCCACCCATGACATATGAAGAAAAATTACATTATCAATCGCTTTTAGACATCTTAGCAACAGACTCATTAACCCCCCTCTTTCAACCGATCATTTCACTGAGAGACAATACAATTTACGGTTATGAAGGCTTAGTACGTGGCCCCTCTGACGGCCCTTTGCACTCCCCTATTAACCTTTTTAATGCGGCTGCTAAGCATGGGCGGCTAGCTGAGTTAGATTTACTATGCCGCAAAATTAGTATTAAACGGTTTGGTCAGCTTAACTTAAATTCAAAGTTATTTATTAATACCATCCCTGAGATTCTATTACAAAAAGATTACCAGCATGGCCACACCTTAAAGTATATAAAAGACGCTAATATGGATGCTAGCCAAGTGGTCATTGAGCTCACCGAGCAATACCCTATTGAGGATTATGAGTTGATGGCATGTGCAACTAAACATTATCAAGATATGGGATTTTCCATCGCCATCGATGATTTAGGTGCCGGCTACTCAGGCTTAAGAACCTGGTCTGAAATTAAACCCGACTTTGTGAAAATTGACCGTCATTTTTTAAGTGACATTCATAATGATACAAACAAACAAAAATTTGTACAGTCTATCGTTGATATTGCAAAAGGTGTTGATTGTAAAGTTATCGGCGAAGGTATTGAGCTTCGTGGTGAATACCTTCAGGCTAATGCGATGAATATAGATTATGTACAAGGCTTTTACTTTGCTCGACCCACTGCTGAGCCAACTGAGTTGCTGGATTGTTCGTTATTTTCAAGAAGAAAAAATAACTTAAAACCTAAATTTAATATAGAACGTTCAGACAATACGGCAGCAAAACTTCTTTTTTATGTCAAACCTATCTATACCCATACTAAATTTTACGATATTGGTGAACGCTTCCAATCATCGCCCGACCTAACTGCCCTTCCGGTTATTAATGACGACTCTACCGTTGCAGGGATTATATGGCGCACTGAATTTCTAACCATTTACGCCAGCCGCTACGGTAAAGAATTAAACAGTAAGAAAACCGCCTTATCCTTTTTAGACATTAAAGCGTTAAGTGTTGATATCACTTTATCAATGAATAAAATTAGTCACTACGCCACTAGTCAAAAAAACCACCCTCAACAAGATGACTTTCTCATCACATCATCTAATCGATACAAAGGCATGGGCAAACTGCTTCATTTATTGAAGGAAATAACCGAGATGCAAATCACGTTTGCACGCCACATGAACCCACTTAGTAACCTTCCGGGCAATGTTCCAATCAGCCAAAGAATAAATCACTCCATTGAGACACAACAAGATATCGTTATTTGTTATTTTGACTTAGATAATTTTAAGCCGTATAACGACACCTATGGGTTTGGTGAGGGCGACAAAGTGCTTCGAAAAACCGCTAAGCTGCTGGCTGATTTCGTGGATGTCGACATTGACTTTGTAGGCCATGTTGGTGGAGATGACTTTATCATTATTTTTCAAAGCAGCAACTGGCAACACCGGTGTGACGCGATTTTAAATAACTTTAGCGCCCTAGTTTCAGAGTTTTACTCTCATGAGCACCTTATTAACGAAGGGATCTCTGCGCTAGATAGAAACTCTAAGGCTGTCTTTTACCCACTTTTATCTATCTCGATTGGAGCACTAAGACCCCATGATTTTGGCTCCATTAGATCGGAAAATGATCTCGTTTCTATTGCCAGCAGTGCGAAATCTGCAGCTAAAAAGATGCTTGGCAATAGCCTTTATCAAATAAAACCCACAAAACAAACGATCAACATACCGGCTTAAACCGTGAAATAGCCACCTTAGCGGGCCATTCCATCACGCCCTTCTTTTTTAGCAAGTGCACGCTTGCCACCTTTTTCATCTATTATGGCGGACACCGATCAAGCAGGTGCCGCCACTCAGACTAGGTTTACTGGCACTGGATTTAGTGATAAATAACCACTTAAATACGCCTACCCTTTATTAAACACAAGAGCATCATCGCTCAGCTCAATATTAATCACATCGCCAGGCACAAATTTCCCTGCTAATAAGTCTTGAGCTAAGGCGTTTTCCAAACGCTGCTGTATCGCCCGCTTCAAAGGCCTAGCGCCATAAACAGGATCAAAACCTGCCTCGCCTAACTTATCAAGCGCAGCTTCCGACACATTTAATTCAATCTCCCGATCCGCCAAACGCTGGCGTAAAACCTCTACTTGAATCGTTGTGATAGCTCTGATTTGTGAACGGCCCAAAGGATGAAAGACCACTGACTCATCAATACGGTTAATAAACTCTGGGCGAAAGTGACTGCCCACCACCTCCATCACCGCACGCTTCATCTCATCGTAATTTGCCTCACCGGCAAGCTCTTGTATCCGGTCTGACCCCAAGTTCGATGTCATCACAATCACTGTATTTCGGAAATCAACTGTGCGGCCTTGTCCATCTGTTAAACGGCCATCATCTAATACTTGTAGCAATATATTGAATACATCGGGGTGTGCCTTTTCAACTTCATCCATCAAAATAACACTATACGGCCTACGTCGAATAGCTTCGGTTAAATAGCCACCTTCTTCATATCCAACATAGCCTGGAGGCGCCCCAATTAAGCGTGCGACTGAGTGCTTTTCCATAAATTCGGACATATCAATTCGCACGATCGCTTCTTCGGTATCAAACAAAAACTCTGCTAACGCCTTACATAATTCTGTTTTCCCAACCCCTGTTGGGCCTAAAAATAAGAACGAACCATTAGGGCGGTTAGGATCTGATAACCCCGCACGTGAACGACGAATGGCATCACTCACCGCTTTTACTGCTTCTTCTTGACCAATAACCCGGTCGCCTAAATTGCCTTCCATTTGCAAGAGCTTTTCACGCTCACCTTCAAGCATTTTCGATACAGGAATACCCGTCCACTTGGACACAACTTCAGCTATTTCTTCCTCAGTTACTTTATTTCGTAACAAGGTAAAGCTTTGCTCATCATCACCAGCCTCAGCCTCTTGAATCGCTTTTTCTAAACGAGGAATTTCACCGTATTGCAACTCAGACATGCGTGTTAAATCACCCGCACGGCGGGCAGTTTCCATGTCGAGTTTCACTCTTTCCAACTCTTCTTTATGCTGCGCACTGCCTTGCATTGCTGCTTTTTCAGACTTCCAAACTTCTTCCAAATCAGCATATTCTTTTTCAAGCTCAGCAATTTCAGACTCCAGCAACTCTAAACGTTTAATTGAAGCCTCATCACTTTCTTTTTTCAACGCTTCGCGTTCAATCTTTAATTGGATTAAACGACGCTCTAGCCTGTCCATTGACTCAGGCTTTGAATCCATTTCCATCCGAATACGACTGGCTGATTCGTCGATTAAATCAATCGCTTTGTCGGGTAGTTGGCGATCAGTGATATAACGGTGAGACAGCACTGCCGCTGAAACGATAGCAGGGTCTGTTATATCCACACTATGGTGAACTTCATATCGCTCTTTTAAACCACGCAAAATAGCAATGGTGTCTTCAACCGTCGGTTCATCCACCAATACTTTTTGGAAACGTCGCTCTAACGCGGCATCTTTTTCAATATATTGGCGGTATTCATCTAGAGTTGTTGCCCCTACACAATGCAAATCACCCCGTGCTAGCGCCGGCTTTAGCATATTACCGGCATCCATTGCGCCGTCACCTTTACCTGCGCCCACCATGGTGTGCAATTCATCAATAAACAAAATCACCTGACCTTCTTGTTTTGAGACATCGTTTAGTACCGCTTTTAAACGTTCCTCAAATTCACCACGAAATTTAGCCCCAGCAATAAGCGCAGCCATATCTAACGATAACAGGCGCTTTGACTTTAGGTTTTCAGGCACTTCACCATTTACGATGCGTTGAGCAAGTCCTTCCACAATAGCGGTTTTACCCACACCCGGCTCACCAATCAATACCGGGTTGTTTTTTGTACGACGCTGTAGCACTTGAATAGTACGGCGTATTTCTTCATCTCGACCAATGACTGGGTCAAGCTTACCTTGTTCCGCACGTTCAGTTAGGTCGACACTGTATTTCTCGAGTGCCTGACGGTTTTCTTCCGCATTTTGGTCATTAACCGCTTCGCCACCACGTATATCATCTATCGCTTTTTCTAATACACTTTTAGTGGCTCCAGCTTCTTGTAATGCCTTACCAGCTGAGCCTTTATCATCAAGTGTAGCCAAGATAAATAATTCACTGGAGATATAAGCATCTTTACGTTGCTGCGCAAGCTTATCGGTCACATTCAGAAGCCGACCTAAATCATTCGACATTTGCACATCACCGGCAGCTCCCTCAACAGTTGCTATACGATCAATTGTATCGCCTAACGATGAGCGTAACTTGTTCACGTTCACGCCTGCTAATTGCAGCAGATGACGCACACCAGCACCCTGTTGATCAAGCATTGCAACCAGTAGGTGTGCCGGTTCTATAAATTGATGGTCTTTACCTAACGCTAGGCTTTGCGCGTCAGAAAGTGCTACTTGAAACTGACTGGTGAGTTTATCCATTCGCATATTTCAATCCTCATTAATTTAATTTGATGACTGATTAATGGGGACAAAAAGTCTCTTTTTCAAGCCAGTTGAGGACGAGTGCTGCCGTTCTTAGTGAATAAAGCTGTGCAACCAGCCAATCAAAGCAATACCGAATAGCATCAATACAATCTGTTCGATAGCTGCTGCTGGGTTAATACGCTTATGCAAGGTTGGAATTAAGTCAGCCACGGCAATATAAATAAAACTGGCCGCAGCAAATGCTAGAACATAAGGCAAAATATGTTCAAATTCTGCCAACCAAAAGTAGGCCAGCAAGCCACCTACCAACGTCGCGAGGCTAGAGATAACATTGTATAAAATAGCTTTTTTACGGGTAAAGCCACTTTGCAATAAAATAGCAAAATCCCCTATTTCTTGCGGAATCTCATGTGCAGTGACTGCTAATGCCGTCACCACCCCTAAATGAATATCGGTTAAAAATGCCGCGGCAATAAGCACACCATCGACGAAATTATGCACACTATCACCAATAAGAATCAAACTACCTGCTGATTTATGGCTATGCGCATGAACATCCACATGTGTTTCGCAATCATCATGATGGCAGTGACGCCACAAAACCATTTTTTCCAGCGCGAAAAAAAACATCAAGCCACCCAAGATAGTTATCGATAGGGTGTGAAAATTCTCATGCCCGACATCTTCCAAAGCGTGCGGTATTAAACCAACGAAAGAAACACTTAACAAAGCGCCCGTTGCAAAACTCACACTAAACGGCAAGGCTTTACTAATAATTTTTTTGGGTAAAAATAAAACCAATGAGGCGCCTAACACGCTTAGCGCGCCGCCTAGTATGGTAAATAAAATAATCCAAGTCAGTACAGTCATGGGCAATAAATTTAGGGTTGAAGCCAAATTAACGAGGCCATTCGGCCCGTTATCGGCTCTCGCCGGTAGGAAAAAAACTGATCCGCTTGATTATACGTACAATATTCACCGCCATAAATTCTTTTTACACCACATTTTAGTAGCACTATTCTTGCCAAGGCATATAAATCCGCAAGGTAGTGCTCACGATCAACACGCTGAAAACATTGCTCCATCACTCCGTGCTGACTCACGTAGGCATCTTTTACTTCTGTACCCACTTCAAAACGGCCGGGGCCTATTGCCGGACCTAGCCAGGCGATTATTTTTTCTGGCTCGGCTAATTTCATCACCGTATGATCAACAATGCCCGCGAGCAAACCGCGCCAGCCAGCATGCACGGCAGCAACAGCCGTTCCATCCTCTTTGCACAATAATACAGGCAAGCAATCCGCCGTCATAACAGCACAAACAGCATGACTATTTCTTGATATTGAAGCATCGGCTTGAATCACTTGAGGCGCTTCATATTCATCCAACTCCAGCACTCGGCGCCCATGGACTTGCTCTAACCAAACTGGCTTAGCCGGTAATTGAAACCTATCTACAAGCGTTGACCTATTTTGCATCACAGCAGACCCATTATCGCCCACATGGTTTGCTAAATTTAGACTGGCATAGTCGCCTTTACTGACGCCTCCTAAGCGACAAGTTGATAATGCCTTAACCCGATCTGGAGCTGGCCAGTCTGGAGTAATAAAATCCATAAACCGACTATTTAACAGGCGTCTCTTGCGTCAACACATCAACCAAGTTGGCCATGTCTGTTGGCATATCACATTCCCAAGAAATCGCTTCGCCTGTCACGGGGTGAATAACCCCCAATCTCGCTGCATGTAACGCTTGGCGCTTAAACCCACGTAAAGTATCACTTAATAACTCACTCGCATTAGCCAGCGGTTTAAAACGCCCCCCGTATACCTGATCACCCACAATCGGATGATTAATATGGCTCATATGAACCCTAATCTGATGGGTTCGGCCAGTTTCAAGGTTAACTCTTAGTAGCGTGTGTTTCGCAAAACGTCTTTTCACTCGATAATGTGTAACCGCTTCTTTACCGCCTATTCTTACAGCATATTTCTTACGGTCTGTGGGATGTCGCGCTAAGGGCGCATCCACCGTTCCGCCAGCCGTCATATAGCCACGAACCACGGTTAAATATTCTCGCTCAAATTCACGTGCTTGCAACTGATCAACCAATATTTTATGGGCTGTTAGGGTACGCGCAACCATTAGCAATCCGCTCGTTTCTTTATCAATTCGATGAACTAAGCCAGCGCGCGGCAAGCCCTCTAAACTCGGATCATAATGTAACAAGGCGTTTTGCAACGTACCATGCCAATTCCCCGCTGCAGGATGCACCACCAAGCCAGCAGGTTTATTGACCACTAACATCGACTCATCCTCATAAACAATCTTCAGGTCAATCGGCTCGGCTTTTACTTCTAACGAGGTATCCGCAATGGGGTTAATAATCACTTGTTCACCACCATTCACCTTATCACGTGGGCGAAGAACCGCGTTATTAATGAGTATATTACCGCTTTTAAGCCAGCTCTTTAATCGGTTACGGGAATACTCGGAGCATAGCTCTGCCAGCGCCTGGTCGAGCCTAAGGCCGGCCATTTCAGCTGGGATGGTTAATTCTATTTGTTGTTCAGTTTTCAAGCCAATAACATTGTAATAATTGATGTGCTGCGGCATTATAACCGTTTAATATCTTATAACCCGTTATTTAACTCATGACTCTAATTAATAGCCCATCAATCAAACTCATTTTGCTCGCCTTAACACTTTTCATGCTAAGCGCTTGCTCGACAATGGACCTCGTTACCCCTAACGAAGCTCCTGATGAAAAAGAAAACTGGTCTGCCGGTGATTTTTACAACGAAGCGAAAGCCTCTTTAGATGATGAGAATTACCTTAAAGCCATCGAGCTTTATGAAGGACTAGAGTCACGCTACCCTTTTGGCCAATATGCCCAACAGGCTCAAATTGATTTAGCCTTCGCCTACTACAAAAATGATGAACCGGAGTCGGCCTTAGCGACCGCTAATCGCTTTATCCGAATTCATCCACGGCATAAAAATATTGACTATATTTATTACCTAAAAGGCTTAATTAACTTTAACCGAGGCATTGGCTTCTTAGAACGTTATTTACCGACTGATAAGTCCCAACGTGACCCCGGTGCAGCTATTGAGTCACTCGATGACTTTGCAACACTGATTAGACGATTCCCTACCAGCCAGTATGCTGAAGACTCTAAACAACGCATCGTTGCACTTAAATCAAACCTTGCTTTATATGATCTAAATGTTGCGCATTACTATATGAAACGCAAAGCCTATATTGCGTCGATTAACCGCGCTAAACACATTATTGAGCAGTACCCAAACACCACAGCTGTTCCTCGCGCCTTGCTACTAATGGTTGATGCTTACCAACAAATCGGCATGAATGATTTAGCCGCAGATGCACAGCGTATTTATAATTACAATTATCCAGCCGGTATGCCACCACTGGAGAATCCTAAATACGCTCACGAGAAAACAACCTCAGAAAAAATTTGGGACTTCCTCGAACTCGACAAGTAAACGAGCTCTGTATATAGAAGGCTATTCTGTAGAAAAAAGAACTTGGCTAAAACCTGACGTCATCGGGAACCTTCTTTCACGTCCAAATGATCGAGAAGTCACTTTAACCCCAGGTGGAGCTTGGCGACGTTTATATTCGTTTTGTTCTACCAGTCGTAGCACTCGACTGACCACTTCCGGATCATACCCTGCCTCTACTATCTGCAGCCTTGACTGATCTAGCTCAATATAGCGCTCAAGAATATCATCAAGTACTGGGTACGCAGGCAAGCTATCCTCATCTTTTTGATCGGGTGCTAATTCTGCTGAAGGCGGGCGCTCAATCACTCGCTCAGGAATGACCGCTGACAACTGATTACGGTATTTAGCGAGAGCATATACTAGCATTTTAGGTACATCTTTAATTGGTGCAAAGCCTCCTGCCATGTCGCCATATAGCGTCGCATAACCTACGCTCATTTCACTTTTGTTGCCCGTCGTTAGTAATATTTTTCTTTTCTTATTCGAAATAGCCATCAATAAAATACCGCGGCTTCGCGCCTGAATATTTTCTTCCGTCACATCATTAGCCAGCCCTTCAAAAGCACTTTCTAACATCGAAGAAAAGGCAGTAATAGCCGGCTCAATCGGAATGACTTGATGTTTAACACCCAGCTTTTCTGCTTGCTTTATAGCATCTTCATTGCTCATATCTGCCGTATATTTTGATGGCATTAATACCACTTCAACACTATCAGCACCTAAGGCATCTGCGGCAATCGCCAACACCAACGCTGAGTCTATCCCGCCAGACAAACCAAGCACCGCACCTTTAAAGCCATTTTTTGTTACGTAATCGCGAACACCTAACACCAGCGCTTGATAAACACCTTCTAGTTGCGACGAGGCAAGCACTGCATCGTTACAAGCCGCTAGCTCATTCATCGTCTCTGTGTCGATATACTGCATTTCTTCCACAAATGAAGGCATGCGTTGCACAACCACTCCTTGTGCACTCATCACAAACGAACTGCCATCAAAGACCAATTCATCCTGCCCTCCCACTTGGTTAACATACAAAATGGGCAGCCCTGTTTCTTGTACGCGGCTGAGCACTGTGTTTTCTCGCTTAGTTGTTTTGCCGATCTCAAATGGCGAGGCATTCAAGTTAATGATTAGCTTTGCACCAGCTTGCTTTAGCTGCTCACATACCAGCGGCGTCCAAATATCTTCACAAATACTTAATCCAACTTTTTGAGAACCGAGTTTAAATACGCGAGCCTGCGTTCCAGGTTGAAAGTAACGCTTCTCATCAAACACACCATAATTAGGGAGGTTCTGTTTACGGTAATTTGCGACTAATTCCCCAGCCTGTAAAACCGCAACACTATTAAATAAAACGCCCTCACCTTTTTCAGGATAACCGATGATAATCGTTAATAAAGGACAAGCCGTTGATATCCGCTCAAGCTGTTTTTCAACAGCATTTATAAAATCTTCACGCAACAACAAGTCTTCTGGTGGGTAGCCAGTAATAGCTAACTCGGGAAACACGGCCGCAACTGCTTGTTCGCTAACAGCTTGCTGGCAAAATTCGATAATACGGTTAGCATTACCGATTAAATCACCCACAACGGGGTTAAATTGTACTAAGGCTATTTTCATAATGGCGCGTCTACTTATTAGTCACAGGCATAAAAAAGGGCTGTATAGTTTACAGCCCTTTTCGTACTACTTTAAATTTTAACGCTAAATTTAGCCTAAAATTTCTTTCATTTTTGCGCCCATTTCAGTGGGTGATTTCACAATGTGAACACCCGCAGCTTCTAAGGCTGCAAATTTAGCTTCGGCAGTCCCTTGTCCACCAGAAACAATCGCACCAGCATGGCCCATACGCTTGCCTGGAGGCGCTGTAACGCCTGCAATATAACCAACAACAGGCTTAGTTACATTATTTTTAATGTACTCAGCTGCTTCTTCTTCAGCTGTTCCACCAATTTCACCCACCATGATAATACCTTTGGTGTTTTCATCCGCTTCAAAACGTGAAATAACGTCGATAAAGTTCATGCCGTGAATCGGATCACCACCAATACCCACACAAGTACTTTGGCCTAAGCCAGCTGTGGTTGTTTGATGAACGGCTTCATACGTTAATGTACCTGAACGTGAGACCACACCAATACTACCCGCTTGGTGAATAAAGCCAGGCATAATGCCAATTTTACATTCACCCGGTGTGATAACACCTGGGCAGTTAGGGCCAATTAATACGGTATTTTCATACTGCTCAAGTGCTGACTTGACTTTCATCATATCCAATACGGGGATACCTTCAGTAATACATACAATCACTTCAATACCACCCGCGGCGGCTTCTAAAATAGCATCCGCAGCGAACGGAGGTGGCACATAGATCATAGTGGCCGTTGCACCAGTTTCTTTAACTGCATCTGCCACTGTATTGAAAACAGGTAGATTTAAATGCGTTTCACCGCCACGGCCCGGTGTCACACCACCAACCATTTTTGTACCATAGGCAATTGCTTGCTCTGAATGGAATGTTCCTTGCTTGCCAGTAAAACCTTGGCAAATTACTTTTGTGTCTTTATTAATTAAAATACTCATATGAACCTCTAAATTAAGATGCGGCTTTAACGGCGGCTTGAGCAGCTAGCGTTAAATCATCAGCAGCAATAATATCTAAACCTGATTCTTTCAACAGCTCGCGACCTTGATCAGCATTCGTGCCTTCTAAACGAACAACAACGGGGACATTTACGCCAACTTCTTTAACTGCCTCAATGATGCCTTCAGCGATTAAGTTACAACGAACGATGCCACCAAAAATATTAACCAAAACCACTTTCACTTTGTCGTCAGACAAAATCAATTTAAAGGCTTCAGCAACACGCTCAGCCGTTGCACCACCACCAACGTCAAGGAAGTTTGCTGGGAAACCACCTTCAAGTTTAACGAGATCCATGGTCGCCATTGCCAAACCCGCACCATTAACCATGCAGCCAATACTGCCGTTTAAAGTGATGTAGTTCAGCTCATGCTGTTGCGCCAAGTATTCTTTTTCATCTTCTTGAGATGGATCACGCATAGCCACCATATCAGGGTGACGGTAAGCCGCGTTATCATCTAAGTTAACTTTCGCATCCAATGCAATTAAGTCGCCATCACCATTAACGATGAGTGGATTAATTTCAACTTGGCTAGCGTCTTTTGCTATGAACATGTTTAGCAGACCAGACATGACTTTAAACAATTGACCAACTTGCTTGCCTTCAAGACCCATTTTAAATGCGATATCACGGCTCTGATAAGGCTGTAAACCCGCAGAAGGATCAACCGCCGCCAATAAAATCTTTTCTGGCGTTTCTTCAGCGACTTCTTCAATGTCCATACCGCCTGCTTCAGACGCCATAAACATAATACGTTTGGTAGCACGATCAACCACGGCACTTAAGTACAACTCGCGCTCAATAGGTTTCACTTCTTCTACAATCAACATTTCAATCGGCAAACCTTCAGCATCTGTTTGCGGAGTAACTAAACGTGAGCCCAATAACTTATTGCTGTACTCTTCAACTTCAGCAATGCCTTTACATAATTTGACACCACCCGCTTTGCCGCGGCCACCAGCGTGAACTTGGGCTTTAACGACCCAACAATCACCGCCCAATTCTTTTGCAACATTAACGGCTTCAGTTACTGAACGTGCTGGCTTCCCAACCGGCACTGGCACGCCAAACTCAGCAAACACTTGTTTTGCTTGATACTCATGTAAATTCATTCAAATTCCTCTATTATTAATCTATGACTAACTTAACTCAGCTATTCTAATTGATTTTAAAGCTTAAATCAGCCGCCTAGCTATAAATAAGCCCATGCATTCTGCACCGAAACAAAGCGAATTTGTAAAAACCTGCCCATTTGGGAGCGGTTTCTACCTGCCGGCCGAACAAGCTTGGCGAACCCTTAAAGTTTTCCATGCTTATCAGATGGTTCTTTCGTTAGCCTTTTTTGGGCTCTTTATCAGCCACACAGGCCCTTCTATTTTCGGCCAAAGCAATGCTACTTTGTTCCAGTCCGTCAGCCTAACATATTTGGCTTTTATATTTTTTAGCACGGTCTTTATTCGTAAACCATACATTCCTTACGCTCGACAAGTCCAACTCAAGATTATCAGCGACATTCTTCTCCTAACACTCTTAATGCATGCTAGTGGCGGCATCACCAGCGGACTTGGAATACTTCTTGCCGTCAGCATTGCAGCAGGTGGTTTATTAGCAGGCGGGCAATGCGCACTCGTTTTCGCTGCTATCGCTACCTTTGCAGTCCTCGGCGAACAAGTGTATGCCGATATAGGCGATGTCTTTGCAAAGACCGCCTATATGTACGCAGGTGTACTCAGCGCCTCTTTTTTCACCATTGCTATACTTGCCTTGGTGCTAGCCAAACGCGTTGAAACATCTGAACAGCTAGCCCTAGAACAAAGCCGTGAAATTGATGACCTTATTCAACTGAATGATTACATCATTAAACACCTTCAATCCGGCATTATTGTTATCGATCAATACCAAACGATTCGTCTTACAAACCAAGCCGCCAATACCCTACTGGGGCTAAAACTCACCACTGGTGCCTCTTTATCAGATATTTCTACTGAAAGCTCTCAACTATTTAAGCGATGGCTACGGTCACCCAATGAAAACTCGGCTATTCTCGCTGCTAGCAGTAACACGCCCAGAATAAAACTACATTTCAACCAGCTTGATACGTTTACCTACAGCGCCTACATTATCTTTTTAGACGACCTTTCCTCGTTAGACCAACAAATCCAACAAGGAAAACTGGCCTCACTAGGTCGCTTAACCGCCAGTATCGCACATGAAATTCGTAACCCTCTCGGCGCAATAAGTCACGCGGGTGAGTTATTATCCGAATCTCCCTCCATTGAAAAAGAAGACCGACGATTACTCGACATTATTCACAACCATACAGGCCGCGTGAACAGTATCGTGAAAAGCATTCTTCAACTTTCAAAGCAAGAAGATAGCCATATTGAAAACATCCGTCTATCAAATTGGCTTACCGAGTTTGACGAACAGTTCAAGGAACAGTTTGGCTTAACTGAATCCCCTATAGTGATTAAAGTCAGCCATAAGATAAACCACATTCAATTTGATAAAAATCACTTAAAACAGATTATCGACAACCTTTGTAGTAATGCACTAAAGTATGGACAGCGCAATCCCTCCCAACCATTTATTGAAATCCGTTGCGGCATTAATAAAGCCACTCAACGTAACTTTATTTGCATCACCGATAATGGGACAGGCATCGAAGAAACCATCGCTTTGCAAATTTTTGAGCCATTTTTTACCACCTCCAGCTCTGGAACGGGGCTAGGTTTATATATTTCCAGTCAACTCGCCGAACTAAATCATGCTAAATTAATCTATTCAGTTAACGCGGCTGGTGGCAGTACGTTCACCTTATTAATTAACAACACTTAACACATTATGACCCAAGCGCTTGCTCTTATTGTTGACGACGAACCCGATATTCTTGAGTTATTAGAAATCACTCTGTCTCGCATGAATATTTCGAGCAAACCAGCACAAGACTTAGCCGCAGCAAAAAGATTACTAAAAACACACGCCTTTGATATTTGTCTAACAGACCTTCAATTGCCGGATGGGAATGGCCTAGAACTCGTTAAACACATCCAAAAAAACAACCCCAATCTACCCACTGCCGTTATTACTGCCTTTGGCAGTATGGACATTGCAGTCAAGGCATTAAAGCTTGGCGCTTTTGATTTTGTTTCCAAGCCTGTAGATCTCAAAAGCTTAAAAAGTCTCGTAAGCTCTGCTATTAAAATTAACGACCCAACAGAACCCGTTGATAGGCGCAGCCGAGATCAACTATTAGGTGACTCCGTTGTGATGGCAAACGTACGTGCAAAAATTGCCAAGCTGGCTCGTAGCCAAGCACCGATCTACATCAGCGGTGAGTCTGGAACCGGTAAAGAGTTGGTCGCCAAGCTGATTCATGAAAAAGGTCCACGATCGCATCAAGCCTTTGTACCAATAAACTGTGGCGCTATTCCACAGGAACTCATGGAGAGTGAGTTTTTTGGTCATAAAAAAGGCAGTTTCACCGGTGCCATTGCTGACAAACCAGGTCTTTTTCAAACAGCCAGTGGCGGCACCTTATTTTTAGATGAAGTTGCCGATTTACCTCTGCATATGCAAGTTAAATTATTACGTGCAATTCAAGAAAAAAGCATTCGCCCCATTGGCAGCGATACAGAACAACCCATTGACGTAAGGATATTAAGCGCCACCCATAAAAACCTTCCTCAGTTAGTTGAGCAAGGCAGTTTTCGGCAAGATTTATATTATAGAATTAATGTTATCGAGCTACCGTTACCTCCTCTACGCGAACGTGCAGAAGATATTACACAGCTGACCAAACACATTTTACAAAAACTAAACGCCGAGAATAATAGCCCGACCAAGCTCACCGACACTGCGTTAAAAGCACTCGCTCAATACACTTTTCCCGGTAATGTGCGTGAATTAGAAAATATACTCGAACGCGCTTTCACTCTTTGTGAAAACGGCATTATTCATCAAACAGACTTACAACTGCCCAATAATATTAAAGACGCTGCCGCCCAGACTAGCGGTATTAAAAACCCAGCACAAAAAACAAGTCTCCCAAGTCAAGAAGCACCGTTAGAAGACTATCTTGACAGCTTAGAGAAAGAAGCCATCACCAATGCGCTAGAAAAAACACGCTGGAATAAAACAGCCGCCGCCAAAGAACTTGGCATCACCTTTCGCGCGTTGCGTTATCGCTTAAAAAAATTAGGCCTGAACGATTGACATAAAGTGACCCATAGCGTCACTTTATGACCTTTCTTTGCCTGAGCATACTAACGAAGCAAAATGGAATTTGATTTTATCTATAAAAATCAATTCGTTAAAAAAATACTGTATTAAGAGGCTACTCGGCACACTTAATGCTTTATATACCATGCAAGAAAACTAACAATATTTTAATAAGGAAATAAACAATGAAAAACTTACAAACAATGAAACATACCGCTCAAAAAGGTTTTACCCTGATTGAACTCATGATCGTAGTGGCGATTATTGGCATTTTGGCGGCAATTGCGATTCCCGCTTATTCTGACTATACAATTAAGGCAAAGGTCAGTGAAGCCGCTTCTATGTCAGGCCCAGCTAAAACAGCGGTTGATATTTATTTTAGTGAAAAAGGCACATTAAATGGCGCGGACAGCAATGATGAAGTGGGAATCTCATTACCTGTTTCATATGGCGCAAAATATGCTTCAAGTGTCACTGTGGGCACTAATGGTGTAATTACTATAGAACTTAGAGGTCTACCAGAGTTAGGGGATGCTGCAGATAAGACATACACTATGACTCCAGAGTCAAAGGGTCGTTCAGCATTAGAGTGGAGCATAGACTCAGTCGACATGCCGGCTAAGTTCTTACCTAAATCTTAAGTATAAAAAAAAGGCGGCCAAATGGTCGCCTTTTTTATTTCTGTTAACTATATTCATAGTTATGACCACACCCGCTTCTTCAAAAAATCTGTTCGCTTTTTTCTTTTTTACTATAGCCCTAGCAACTACTCTGATTTATCAACAAGGCATGTTCGGGTCTTTTGTTTTTGATGACCACGAAAACATACAAAACAACACCCAGCTAAGACTTACCCAGCTAAACACACCCAACCTAATTGATGCTGCCATGTCAGGCATGGCTGGACCACTAAAAAGGCCCATTGCTATGCTAAGCTTCGCGCTTAACTACTATTTCGCAGAAGGCTATCACGCTTTTTCATTCAAAATAACCAACGTTGTCATCCAAGTTTTATGTGCCTGGCTACTCTTTATTTTTTACCTACAAATTATACAACTACCGAGCGTTCAAAAAAGCACCGCCATTAGAAGCCAAGCGCTGGCTTTTATTGCTTTTTCAATCGCTTTGTTGTGGGCCGTCCATCCCATTAACCTAACCAGCGTCCTGTATATCGTGCAAAGAATGACGTCTTTAAGCACTTTATTCACTTTAGCTACACTTATTTTTTATCTTAAAGCACGGTGCAACAGTCAACCTGGCGCGTTTAAAAACACCATGTTTTATTCAGCAAGCTTTATCAGCTTTCTACTCGCTATTTTCAGCAAAGAGAACGCTCTGCTAATCCCGCTTTATTGCTTATTAATTGAATGGGTATTTTTTTACCAAAAATCACCTTGGACTTTGGTTAGCAGCTTATCCCAACGAAACAAACGGGCCATTGGCTTAAGCCTAAGCCTAATAACCATTGCACTAGGACTTTATGTTTTAAATTATGCCAACAATGGCTATGACAATAGAGCCTTTACTTTAACTGAACGAGCACTCACAGAAGCTAGAGTCCTGTGCTTTTATATCTCGCTCATTGTTTTGCCTCGCATTAATGCTCTTGGGCTTTTTCATGATGATATCGTTCTTTCTAGCTCGATTATTGACCCTTGGACAACCCTCGTCGCACTTATTTTTATCGTTAGCCTTATCATTGTTGCCATCCAAGCAAGAGAGAAAAAACCCTTATTTGCCTTTGGTATATTACTTTTTTTTACCGCTCACTTAATGGAATCCACTATTTTTGGCCTTGAAATCGCTCATGAACACCGCAACCATTTTGCCTCAATCGGGATTATTATTGCGTTAACAGGGCTACTTATTCATAGCCAGCCGTTTAATAAAAAAAGATATGCTCTAGTCTGTGGAGGCTTTTTTATTATATTCGCGCTAACAACAACGCTTCGTAGTTATGAATGGAAGGATAATTTTCACCTCGCCCAATACGAAGCTTCCCACCACCCTAAATCACCTGCCACACAAGCTCTACTAAGTAACACCGCCTATAAAACCCAACATTATAAAGTGGCAGAAGACGCCATTAATATCGCTCGAAAACTAGCCCCTACTGAAAGCTCTTATGCCATCAACAGTCTGGTATTGGCAGCTTTATTAAAAAAACCGTTAAGTGATGAGCTAATCAATGAAATTAAAAGTAAGCTAAAGGAGAATCCTTTTTCCGCCTCAACACAAATTGCTTTAGCACATATTAGCACCCACCTAACTAATGAGGCCTTCAAACCATTGCAACCTTATTTCATTGAGTGGCTAACGGTTATCTTAAAAAAACTAGGTCCGACTCAACAAGCATCCACTTATCACTACTTTTTAGCCAAAGCCTATTTAACAACAGGCAACACATTGGGCGCCATCAACGCACACCAACAAGCATTTAATTTAAATAAGACGTTTATAAACCCATTATTTGAAATGGGGAATATTTTCTTAGCGCTTAAGCAACCGGTAGCGGCAAGCATTGTATTAGATCAAATTGAACAGGCGAATAAAAACCCAAGGCTAAAACGCGATTACAGCCTGCATATACAAGAACTGAAAGATGCCATTCAAAAAATTGAAAAGAGTCAGTAATACCTTTAGCTATTCAGCCCACTCAAATAAACCCCATGCGCTTTATGCGATAGTTTTCTTATAAACTTCATTAACAGAAAACAGGCATGATGGAGTTTTAATGCTGTAACGCTTTGTAAACTCAGCGCTAACCTTCTTTCAACTTATTAACTTGCCAGTCTGGGCTAACAAACGGCTCTAAAAAAGTGACAGCATATTCTCTAATGCTTTTTTAGCCATCTGCTTATCGTCATCATTTACCTGTATTTGATTAACGACTGTGCCTTCAACCAAGTTCTCCAACACCCAAGCTAAGTGCTGCGGATCGGTTCTAAACATGGTTGAACACATCGCAACCGTCGGCGACATAAAATGAACCTGCTTACCCTGACCCTTTACTTCTTCTTTTAAGCGATTGACCAAATTAAGCTCTGTTGCAACGAGCCAGCGCGTATTCGGTTTTGCTTCTCTTACCGTTTTTAAAATCATTTCGGTTGAGCCTACATAATCGGCTTGCTCACAAACTTCAAAGTTAGCTTCTGGGTGGGCGATAATAATCGTTTCTGGGTGTTTCTTTTTAAAGTCATCAATTTGTTTTGATTGAAACATCTGATGCACCGAACAAAAGCCTTTCCACAGAATCATTTTTGCATTCAGGATTTGTTCTTTAGTTAAGCCGCCCATCGGTTGGTTAAAATCCCAAACAACCATTTCTTCAAGTGGGATTCCCATACGATAACCGGTATTTCGACCCAGGTGTTCATCAGGGAAAAACAGGATCTTCTCACGTTTTTCAAAACACCAATCCAGTACTTGTTTCGCATTCGATGAGGTACAAACAATACCATCATGGCGTCCACAAAATGCCTTTAAATCAGCTGCTGAATTAATATAGGTAACGGGCGTTACTTGCTCATCCGCATTTATAATGCTGTTAAGTTCATTCCAACTACGCTCCACATTAACTCTGTTAGCCATATCGGCCATTGAGCAACCGGCTGCTAAATCCGGCAAAATGGTTATTTGTTCAGGACGTGACAAAATATCTGACACTTCTGCCATAAAGTGAACACCACAAAAGACAATATATTCGGCTTCAGAATTAGCTGCATAGCTAGAAAGCTTTAACGAATCGCCACTGACATCTGCATGTTTAAATACTTCATTACGCTGATAATGGTGACCTAAAATGACACAACGCTCAGCCAGTTTTTCTTTTGCCGCTTGAATACGCTGATCGCATTCTTCATCGCTTAATAGTGAATAATCTTGTATCGCAAATGCCATAATCGTTCCTTATTCTGCCTCAAGCACGGGTGGTTTCCTTAACCGTATGCCGAGTTCTTTTAACTGCGCATCACTAACCATTGCAGGTGCTGACGTTAATGGGCAGGCAGCTGTTTGTGTTTTCGGGAATGCCATCACATCACGGATGGTTGAAGCCCCTGACATCAACATAACCAGGCGATCCAAGCCAAACGCCATTCCACCATGTGGAGGACAGCCGTATTTCAACGCATCTAATAAGAAGCCAAATTTTTCTTGTGATTCTTCTGCATCCATTCCTAGCAAGTCAAATACCACTTGCTGCATATCAGTTTTATGAATACGAATAGAGCCACCACCTACTTCGGTGCCATTAAGCACTAAGTCATAAGCTCTAGATAAGGCCTTACCTGTATTCGCTTTAAGCTCGTCAGCATCACAAGACGGCGCCGTAAACGGGTGATGAATAGCATTCCAACGGCTAGATTTTTCATCCCAGTCAAACATTGGAAAGTCAACAACCCAAACAGGTTTCCAGTCACCTTCTAGCAAGCCTTGGTCTTTACCAATTTTATCGCGCAAGGCGCCCAGTGCTTCGTTCACTACTTTAGTTTTGTCGGCACCAAAGAAAACAATGTCTCCCGTTTCCGCCTCGGTACGCTGCATGATGCTTTCCACCACATCGTCTGGCAAGAATTTCAGTATCGGTGATTGCAAGCCTTCAATACCTGCCGCTCGGTCATTCACTTTGATATATGCCAAGCCTTTTGCGCCATATATGCTGACATACTTGGTGTAACCATCAATATCCTTACGGCTTAACGAGCTAGCACCAGGCACTCTCAAAGCAGCCACACGTCCATCATCACTATTGGCAGGGCCAGAGAATACTTTAAATTCAACGCCTGCCATTAAATCACCGACATCTGTTAACACTAAGGGGTTACGCAAGTCGGGGCGATCTGTTCCGTAAACATCCATCGCTTCTGCGTAGGTCATTTGCGGAAATGCATCGGGTAATTGAACATCAATCACTTCATTAAACAGACGACGAATCATGCCTTCCATCAAGCCCATAATTTCTCCTTCGTCCATAAACGAAGTTTCAATATCTAGCTGAGTGAATTCTGGCTGGCGATCTGCTCGTAAATCTTCATCGCGGAAACATCGAACAACTTGATAGTAACGGTCCATGCCCGCGATCATGAGTAACTGCTTAAACAATTGTGGTGACTGAGGCAACGCGAAAAAACTATTTTCATGCGTACGGCTTGGCACTAAATAATCACGTGCACCTTCTGGTGTCGCTTTGGTTAAAAAAGGTGTTTCTATTTCATAGAATTTCTCATCTTCTAAAAAGCGACGAAGGTTCAATGTAACATCGCGGCGCAGACGAATTTTTTCCAACATCTCTGGACGACGTAAATCAATATAACGGTAACGTAGTCGCGTTTCTTCGTTCACTTCAATATCCCCATCTACTTGAATAGGCGTTGTTTCTGAACGATTCAAAATATCCAAATCTAGACCGAGTAACTCAATTTTACCCGTCTTCATTTTTTCATTAATGGTCCCTTCAGGGCGTGGGCGAACACGTCCTTTCAGTTTTAATACGTATTCACCACGTACACTTTCTGCCACCGCAAACGACTCTGCTCGGTCGGGGTCAAAAACCACCTGAACAATTCCTTCGCGGTCACGCAAATCAATAAAAATAACGCCGCCATGGTCGCGCCTTCTATGTACCCAGCCACAAATTTCAACTTCTTGATCTAAGTGGCTTTCATTAATATCACCACAATAATGACTACGCATCATCTCTATTTCCTTACACTTGTATTATGTTTATTTGAACGGCCTTATCAGCCATCGCGTTATCAGCTTTTCCCAACAGACTGCTGGGGTAAAAGCTGATTTGGCTACTTATTTTCACCAGATTTCTTTGACGAACCTTCTGCTAAATTCTTCTTTTTACCGCTTTTAAAGTCCGTTTCATACCAACCCTCTCCCTTCAAACGAAAGCCTGAGGCAGACATCAGCTTACTCAAGGTATCCTTTCCACATTCTGGACACTTAGTTAACGGCGCGTCACTTATTTTTCGTAATGCTTCACAGCGATGCTTACAGGCGCTGCATTCATATTCATATATAGGCATATTTGCTCCAAGTACTAGCTTGTTGATGCGTTCACACGGACACACTAAACGTAACTGCGTATTTTCGGTGATTTACGAGGTCTATAGCAAGCAATGTATGTAAAATAAACACTATTTTATAAATTATTGTACAAAATAAAACCGATATGACGATGCAACTGACCATTACCAAACCCGATGACTGGCACTTACACTTACGTGATGGCCAAGCGCTCAATACAACTGTTGCCTTTACTGCTAAGCAATTTCAACGAGCGATTGTTATGCCGAACTTGGCCCAGCCCATCGTCAACACAGAATTAGCCGCTGCTTATCGACAACGAATTTTAAAGGCACTCCCCGCAGAAAGTGGCTTTCAACCTTTAATGACCATCTACCTTACTAACGAAACAAGCGTTGAAGAGATTAAGAAAGCCAGCCAACACAAAGATATTTTCGCAGCAAAATTATACCCAGCGGGGGCAACCACTAACTCAGCTAACGGCGTTACGGACGTATCAAAACTATACCCTGTGCTAGAGGAAATGCAAAAGTGCGACCTGCCTTTACTGGTGCACGCTGAAGTGACCGATCCAGAGGTTGACATCTTTGACCGAGAGCAGGCATTTATTGACAAGTACCTTACATCCATTAGGCAAAACTTTCCTCAGCTTCGTATTGTTTTAGAACACGCAACCACAAAACAAGCCATTGATTTTGTTTTAGAGAATCATCACACTGCTGCTACGCTCACACCGCAACATCTGCTGTTTAATCGAAATGATTTATTAGCTGGCGGCGTTCGCCCGCATAATTATTGCCTACCCATTTTAAAGCGTGAAACGCATCGCCTAGCCCTTGTTAAGGCCGCCACCTCTGGAAACCCGAGGTTTTTCTTAGGCACAGATAGCGCGCCACATGCAACAGGTGCTAAAGAAAATAGCTGTGGCTGTGCCGGTTGCTTTACCGCTCATGCTGCAATTGAACTTTATGCTGAAGTGTTTGATAAAGCGAGCGCTCTCGATAAATTAGAAGGCTTTAGTAGCTTTTATGGACCCGACTTTTACCGGCTACCAAGGAATAAGCAAAGCTTAACGCTCAGCAAAGAAAGCTGGCAGGCACCCGTTAATTATTCATTTGGCTCACAAACACTCACCCCATTTAGGCAAGATACACCGTTGCAGTGGTCGATAAAATAAACAGCTGAATGTTCAATGATGCATAAAAAAGCCCCTATTGAAGGGGCTTTTTTATGCGTGAACTAGTTTTCTTCGCCAAAAATATCCTCATCATCCATCGGAGGATTTCCGTCGAATACTAAATAATTTCGACGCTGAAAATGAGCACTTCTTTCAAACTCGTAAGGGTCTAGCGAAGCTTGGTCAGCTATTTTCTTAGCAGTAATCAGGTCAGCACGAGTATCAACCCCTTTAAGAGCTATAGTCGACCACCTTGCATCAGAGTCATCAATTTGCTGAATAGGATCTACAAACGTATCAGCAAAAAGGCCCACCGTGTCACGTAACGTGCTTGAACCTAAAATAGGTAGCACAACATAAGGGCCTGTACCTAAACCATAGGCACCTAGCGTTTGACCAAAATCCTCATTATGTTTTGGGAGCCCCATGCCTGTTGCCATATCAACAAAACCTAGTAAGCCCACCGTTGAATTAACAATAACACGGCCACTATCAGATAAGGCCTGATTAAACTTAAGCTGTAACACGTTATTAACAAATACAACGACATCGTCCAAATTACTAAAGAAGTTAGTGACGCCTTCATCAACTATCTCAGGCGTTACGTACTGATAACCTTTTGCTACTGGCTCAAGAACATACTTATCCGCTTTTTGGTTAAAGTTATACACGCCTCTATTTATCACTTCTAACGGATCGTTTTCTTTTTGCGATGTTAACGAGGCACAACCCAGCATCGTTAGCGTAACTGCGCACACAACTCCCTTTTTTAAATAACTTCCTAACTGCATTGAACTGTCCTCAACATTAATTTAAAGGCAAGTTTATTAAGTTGCCTGATCTTTGATGATTTATTATAGCGTACTATTTTTAAAATGTTAGCTTAGTACAAATGTCAGATTCCAACCAAAGAACCATGTCCACTCGCTTTCGTAGTTACCTACCCGTTGTAGTTGACATTGAAACCGCTGGATTTAATGCCAATACTGATGCATTACTCGAAATGGCTGTTGTTATCCCAGCTATGGATGAGTCTGGCCAGCTTGTTATTCAGTCTTCACACCGTGAGCATGTGATCCCATTTGAAGGCGCCAATTTAGATCCTGCTGCTTTGAAGTTCAACGGCATAGATCCATACCACCCATTCCGGCTTGCTATTGATGAAAAAGAAGCGCTAAGAAAATTATTCGCGCCGGTAAGAGAGGCTGTAAAAGAACAGCAGTGCACACGCGCTATTTTAGTGGGCCACAACCCTGCTTTTGATATTGGCTTTATGAATGCTGCCGTAGAACGCACCAAGTTCAAGCGAAACCCATTCCACCCTTTTAGTACCTTCGATACTGCAACGTTAGGCGGCTTAGCCTATGGACAAACCGTACTCGCCAAAGCAGCTAAAGCTGCCGATATAGCGTGGGATAATGAGCAAGCTCACTCAGCGCTGTATGACGCTGAGCAAACCGCTATTTTATTTTGCAAAATCGTTAATCAGTGGGATGCGTTTACTCAGCAGGCTTAATATCATCTAAAAGCGTTTTCAATTCGCCACTTTCAAACATTTCAATCATGATATCGGCTCCACCCACGAGCTCCCCATTAGCATATAATTGTGGAAAAGTAGGCCAACTAGAGTATTCCTTTAGCCCCTCTCTTATATCGCTATCATCAAAAATATTGACATACGCAAACTCAGTCTCACACGCCTGTAAAATTTGCACAGCCTTACTCGAAAAACCACACTGAGGAAAATATGGTGTACCTTTCATATATAACAAAACAGCATGATTGTTTAACTGCTCTTCAATTCGTTCGTTGATGCTCATTTCCATACCTTTAAAAATAAATTAATTGAATTATACCCTGAATATCTAGTTCTAAATTTTAAATCCATAGCCACCACCACTCGGCGTTTTAATCGTTAGGCAGTCACCTTCCTTAATATCAACACTCACTTTTGCTGCCAACAACACATTATTCAGGCGGTTTTCACCACATTTACCGGCTTCTCCACCTTGCAAGCCCCATGGTTGATGTCGCCTTCGTTCAGTTAATAAGGTAACAGCGGCCGGTCGCAAAAATTCCATCTCTCTAACTAGCCCATCGCCCCCTTGATGCCTCCCAGCACCGCCCGAGCCTTTGCGAAGCTGATAACGCTTAATTCTCAACGGGTAATGCATCTCCAGTGACTCAATTGGCGTATTTAAGGTGTTCGTCATATGCGTTTGAACACCTGATAACCCCGCATACAAATCACCTGCACCCATACCACCACCAATCGTTTCATAGTAATTCCAGCTCTCTTTTTCTGCTTTAGCACCCATCGCCACATTATTCATACTGCCATGGCTAGCAGCTGGAATCCTTTCTGGAATAGCGCTTGCCAACGCCCCCATAACAACATCAACCAGTCGTGTACTGGTTTCAACATTACCGGCCGCCACAGCAGCGGGTTTAACTGCATTCACCAACGAACCTTTTGCTGCTTTTATTTTAATCCTCCTGTACACACCAAAACACGCTGGCGCATTAGCCGGCATTAGGCATCGAAAAACATAGTAAACAGCTGCCGCTACTACCGATAAAGGGCAATTTATATTGCCATTAACTTGGCCCGAAGTGCCCGTGAAATCGGCCAACACTTCGTTATTTATAATGCTTAAACGCAGTTTTATTGCAATATCTTCAGCACCTAAGCCATCGTCGTCCATCACATCTTCAAAACGGTACCTTCCTTCAGGAATACTGCTTAATAATTGCTGCATCAGCCGATCACCATACGCATTAAGATGTGCGAGTCCAGCAGTATATTGCTTCACGCCCATCTCCTTCACCATCACCAACAACCGTTGCACCCCACGTTTATTCGCACTTATCTGCGCATTAAAGTCACCAGTTGACTCAACCGAATGATGCAGGGCTTGTTTTATTTGCTCGAATGCTTCAGTTAGCTTGTTATTGCGCATGATTTTAACCGGCGAGATTAATAAGCCTTCCTCATCTAAATGCCTTGCTAAAGGCATAGACCCTGGGGACTGCGAACCAATATCTGCATGATGAGCCCGATTGGCGACAAAGCCAACCAGTATTTCACAATGATATACTGGGCACACAAGCGTTACGTCTGGCAAATGAGTACCGCCTAGATAAGGATCATTGAGCGCCAACATGTCGCCTGCTTGCCAATCAAGTTGATCGACAATATCCTTCATTGCATAAGCCATACTGCCTAAATGTACGGGGATATGTGCAGCCTGTGCACATAGTTGACCCTGCGCATCAAACACCGCGCAAGAGAAGTCTAAACGATCTTTAATATTGGGCGAAAAAGCGGCTCGCTGTAAAACAGCGCCCATTTCGTCACACACTGATTCGATTCGGCTAGAAAAAATACTGAGCTCAATGGCATCCATAGTTGATGAGTTGCTGATTTTCATATAGAGAATTATAATGTCGAATTGACAAAATAGGCAGCCAGATTAGGCTGCCTTTGCTTTTGCACATTAACTTACGTTAAACAAGACACATTATGCGCCATCATATTATGCCCACTTACGCATCCATGCCCGTTCGCTTTGTTAAAGGTGAAGGCAGTTGGTTATGGGATGAAAAAGGCAACAAGTACCTCGACGCTTTATCAGGCATTGCTGTTTGTGGCCTAGGCCACGCCAACCCCGAGGTGGCCGCAGCGATTGGCGAACAGGCCAACACCTTGATGCACACATCAAACCTTTATTACATTGATAAGCAAGAAAAATTAGCCGATAAGCTTTGCCAGCTAACCGGTATGAATGACGTATTTTTTAGCAACTCTGGGGCTGAAGCGAATGAAGCCGCCATCAAAATTGCACGTAAGTTTGCTCATAATAAGTCGATACAAAACCCTGTCATCGTGACGATGACTAACAGCTTTCATGGCCGAACATTAGCGACATTAACTGCAACAGGAAACCCAGCAGTTAAAGAAGGTTTTTCGCCCCTGCCTGAAGGCTTTTGCCATATTCCATACAACGACATCAATGCATTAAAAGAGCTTGCAACCCAGCAGCCCAACATTGTTGCCATTCTTGTGGAACCGGTTCAAGGTGAAAGCGGCATTCATATCCCTAGCGAACATTATCTAAACGAATTACGCAGCCTATGTGACGAACATGACTGGTTACTCATGTTAGATGAAATTCAAACTGGCGTTTGCCGCACCGGTAGTTTTTTATCCAGCCAGCAAAACGGTATTACTGCCGATGTTGTCACAATGGCTAAGGGCTTAGGCAATGGCGTCCCCATTGGCGCCTGCCTAAGTTCTGGAAAAGCAACGGGCTTATTAACTGCCGGCTCTCACGGCTCAACATTTGGTGGAAATCCACTGGCTTGTGCTGCAGCCCTCAAGGTCATCGAAATTGTAGATCGTGACCAGCTAGCCACTCGCGCCAAACAATTAGGCGAAAAAATGGGCACTGCTTTCAAACAAAAACTGAGCAACTGCAAACACGTTATAGATATCCGCCAGAAAGGTTTGATGATTGGCATCGAGCTATCAAGCCCCTGCGCAGAACTGGTCAGCCAAGCACTAGAGAAAAACTTACTCATTAATGTTGCCGGTGGTAATACTGTTCGTTTACTCCCTCCGCTCACCATGAGCGACGATGAGGCAGCAACAGTAGTCGAGCTAGTTTGCGACTTAATTATTGCCTACTAACCCATTATTTCTGTACAGTACTAACATGAAGCCACGACACTTTATTACTCTTAATGACCTTACCGCGGAAGAGTTACGCTCACTTATTCAGCGCGCCATCGAATTAAAAAGAATGCGCGCCGATGGCATTATTTATGAGCCATTAAAAAACAAAGTTCTCGCAATGGTGTTTGAAAAGTCATCCACTCGTACCCGTATTTCTTTTGAATCTGGCATGAGCCAGTTCGGCGGTAGTGCGTTATTTTTATCACCTAGAGACACTCAGTTAGGCCGTGGCGAACCCATAGAGGATTCTGCTCGTGTTATCTCCCGCATGGTCGATGGCATTATGTTACGCACGAATGATCATGAGACAGTCACTACCTTTGCCAAACACTCCAAGGTGCCTGTTATTAACGGTTTGACCGACCGCTTTCACCCCTGCCAATTACTGGCCGACCTGCAAACTTGGTTTGAGCAACGCGGGGATATAAAAGGCAAGCGTGTTTGTTGGATTGGTGACGGTAACAATATGTGTCAATCGTATATGAATGCTGCAAAGCTGCTTGATTTTGAGCTAACCATCGCTTGCCCAAAGGGCTACGAACCGGAACAGTCATTGCTTGATGCGACGGCAAGCCATGTCAAACTATTTTATGAACCTAAACAGGCGGCCAGCAACGCCGACCTCATCGTTACCGATGTTTGGGCCAGCATGGGGCAAGAGGAAGAGCAAAAAATACGCGAAGATGCTTTCGTTAATTTCCAGGTAGATGCCGCTCTCATGTCGGTCGCAAAACCTGACGCATTATTCATGCATTGTTTGCCGGCCCATCGCGGTGAAGAAGTCAGCGCTGATGTTTTAGACGGCAAAAGTAGTGTTGTTTGGGATGAAGCTGAAAACCGATTACACGCTCAAAAAGCGCTTTTAGAATTCCTAATGAAGTAATGCATCAATCAATCATATTTAAAGGTCATTTTGTGAAAATAATATTCTTAGTACTTACCCTATTAACCAGTACTGTGGCAATGGCTGAAACAGCTTACGTATCAGATGAACTTGAAATTATGGTTCGCTCAGGTAAGAGCCCAAGTCACCGTATTATTGCGACGCTAAAAAGCGGAACAAGAATCAACGTAATGGAACGTGACAAAGCCTCTGGTTACGCAAAAATAACTCTCAGTGGCGCGCGCGAAGGATGGGTGTTATCACGCTTACTGCATAAAACCCCATCTGCAAAATCTCGTTTAGCTAAGGCTGAAGCTGAACTAGCAACATTTAAAGCAAAATTCACCGATTCAAACCAACAGCTAACGCAATTGAGCGAACAAAAAGGCAACCTAGACACCCAAACAGCTGAGTTAAAAGAACTGAATACCAGCTTATCGCGTGAATTAGCGCAGTTAAAAGAAACCTCTAGCAACGCCGTACAAATTCTTGACGAGCGCAACCAGCTTCAGCAACGTGTGGTGACGATTGAGCGCGAACTAGAGAGTTTAAAAAGAGAAAATGATATGCTACAAAATAGTGACGCCCTAGATTGGTTTCTAATTGGTTCTGGCGTCTTGCTACTTGGCATTATCCTTGGCTTTATACTTCCTAAAATAAGTTGGCGGAAAAAGTCATCTTGGCAATCTTCATTCTAACCTCATTTATACGAGCACAATATGTCAGACAAAAAGAACGATAGCAGAAAATTTTCCTCTCAAGTAGTCGATGGTATGGAACGGGCACCCAGTCGTGCAATGCTTCACGCCGTTGGCTTTAATGATAATGACTTCAACAAACCTCAAGTCGGCATCGCCTCCACATGGGCCATGGTCACACCCTGCAATATGCACATTAATGGCTTAGCTGATGAGGCTGCTGAAGGTGTTAATGCAGCGGGCGGCAAGGGTGTTATTTTCAACACCATTACCATCTCCGATGGTATTTCAATGGGCACAGAAGGCATGAAATACTCGTTAACATCTCGCGAGGTTATTGCCGATTCGATTGAAACAGTGGTCGGTTGCCAAGGGTTTGATGGCGTTGTTGCCATAGGCGGCTGTGACAAAAACATGCCGGGTTGCATGATTGCCCTGGCTCGACTCAATCGACCCGCTATTTTTGTTTATGGTGGCACCATTTTATCTGGCTGCCATAAACAGCGTAAATTAGATGTTATTTCTGTCTTTGAAGCGGTTGGTGCACGGGCAAATGACTTGATAGATGACGAAGAATTGCATGCCATTGAATCTAAGGCTATTCCAGGCCCCGGCTCTTGTGGCGGCATGTACACAGCCAACACAATGGCCTCGGCGATTGAAGCGATGGGTATGAGCTTGCCGAATAGTTCGGCGCAAGCCGCTATCTCAGCGGATAAGAAAAAAGACTGCGAAGAAGCCGGCAAAGCAGTTCTAAATCTGCTTGAGCTTGATATCAAGCCACGCGACATCATGACTCGTAAAGCCTTTGAGAACGCCATTACCGTCGTTATTGCCTTAGGTGGCTCAACCAATGCCGTACTTCATTTGTTAGCCATGGCGCATAGCGCAGGTGTTGAATTAAAACTTAACGATTTCACTGAAATTGGTAAGCGCGTACCGATGGTCGCTGACTTAAAGCCAAGCGGCAAATATTCAATGGGCGAACTGATTGACATCGGCGGCATTCAGCCACTGATGAAAATTCTCCTAGATGCTGGCCTACTTCACGGTGATTGCTTAACAGTAACGGGTAAAACATTAGCTGAAAACCTCGCTGACGTAGCGCCTTATCCAAGCAATCAAGATGTTATTCGCTCACTGGATGATGCTATTAAGAAAGACAGTCACTTAGTGGTTCTTCACGGCAACTTAGCCACTGAAGGTGCTGTTGCTAAAATAACTGGCAAAGAAGGCCTTGGTTTTACCGGTACTGCGCGCGTTTTTGACTCTGAAGAAGACTCCATGAGTAGTATTCTTAACGGCTCAATTAAAGAAGGGGATGTGCTCGTTATTCGCTATGAAGGTCCAAAAGGTGGTCCAGGCATGAGAGAAATGTTGGCGCCGACATCTGCCATCATGGGTCGCGGACTCGGTGACAAAGTCGCCTTCATTACTGACGGGCGATTCTCTGGCGGCACTCATGGTTTTGTTGTCGGCCATATCACCCCTGAAGCCTATCAAGGTGGGGCTATTGCTATTGTTGAAGACGGCGACACCATTACTATTGATAGCGTTAAAAATGAATTACAACTGCACTTAGATGACGAGGTTATTCAACAACGCCTTGCAAAGTGGACTCGTCCAAAACCTCGTTACACCCGCGGTGTTCTTGCTAAATACGCCAAACTAGTCAGCTCGGCTTCTGAAGGGGCTGTTACCGACAAAATAGAGTGAAGCATATGAGTTGCTGCTTCCCTCTAACGGGTTTGATTGGCGTTATTTTATAAACCTTGATCAAACCCCTTAACACAGTTGACATGATGCGTGCCTTAATTGGCACGCCATCGGTCAGCAGCACAAACCACTCACTCGACCAGGGCAATCTGCCCGTCATTCACCTGTTAGCCGATTGGCTAGAAAACATCGGCTTTGATGTGACCGTCGACCCACTGCAAGGACAACCAGGTAAAGCCAACCTTATTGCCACCATTGGCCCTAAGCATAAAGGCGCAGATGGCCTTGTTCTGTCGGGCCATACCGACACGGTGCCTTACGACGACAGCCAATGGCAACAAAACCCTTTCAAACTCACCGAAAAAGACAATAACTTTTACGGCCTAGGCAGTACGGATATGAAATCTTTTTTCGCGCTGGCCATTGATGTTGCAAAACAATTTAAGGCGAGCGATTTTAAGCGACCGCTGACAATCTTGGCCACCGCCGATGAAGAAAGCGCAATGAGTGGCGCGCAAGCACTCAGCAAACAACAACTACAACATGCCAAATACGCTATCATTGGCGAACCTACTAGCCTAACGCCTATTCGTATGCACAAAGGCGTGATGATGGAATCACTCACCGTTACGGGTATTGCTGGGCACTCCAGTAATCCAAGCCTTGGCGCTAGCGCAACAGAAGGCATGCATAAAGTCATCAATGAACTACTACATTGGCGCGATGAGATACAACGGAAACACCGAAATCCAGTCTTTGACGTCCCTTTCCCCACCATGAACATTGGCTCAATTCACGGTGGAGACAATCCCAATAGAATTTGCTCACACTGCGAAACACAAATAGATATCCGTCCGCTACCCGGCATGAACCTCGATTCATTAAGAGCTGATCTAGAAACACGACTAAGCCACGTTTTGCCTGAACAGAGCAAACTTCAATTGACCTACAAGCCTGTTTTTTGTGGCGTACCGGCATTCGAAACAGCCGCTGAGGCAAGGCTCACTCGACTAGTTGAGTCAATTAGTGGTAAAGCATCCGAATCTGTCGCCTTCGGCACCGAAGCGCCTTACCTTAATAGCCTAGGGCTTGATACAATTGTTATCGGCCCAGGCAATATTAACCAAGCACACCAAGCTAACGAATACATTGCTAGCAACCAAATAACACCTTATTGCAATATTTTGCAAAAATTAGTGCAAAATATTTGCATAAACTAAAATAAACTGCCCAAATAAATTGTAAATTTGCATTTTATGCAATTTCGAGCTACGCTTAGTCATGCTCAATGATGCACACTCTATAATTCGTCAATTTGGCGGTGTAAAAAAACTTGCCAACGCCATCAACAAGGACCCAGCAACCATTTATCGCTGGACATACCCTAAAAGCAAAAATGGTACTGGCGGCTTGATACCCTCGTCTGCCTTAAATAAAGTTATCGATGCTGCTAAGCGTTTAAACATCGAGCTTCAGCAGAGTGATCATTATCGAGAGGCTGACTCTTTAGAGAGAAGCTTTGCCTACTCGCAGCAATTCATTAATTGGTTTAGGGATACGACCCCCTATATACACGCACATCGCGGTAAAACGTTTGTTATCAACTTTAGTGGTGATGCTGTCAATGACGTCTTGTTTTCAAGTTTAATTAAGGATCTTACCCTGCTTAGTAGCCTAGGTATACGCCTCATTTTAGTTCACGGCATACGTCCACAGTTAGAGAAAAAATTAGCTGATAACGGGCACCCCAGCCAAGTTTTCCAACACCTTCGCGTAACAGATAAACAAACACTTAACATGGCAAAGGAGGCATCCGGCACTGTTCGCACGAACATAGAAGCTGAATTATCGGCGAGCCTAGTCAACATGCCCGGCGCTAGATCAGGCATTAGCGTAACCTCTGGAAACTTTATTGTTGCAAAAC
Source organism: uncultured Cycloclasticus sp. (assembly GCA_913057515.1). Classification (GTDB taxonomy): domain Bacteria; phylum Pseudomonadota; class Gammaproteobacteria; order Methylococcales; family Cycloclasticaceae; genus Cycloclasticus. The sequence goes on along the minus strand of CAJXOJ010000011.1, from coordinate 23,179 downwards.
CGATCGGTGTTATTGATGGGGTTGATTACCAATATACTGGGGAAGTTCGCCGCGTTAATGATGAACGACTGATCAAGAGCCTAGATGCGGGCCATATCATTCTTGTATCCCCGCTCGGTTATTCACCGACTGGCGACACCTTCAACCTGCGTAGCGAAGAAGTAGCCACCGCTATCGCTACAGCGATAAGGGCTGATAAATTAATTTTAATGACTGAACGGACAGAGCTGCTGAGCGAAAAAAACGCCCTTATCCGTCAGTTAACAACGAAACAGGCCCAACACCTTTTAGAAAACTCTAACGACCAGCAAGATGATACTTACCTACACCTACAAGAAGCGATTCGTGCGAGCAAATTAGGCGTAAAACGCATTCACCTTATCAACAGAAAGATTAACGGTGGTCTGCAATTAGAATTGTTTACTCGTCAAGGCTGCGGCACCTTGATCAGCATTCAACCGTTTGAAGATGCACGCCCTGCAACTATAAGTGACATACACGGTATCATTGAACTTATTAGACCTTTAGAAGCACGCGGCTTACTTACCTATCGATCTGCTGAAACCATCGAAATGGATATAGATAAATTTCATGTGATTGAACAAGATGGACTAGTCACAACCTGCGCCGCATTGTACACCTACCCAGACCAAAAAATCGGTGAGCTTGCCTGTGTTGCTGTACACCCTAATTACCGTAATGGCGAACGTGGCGAGTACTTATTAACCATGATTGAAAATAAAGCGCGCGCCATCGGACTGAACCAACTTTTTGTTCTAACAACAAAAAGCAGCCACTGGTTTGCTGAAAGAGGCTTTTTACCGGCAACACTTGAAGAATTACCGCACGAAAAGCGCACGCACTACAATCAAACCCGCCGTTCAATGATCATGATTAAAGCCCTCGATTGAGGACTGGCGCATTTATAACGCATTTTCTCAATCAACGACTATACTTAACGAAAACAGGGAACCCTTTAGGGCTTTAATAACAAAATGAACGTTTTTTCAGCTAATCGCGGCGAAGAGTCGGATATAAAAATCCTTCAAATATCCGACATGCACTTATCTGCATCTACTGATGCTCAATTAGTGGGCGTTAACACCGAAGAGAGTTTTCTATCGATCTTAACGCTAGCGCAAGATGAAAGCTGGCCTCCCGACCTGATCTTCCTGACAGGTGACCTCAGCCAGGACAGCTCAACGGAGTCCTACTCTCGACTTATTCAACACCTGAAAAAATTACACATCCCCTGTTATGTACTGCCAGGCAACCATGATACCCCCGATAGATTAGAGGAAGTTTTTACCCTGCCACCAGTCATCTACCAGCCTTTTCTACACTACAAACAGTGGTTGTTTGCCTTTCTCGACTCCGAAACACCCAATGAAGAAGGCGGCACTTTAGACGAAAATGCCATTGAAAACTTACGACAAGAAATACTCGCACACCCAGATAAACATGTCCTCATTTGCTTACACCATCAACTGATACCCGTTGATAGTGAATGGCTAGATACCATGGTTGTTGCTAACCCAGACTCATTAATTAAAATAATCACCAAGCATTCTAAAGTTAAAGGTGTTATCCATGGACATGTCCATCAAGACTCCCAAGGCCACATTGCTAATACACCTCTGTATGGAGCACCTTCCACCTGCTTCCAATTTAAACCATTGAGCAAAGAGTTTGCTATAGATGATATGCCACCGGGCTATCGTTGGTTACGTTTAAGCACTGAAGGCGAAATACAGACCGGTGTTATTCGGCTTGATGCGATGCCTGCTAATCTTGAAAGGCATTCTGCTGGATATTAACTAACCTTTAAATATATTAGGCGTGATTCCTGGAAATAGAAAAGACCACATTTCCGTTAATGCGCTCAAGTAAACATTGCGTTTAAAATGAACCACATCAAAAGCTGGCTCCCAGTAGTCGGCCCAGCGCCAACGGTCAAACTCTGGTTTGTCGGTGGCATCAAATGAAATATCTCGCTCATCACCCACTAAACGCAGCATAAACCATATTTGTTTCTGACCTTTACAAATAGGGAAGCTATCCATACGAACAAACCGCTTAGGTAAGTCGTAATATACCCACTCCCTCGTTTTACCAACAACCTCAACGTGCTCAGGCTTTAAACCAATTTCCTCGTGCAGCTCACGATACATAGCTTCTTCATGAGTTTCACCCTCATCAATTCCCCCTTGAGGAAACTGCCAGCCAGTTTGATTCGCCCTTCTCGCCCAAAATAACTTGTTTTGTTGGCTGCATAAAATGATGCCAACATTACATCGGTAACCATCGTCATCAATCATAATTCTTTCATTAAAATAAATTTATTAACGATTATTATAGCCACGTTTCAACTCAGTGCGAGCCTCCATAACAAAATGATTGGGAATCATCCTTATTTATGTCAGACTTGTCTTTTTATAGGCAACGCTATTCGCCTCAAGCAATATAAAGCGATAGCATCAAAAAATATCCTTTTCATTCACTTTCTAACGATACCTTAGCCATGAGCTTAACTATTTTTGATTTAGACAACACATTAATTAGCGATGATAGCGACCACCTTTGGGGAGAGTTTCTTGTTGAACAACAGCTTGTTGATGGCGATGATTATGCGCGAGAAAACACTCGCTTTTATAATGATTACTGCCAAGGCAAACTCGACATTAATGAATACTTGAGCTTTGCATTATCATTTCTTGCTGAACATCCACTGGAAAAATTACATCAGTGGCGCCAACAATTCATTGATGAAAAAATACGCCCGCTCATACTCCCTGCAGCTCAGGAGCTCGTTGATGAGCACCGCTCAAAAGGTGATACATTAATGGTCATCACTGCTACAAACCGCTTTGTGACTGAACCCATTGTTGAAATATTTGGCATTAACACCATGTTAGCGACAGAGCCCGAGCTAGTTGATGGCCACTACACTGGGCGACATATTGGCACGCCATGTTATCAAGAAGGGAAAGTGACACGCCTACAGAGTTGGCTGCAAGGCAGTAATATTAGCCTTAACGACAGTACTTTTTATAGCGACTCACATAATGATATTCCCTTGCTGAAACAAGTCACCTACCCCGTCGCTGTTGACCCTGATGAGACACTGAGGCGCTACGCGACAGATAACAACTGGTCGATTGTTTCATTACGTTAAATATGGGCGATAAAATACGTTGCACTTGGGCAAAAAAACCACTTGATATCGTGTATCACGACAGCGAGTGGGGCGTGCCCTTAAAGGATGAACACAAACTGTTTGAACTACTCATTTTAGAAGGGGCGCAAGCAGGGCTTAGCTGGTCCACCATTTTGCAACGGCGCGACGCCTATCGTGAGCTGTATGACGGGTTTGATCCAGCTATTGTTGCCCATTACTCGTTGCAAAAAATTGACAGCTTATTACAAGACGCTAGACTTATACGCAATCGCTTAAAAATTAATGCCAGCATAAAGAATGCCGCAGCATTTATTCAAGTACAAAAAGAATTTGGCTCTTTTTCAAGCTACCTATGGGACTACGTCAATAACAAGCCTATCGTTAACCATTGGCAGCACCCGAGACAAATACCGAATGAAACGACATTATCAATTCGCCTCAGCCGGGATTTAAAAAAAAGAGGCTTTAGTTTTGTTGGGCCGACTATTTGCTACGCATTCATGCAAGCTGCAGGGCTCATTAATGATCACCTCACTACCTGTTTTAGACATTCAGAGTTAAAATAAATTATGAATTACCTACCGCTGTTTCACAAACTAGATCATAAAAAATGCCTACTGATTGGAGGCGGCTCGGTGGCAACTCGTAAGGCACGATTACTCTTAGACGCTCACGCAAGCATTACCGTTATCGCACCTGCCTTATCTGAAGAGCTCACTCAACTAGCATCTGCTAGTAAAATCACACACCTTAAACGTGTTTTTGAAGCCAATGATACGCTCAACTTTAGTCTCGTCATCTGCGCCACGAATGACAAACAAGCGAATAGCGAAATATCGACCGAAGCCCAGTTAAACAACATTCCCGTCAATGTAGTAGACCAACCTCAGCTGTGTAGCTTTATTTTCCCTGCAATTGTGGACCGCGCCCCCATAACGATTGCTATTTCAAGTGGAGGCGTTGCACCTGTTTTATCTCGACTCGTTCGCGCAAAACTTGAAACACTGCTCCCGCATGCACTCGGTCAGCTAGCGAGTCTTGCTGCTGAATGTCGCCAGACAGTTAAAGACCATTTTTCTAATAGCAAACAACGTCGCATCTTTTGGGAAACTATTTTTAATGGCCCAGTTGCTGAGCTCAGCTATCTTGGTAAGCATGACGAGGCTAAAAAGCAGCTTCTTCAACACCTGCATCAAACTGAAGATTCACCGACCATTGGTAAAGTATATTTGGTCGGCGGCGGCCCTGGCGATCCAGAATTACTAACATTAAAAGCTCTACGGCTACTTCAACTCGCCGATATTATCATCTACGACCGCTTGGTATCCGCTGAAGTGTTAAACCTTGCTAGGCGGGACGCTGAACGAATTTATGTTGGCAAGCAACGTTCTGACCATAGCGTCCCGCAAGATGACATAAATGCCTTACTGATAAAACTAGCCAAAGAAGGCAAGCGGGTTGTTCGGCTCAAAGGCGGCGACCCGTTTATGTTTGGACGTGGCGGAGAAGAAATTGAAACCTTAATTGATGAGAATATAAGTTTTGAAGTCGTCCCTGGAATTACTGCCGCCTCAGGGTGCGCAAGCTATTCAGGTATTCCATTAACTCACCGTGAGCACGCTCAATCTTGCATGTTTGTCACTGGCCACCTAAAAGATAATACCGTCAATCTAGACTGGGATCAGCTTGCGAAACCTAATCAAACCATCGTTATCTACATGGGCTTGATGGGGCTTCGCCAAATTAGTGAGAAACTTATTGAACGCAACTTAGCCGGCAACACGCCTGTTGCTCTCATTCAAAAAGGCACAACAGCTGAGCACCGTGTGATCATCTCTGATTTATTACACATTGCCAATAAAGTAGAAGAGCTTAAACCTAAGCCACCCACCTTAATCATTATTGGCTCGGTTGTTTCCCTCCATAGTAAGTTAAATTGGACACATTAACCTTATGCCTTTTATACAACTAGAACAACTGAGCTTACATTACGAACAACAATTAAACGGTGATGTGCCGATTATCCTGCTGCATGGCAATTTTGGCAGCTGGCATTACTGGCAGCCTTTTTTACAAAATTTACCTGAAGGGTATTCTGGGTACGCACCAGACTTTAGAGGTTGTGGCGATAGTGATGTGACTGATGCTGGGTATGATATACAGACGCTTAGCCAAGATGTTTTAGCCTTTGCAAACCAATTGAAGTTAGATAAATTTCACCTCGTAGGCCATTCGCTAGGCGGTGCAGTGGCCCAACAGTTAGCTGGGACTTCGCCTGATCGAGTTATCTCTCTCACCTTAGTAGCGCCAGCCCCTGCGGGAGGCATGCCATCGTTAAAAAACGCATCAACATCTGGTGGCTTTTTTTCAGCCAAAAATACCTTTCAGTTTTTAGCCACTATCGGCTTAAAAAGGAAAGTTTTATCCGCAGCCATTAAAAAATCAATGCCGGGGTTAAGCCACTACCCACACTACCTAGACATTGCTGTTGAGGATGCCCTTAAAATGGACATTAAAGCATTCGACGGCTTTTTAGCAACACTGAAACATTGGAACGGTACTCAATTATTAAAAAACTTTAATTTCCCCGTTTTTATCATCTATGGTGAGCTGGACAGCGTCGTTCCATTACAAGCATTAAAAACCATGCAACAACAAATAAAGGACTGTAGGCTTCACATTTTTCGGCATATTGGTCACAGTCCTCAATTAGAACACCCTAAGGCATTCAATAAACTACTCTCTGCTTTTTTACAGGGTAATGAAATAGAACCTTTATCCGAGAGCCCCTTCAAAAAGCAGGTAAACCTATTTAAGCAGTTAAAATTGAAATTAAAACGTATTTTCAAATAACTTGGCTACTGTTAATAAAATGAGTACTTTTCTAAAAACAGCCTACCTTATCTGCTACTTTATTTTAGTCAGTGCTTGCCAGTATGACAGCAACCCAGAGCAAAGCTGGTCGCACGACGAGGCAGGTCTGCTACACGCAAGCTTGTCTAAAGACGGTTCACTCGCTCTTGTTTCAATTACCAAGGGTTCCGCACAATTAATCAACGTTGCTAACAATGAAGTACTGCACCAGTGGCAGCATACCGATAGTAACCACGGTATTATCGCCTCGGCAATTGCTGCTAATAACAAGCTTGCCATTACTGCTGAAAGTAATTCGCTTGCCTTATGGGAAGTACAAAGCGGCAAAATCATCGGCTATTGGGACTTCCCAAGCATTACTGACCTTGCTATTTCTGCTAATGGCCAATATGCGATTATTGGTATGGAATCCAACAAAGCTTATTATTTTGACCTCTATTATGGAAAAATAGTTTTCACTTTTCCGCACAATGGTTTTATCAATACGGTCGCTCTCTCTAATAATGGCCAATATGCCATCACGGGGAGTAACGATCAATATGCAAAACTCTGGAACCTTAAAACCGGGGAACTTGCTCAACAATGGCGTCAGAATTTCAAAATATTTAATGTTGCCCTTTCCGATGATGGCCGTTACGCGATGAGCAACGCCTCCTTAGGTAAAACCCGATTATGGGACACAGCAACAGGGCTGATGCTAAGTCAATTACCAATGAGATATATGACGGTCTCAGCAAGCCGCTTTTCTCCTGACTCTAAAACTCTACTAACTGGGCGACCTAATCAACGCATCGATTTATGGGACATTAAAACTGGTGACTTAATTAACACGTGGATGCCGAAAAAAGACGTCATATGGGGTAATGAGGCTGCCGCGATTATTGCCCTAGCTTTCACACCTGATGGCCAATATATCGTCAGCGAAGCCTCTAGCGGCCTTGCTCAAAAGTGGCGCTTGAAAAACAAATAGCTCCTCGCAAAAAGTTATCATGAAAAGACCATGAAAACGTGCTACAGAGCCAACTAAGAAAACCCATAAGCAGCACGATAATCAGCTTAATAAGCAACTAAAAACCATTTTAAAACTAATGATCTAAGCAAAAAAGCCCTTATAAATTAGGTCATAAAGCCATCTAAATCAAAGGCCCTCAAATTAATAATAAGCCTCACTAAACAGGCAGCACAGTTAACCGATTTTTAATAACAAAAGCCGCTTAGTCAACTGAGTGCCGACCAAACCCCAATCAAGCTTAATACTCAGTTTGCTTTTAGTATCTATAGGTTTCAGGGGTTCGTTTTGGCAAAAAAAAGCAGGGCAAAAGCCCTGCCTCTCAAAGCGTTTACATTATTTTTTTACAGTAATTTCAACACGGCGGTTCTTAGCACGTCCCTCTTTGGTTCCATTATCTGCGATAGGCTTGCTTTCACCATAACCATCTGTTGTTAGCCTGTTCGCATCACTACCATGCGTTATCATAAAAGCACGCACTGAAGACGCGCGTCTTTCAGATAAATCTTGATTGTATGCATCCTTCCCTTGGGAGTCAGTATGCCCCGTAATGAGTAAGCTCACATCACCATGATATTTAGAGTGGGCCACAGCAATCGGAAGCAAAATTGTTTTCGCCGATTCTGTAAGTTCAGCTGATGCTGTATAGAAGTTAACTCCCTCTAACACCAAGGCTTTAGCACAACCCAATTCGTTAACCTTTGCTCCAGGGGCAGAACCAGGGCACTGGTCTTTATAATCCGCAACACCATCACCATCAGCATCTGAAGTACAGCCTTTGCTATCAACTATCGCACCTACCGGTGTATCTGGACACTCATCACGACTATCTACGACGCCATCATTATCTGTATCGGGTTCTGCACCTGGTACTACTACAGGTTCATCCCCACATATTAAGCCACCAATCGTGCCACCTACTGCCGCGCCAACAGCTACCTCTGTCGCGCCTTCAACAAACGCACCTGCTGCACCACCTAATAATGCACCGCCAATCGCACAATTTTGCCAACTTTCTGTTTCAACCGTTGCACAGCCTGTTATCAAAAGTGTTGCCGCTAATATTGAAGTCAATTGCTTGTAAATTCTCATATTTCTCCGCCTAGCTTCTCAATTATTTCATCCTATGGAGCAGATTCTAACCTAAACAAAATAAAGATCAATAAGTTAAGTCGCCTCCTTCGGTCATTGAATTAGTTCAGGGCAAACCTATCGATACAATTAACCGAAGCAATGACTAGGTTAAGCATCATTATCATACGGCAAAAAAAAACGGGGCTGAGCCCCGTTTTTTAACATCCTAATGTACCGTTATTTTTTAACCGTTAACTCAACACGACGGTTCTTAGCACGTCCCTCTTTAGTTCCGTTATCAGCAACCGGTTGACTCTCACCGTGACCAACAGCTGTCAGCTTATTCGCATCACTACCATTTGAGACCATAAATGCCATCACCGCTTCAGCACGTTTTTGTGATAAAGATAAGTTATATGCTTCTGCACCCATTGAATCTGTATGGCCACTAATCAACAAATCAACATCCGCATGATGAGCGTTATGTGCCGTCGCTATTGGAAGTAAAATAGATTTAGCTTCATCTGTTAGCTCAGCTGAGTTAGTGTGAAAGTTCACTCCTTCAAGCACAAATGGTTTCGCACATCCCAGTTCATTAACAACAGCACCTGCTGCAGAATCTGGACACTGATCTTTATAATCAGCAACACCATCATTATCAGAATCTAATGCACAACCTTTACTATCTACTGCTACACCTTGTGGTGTTTCTGGACACGCATCCACACCGTCAACGACGCCATCACCATCTGAATCAACAGGAGCGGCAGGAGCAACTACTTCTTCTTTCGCCATCAACGCACAAACTGTACCACCAATAACAGCACCACCAACAGCACTCAGTAAGAAGTCTTCATGGTCATGGTCATCACCAAAACCACCTGCTGCACCACCCATGGCAGCACCAGCCATAGCACAACTTTTCCAGTCATCAGTTTTGATTGAAGCACAACCCGTTACTAATACTGTAGCGACTAAAACAGCCGATAATCTCTTTAATATATTCATATTTACTCCGTTTATGTAATTACTTTAAACTTTCTTTACCGTCTCATTTTACAGTACGTAGAGCACAACCACCAAGATAAGCTTCATTTATATCTGCTTTAAGCTGCTTTAAGTCAATTTTCGCTTCTTCTTTCCACAACGTACACAAAAATACAGCGTTACTAATTTACCTTTCTTCACGTCAAATACTTTTTCCGTATCAATTCTCCATTCATGATGCCCATTGCGACACAAGGTATTCCCTTTGAGTTTTTCTGAAAGCTTTTTCTTTTTAAACGGTAGTATGTCTGCCATCGTTTATTTCAACAGGCATTTTTTCATTTAAAAAAAACCATCATGGCAGACTTCATCTATTCGGCCTTACGATATCATTAGCTAAATTTCGTCTGCCCGTTCCCTTAGCACAAACTTTTGAATTTTTCCCGTTGATGTTTTTGGTAGCTCACCAAACACGACATGCTTCGGCACTTTATAGTGCGCCAAGTTTTCACGGCAAAATGCGATAATATCTTTCTCTACAACGGCTCCATCATCTTTTAGCGTCACAAAGGCACAGGGTTTCTCACCCCAAACTTCATCACGCTTAGCAACTACTGCTGCTTCTAACACCGCTGGATGACGGTATAAAGTCGACTCAACCTCTAGGGTTGAGATATTTTCTCCACCAGAAATAATAATATCTTTTGATCGGTCTTTTATGTCGATATAGCCATCTTCATGCCAAACGGCCAAGTCTCCCGAATGAAACCAACCACCTTTAAAGGCTTCTTCTGAAGCCGATGGGTTTTTCAGGTAACCTTTCATTACATTATTACCCCGCATAAAAACCTCCCCCATACTGACCCCATCTTTAGGCATAGGCTCAAGTGTTTCAGGGTCTGCCACCATCAAGTCTTCCAGCATCGTGCTCCGCACCCCCTGCCTTGCTCTAAGAACCGCTTGCTCATCAGCCTTCAAATCATCCCATTCTTCATGCCAAGCACAAACCGTGCATGGCCCATAAGTTTCCGTTAAACCATAAACATGCGTCACACCAAAACCCATTTCCTCCATAGCCTGAATAACCGCTGCAGGTGGCGCCGCACCGGCTGTCATGACTTTCACATCATGCTCAATACCTTGTTTATGTTTTTCCGGCGTATTAATCAACATCGTTAACACCGTTGGAGCCGCGCAAAAATGATTCACTTTTTCTGATTTAATCAGTTTAAAAACTGTTTTAGGTAAAACGTTACGCAAACAGACATTCGTTCCTACTGAGGCCGCCACACTCCATGGAAAGCACCAGCCGTTGCAATGAAACATAGGGAGCGTCCATAGGTAAACAGGGTGACTACCCATATCCCAAGTAACGATATTACTGAGAGCATTGAGATAGGCTCCTCGATGATGATAGACCACACCTTTTGGGTTTCCAGTCGTTCCTGATGTGTAGTTCAGAGTAATGGATTGCCACTCATCGTCAGGCAAGCTCCATGTGAAGTCACCCTCCCCTTCATGAATAAGCGCTTCATACTCAATTTCACCAATGAAGCTACCTGAGTTAAACGTCAAATCATCAACGTCAACAACAAATGGAGAAACCTCAGCCTCTTTCACTGCCGTAGCCATAACAGAGGCAAACTCGCCATCAATAAATATCGCTTTACTTTCCGCATGATCTAATTGAAAAGCAACAGATTTAATATCCAAGCGTGTGTTAATAGTATGGAGTACGGCGCCTAGCATCGGCACTGCAAAGTGTAGCTCAAACATTGCTGGGATATTTGGCATCATTGCCGATACCGTATCGCCTTTTTTAATACCCCTTTTAGATAAAGCAGAAGCTAACTTTAAGCAGCGCAAGTAAGTCTCCGCCCATGTAATGCTCTGCTCTCCGTGGATGCAAGCTATTTTATTAGGGTAGACATCGGCCGCTCTTTTTAAAAAAGTTAGCGGGGAAAGGGAGACATAATTAGCTGGATTTTTATCCAGCGACATATCAAAAAGATTCATAAAGGACGACCTATTATTTTTTGTTATTTTTAAATATTAACACTCAATCTATTGTACAAAAACAAACCCCTGCTCAATAACAGGGGCTTAATTTCTTTAGGGACCTGCAAAAAAACTAGACAATCAATTCCTCAGACGGCTCCATCACACAATCACTGCCCGCCATAACTACTGGAGCTAGACCATGTACCCGCGGTAGAAGTTTTGTTGCAAAGAATTTAGCGGTAGCCCGCTTCCCTTGATAAAACACCCCATCGTTTTTACTCGCCACCTTAGCTGCTCTTAACCAGTAATAACCCAGCGTGACTAAACCAAAGATTTGTAAGTAATCTACCGCCGCTGCTGCTGAATCATTAGGGTTATTCTCTTTTGATTTAATCACCCAACTTGTTACTTCCTCCAGCGTTTTAAGCGCTGCCGTTAATGGCTGCGTAATGAAATCTAACGTTGATTCAGCCGCTGCCAATTCATTTTTCACCTCTACAAAAAAATCTGTAGGTAACTGCCCGCCATTCATAGACAGCTTGCGGCCTATTAAGTCCATTGCTTGAATACCATTAGTCCCTTCATAGATACAGAAAATCTTACTATCGCGCATGTTCTGTTCCATACCGTGCTCGGCAATATAACCATGGCCACCATACACTTGCACACCCAAGCCCGACACTTCCACACCAACATCGGTGATAAAGGCTTTACACACTGGGGTCATCAAATCTACTCTGGCTTTAGAGGCGTCTCTTACAGTGTTATCTGGATGGTTTTCGGATAAATCAACGTGTTTTGCTGTGTCATAAGCCATCATTCGGCAGCCTTCTGTCAACGCTTTCATTGTTAACAACATCCGCCGAACATCGGGATGAACAATAATTGTATCGCTATCAAAAGAGGACTCTGCTTTACGGGTTAGTGGTCGGCCCTGCTTACGGTCTTTCGCATACGTGATGGCATTTTGTGTTGCACGCTCAGCAACGCCCAACCCTTGCAAACCTACCATTAAACGCGCAGCATTCATCATAACAAACATGTTCTGAATACCTTTGTTGAGCTCACCCACAAGATAGCCTTTTGCACCTGAGAAATTCAACACACAAGTACATGAGCCATGAATACCCATTTTTTCTTCAATATTCGCGCATTCCACCGCATTACGCTCGCCCAATGAGCCATCTTCATTGATTAAGAATTTCGGCACAACAAACATACTAATACCACGAATACCCTCAGGGGCACCTGGCGTTCTAGCCAAAACTAAATGAATAATGTTATCTGTTAGGTCATGCTCACCAGCGGTAATAAAAATTTTATTACCTTCAACCAAATAACTACCATCCTCTTGCGGAACAGCCTTAGTTCTTACTTGCCCTAAATCACTACCTGCCCCCGGCTCGGTTAGGCACATCGTGCCACTCCAATCACCTAAGCTTAAGTGGCTCATATAAGTTTCTTTTTGCTCAGATGTTCCATGCGCTTTTAATGCTTCATAAGCACCATTACTTAACCCTGGGTACAAAGAAAAAGCGGCGTTTGCACCCGATAACATGTCCGTAACCGCTGTTGCTAAAACATACGGTAAGCCTTGCCCATCAAACTCAATATCTTTATCTAAACCGATCCAGCCACTTTCTGCATAGGCTGCATAAGCCTCTTTAAACCCGGTAGGTGTGGTCACCTCGCCATTACTTAATGAAGTTCCTTCGGAGTCCCCAGACTCATTCAACACCCCAATCGTGTTATCAATTTGTTTCGCCGCCTCATCAAGCACGCCTAAAACGATATCGTCAGTTGCGTCTTCAAATTTCTCCAGCTCGGTTAAAGACCCCATACTAATCACTTCATTCAGAACAAACTGCATATCTCGCACTGGGGATTTATAAACTGCCATACTCACTCCGTTTTATTTAATTATTTCACTACTATATCAAATTTTTCTTGCCCTATTTTAAGGCATAAAAAAAGGCTAGACAGTCGGGCCGTTTTTTATACGGCTCAGCTAACTTTCATGACGCTTAAACAACCATAATAAACCACCTTAATTCAAGGTTTAATAGGCTTTGCAACATCGTCACCCCGAAGAGGTATATCATTATTTTTAACTTGAATGACCAGACTTTGAGTTTAACATAAAGACTCTTTCTCAAAAGACTGATAAAACTGCATGAAAAAACCAAACTATATCGACTTAGGCTATGGCATTAGCTGCATAGATACTCAATATGTACGACCTGGATTAGCAAGCTGTTACTTGATCGAAGAAAATGGTCACGCGGCCTTTATTGATGCAGGCACCAATCACACAGTACCTATACTGATAGAGCTACTTAAGGTCAAAAAAATACCTGTCGAAAACGTTGACTTCATTATCCCTTCACACTTGCATTTAGATCACGCAGGTGGCACAGGCAGGCTCATGCAGCTATGCCCTAATGCTCAACTCGTTATTCACCCACGTGGCGCTCAGCATATGATCGATCCGAGTCGACTACAAGCAGGTGCTTCGGCCGTATATGGTGAAACAGAGTTCAAAAAACAATATGGCAGTCTCATCCCGATTGATAAGCAGCGTGTAACCGCAGCACCTGATGGCTTCAAACTGAATTTTCAAGACCGGCCCTTGAGTATTATCGATACCCCAGGACATGCAAAACATCATTTTTGTATTGTCGATAAAACAAGCAACGGCATTTTTACAGGCGACACCTTTGGTGTGGCCTACCCAGAATTGACTGTTGACGAGCAACCTTTTATTTTCCCGCCCACCTCACCGATTGACTTTAACCCCGACGACTGGCTAAATTCTATAGACAAACTAATAAACACCCAATGTGAGCGCGCCTACCTCACTCACTTTGGCATGGTAGAGAACCTAAAACCCTTAGCGGATGCCCTACGCAATCGTATAAAAATATTTGCAGCATTCGCAAAAAAAGCACCAAGCAATGATGCACTGAGCAACCTAATCAAAACCTACTTTATGGATGAAGTCTCCGCAACTGGCTGCCAACTGAGCAGCAAAAACATCTTTAAAATTCTAGCCTTAGATATAAATCTCATCGTTCAAGGCCTAATGGTTTGGCTTGAAAAAACGCCTCAAAAATAGTATTATCGGCCGCTTCAATCGAGCAATAAAACACTAACGAAGATGACTAAAAAAGTTATCCAGAGGATGAGCAATGGGGCAATATTTAGAGCAATACAAGCAATCACTTGATCAGCCGGAAAACTTTTGGGCAAAAGCAGCTGAAGCGATTGACTGGGATCAAACATGGTCTAACGTCTTAGACGATTCCCAAGCACCCCAATATCGTTGGTTTGCAGGTGCAAAATTAAATACTTGCTATAACGCCATTGACCGCCATGTTGCAAATGGCCGCGCAGATCAAGCTGCGTTAATTTATGACAGCCCAGTAACAGGGACTAAAAAAACATATAGCTACCAAGAACTCCTGAACGAAGTCTCCAAGCTCGCCGGTGTTTTATCTAGCCTCGGTGTTACAAAAGGTGACCGAGTATTAGTTTACATGCCTATGATTCCTGAAGGCGTTATGGCTATGTTGGCCTGCGCAAGAATTGGTGCGATTCACTCAGTAGTTTTTGGTGGTTTTGCCGCTAATGAACTAGCTACCCGTATTAACGATGCAAAACCCGACGTTATTCTCTCTGCCTCATGCGGCATTGAGGGTTCACGGGTTATTAAGTACAAACCCTTATTAGATGGCGCGATTGAATTATCGGACCATAAACCAGCATATACCGTCATATTGCAACGCCCACAAGAACAAGCCGAGATGCAGGACGGTCGCGATGTTGATTGGGCAACAGCTATAGCAAACAGCACACCGGTAGATTGCGTATCAGTCGATGCAACTGACCCTCTCTATATTCTTTACACCTCTGGCACTACCGGACAGCCCAAAGGCGTCGTACGTGACAATGGTGGCCACGCCGTTGCCATGATGTGGACCATGAAGTACCTCTATAATATCGAGCCAGGCGAAGTCTTTTGGGCCGCATCCGATATAGGCTGGGTTGTTGGACATTCTTACATTTGTTACGGCCCGTTACTAAATGGCTCCACAACCGTTATTTTCGAAGGCAAACCTGTTGGAACACCTGATCCAGGCGCCTTCTGGCGTGTTATTTCAGAGCATAAAGTTGCTTCCTTATTTACCGCCCCTACCGCTCTTAGAGCCATTAGAAAGGAAGACCCTGACTGCCTTCATCTTAAAAAATATGACATATCTTGCATGCGCGCTTTATTTTTAGCAGGTGAACGCTGTGACCCCGACACCCTCTTTTGGGCACAAGATAATCTGCAAATACCTGTTGTCGACCATTGGTGGCAAACTGAAACTGGCTGGGCGATTGCATCAAACTGCTTAGGGCTTGAGGAATTCCCGGTTAAACCCGGCTCACCAACAAAGCCTGTACCAGGTTACGATGTTCGGTTCTTAGGTGACGCTGGAGAAGCTGTTGCAGCGGGAGAAATGGGCGCAATTGCTATCAAACTGCCTTTGCCACCAGGTACATTCCCAACACTATGGCAGAACGAACAGCGATTCAGAAGTTCTTATCTTGAGACGTTTGAAGGCTATTACGAAACAGGCGATGCGGGCTACCAAGATGAAGATGGCTATGTTTACATCATGGGCCGTACAGATGACGTGATTAATGTCGCCGGACACCGATTATCGACAGGTGCAATGGAAGAGGTCATTGCCTCGCATCCGGATGTGGCAGAGTGTGCTGTCATTGGCGTTGCCGACAATCTCAAAGGACAGTCGCCTATAGGCTTTGCCGTCTTACAGTCTGGCGCTCATCGAAATGATGATGATGTCGCCAAAGAACTCATCGCATTAATACGCGAAAAAATTGGCCCCGTCGCTGCCTTCAAGGTAGCCACCGTTGTTAAGCGCCTTCCTAAGACAAGATCTGGTAAAATACTGCGCGGCACCATGCGTAGCATGGCTGATGGAGTGGAACACAAAGTTCCTGCAACAATAGACGACCCAACCACATTAGGCGAAATCACCAACAACCTTAAGGCGCTGGGGTACCCAAAAAGCGCTTAGAACCGAGTTAAGTGGTGCATTTTACCCGTCCACTTCCATGAAACTGATACCCGATGGGTATAAACAAAAATTTTAGTTAAGGAGTTTTATTTAGATGAGCACAATCAAATCAGCAGGCCTACGCTTCCGTGAAGCAATGGCTGAAGAAAAACCACTGCAAATCATGGGCACCATCAATGCCTATGCCGCTTTATTAGCTGAAAAAACCGGCTACAAAGCTATTTATTTATCAGGTGGCGGCGTCGCGAACACATCATTTGGCCTACCGGATTTAGGTGTAACCACACTAAACGACGTACTCACCGATGCGAGCCGTATCACAGCAGCAACAAACGTGCCTTTATTGGTTGATATCGACACCGGCTGGGGCAGCGCATTTAGCATTGCCCGTACCATTAAAGAATTTGAACGTGCTGGCGTTGCTGCCGTCCATATTGAGGACCAAGTAGCAGCCAAACGTTGTGGGCACCGCCCCAACAAAGAGCTCGTTACAAAAGAAGAGATGGTTGACCGTGTAAAAGCAGCTGCTGACGCAAAAACAGACCCTGACTTTGTTTTGATGGCGCGAACTGATGCCTACAACAGCGAAGGTCAACAAGCCGCCATTGATCGCGCGTGTGCTTACGTCGAAGCGGGTGCTGATATGATTTTTGCCGAAGCCGTTTATGAGCTAGATGACTACCGTGCCTTTACCGCTGCAGTAGACGTTCCTGTTCTGGCAAATATTACAGAGTTTGGTAAAACGCCTTACTTCACAACAACTGAACTAGGCGAAGCTGGCGCCAGCATGGTTCTGTATCCATTATCTGCGTTCCGCGCTATGAGCAACGCAGCACTTAATGTATATGAAACCATTCGCAAGGAAGGTACCCAAGTAAACGTGGTGGATACCATGCAAACGCGTATGGAACTCTACGATATATTGGGTTATCACGAATATGAACAAAAATTAGATGCGCTATTTTCAAAGGAGAAAAAATAATGGCTGAAAAGAAAGTTGGCGGAGCGGGGCTTCGCGGTCAATCGGCAGGTGAAACTGCTTTATGTACGGTTGGTAAGTCTGGCACTGGCTTAACCTATCGCGGTTACGATATGACCGATTTAGCAGAAAATGCTAAATTTGAAGAAGTCGCCTACTTATTGGCTTATGACAAACTACCTAATCAGGCTGAGTTGGATGCATATATTGCAAAGCTTAAATCATTACGTGGTTTACCTGAAGCACTGAAAACAGTATTAGAAAACATCCCAGCAGAGGCACACCCAATGGATGTGATTCGCACAGGTTGTTCAATGCTAGGTAATTTAGAAGAAGAAAAAGACTTTTCTGAACAAACAGACAAAATAGACCGCATGGTTGCTGTTTTTCCATCCATCATCTGCTACTGGTATAAGTTTAGCCATGAAGGCATTCGCATTGAAACTGAAACCGATGATGATTCTGTTGGCGGGCACTTCTTACATATGCTTCGCGGTGAAAAACCAAACGAGTTGCACACAACCGTCATGAGCGCGTCCCTTATTTTATACGCAGAACATGAGTTTAACGCATCAACCTTTACCGCTCGCGTATGCGCCTCAACATTATCTGATATCCATTCATGTGTAACTGGCGCTATTGGTACATTACGCGGCCCACTACATGGCGGCGCAAACGAAGCGGCTATGGACATGATTGAAAACTGGACGTCGCCAGAAGAAGCTGAAGAAAAAATGATGGGCATGCTTGCACGTAAAGAAAAAATCATGGGCTTTGGTCATGCGGTTTATACGGTAAGCGACCCACGTAATGCAGTGATTAAAAAATGGTCTGAAAAATTGGCTGCAGATGTTGGTGACACAACACTTTATCCTGTGTCCGTACGTTGTGAAGAAGTTATGTGGCGTGAAAAGAAACTATTCTGTAATGCTGATTTCTTCCATGCATCGGCTTACCATTTCATGGGCATTCCAACAAAGTTATTTACACCCATTTTCGTCATGTCTCGAGTAACCGGCTGGACAGCACACGTAATAGAACAACGTTCAAATAACCGAATCATTCGCCCTAATGCTGATTACACCGGCCCAGACCCACGCCCTGTTACAGCTATTGCAGATCGCGACTAACGGGCTCTGCAACAAATACAGCCAGCCTTAAATTTAAGGCTGGCTTTTTTATCTGACATTTATAGTGAGTTAATATATGAACACTGAATACCGCAAAAAACTACCTGGTTCCGACTTAGATTTTTTTGACACACGCGCAGCGATTGAAGCCATACAACCCGGCGCTTATGCAAAACTACCCTACACCTCACGCGTACATGCGGAGAATCTGGTAAGGCGTTGCGATCCAGCTTCATTAACCAACTCACTGAAACAAATCATTGAACGTAAGCAAGACCTAGATTTCCCTTGGTACCCAGCACGTGTTGTCTGCCACGATATCTTAGGACAAACCGCCTTGGTTGATTTAGCAGGCTTACGTGATGCCATTGCTGAAAAAGGCGGTGACCCCTCTAAAGTTAATCCTGTAGTACCCACCCAGCTAATTGTGGACCATTCTCTTGCGGTAGAACACGCAGGCTTCGAAAAAGATGCTTTTGAAAAGAACCGTGAAATTGAAGATCGTCGTAATGATGATCGTTTTCACTTCATTAATTGGACCAAAAAAGCCTTCAAAAATGTTGATGTAATTCAGCCTGGAAATGGCATCATGCATCAAATTAACCTCGAAAAAATGTCACCCGTCGTACATGCACGTGATGGCGTCGCCTTCCCTGATACCTTGGTTGGTACAGACAGCCATACACCCCATGTTGACGCCTTGGGCGTTATAGCTATTGGCGTTGGTGGCTTAGAGGCTGAAACGGTGATGTTAGGTCGTCCTTCTTATATGCGCTTACCTAACATTATTGGTGTTGAGCTAACTGGCAAGCGTCAGCCCGGCATTACGGCAACGGACATCGTTCTGGCTATCACTGAATTTTTACGTAACGAAAAAGTTGTTTCATCCTACCTAGAGTTTTACGGAGAAGGTGCTGCCGACTTAACCATTGGAGACCGCGCAACGATCTCTAACATGACACCAGAATTTGGTGCATCAGCCGGTTTATTCTTCATTGATGAACAAACCATCGACTACCTTAAACTAACCGGTCGCGATGCTGAACAAGTAAAATTGGTTGAAACCTACGCAAAAGAAACAGGTCTATGGGCAGATGACCTTAAAACGGCCGAATATGAACGCGTTCTGACATTTGATTTATCGTCTGTTGTACGCAATATTGCTGGCCCATCAAATCC
Organism: uncultured Cycloclasticus sp.; assembly: GCA_913057515.1. Classification (GTDB taxonomy): domain Bacteria; phylum Pseudomonadota; class Gammaproteobacteria; order Methylococcales; family Cycloclasticaceae; genus Cycloclasticus. The sequence continues at coordinate 3,681 of CAJXOJ010000011.1, read as the reverse complement.
GCACCGTCGAGTGCCTACCTCTGAGTTAGCGGAACGTGGCATCTCAGGCGTGGTTGAAAACGAAGAGGGCTTAATGCCTGATGGTGCAGTCATTATCGCTGCGATCACCAGCTGTACCAACACCAGTAACCCGCGCAATGTCATTGCCGCCGGTCTTGTTGCAAAAAAAGCAAATGAATTAGGCTTAACACGTAAACCTTGGGTTAAATCATCTTTTGCACCGGGCTCTAAAGTTGCTCAATTGTATTTAGAAGACGCAAATTTATTAACGGAATTAGAGCAAATGGGCTTCGGCATTGTTGGTTTTGCTTGTACAACCTGTAACGGTATGAGCGGAGCTTTAGACCCAGTCATTCAAAAAGAAATCATTGATCGCGACCTATATTCAACGGCCGTATTATCTGGCAACCGTAACTTTGATGGCCGTATTCACCCTTATGCTAAACAAGCCTTCTTGGCATCTCCACCTTTAGTAGTTGCCTATGCAATAGCAGGTACCATTCGCTTTGATATAGAAAAAGACGTACTCGGTAATGACCAAAGTGGTAACCCTGTAACACTAAAAGATATTTGGCCTAGTGATGAAGAAATTGACGCCATTGTTTCGAAAAGTGTTAAACCAGAACAATTTCGCCAAGTTTATATTCCAATGTTCCCTGAAGCTTCAGTTCAACAAGAAGAAGTTAGCCCATTGTACGATTGGCGCCCACAAACGACATATATTCGCCGCCCTCCTTATTGGGAAGGTGCATTAGCCGGTGAGCGTACCTTGAAAGATTTACGCCCCCTTGCCGTGCTAGGTGACAACATCACGACTGATCATCTATCACCGTCAAATGCCATTATGCTAGATAGTGCTGCCGGTGCTTACCTTGCCAAAATGGGACTACCTGAAGTGGACTTCAACTCGTATGCAACACACCGTGGCGACCATCTAACGGCTCAACGCGCAACCTTTGCAAACCCAAAATTGTTGAACGAAATGGTTAAGGAAAATGGCGAAGTCAAACAGGGTTCGCTAGCTCGTATTGAACCTGAAGGAACCGTTAGCCGTATGTGGGAAGCGATAGAAACCTACATGGAACGCAAGCAACCACTTATTATTGTTGCCGGAGCTGATTACGGCCAAGGATCATCCCGTGACTGGGCTGCTAAAGGCGTCCGTTTAGCAGGGGTAGAAGTCATTGTTGCTGAAGGCTTTGAGCGTATTCACCGTACTAACCTTGTTGGTATGGGCGTGCTGCCTGTTGAGTTTAAAGCAGGCGAAAACCGTAATACATACCATATAGATGGCACTGAAACATACAGCGTGACCGGTGAAATAACTCCACGGGCAACATTAACACTAACTATTACTCGCAAAAATGGTGAAATCGTCGATGTACCCGTTACCTGTCGATTAGATACCGCAGATGAAGTACTCGTCTATCAAGCAGGTGGTGTGCTACAACGCTTTGCACAGGACTTCTTAGATTCATCAGTCGCATAAAGAGGCTTAGTAGAATGAAACATGTACCACAAATTAAAATCCCTGCTACCTATATGCGTGGAGGAACAAGTAAAGGCGTTTTTTTCAATTTAACGGACTTGCCTGAAGTCGCACAAGTCGCTGGTGAAGCACGTGATAATATTTTACTACGTGTAATTGGCAGCCCTGACCCATACGGTAAGCAAACAGACGGCATGGGCGGCGCTACATCAAGTACCAGTAAGACGGTTATTCTATCAAAAAGCACCCAACCGGAGCATGATGTTGATTACCTCTTCGGTCAAGTAGCGATTGATAGACCTTTTGTTGATTGGAGCGGTAATTGTGGGAATTTAACAGCTGCAGTAGGCTCATTTGCTATCAGTAATGGATTAGTTGACCCTACACGTGTACCTGATAACGGTATCGCCACTATTCGCATCTGGCAAGCTAATATTAAAAAGACCATCATTGCACAAGTGCCAATCACCAATGGAGAAGTCCAAGAAACTGGAGATTTTGAATTAGATGGCGTTACCTTCCCAGCTGCAGAAGTAGAAGTGCAATTCTTAAACCCCTCTGCTGAAGGTGAGCCAATGTTCCCAACAGGAAACCTCATCGATCAATTGGAAGTACCCGGTATCGGTACTTTTAAAGCTACAATGATTACCGCAGGGATTCCTACGATCTTTGTTAATGCAGCCGATATTGGATACAGAGGTACTGAACTGCAAGAGTCGATTAATACAGACGACAAAGCACTCACCATGCTTGAAACGATTCGTGCTTATGGTGCGCTTAGAATGGGGCTAATTGATGATATTGCAGAAGCCGCAAACCGTCTGCACACACCTAAAATAGCCTTCGTTTCTGGTCCACAAACCTACACTACATCAAGTAACAAAGAAGTACCCGCAAGCGACATTGATTTACACGTACGCGCCTTATCTATGGGCAAGCTACATCATGCAATGATGGGCACCGCAGCCGTAGCAATTGGGGCCGCTGCTGCTGTCCCTGGCACTTTAGTTAACCTTGCTGCTGGTGGTGGGAATCGAAACTCCATTGTATTTGGTCACCCGTCAGGTACGTTGCGGGTTGGTGCAGAAGCAAATCAAGCCAATGGCGAATGGACTGTTTCAAAAGCTATCATGAGTAGAAGCGCTCGAGTTTTAATGGAAGGTTCCGTTAGAATACCGGGTGATTCTTTTTAAGTAGGTATAACACATATAGGTTACTGGCTAAAAAGCAGCTTTAAGCTGCTTTTTAGCGAACAATATAATCAATACACCTACTTATATAAAGCTAGTTCGCCGTAAATTTCTAGATCTAAAATCAACTCGAACAATTAAGTTATTAAGCCTATATCGGCTTAATGATAGAAGGTCCGTTTATTTATTATTGAATATAACTGCTCTTATATTGATTTAATAACGAAGTTAACTACTCCAGTTTGCTTTAGCTTAGCTTATAAGCCATTTAATTAAATAAAAATGCCCATCCTTAGTCCACGAAAGTCGGGCTAAAACCTTCTACAACGACTCCTATACCGCAAACCTAGCATAGGGTAGCGAATGGCCTACCTCAGCAATATTAATTGCTTAAAATTACCGAAAAAAGCGTTGCTAACAAGTCACATCTCTACAGGAAAATATAGTTTAGCACCGGCCTAAGCTAATACTTAATTGGGTAAAAACTATCAAATTTCAGCTAAATAATTTAGCGTTAGTCTGTGTTTCATAAGACCAAAAAAAACCCGCCAGAAGGCGGGTTTTGTTGTAAAAGCCTGGCAGTTCCCTACTTTCACATGGCTATTGCCACACTATCATCGGCGCTAAGCGGTTTCACTTCCGAGGTCGGGATGGGATCGGGTGGTACACGCTCGCTATTGCCACCAGGCAAATCGGCATCAGAGATATTCTCTGCAATAATTTAGAAAGTTGTACATCAATTCATAATGTTAGTTATTTAAATAACAACCCTTTTGGGTGTTATATGGTCAAGCCTCACGGGCAATTAGTACATGTTAGCTTCACACATTACTGCGCTTCCACACCATGCCTATCAACCTTGTAGTCTTCAAGGGCCCTTCAGGATTCTTAAAGAATCAGTGAGAATTAATCTTGGAAGAGGCTTCGCGCTTAGATGCTTTCAGCGCTTATCCCGTCCGAACGTAGCTACCCGGCAATGCCACTGGCGTGACAACCGGAACA
>CAJXOJ010000010.1 GCA_913057515.1 uncultured Cycloclasticus sp. | reverse complement strand
GTGAATACTCACCGGAACAAATACGCATAAAGGCTATTCGATCACGATGCGCTGGGTCCATATTGGCTTGAACCTTAAATATAAAACCGGAAAACTTATCTTCTTCTGGCAGCACTTCACGTTCAACCGCTTGCCGTGCTTGAGGCGCTGGTGCATATTCTGCAAACGCGTCCAGCAATTCACCCACGCCAAAATTATTCACCGCCGAGCCAAAAAACACCGGTGTTTGTTTGCCGGATAAATAAGCTTCTATATCGAAAGGCGTACTGGCTTCTCGAACGAGTTCTAACTCCTCAAAAAAGTCTTCAAACTCATGGCCCATCAACTCCTTTAGGCCAGGGTTATCTAGCCCTTTAAATATTTCACCAGTAGCAATTTTACCGCCATGCGTTGGGCTAAACACATGCACTTCATCTTTATAGATGTGGTAAACACCTTTAAAACGCTTACCCATTCCAATTGGCCAAGTCATCGGAGCACATTCAATTTTAAGAACCGACTCTACCTCATCAATTAACTCTAAGGGGTCTCGACCCTCTCGGTCCAACTTGTTGATAAAGGTAATAATCGGCGTATCACGCAAGCGACACACTTCCATCAATTTAATCGTTCTTGCTTCTACGCCTTTAGCGCAATCGATGACCATCAACGCAGAATCAACCGCCGTTAAGGTACGATAAGTATCTTCAGAAAAATCCTCGTGACCTGGTGTGTCGAGTAAATTCAATAATTTTTCATTATGCTCAAACTGCATCACCGAGGTAGTAATGGAAATACCCCGTTCTTGTTCCATTTCCATCCAATCAGATGTTGCGTGTCTTGAAGCTTTACGCCCTTTAACTGACCCCGCCACCTGAATAGCACCCCCGAATAACAACAGTTTCTCAGTCAGCGTTGTTTTACCCGCATCGGGGTGAGAGATGATAGCGAATGTGCGCCGCTTTTTGATTTCATTGATTAAATTACTGTCACTCATACTGCCAGAATCCTTATTTGTACCCATTAGTTTTTTTAGCCATCGGAATATCTTCCAGATGCTTGTCAATTAGTTCAATCATGTCGCTATTAAGCGCCAGATTGGTCTTTTCGCTCTGCCACTTTTCATGGAAAAGCTCTACTGTTTCACTTGCCGTATCCAATACTAGCTTTTCTGGCAGCCGTGCCTTTGCCGCCAAATGGGACAGCTCATCCATGGTGAAGTCAGCGAACTTTTTACTCCTGCTGACTTTCAAAGCGGCTTCCTTATCCGCAATATATGGAATTGTTGAAACGAAGTCATAGGCTGGCGCAATTGAAGCTGAGCGCTTATCGTTATAGATGAGCGACCAGTTCTTCAAATGCATATCTGCATTGCCTATGAGCGTGTTAAATACCAGCCTGCGGGTAAACTCCGCAGCATCGTTTTCCTGCCCTTCAATCCCTATAACTTCTGCAATATTGCGCATACTAGCTTTCTTGTATTTGTCATGTGGATAGACACCAAACACTTGCGCAAAGTCTTCAATATGAACAGAACCACCGCCGTCTTTGCGATCAAACCGTTTAATCGCAAAGACACTATCTCCAAACTGCCCGATCCCATCAGGGATATTTTCAATATCCCCAATATTGAGTAATTGTGTTTCAGGAACATCCATGCCGATTTTTCGCGCCAGCTCCATCATGGAAAACTCATTTTCAGGCACATACTCAAACTTACTGGAGGGCAGCTTTACAACCCATGATCCGCCCATTCCATTAGCAGGAATCGTCAACCCTCCTGAGGAATGCTGAACAGCGGAGAATTTTAGCTGAACTCCAGCCAAAGAAAAACGCATCGCACCGTCTTTATTTTCTTCACCCCCATCAACTGGCTCCCTGATACTCGGAGGAAGCTCTTCACCATCAGCAGGCTTGATGGTGATCGCCCCTGTTAAATCTTGACCCAACACCCAGAGCAAGAAAAACTCGCGCTCGGGACTTACATTGGCTCTTTCAGCCAAATATCTACGCATCTCATCTTCCGGTAAAAGATTTGAGAAAAACGGCAAGAGCTTGGTTTGCGTCGGCTTAAAGTCCGTGATCAGGTCCCCAAGGGAATCTTTTAAACCAAGGCTTAGCGTCAAGCGGTCAGTATCCTCAATATAATCTTGAGTCAACGCAAACAAAGAGCGGTCATTACCCACATTGGTAATCGTGCCGACCAACTCATCATAAAGAAAAACATTGAGGGTTGAGACATTGTTACTCATCACCGCCTCGATCCAAACTATAGGCTGGCATCGATGCAACGGCCTCTTTAGCAGGGTTACTATGCGCCAATGAATTACGCAGGGCGCTCATTTGACGAACCGCCTTTTTGATTTCATCATGAATACCAGAGCCTTGTTCTGCAGCTTCATTTAATTGATTCATAGGGCTTTGCTTCATCGCGTCTTCGATAGCCATTCTTGAGAATTTAATCGCCTTTAACGCTGAGTTATCGAACTTGAAACGGTCAATATCAACCACTGCCTTTCTTAATTTATCCAAGTCACTGTTTGCCAAGGAAGACACTTGTGCTGCGAACTCAATAGCCTTCTTAAATTGATCTATTTCCCTTTGAATCATTTTTTGCGCTTTAGCCAAATCTGCATTCGTACTGCTACGCACGATAGATTTCACAGCAGGAACTGTTTTCTTCGGAACAAGCTCAAGCTCTAAATCCAAAACTCGCGCTAGAGCGACCAGACTAGACACCCTCAAATCTACAACCCCACTCTCTATCTTGGAGATGTGACTCTGCGGCACGCCAGACTTAGCGCTTAGCTCTCTTTGGCTAAACCCCTTTCTTTGACGAGCCTCTCGCAGGCTTTCAAGTATCTGGCCGTTTAAATAAGTCATTTTGATCTATCTTTTTATATCTAACAAAATAAATGATATGCAATAATATATCAAAAAACCCAAAATCTCTCAACATGCATCATACATAATAGCACATCAATAAATATCTATTGATCTATTATAATACATCAATTCCCATTGATTTGGAGGTAACGTTTACGTTTATTCGCGATATTATATTGGTATATTTTCAAACAAACAGTGCCTTCCCGCATCTTATGTACGGTTAGCAGCATTACCTGCATATTTAAGCTGTATAGCTTAAACCGACCGACTACAAGGCAAGCAAATTGGAGTCTAATAACTCCAAGATACGTACACTTTTTGGCAACCCATTTCAACGGTGCGTACATCTTGTAGTAGCATAGTAAATTGACCACCGAATGAGAGTTGATATTATTCACAATAACGTCTGAGCTTTATACGGCAAGCAATTGCTAGCTCACACCCTTGAACCAACTTTAAACGGGATTTATTGTTAAATCCAATGAGAGCACGATCGCATCTTCTTTACCATCGGCTGCTGGATAATAGTTTTTGCGTTGCCCAATTTTTTTAAAGCCAGCTTTTTTATACAGTTTAACTGCCGCTGTATTGGAGGGTCGCACCTCTAAAAAGATACTGTCGGCATGTTTGGTCTTCACGACAGCTATTAACTCCATTAGAAACTGTTGCCCAAGGCCTTTGCCTTTGGAGGCTGGGGCCAAACAAATATTTAAGATGTGTGCTTCACCTACTGCTATGGATAGAATCGCGTAGCCTATTAACTGGTTATCTTTAATTAGCGCCCAGTTTGAATACCCCACCCTAAGGCAATCCTCAAAAATACCTTCGCTCCATGGATAGCGATACATTTGCCGCTCTATCGACATAACTGCCGCAAGGTCTTGTTTTTTTAACGCACGTATATACAGCGGTTTTTTTTGAGTAATACCCAATAAGTTTTGTAACTTATTCCACATGGCGCTTATTAACAATACTACTGGCTAATTGGATATCAGCCCATGTTTGTCTTTTAGCCATTGGTGATTCTAATAAATAACGAGGGTGATGGGTGACGACAATCGGCGGAGAAATATCATCCACTTTCTGTACACCACCTATTAATGTTGTTAACGAACTGTCTAACTTAAGCAAGCTATGCGCTGCCTTTTCACCTAATACTAGGATCACCGCTGGCTTTAGCAACTGAATTTGGCGAAGCAGGTAAGGCCGACAAGATGATAATGCTAACTTTTCTGAATAAATATTCGCCGAGTAACACTTAACACTATTGGTCAAATAACTTGTCGACTTTTTAACGCCAACCGCTAGCAGCATCTCGGATAATAAACGAGCAACATTGCCTGTAAACGGACGCCCTTTCGCCCCATCTTCTTCAGATGCAAAGTCACCCACTATGAACCAATCTGCTTGTGGTGGGCCATCGGCAAAGACCACTTGCTGCCTTGTTTTTGAAACGTCACAACGCTGACAATTTGTTGCTAGCGCCTGAAGGTCTGCAAGGTTATCAACATCAATATCCTCACTTACCTCATCGGACAGCTGCTTTACTTGACTCCCTCTTTCTTGCCAAACTTGAATACCCATCGCATCCAAGTACTCTAACTGCCTAGCTGATATTCTCATTCAGAGGTATCGACCTTCTTGTCTCGCCGTTTACGGCGTAACAAACTCATTGTTAGTGCAATACCCGACAACGCATACCCCAAACACGCAATAAACAAGATGAGTGGCGGAGCTGCATAAATAAGCGCTAAGACCAGCATCACTATTACTGCAACAACAAAGGGGACCTTACCGGTGAAATTAAGCTCTTTAAAACTATGATAACGAATATTGCTTACCATTAATAAGCCCGCAACCAAGGTGACCGAGAGAAGGCCAATGTTAACCGCTGTACCGGATAGCTGATGATCCTCCATTAACCAAATATAACCGGCCACTAATGCAGCAGCAGCTGGGCTAGCCAAGCCTTGAAAATAGCGTTTGTCGGCGGTACTGTGCTGCACATTAAATCGCGCCAATCGCAATGCACCACATGTTGCAAAAACAAAAGCAACCATCCAACCAAATTTCCCCAGTGAAGAAAGCCCCCAAGAATAAGCCACTGCAGCAGGAGCAACACCAAATGAAACAAGGTCTGCCAGACTATCGTACTGCGCACCAAACTCGCTTTGCGTGTTGGTCATTCGCGCCACTCGACCATCTAGCCCATCCAGTACCATGGCAATAAAAATAGCAACCACTGCTATTTCGAAATGCTCGTTAATCGCGCCTGAAATGGCATAAAAACCAGCGAATAAAGCACTGGTTGTAAACAGGTTTGGCAATAAGTAGAGCCCTTTTGATGGCGGTTTGCTGGTTTCTTTCATATGCTGTTAATTCCCCCTAATAAGGCCTTTAGTATAGCTCAGCAATCGTTGTTTTTTGGCAAAAAAAACGGCCGTTAAAACGGCCGCTTCTTTTTATTACAAAAAAAGACTAGTTTTTAGTTTTATCTACTAATGCATTTGCTGTAATCCAAGGCATCATTTCGCGTAATTTACCGCCTACTTGCTCAATTTCGTGTGCCGCATTATTTCTGCGGTTCGCTGTCATTGATGGGTAATTAGTCGCACCTTCAATAATGAACTGTTTAGCATATTCACCATTTTGAATATTCTTAAGTGCTTCACGCATCGCTTCACGAGATTCTTCATTGATCACTTTCTTGCCCGTTACATACTCACCGTATTCAGCATTATTAGAAATTGAGTAATTCATGTTAGCAATACCGCCTTCGTACATTAAATCAACAATCAATTTCAGTTCATGCAAACATTCGAAATACGCCATTTCTGGTGCATAACCACCCTCTACCAATGTTTCAAAACCCATTTTCACCAATTCAACCGCTCCACCACATAAAACAGCTTGCTCGCCAAATAAATCAGTTTCTGTTTCGTCTTTAAAAGTTGTTTCGATAATACCCGTACGGCCACCACCAATCGCTGATGCATATGACAACGCTACGCTTTTTGCTTTCCCTGATGCATCTTGAAAAATAGCAATTAAATCTGGAATACCACCACCATTTTTAAATTCATTACGTACTGTATGGCCTGGCGCTTTAGGCGCAATCATCACAACATCTAAATCAGCACGCGGAACGACTTGGTTATAGTGAATAGCAAAACCGTGAGCAAACGCTAATGTTGCTCCTTGCTTTAAGTTTGGCTCAATTTCAGATTTATATAACTCTGATTGAAATTCGTCCGGTGTTAAAATCATCACCATGTCGGCACTAGCTACCGCTTCAGGCACTTCTTTGACGGTTAAGCCAGCTTCTTGTGCTTTAACCACTGATGAAGAGCTGGCTCTTAAGCCTACAACAACATTAACACCAGAGTCTTTCAGGTTATTTGCGTGAGCATGGCCTTGCGAACCATAACCAATAATCGCAACTGTCATACCTTTAATGATAGAAAGGTCCGCGTCTTTATCGTAGTAAATATTCATGTTTTTCCTTAGTTTTATTAAAATTCAGTGGCCTTGTCGATGCAAGGCAACACCACTTACACTGTTAGTGATCTTTCGCCACGAGAAAGGCCAACCACACCTGTACGAACGACTTCTAACACCTCGTCTGCGAGTGAAGATAAGAAGTCGTCCAACCACACTTTTTCACCCGTCAATTCAATAATCAAATAACCATCAGTATCATCGGTAATTCGCGCTGACGACTCAACGCTCAAACTTTCAATTTTTTGCACCATCGCATCACTCTTTTTTACTTTCAATAAAATAAGTTCACGCTCTAGTGAAAAAGACTCTGATAAATCAATTAATTTAACCACATCAATGAGCTTATTCAGTTGTTTTTTAATCTGCTCAATCGTTTCATCACTGCCTACTGTTACTAATGTTAAACGAGACAAGGTGGGGTCTTGAGTTGCAGCTACTGTTAATGACTCAATGTTATACGCTCTAGCTGAAAATAAACCTGAAACTCGTGATAAAGCACCAGCCTCGTTTTCCAATAAGAGTGAAATAATATGCTGACGACTCATGCCAGTATCCTTTTATATTTTGAGCTCGGCGCCATTACCATATCATTATGCGCCTTGCCTGCTTCAATCATCGGGTATACGTTTTCTTTTGTGTCGGTTAAGAAATCCAAAAAGACCGTACGATCTTTCATCGAAAATGCTTCCCTTAAGGCAGGCTCAACATCTTCTTTTTTAGTAATTTGCATTCCAACATGACCATATGCCTCTGCTAACTTTTTAAAGTCAGGTAATGCCTCAAGATACGAATGCGAATAGCGACTCTTATAGGTGAACTCCTGCCATTGACGCACCATGCCTAAATAGCCATTATTTAAATTAATCACTTTTACAGGTGTATCATACTGCAACATGGTAGATAGTTCTTGCAGGCACATTTGAATACTGCCTTCACCGGTTACACAGGCAACATCAGCCTCAGGGTGCGCAAATTTAACGCCCATAGCAGCCGGCAAACCAAAGCCCATAGTGCCTAAACCACCTGAGTTTATCCAACGACGTGGCTTATCAAATGGATAGTATTGCGCAGCAAACATTTGATGCTGGCCCACATCTGATGTCACGAAAGCTTCACCATTAGTGACGTTATATAGTTGTTCTATTACAAACTGCGGCTTGATCGTATCAGTATCTTTTTCATACGCCAAGCAATCAGCCTCTCGCCACTGATCTATTTGATCCCACCAAGCACCTATTCGTGCACGATCAAAGGTCTCACCTAAGCTCTGTAATTGCGCAAGCATATCTAGCAAAATAGGCTTAACTTGACCAACAATAGGCACATCAACGGTGATTGTTTTTGAAATAGAAGCAGGGTCCACATCTATATGAATAATTTTTGCGTGTGGGCAAAAGTCAGCAACTTTTCCCGTTACACGGTCATCAAACCGTGCGCCGATGGCAATAATCAAATCACTATCATGCATCGCCATATTCGCTTCATATGTGCCATGCATGCCCAACATACCAATAAATTGAGGATCCGTTCCTGGGAACGCACCTAAACCCATTAATGTTTGTGTTACAGGGAAGCCCAATGTACGACCCAGCTGTTTTAACTCTTCGCTAGCCTCGCCCAAAACCACACCGCCACCACTATAAATAACTGGGCGCTTAGCTTCCTTAATCAGCTTAATGGCTTTTCTTGTTTGACCAATATTGCCGCTAACAGTTGGATGATAAGAGCGCATGCTCACCTCTTCCGGGTATTGATACGACACTTTAATATTTGGGTCGGTAATATCTTTTGGAATATCAACTACCACTGGTCCTGGTCGTCCGGTTGTAGCCAAATAAAACGCTTTTTTCATCGTTTCAGCTATATCCGAAATGTCTTTTACCAAGAAATTATGCTTAACGCATGGCCTTGTAATGCCCACAGTATCGACTTCCTGGAAAGCATCGGTTCCAATAACAGGCCGAGGAACTTGGCCGGTTATAACGACCATAGGAATAGAGTCCATATAGGCAGTAGCAATACCTGTTATCGCATTGGTCGCACCTGGGCCAGATGTTACTAAGACTACGCCTGGCTTACCTGATGAACGCGCGTAACCATCAGCCGCGTGTGTAGCACCTTGCTCATGACGGACAAGAACATGCTTGACATCATCCTGCTTAAAAATAGCATCATATATATGCAAGACGCACCCACCGGGGTACCCAAACACGTATTCCACACCCTCATCTTTCAAGGACTGGATGACGATTTCACCGCCACTTAACTCCACACTGATTCTCCAAAATTTAAATGAATTGTTTCGATTTAAAGCCGATCTAATGACAACACGCGATCGAACTCGACAAAATACTAATTTTTGTGCATTTGGTCAAGCTCTTTCATTACTCATTAAGTACTATATACTTAATTAGAAGACACTTAACCCTACATAACCATAAGGATTGAAATATGTATCGCGCTTTGATGTTTTGCTTTTGTTTACTTTTTGCCAATGTAGCTCACACCGCTATTTACTACTGGGTTGACCACCAGGATAATACTCACTATGGCCAACGGCCTCCAAAAGACAAAAGCCTCACAGCTAAGAAAGTTTTTATCAAGTCTAGTGGCATTATTGATAGTGAAAAAGTACTTACACCCATTCAAGACAGTGCAAATGCAATAGCTACATCCAATGCTGAACGTAAGGCAGCCAATGATGAAGCACTACGACAAGCCAACGACGAAAGGCGTCTTCAAGAGCAATGTGATGCCACCCAAAAAAGTCTTGAGAAACTAGACTATGGTGGCAATCGATTATATAAGGATGCCGACGGTAACTATTCTAGATTGAGCTATGAGGAGAAAACCAAACAACGACAAAAGCTGGAAGCATTTTTGCAAGACAATTGCTACTAAATTAGATTAGCAATATCAATTAGCCGGCCAACGTTAGCCGGCATAAACGCCTTCTTTATTCCACGCATTTATTATTGTTTATATTGCTGATACTACGGGTACAACTATAGCACCCCAAGCAACTCATACGCTAAAGCTTTTCAGTGTCCGTACCGTTGACTATAAGCTATCTTTTGTTTCTATAATCCGTGCTGAAAAAAATAGCCATCCTTTTTCTTTAATGGATTTAAATAAAAAGCTACGGATTATTTTTTACCAATCTTTCTTTCGCCACTAAGAAGTCGATTATTTTTAGCATATTTCCGTAACTCTTCGCCATTTCGCCCGTAATCAAGTATTTACCTTCTACGACCATTGCGGGCACACCTGTTACGCCATAACGCTGAACCATCTCTTGAGCTCTAGCCACCCTCGTATTAACAACAAACGAGTGATAGGTTTTTTCAAACAACTCTGGCTCAATGCCATATTGCTGATAGAAAGCAGAAAGCTTTTTAACCGTATTCATTCTTTTACGCTCAGTATGCATCGCATGGAATAAAGCGGTATGAGAGGTTTCTAATACATCTAAAACATCCGCTGTAAAGTAAGCTCTAGCGTGTATTTCCCATAAATCATTAAAAACAGCAGGCAAGCGATAAAAATTTATATCCTTAGGAGCACTGGTAACCCAAGGCGCTAGCGTGGGTTCAAATTGATAACAATGTGGACAGCCATACCAAAAAATTTCCACAACCTCTACGCGATCCGGATCATCGGTCGGTTGAGCTGGTTTTATAAGCTGATAGTCAACACCTTCCTTGAAGTCAGGGGACTGCTCAGCTAACGCAATGCCACTACTTAACACCGTGAAAAAGGCAACCCATACCAATAATTGACGCATCTTTATCTCCTAAATTAAATAACTTTATAACTCACCGTATGAATGTAACCCCGACAAGAACATATTCACACCTAAAAAGGCAAACAACGTAACAAATAATCCAACGATAGCCCAGGCAGCCATCGGTTTTCCACGCCAACCTTTTGTTAGCCTCATGTGTAACCAAGCAGCATAATTTAACCAAACAATTAGCGCCCATGTCTCCTTAGGGTCCCAGGACCAGTATCCACCCCATGCCTCAGCCGCCCATAGCGCACCGAGAATCGTCGCCAGAGTAAAAAAAGCAAAGCCTAAGGCGATTGATTTGTACATTAGATCATCTAGAATATCTAATGCAGGCAACGTCATAGCAATGCCGCCTGATGCTTTGTGCTCAGCATTTTCACGCACAAAATAGGCCACCGCCACCATCGCTGCCAAAGCAAACGCTCCGTAACCAATAAAATTAGCTGGCACATGAATTTTCATCCAATAACTTTGCAAGGCAGGAACTAACGGTTGAATGCCCGCCGCATCTCTATCAAAGGCATACCAAAGTAAAAAAGCAACTGCCGCACTGATCACCAACAAAACAAATCCACCTAACACACGTGTTTGGTAACGACGCTCGTAGAACAAATACAGCAGGGCAGTAATAATTGAAAATAAAATAAACACTTCATACAAATTACTAACGGGGATATGGCCGACATCCAAACCGACCAGATAGGTCTCACGCCACCGCACCATTAAACCGACTAAGCCCATGGTAGTAGCCGACCATGTCATCGCACTGGCAACTTTCCCCGAGAATTCTGAGCGGGCGAAGAACGCAATAAAGTACGTCACCGTTGCCAACACATAGAGTGCGCTCATCCACATAATGGCTGATTGGCTTGAAACCAAAAACCTCAAAAAAAAGTCTGTTTCTGCATCGGCAAGGCCATGCACGTATCGACTAATAGCAAAAATACTCAACAGAAAAACCACCAATGACAGCGCTCTAATTTCTTTCCAGTTCCAACCCAAAGCAATTAGGCTAGCGCCTGTCGACACTAAAATTCCTTTTTCATAACCATCCATCAATGAGGCATAACGAGTATAGGCATAACCAGTACCCAATACGACAATAATGGCCCATAGCCAATCAAAGGAACTTAAGCCCTTCCAAAAAGACTGTTGATCCAACTCATGTTGAAGCGCTGCATGTGTGCTATTCATCTTGTTCCTTTACCCGTTTAAAACACGCTCAAACTGAGCTTGTATTTTTTTGAATTGCTTTGAAAAATCCAGTTTATTTCTAATCGCGTGTCCCGCTAAAACCAACTTAACCCCTTCATCTGTTTGCTCTATCCAAGCCCACAATCGCTGTTGAGGGGCGTAAAACATTAAAAAAACACCCAGAATCAACATGGCGCATCCTGGGTACACTAAGTTCTTGCCAGGCGCTTTGGCAATTTGTAAGCCGCTCGCTTGATGGTGAACAAAGCTTGATAATTGAAAATAGACAGGTGAGCCATAACGAGTCATTGCACCTATTGCCGCCGCCGCGGCATCAAAAAACTCAGCTTTTTCCTCATCAACACCGACATTGCTGACGTCTACCCCTTCTTTTATTAAGACATCCACATAGACCGCGCCTAACATTTGCTGAAGCACTCTTACATATAACCCTGAGACCTCTTCAAGCTTATCTGCCGGAGCATTCTTTTCCACTTGCTCAAGGACACCGCTCATCCCATTTTTGAGAAATAAGCCTACTACATTAACCATCGCTTCATTTAACTCTGCAGTCTCCTTAGTAGGCAAGTTAGAACCCATAAAGTTCTGCTCTGCTACAATTTTTTGCAATAACTGCTCATCACCTAAGGCTTGCAAATACGCCATAAAGCGGCCAAGCCCTCCTTTATCGTCCACCGGCAAATACAAATACCTAAACTCTTCAGCAGGCGAAGCGCGCACTCCGCTTAAATAATAATACGCTCCATCCCTTTCTACCGGCACCATATAATTTAAATACTCTTTCGCCTCGCCCATTTTATTTCGCATTTTAAATTGAACGCTTGGCCCTGAGTTTTCAAACTGCTTATCTGGATTCTCTGATGGGTTAATATTGAACAAACGGAAATTTGACGATTCAAGAATCCATGGTTCATTCGAGATATTCATTTGGAACTCATCACCCACTTTAGTAGTTACTTTTTGTGGCTGCTTATTAACGCCCATCAAGGGCCAGGCCAACATCTCAAGTTTTGAGCCGCCATCAGAAAAACTCGCTTGGTAGATAGAATACCCGTCGTAGATTAATGGATGATTAACAGATATCGTTTTTTCTAGTGGCTGATTTAAGCGATCATCATAGACAACCAAGTCGCTCTCAAACGATTTTGGCTGGCCACTTTCATAATGCTCTATTCTAAAGTCCTTAACTTCCACCGAGAAAGGCAGCTCCTGAACTAAGTAGCCATCCTTATAATTAAGAAACAAAACATCCGTTTGGCGACCTTCTGGTATAGAAACACTGCCTCTAAAAGACTGGTTATTAATCCCTAAACGACTTATCTGAGGCACATCACTAGCTGCTATATTTTTTGTCTCTGGTACCACTTGCCCAAGCATTTCTCTGGCCTTCAAAATGGCATTACCATCCATTAAGCCACCAATACAAATCAACACAATTGCCAAGTGTGTCAGGATATAACCCAAGCGGCTCGCCCCACCTTTCATCCCGGAAATCAACACATAGCTACCGTCATCTTTTAATCGTGCGCTATAACCATTATGTGGCAATATTTTTTGCACTACATGCTGAATATCTTCAATCGGCTGCGTCAACAGCCAGCTATTCGTATTGAGATAGTTTTCCAATGTTTTAAGTTGGATGTTCTGCCTGTATTCACGCATCTCATGCAGCATGTTCGGTGCATTTCTATAAATGCATGTACTGGTTGACAGAACAAGAAAAAATAAAATAAACAAAAACCAAGCTGATGAATAAACGTCATATAAACCAATCTGTTTAAACACCTCAAACCAAAACGGGCCAAATTTTATGATGTAATCCGTATATGGTTGATTTTGTTGTAAAACGGTACCAATTATAGCGGCAATAGAAAGCGCTACTAATAACGTTATTGCCAAGTTCATCGAACCAAGGAACTTTAACAATAACGCAGAAGTTCTTGATAATGGAGGTGCTGTAGACGTATTAGACTGATTATTCATAAGGAAGCTTAATGAAACTTTTTAGCGGCGCGACATTAACCTAAAAAAAAAGGGCAACGATCCTGCCCTTTTATTTATAAAAACAACTTAAATTTAGTGCAAACCAGAAATATATGATGACACCGCTTCAATTTCTTTGTTACTCATACGACCAGCAATATCACGCATCATTTCTTGGTGGTCATTAGTGCGTGTTTCAGCTTTAAAGTCTTTTAGCGCTTTCGATAGGTATGCTGCATGCTGACCTCCAATACGGGGGAAACGCGCAGGTCCACTACCAGCTCCATTAGGGCCATGACAAGCGATACAAGCAGGCAAACCATTACTGGCCTTTCCAGCTCGGTATATTTTTTCACCTAATTCAATTTTACTCTCACTAGCTGCTTCTACTGTTGAAGGGACACTCGCAAAGAAAGCGGCTAAATTCTCAATATCGACATCAGTCAAGCCAGCAACCATTGGAGCCATCGATAGGTCAATACGCCTTTTGCTTTGAAAATCATGTAGCTCTTTTTCTATATAATAAGCATGCTGCCCTGCTAATTTCGGCCACACTGAGTTAACACTAACACCATTTTGGCCATGACAAGCTGCACAAATAGCAGCCTTAGCACGCCCCGCATCAATATCGCCAACAGCAAAAGCATTCACTGATACTATCGCCGCAAAAAAACAAACTGCCAATACATTTAATTTCATCATTATTCCAAATTTAACTCGATTTATTTAATACTCGCATAATATGCAGCAATATTTACGATATCAGCATCAGATAACGCACCCACCATCGCTTGCATCGTAGGGTCTTTACGCACGCCCAAGCGAAACGCATTTATTTGCTTTACCAAATACGGCTCCTTTTGACCAGCTAAATTAGGATAAATTCCCATCGGGCTAATACCAGCCGCACCATGGCATGCAGCACATTGGGCCGATTTTACCTTACCCGCTTCCACATCAGCTGCCCATGATTGACTTGACAGGCTCACCATCAAAACCGCCACCAGTCGTAAAACTTTATTCATACCATTTCCCCAATATATTGCGCTTAAGACTGCTTAAATATTAATTTATTTTTTAATTTTACAATAAATTCACCTTAAGTTTAGTATTTTTCTAAGTCATTTGTTGTTATACACACTGAATTTATTTGCTCCGGTACAATACTTAAACTTTATTGACTGGCCTGCAACATGAACCCTCTTTACCACCGTGCTGAATACCTACTTAACGCTCCAAACTTAAAAACCACCCCTGAAGGCATTGAATATGAAGTCGCCTTTGCTGGCAGATCAAATGCTGGCAAATCTAGCGCTATCAATACACTCACCAATCAAAAAAGTCTTGCTAGAACCAGCAAAACACCGGGGCGAACTCAACAACTGGTTTACTTCAAACTTGATGAGCAACGCTGCTTAGTTGATTTGCCGGGCTACGGCTACGCTAAAGTCCCACCTAGCATTCAAAAAAAATGGCAAACCGAACTTGAGCGATACCTTGAGAAAAGAAAAGCCCTCAATGGGCTTGTGTTACTGGTTGACATTCGTCGTTCGCTAGGTGAGCACGATCTACAGATGATCGACTATGCGGCACACTTACAGTTAGATATTTTTATAGCGTTAACAAAGTCAGATAAACTCAACCGTAATGCTGCCAAAAATACGTTATTCGTCGTGCAAAAGCTATTAAAGGACTCCGCCGCTAATATTCAAATAGAGCTGTTCTCTTCGTTAAAAAAAGAAGGCATTGAGCAATTACATACCTGGTTAGACAGCCATCTTAACATCGCTGAAATAACAGACAAAAAAAGCCCTAGTGTTAAATAATATAACCTAGAGCTTAGTGGTTCCGGTTATCGCGAACCGGAAAACTTGCTCAAGGGGAGGGGGTGTGAGCAAGCATATCTATACAGATACATTA
The DNA here is from genome assembly GCA_913057515.1 of uncultured Cycloclasticus sp. Classification (GTDB taxonomy): domain Bacteria; phylum Pseudomonadota; class Gammaproteobacteria; order Methylococcales; family Cycloclasticaceae; genus Cycloclasticus. The sequence goes on along the minus strand of CAJXOJ010000010.1, from coordinate 66,083 downwards.
CGTAGAGTGTCTCTTTGTCATAAAGTTCATTTTTATTTTTCTCAGGGTCTCCAGCCCAAAACACCTGCTTACTTATTTACTAACACTTTTTCGGTCAACAAGCTTATTTTAATTTTTTAGAGGCCGCTAACGGTTAATGCGCTTCATCCCAATTTTTCCCCGTACCCACATCCACAATCAACGGAACGTCTAACGCCGCCGCGGCGCTCATTTTCTGCTTAATAATATCCGTCGCTTGGCCTACATAAGCCGTCTCAACCTCGAACACTAATTCATCATGCACCTGCATCACCATTCGAACCGGCGGCTCATCTACTTGCAGCCATTCATCTACTGACAACATAGCCCGCTTAATAATATCTGCTGCGGTGCCTTGCATCGGTGCATTAATGGCCGTCCGTTCAGCATACTGTCGACGCTGCCCATTTTTAGCATTAATATCTGGCAAATAGAGGCGTCGGCCAAATAACGTTTCAATATAACCTTGCTCACGCGCTAATTCACGCGTTTCATCCATGTAGCGTTTTACACCCGGATACCTTTCAAAATATAAGTTGATATATCCCTGTGCCGCACCACGCTCAATATCCAACTGTTTCGCCAAACCAAAGGCTGACATTCCGTAGATTAATCCAAAATTAATCGCTTTTGCAGAACGACGCTGATGGCTTTCCACTTGATCCACTTCCACGCCAAACACTTCTGCTGCAGTTGCTTTGTGAACATCCAGCCCATCTTTAAACGCTTGTAAAAGCCCCGCATCTTGTGACAGATGCGCCATGATTCGCAACTCAATTTGCGAATAGTCAGCGGCTAACACAGTAAAACCAGGCTCAGCAATAAAGGCTTGGCGAATTCGACGACCTTCTTCGCTTCGCACCGGAATATTTTGCAAATTTGGGTCAGATGACGACAAACGCCCCGTCGCAGCCACTGCTTGGTGGTACGAGGTATGCACCCGGCCTGTTACCGGATTAATTTGTTTTGGTAATTTGTCTGTATATGTCGAGCGTAACTTGCTAAGGCTTCGGTACTCAAGAATCAGCCTTGGCAATGGAAAGTCTAAAGCCAAGTCTTGTAAGACACTTTCTGCCGTTGAGGGCTGCCCTTTCGGTGTTTTCTTTAACACTGGCAAGCCTAATTTATCATACAGAATCTCCTGTATTTGCTTTGGTGACCCCAGATTAAACGGCTGACCGGCTGCATCATGGGCCTGCGTTTCGAGAATTTTAATCTTCGATGCCAACTCTCCACTTTGCTGACTTAGCATCTGCTCATCAACCAACACCCCTGTTTGCTCCATCCTAGCTAACACTGGCAGGAGCGGCATCTCTATGTCTTGGTACACTTTTTTAAGCCTATCTGTTTTTTCCAATTTAGAATAAATTCGCTGATGCAAACGTAAGGTAATATCCGCATCTTCTGCGGCATACGGGGCGGCCACATCCACCGCTACCTGGTCAAAACATATCTGCTTTGCGCCTTTGCCCGCCACATCTTCATAATGAATGGTTTCTTGGCCTAAGTATTTTTCTGCCAAAGCATCCATATTGTGTCGCGATGCTGTACTGTTAAGCACATACGATTCCAACATAGTGTCGTGCTTAATACCGCGCATAAAAATACCGTGATTAACCAACACATTTGCGTCATATTTAAGGTTTTGACCAACCTTATATACATCGTCTGCTTCTAATAACGGTTTTAACTGATCCAACACCCATTGCCGAGAGAGCTGCTCTGGTGCACCTGGGTAACTATGCGCTAACGGCACATACGCAGCATGCCCGGCTTCAACAGCAAAAGAAACACCCACAATCAAGGCTTTGGTGTAATCTAAATCAGTCGTTTCTGTATCAAAGGCGAAATACTCAGCACTTGATAATTTTGTTAGCCAGCTTTTAAAATCAGCCTCATTTAAAACAGTGTCTACTGTTAACTCAACAACAGCTGGCAAGGGCTCATCGTCTTCCTCAGCACTTGCAGCCACTACAGCCCCCTTTTCCCCGCCTAACTGTTTTAACCAGGTATTAAATTCAAAGTGGCTCACCATCGTATGTAGCGTATCGGTATCCGCCTCTGTTCTAATTAAATCAGCGGGCGCTTCACTTAACGGCACATCGCACTTGATTGTTACCAACTCTTTTGACAAAGGGATTGCGTCTAAGTGCTCTCGAAGGCTTTCACCTACTTTACCTTTCACCTCATCCGCGCGAGCAACCAACTCGTCTAACGAGCCGTACTGATTCAACCATTTTGCCGCCGTTTTCGGCCCAACTTTTGGCACCCCAGGAATATTGTCTGAGGTATCGCCCATCAGCGCTAAGTAATCAATGATTCTTTCTGCTGATACCCCAAATTTTTCTTTCACCCCATCTTGGTCCAAATACTGATTATTCATCGTGTTAATCAAGCTAATGTTGTCCGTCACCAATTGCGCGATATCTTTATCGCCGGTGGAAATAACAACCTTAAGCCCATCAACTTCAGCCTGCTTAGCTAAGGTACCGATAACATCATCGGCCTCAACGCCTGATTCCATCACTAGCGGCAGCCCCATCGCTTTAATTAACTTATGTAATGGTTTTATTTGTTCTCGAAGCTCCTCAGGCATCGACGCTCTATTGGCTTTGTATTCAGGGTACATATCGTTACGAAAAGTTTTGCCCGGCGCATCAAATATCACCCCAAAATAAGCGTCTGGATAGGTATCGACCAATTTTTTCAACATATTAGTCACGCCCAAAATAGCATTGGTGTACTCGCCTTTTGAGTTCGTCAGCAATGGCAAGGCATGGTATGCGCGAAATAAGTATGAAGAGCCGTCAACGAGCACCAAGGTTTTTTCTGTCATGAAAAGTATCCAATAATTTTTATATCGTCGATTATACCCAAGGGGCATAAGTTGCACACAAACGATCTAGGTCGTTTAGTTTAGCCTTATACTATTTACATTAATCAGCATGTTATAAAAAAATAGAGGCTACTAATGAGCGATCAAAAACGCGAAGCATGGAAAGTATTTCAAATTATTGCTGAGTTCGTCGATGGTTTTGAGCAGTTATCACACGTAAGACCCGCTGTGAGCGTTTATGGCTCTGCCAGACTCAAAGAAGACCATCCTGATTATTTACGCGCCGAAGCCATTTCGCTGGCCTTATCCAATGCCGGCTTCTCTGTCATTAGCGGTGGTGGCCCTGGCATTATGGAGGCGGCTAATAAAGGCGCGTTCAACGGCTCCTCTGCTAGCATTGGCTTGAATATTCAATTGCCACATGAACAATTAGCCAACCCTTATCAAGATATCAGCTTAAACTTCCGACATTTTTTTGCACGCAAAGTCATGTTCGTTAAATATGCCACTGCTTACGTTGTTTTGCCTGGCGGCTTTGGAACCTTAGACGAGCTCGCTGAAATTCTCACCTTAATCCAAACAGGAAAATCACGAAAAATTCCCATTATTCTCGTAAACAAAGATTTTTGGAGCGGGCTCCTCGCTTGGTTTTCAAGCACTTTAGTTGAAGCGGGAACTATCAATAAGGATGACCTTAACCTTCTTCAAATTTGCGAAACCCCTGATGAGGTTTTAAGTACTATTTTTGATTTTTACGAACAACGTGGTTTCCAGCCATCTGCCGAAGAAGAAGAGGTGCTACTAGAGCTCTAATCAGCGCCTAATTATGCAAAGCGTAGAAGATAGTGGCATAATTAGCATGTTACCCATATTTTAGCCCAAAGGAAAACTATGCGCCGCATCTTACCCGTTATTCTAGTATTAGTACTTATGCATTCATCGAATAGTCTGGCTGAAGACATCGCGCCCGCTATTGTCCCAGAGCCACCTGAGTTACCTGCGCAAATTGTTAGCGGTGAAAACATGTCTCCCGACATCACAATTACACGTCAAAAGAAAGAAACCGTCACCGAATACAGTGTCAACGGTAGTGTCTACATGGTGAAAATCACTCCCGAAAGCGGGCCTGCCTATTATATGGTTGATACCGATGGCGATGGCGATTTAGAAACACGCCGTTCCGAGTTAGAAAAAGGCATGAACATTCCTCAATGGCTACTCTTTAGCTGGTAAACACCAACTCTTTTTTTTCAATTATGTCTGTTTATACCGTCGTTGAGCGCGCACAACTCATCACTCACTTAACGTATTATTCTGTCGGCGAGCTCATTGATTTCCAAGGAATCAGTTCAGGCATTGAAAATACTAATTATTTCGTTAACACCACCTGTGGCGACTATGTGTTAACGTTGTTTGAGGAATTAAAAGCTGAGGAACTGCCTTACTTTTTGACTATCATGGCCTTTGTTTCCGCCAACGGGGTACCTAGCGCACAACCCATTTGTAATAACGAGGGCTCCTACCTTTCTACTCTAAATGGCAAACCCGCCGCCCTTGTTGAAAAACTAACCGGTGGGGATATTGAAACACCAAACCTCACTCAATGCGCCGTTATTGGCGAGGCAATGGCTAATTTTCACCTAGCCAGCTTAAAACTCGACATTTATCGAGACAATAGCCGTGGCGCACATTGGCGACAACAAGCCGCTGACCTGCTGCTGCCTTTGGTCGATAAAACTTCTGCTGAGCTCATTCAAGATGAACTAGCCTTTCAAACCTCCTATACACAGTTAAACCTACCTAAAAGCGTGATCCACGCCGACCTGTTTAGAGACAATGCTTTATTTTCTGGTGACACGCTATCCGGCATCATTGATTTTTATTATGCCTGTAACGATTATTTTACCTACGACATAGCCGTTGCCGTCAATGACTGGTGCGTGACAGCTGATGGCTTGCTAGACAAAACACGATTTGATGCCTTTATATCGGCTTATCAAGCTATTCGACCATTAACAGAAGCTGAAATCACTCATTGGCCCATCGTCATACGGGCTGCCGCGTTCCGCTTTTGGCTCTCAAGACTTCGGGATGTTCACTTCCCAAAAGAGGGCGAAATGACTCACTTAAAAGACCCCGATGCAATGAAGCGCATTTTAAACGCACGTCGACACTTCCCGGATAATTATCGTTTGGGGTAATCGTTTACCCAATATCGCCTACATCCAACTAACAACACATTGTAATATATCGCCTTCCTTCAAAATCCAAACCACATGCTCAATAAACTGATCTACTGTATAGACTCAATTAATCAAACTATTTCTAATTTGGTATCTTGGTTAGTCACCTTAATGGTCATCACCATGTTTTGCATTGTGGTGTTACGTTATGGCTTTAACATCGGCTCCATCGCTGTTCAAGAGTCTATTACTTATATGCATGGTCTGGTCTTTATGCTGGCGATCGCGCATACCCTCAAAATCAATGGCCATGTTCGCGTGGATATATTATATCAACGCTTTGGGCCAAAAGGCCGTGCTGTCGTTAACTTGCTAGGCTCTCTCTTTTTATTACTGCCCGTTTGTCTGTTCATTATTTATATCAGCTGGGATTACGTAGCTACCTCATGGGCTTATTATGAAGGCTCAAGGGAAGCCGGCGGACTTGACGGTATCTTTCTACTTAAATCATTAATTCCATTGATGGCTTTTTTGCTCTTTTTACAGGGCTTGTCTGAGGCCATGAAATCGATTTGCCAACTAAACGAGAGTGAATAATGGACGGTAGTATTGCACTATGGATGTTTGCCGCCGTTTTTATCGTTTTATTGATGGGCTACCCTGTTGCCATTAGCTTAGCCGGAACCGCCTTAGCTTTTGCTTTTGCTGGCAACTATTTCGGTCTATTTGACCCCACTTTTTTAGAGGCCTTACCGAATCGTTTATTTGGCATTATAGAAAATGACACCTTAATCGCGGTCCCCCTGTTTGTCTTCATGGGAGTCATGCTAGAAAAATCTAAAGTTGCTGAAAGTTTGCTTGAAAACATGTCTAAGTTATTTGGCAGTCTGCCTGGAGGCATTGGCTTTTCAGTGGTTTTAGTGGGTATGTTAATGGCAGCTAGTACCGGCATTGTCGGCGCAACGGTGGTCACCATGGGGCTATTATCTTTGCCAACGATGTTAAAACGCAATTACGATCCGGCTTTAGCCTGCGGCACCATTTGCGCATCGGGCACATTAGGGCAAATCATCCCGCCCTCAATTGTGTTAGTGCTTCTCGGCGATGTTATTTCATCCGCCTATCAACAAGCCCAGTTAGATATGGGAATCTTTTCACCAGAAACCGTCTCGGTGGGCGACCTATTTGCCGGCGCTTTAATTCCAGGGATCATTTTGGTGATCTTGTATTTAGTTTATTTAGCTGGCATCGCTTTATTTAAACCCGCTGTTTGCCCTGCTATACCGGCGAAAGAAGTAAATGCTTCAATTATTGTAGAGTTAATAAAGGGACTTTTGCCACCACTCATTTTAATTATGGCCGTATTAGGCTCCATCATTGCTGGTGTTGCCACACCAACTGAAGCCGCAGCAGTCGGTGCGATGGGCGCTACCTTATTAGCTTATTTAAAAAAACAACTCAGTGTTAAGCAACTCACCGATGTTGCTCAAAACACTACGCAAGTCACCAGTATGGTGTTTTTTATACTCATTGGCGCCTCATTATTCTCACTAGTATTTAGAGGCTTTGGTGGCGATGAGCTGATTGAGGAATTATTGTCTGATCTACCAGGCGGTGTGTTTGGCGCCCTGTTAGTCGTTATGCTCGTGATGTTTCTTTTAGGCTTTGTTTTAGACTTTATCGAAATTACCTTTGTGGTCGTTCCTATTGTTGCGCCTATTTTATTGGCCATGGATATTAACCCCATTTGGCTAGGCATTATGATTGCGTTAAACCTACAAACATCTTTCCTCACCCCGCCTTTTGGTTTTGCTTTATTTTACTTGCGCGGCGTTGCACCGGCAGCTATTAAAACCAGTCAAATTTATCGAGGCGTTATACCGTTTATTATCATTCAACTGTTCCTATTAGCCTTATTGGCTATTTGGCCTGAGCTAGCAACTTGGCTCCCTAGCATCATTTACAACAATTGACTTTTATCAACTATAGACAAAATCATATGTGTAATATCTTTGCTTTTTTAAGAACCGACTATAGACTAAAAGGAATGTAACCAACGAGGGTTAAAATGTCATCCTTAGCAGAAGAAATCAGTAATAACATAAAAATAACTAAAACGATTGTGCTGAACACGGGCACTGTTGAACAAAAACGAGAAGAAATTTGCGATTACCTGCACAATACCTTTCAATTGGAAGAGCAGCTTTACGAAACACTCAAACATGAAGCTGCCTTTTATCTAAGACCCGAGTCGCTTCGTCACCCTCTAGTTTTTTATTATGGCCATACAGCTACCTTTTTCATCAATAAACTTAGCCTTGCCTCACTAATCCAACGGCGTGTTAACCCCCGTTTCGAGTCTATTTTCGCTGTTGGTGTTGATGAGATGTCTTGGGATGATTTAGACGAAGAAAATTATGACTGGCCAAGCATTAGCGAGGTTCGTCACTACCGGCAAAAGGTACTAACGCTTGTTGATTCACTCATCAGCACATTGCCTCTCGATTTACCCATTACTTGGGAAAGCCCCTTTTGGCCAATTCTTATGGGTATTGAGCATCAACGTATTCACCTCGAAACCTCCTCAGCGATTATCCGTCAAATGCCGCTTGAGCACCTGCAACAACATAGCACTTGGAATGTTTGCCCCCACACAGGCGAAGCCCCCAGTAATGAACTACTTCATGTTGAAGCTGGGCGCATTAAGCTCGGTAAAGATAAAAACCACCAAACCTACGGTTGGGATAACGAATACGGTGAAAAAGTTATCGATATTGATGAGTTTTCCGCCAGCAAATACCTTGTTTCTAATGCTGAGTTTCTCAATTTCATAAAAGACAATGGCTACCACCAAAAAAGATTTTGGACCGAAGAAGGCTGGAATTGGGTGCAATATAAAAAACCTGAGCACCCACTTTTTTGGATACAAAAGGACGATCGCTACCTGCTTCGTACCTTGTTAGAAGAGCAAGAAATGCCTTGGAATTGGCCTGCAGAGGTCAATTACTTAGAGGCGAAAGCGTTTTGTAACTGGCTAAGCGAAAAAAAAGGGAAACCTATTCGTCTACCCACCGAAGAGCAATGGCAACACTTACACCAGCTTCACAATATTCCTGATCAACCCGAATGGGAGCAAGCACCGGGGAACATAAACCTTGAACACTGGGCCTCCGCCTGCCCAGTTGATCACTTTGCTTTTGGTGAATTCCACGATTTAATCGGCAACGCATGGCAATGGACAGAAACCCCTATCAGCGGTTTTGATGGCTTTGAAGTTCATCCTTTATATGATGACTTTTCAACCCCCACCTTCGACACACAACACAATCTGATTAAAGGTGGCTGCTGGATTTCAACCGGTAACGAGGCCACCAAACACGCCCGCTATGCCTTCAGGCGCCACTTTTATCAACATGCCGGCTTCCGCTATATAGAATCAACGCAACCAATGGAAAAACCAACTGCTATGTACGAAACCGATACCGCCGTGTCCCAATACTGCCACTTTCACTACGGCCCTACTTATTTTGATGTAAAAGATCTATCTGCTCATTGTGTTCAATTATGTTTGGAGCAACTACAAGATAAACCAACCACTCGCGCTCTTGATTTAGGCTGTGCTGTTGGTCGTGCATCATTTGAACTAGCGCAACATTTTGATAACGTCACCGGCATTGACTTTTCTGCTCGCTTCATTCGTATTGCACACCAAATGCAACAAAAAGGTAATATTCATTATGAGCTAATTGAAGAAGGTGAGATCGTGTCTTACCACGAACAAACACTAGAAAAAATTGGCTTAGACAAAAACCAAGAAAATATCGAGTTTTTTCAGGGCGATGCCACTAACCTAAAACCTCAATTTACAAATTACGACTTAGTGTTAGCCATTAATCTGATTGACCGCTTACGTACACCTGCCGTTTTCCTCGATGACATCCGCCATAGAATTAATGTCGGCGGCGTATTAGCCATCGCCTCGCCTTACACTTGGCTGGAAGAGTTTACCCCTAAAGAAAATTGGCTAGGCGGTATTCGTAAAGATGGCGAACCGTATTCCACACTGGAAGGCTTGAAAGATCACTTGGGTGAGCATTTTAAATTAATTAACGAACCCACCGATGTTCCCTTCGTTATCCGTGATACTTGTCGAAAATTCCAACACAGCTTTAGCCAGCTAACTATTTGGCAACGAATGAGCTAACCATGATTAACACAGACGATACTGCTGTAACCGTTTCAATTGCACGAAAGGTAAAAAAAGGTGCCGAACAACAATATGAAGACTGGCTGCACCGCCTGTCTGAGGTGGCCACTAAATTTCCAGGGCACCAAGGTGTGCATATACTCAAACCATCTGCACAAACGGGTGGTGACTACGTGCTTATTGTTGGCTTTAATTCCTATGCACACCAAAAAAAATGGGAAGAATCGGAACAAAGGCAGCGTTTTTTAGATGAACTCGATGAAAAAGGGCTGATAGAAGGTAGTACCAAAATAAAGAAAGTCTCTGGCCTAGAGTTTTGGTTTACCCTGCCAGAAGTGCCCGTTAGCGCCGCACCCAACCGACATAAAATGGCGCTGGTGCTGATGATCGTGGTTTTTTCTTTATTAGTTACCATTAACCAGTTATTTGCGCCTTGGCTATCACCCTTAGCGCCCACACTAAAGCTTGCCATTATGGTGGTCGGGCAAGTACTGCTAATGACTTATCTTGTTATGCCAGCAGTCACTCGCTTACTTAAAAACTGGCTGTACCGCTAAGCAAATTAGTAAACTTAAACAGCGTTAGGACTCTTGATGCTGCTGCAGATCGGTACCTATCCACTCTGCCATTTTAGTAGCGCGGGCAAGCCAAATATCCGCTAGCTCTTTTGGTAAGTGCTTATATAAGTTGCTAGAGAATAAAGCCACCCAATCATCAAGCAGTATGGGTGGAATTTTCAAATGACGGTGCACAGCATGCGGGTTGTAAATATCTTGACGGTAACGCTCGCCACCTAAGTCGATCCACCAAAAATGGCCAATCCGATCCTTCAGCTCATCCCAGTCTTTAACCTCAGAAAAATACCCCCCAAGAGTCGGGTGTACTTTGATAAGGTCATAAAAACTACTAACCACCTGCTGAATTTTTTCTTTACCGAGTGTTACATGTAGCTCTCGGTAAGCTCTATTAGCGCTTAACTCACCTGCCTGCTTTACAGAACCAGTCTTTTCAGAGGAATCATTCATAATCGTTACCCTTTCCTGTTAAAAATTGATGAAACAGCGTGTTAAAAATAATCACTATTTATTTCGCAGACTGTACATTATTCAAATCAATAGAAAAATTACTTTTTAAGTTATATAGTAAATCAATAGACTTTAATAAGAGGTAGTAACATGAATACAGTTATTGACAACATAGACTACGGTCCTTTAACTCAACTACTTGGGAAGTGGTCTGGCAATGTAGGCTTAGATATTGCGCCTGACTCAGCTGCTAACCCAGATAAAAGCCCCTTTACAAACGACCTCACCTTTACCCTAGCTGGCGCTGCTGAAAATGCAGAAGAGCAACAGCTCGTTGCCGTTAAGTATCATCACGTGGTTCGCAGAGCCGACAACGGTCACATTTTTCATGACCAAATTGGTCATTGGATTTATGAGCCTAGCACTCAAGTTATCATGCACTCATTAACCATTCCACGAGGTGTTTGTCTACTTGCTGGAGGTATATTTAAACAGACCAACACCGACAGCATTTTTGATGTGACGGCAACAGCTACGGCATTGTTCAATCCCCATTTATGCTAAAAAAGGCAACAACAAAGGCCTTTCATATGAAAATGATAGTTAAAAATGATGAATTAACCTATCGTGAAGTCACTTCGCTACATATTTATGGGAAAGACTTTGAGCACATAGATACAAGCACACTTCAACGTGTCACCTACAATCAGGACTAAAAACCTTTGATTTAAACCAAGAGGAAGATTGTAAAAAAACCACTCAATTAGGAGACAACCTTTGTCCAAACCCGTCTACGCTCTTAACCTATTCAATATCGCCAGTAAAAAAGAGTACCTCGCATACGCCAAACGCTCCGCTAAAGACGTTAGAAATCATCATGGTCGCGTACTAGCGCTTGGAAAATACCAAGAATCTGTTGCAGGAGACATCACTCCGCGCCAAGTTTTCATTCTTGTTGAGTGGGCATCAAAAGAGGCTTTCGATAGTTACTGTAACGACCCAGCTTTAGCAGATTTACACCCTCATCGAGAAAATGGAACCAAAGATTATATATGGCAATTGTTTGAAAAACTCGAAGACCTGAAACCCATCTTTAATTAGCGCCTCACGGCATTCAACAGCAAAATACACGCTCACAGTTGAGCTACACAATGGCATAGAACATGTAATAATAAATATCTTTAATCCAATAACGTGAGTAGTTTTACTGAGCAACTTGATATAAACCTCCTTAACCTCAACGATTAATCAGGATCTCACTCTATGGAAAAAGCATATTAAGCTCGTTCACTCTAAAAATAACGACGAAAACTCACTCCTCCCTAATCATTGATTGAATTATGACTCATATACAAAACCTAAGACAGCGAGCATTTAATATCCTTGAAATTGGCGGAGAAAGTGACCGGCTCAGCCGAATAATTGACATCCTCCTGATATCCCTTATCTCACTTAATGTCCTTTCGGTCATCCTAGAGACGCTTCCATCACTGCAAAATAAATATCAAATTTTCTTTGAACGCTTTGAATTTTTTTCCGTCTGTATCTTTAGTATCGAATATATTGCGCGGGCATGGAGTGTTATAGAGAATTCTAATAAAAAGTACGCGCACCCTTTCTGGGGGCGATTACGTTATATTCTGACTCCGATGGCTTTAATCGACCTTATTGTAATATTGCCATTCTATTTAGGCATTTTTCTGCCTCTTGACCTACGTTTTATGCGGGTATTAAGGCTACTTAGGGTCTTTAAATTAACTCGTTACTCCTCATCCATGTCATTACTATTACAAGTATTAGCGGATGAAGCTAAATCAATTGGTGCAGCCCTTTTCATCTTATTTATTATGATTATTATGGCTTCCAGCCTTATCTACCTTGCAGAACATGAGGCCCAACCGGAAGCATTTAACAGCATTCCATCCTCTATGTGGTGGTCCGTTATCACCATGACCAGCATTGGTTACGGTGACGTCATACCCATTACCGTCATCGGAAAAATACTCGCCTCAATCATCGGCATCATCAGTATTGGCATTGTGGCACTTCCAGCAGGCCTATTGGCCTCAGGCTTCAGTGAAGCACTTAGGCAGCGTCGCGCCCATTACGAAAAATTAGTAGATAATGCATTAAGTGATGGCATTATCAGCTCAGCCGAGGAAAAAGACCTTAAATACTCACAAGAAGCGCTTGGCTTAAGCCCAGACGAAGCGGACTCAATCCTTAATATTGGCCGTACCAAACAAGCTGAGAAGAAAATTGGGGGTGTCGTGACCGACCTTGAAAAGGAAATAAAAATCGCTCTCAATAATGAATGCCCTCATTGTGGAAAACCCGTAGATTGGCGCCAAGAAAAAAGAAAACAATGATTAACGACTCTCTCATCGACAAAACACCGTCAGCAAAGGGCTTCCTAATGCCTCTTACTGGTCAGCTCTATAGACATTTTGCCCCTTATACAACCGGCTCAGCGTTATCACATAGACTACACACTCGGTCAATATCGCTCAGGCGACCATCAGGTCACTTCCACGCTCAAGCGCCGCCAACCAAGGTATTATATTTTTTGATAAGCATCATACGCCACGATACCATCTTTAAAAAAATCAGCACTAACTAACCTGTCAGCTATTTGATTTGGAATGAAATAGCCCCTTTTTCCTCATCAGTCAACTTAGGTATGCGTCTTAATAAACGTACCAATGCCTTGAAGCGCCTGTCGTGCTTCTGGAATTAATTTAGACATTAACGGCCAGACATGGACCTGCCCACTCCATACTTCAAGGGTGCTCTCAACACCCGCTTTTTTGGCTACCTTATTCAGGCGCACAGCATCATCGAGTAATACCTCATCGCTACCGACTTGAATTAACAAGGGCGGCAGCCCCGTAAGGTCGGCAAAAATGGGCGAAACTCTTGGGTCATTAGGTGCCAAATCTGCTAAATACTGTTCACCAAGCCAAGCTAATGATTCACGACACAAAATAGAATCTGCCTTAGCATTTGCTTGCATAGAATCACCTGAGAAACTTAAATCAGCCCAAGGCGACAAACAAACACCCGCAGCGGGTAGCGGCATTCCTTCTTCCTTTAAAGCGATCATCAATGCCACAGCAAGCCCGCCACCTGCTGAATCGCCTGCAATAACAATTTTTTCTGGCTTTTCGCCTTTTTCAAGCAAGGCTTTATAGGCAGATATAGCATCTTCAAGCGCCCCCGGAAATGGCGTTTCGGGCGCTAAGCGGTAATCTAAAACAAACACTCGCGCCTGAGCTAAATCCGCCATCATCGAGGCCATTCCAGCATGGCTGGTTGGCGAACCAAGCACATAGCCACCTCCATGCAAATATAAAACAACCGCTTCTTTGCTGCCTAATTGAGGCTCATGCCACTCTCCAGTCACACTACCTACCGCCTCTAATCGGCCAGGCTTACCCTTAACACTCATCGCAGACATCTTATCCATCGATGCACGTTCTTTTATCAAGTCACCGCTTCTTGCAAACTTCTTTTTAACAGTCATTCGTAGAAAAGCTGCTAATAATTGACTTCGTACACTGGCCATTACATCCCCTTTGTTATCTATTTTTTTATTCTGAGCACCCTATCTTCTGTCACAACAGAGAGTTCTACTCATGTGAGTTTCAACATAATTTCTTAAGAATATATCTTTTTACTAATATTTGATATCTTTACCTTAAGAAGTATTTAATAATGAGCGTTAGAATTTTTTAAAACAACTAATAATCAAGTAGAACAATAGCTAAGAGGCGGAAATGTCAAATATATCGGAAACAATTAACGCACTAAAAAAGGGAGGTGCTAAAGAGCCTCGAATCATTATCATGGGTGCCGGCATGTCTGGCATTTTAATGGGCATTAACCTATTAAAAGCAGGTTTAACTAACTTCAGCATTTATGAAAAGCGCCACACCATTGGCGGCACTTGGCGTGAAAACACATACCCTGGTATTGCCTGCGACATTCCGTCTTACTTTTATACCTACAGCTTTGAACCCAACCCATATTGGACACGACGCTTTCCTCCTGGTTCTGAAATTCAAGCTTATTTTGAACGCATATTCGAAAAATACCAGTTAGCTGGCTATACAACCTTTAATGAAGAAATTATCAATACCGAGCACAAAGAGGGTCAATGGCATATTGAAACCGCCAGTGGCAAAAACGATACGGCAGACTTTATTGTCGCGGCAACCGGTGTTTTACATAAAATCAATCAACCTAAGTTTGAAGGTATAGAAGACTTTAAAGGCGACACCTTCCATACCGCCCGTTGGAATCATGACATTGAGTTGAAAGGTAAAAAAATCGGCATTATTGGAGGCGGCTCCACCGGAACTCAGATGATTGAACCGCTATCGAACGTAGTAAAAGAGCTGACTTTATTCCAGCGCACACCGCAATGGATTTTCCCTGTACCAGACAAAGCTTACTCTGCCCTATGGACTAAGGCTGTTAAACGTTTTCCGGTCCTTGGTCGCGGTCTTTATCGAGTTTATAAATTTATGCAAGAACGAACAGTCGGTGTTGCGACGATTAAACCCGGCTGGAACCGCTCAATTCTTAACAAAGCATGCCAATGGAACTTAAATCATGTGAAGGACCCTGCATTACGAGCCAAATTAACACCTGATTACGAGCCGGGCTGTAAGCGCTTAGTAATGTCCACTTCGTTTTACCCTGCTATCCAAAAACCTCATTGCTCTTTAGTCACTGAGGGCATCGATAAAATTGAGGCCAATGGTATTCGTACTAAAGATGGTGTGCTGCATGAATTAGACATTATTGTCCAGGCTACTGGTTTTGATGGCTTTGCTTTTATGCGACCTATGACTATGCAAGGGGCAAATAACACATCGTTGGCAGCTGCATGGGAAAATGGCCCTCGTGCTTTTCGCGCTATTACCATCCCTAATTTCCCTAACTTTTTTATGTTAAATGGTCCCAATAGTCCTATTGGTAATTATTCTCTTATTGCTATTGCTGAAACACAAAGCACGTATATTATGCAGTGCATACAAAAATATATGGAAGGTGGCTTTGACTATATTGAGCCTAAACAAGAGGCAGTAGATGACTTCTACAAAACCGTGCACGACGCCTTGCCTGGCACCATTTGGACCACTGGCTGCCAAAGCTGGTACTTAGATGATAAAGGTGTCCCTTTATTATGGCCATGGTCACCACAACGTTATGCCAAAGAAATGAGTCAACCAAATTTCACCGATTACCACCTAACAAAGGCTTAAACCGTCTTTTTTAATAAAATGCTATGAACTCGACCCTGGCCTATCCAGGGTCGATTTTATAAGCCGTTCTGTTGCGCCCTTTTTCTTTCGCTTCATATAGCGCCTTATCAGCACGTAAAAGCAGCCTATCTTGCGTGTCATTCTTTCTGAATAATGTTGCTCCAATGCTCACTGTCACCTTCTCGACAGAACTATAATGAGCGCCCTCTATACTGAGCCTTAGATTCTCACATAAATGACGCAGTGCTTCCTCATCGACCTCAATCGCTATAATGACAAACTCTTCTCCGCCCCACCTTACCAAGGTATCGCTTGAGCGTATAGACCTTGATAGCACTTGCGCCGTCTTCAGTAAAACCTCATCCCCAACCGCATGTCCGAAACTGTCATTAATGTTTTTAAAGTAATCAATATCTACAATCAAAAGCCCAAATTTATTGTCATATCTAAGATCCCTAGCCATCTCATGAGAAAGAATACTGTTCAAATGATTACGATTAAATGCGCCTGTCAACTCATCGGTAACGGCCATGTGTAAAAGCTCTCGCTGAGTCATAAAGTTAATTTTTTTTAACCTTAAAAATATTAAGGCACCTAAAAACCCAAAAGAAAAACTACAAAAAACCCAAAAAACATGCATAACATATATATCAAGGGAGTTAATGGTATAAAAACCTGATACCAGTAAGATAATCGATGAGATAGACGCACTACCTATCGCCCACCTAAAGGTCGCACCCGACACAATAAACGTCCAGAATACACATAAGTAGCCCTCTGCAAGAAACGGGGCATAATGCCCAAGCTTACTCAGTACATAGGCATGACATAACATCGCTAAAACAGGTGCTAACGCAAGTACCGGCTTAACAAAGCTATAAAACCAATTTTTATAGGCCAGAAAACTAATCGTTAGCAACACGGGAGCAATCAAAAACCAATGTACTGTCAACATTAAAGCCTGAGCCTGTTCTGATGCCCAAGGCTTATCAATAAAGCCAATGATAATATATAAAAAGGCGGTTAAAAGAGCCACTGCAGAGATCTGAGCTTGCCTAGCCGGCTTATCCCACTGTTCATATAAATCCGAACTGAACCCACTTGAAAAATTTGAGGGCAATTCAAACGGAAGACTATATTCTGGTTTTTTTTGCATTATATCGTTATGAAACAGCTTTAATAAAAGATCAGAACCATCAATTTCATACTAAATAATAGTTTACTTTACTATTTTTATATTGCGCCTAACCCTCTTGCCCTTAGATATGCATACTCAGACACGCTTGACCATTTTATTGCCTGCTGCTGAAAGCCGCTATACGAGGCATACACCTTCTGCGCAAACGCATCTCTATCTACTATTTCCTGCACCACTTCATTTGATAAGACATGGAGCTTTGTCAGTACGTCATCCGGCAAGGGCTGAACATTGACTTGATGCTTATTCACCAAAGTATCTAGTGCTGTATTATTTTTAGCTGTAAATTCCGAAATCATATCTGTATTCGCATCTTTACAGGCGTGTTTTACAATCGCTTGCAAATCTTTCGGTAGAGAGGCAAAGGCATCTTTATTAATAAATGTTTCTAGCGTTGAACCGGGTTCGTGCCAACCGGGGTAGTAATAGTTCTTTGCCGCTTTATACAAACCAAAAGCGAGGTCGTTATAAGGCCCAATCCATTCGGTGGCATCTATAGCACCCGATTGTAAGGATGTAAAAATCTCACCTCCAGGCATACTGACTGGCGTCCCACCAGCACGGCTTAGTACCTCACCGCCTAAACCGGGAATTCGCATTTTTAAACCGTTGAGGTCATCAACTGAGTGAATCTCTTTGCGAAACCAACCCGCCATTTGAACACCTGTATTACCAGTAGCCAAAGGCACTAGATTGAATTGATCGTACAATTCTTCCCACAACGCTAAGCCGCCGCCGTAATACAACCAACCATTAACTTCCTGCGCGGTCATCCCAAAGGGAATAGCAGAGAAAAATTGCGTCGCCTCATTCTTACCCTTCCAGTAGTACGCAGCACCATGACCCATTTGCGCTGTTCCACGAGACACGGCATCAAAGGCTTCAAAAGCAGGCACCAGCTCATTAGCACCATAAACCTTAATACGAATACGGCCCCCACTCATCTGCTCAATCGTTTTTGCCAAATAATTCGCATTCGTACCTAATACTGGAAAGTTTTTTGGCCAAGTTGTGACCATTTTCCACTTAAATTCTGGTTTAGCAGCAAAAGCCTTACCACCCACCGCTAACGAGGTCGCTGCTAACACCCCAGACCCAAATGACTTCAATACATCACGACGTTTCATTTTTTTATTCTCCATTAACTTTTTTAGCGCCCGCGGCCGGTATTTTCGTTTTATTCAGTCGCTTTCAGGCGTTCGCTTTAATAACACAATAAACCACATTACCATAAATGATTTTATGCCTTTCATTAAATGCTCAGGCTAAGCTATCGGTTATACGATATCTCATTACGAATGACTCAATAACTAACCACTGCCTTTCAAAATATTGAGTTGCTCGCATAGTAGCAAAGCGTTGAATGAAAAGCCTTAATATGAAAGTCCAACACTCATGCTTTTTCTCAACGAATATCTTAAGTTTTATCACTTTAAATTCTTCTTTCTATGCCCCATTCTTAACATATAAGCCGTTATAATCACCCTCATTAAACACACACTAGACATTATCAGCATGAATAAACTAGAAGCTAGATTTGAAAAAGTACTATACGCAGCACGTTGGCTACTAGCCCCTTTATACCTTGGTTTAAGCTTAGCTCTTTTGTTGTTATTTATTAAGTTTTTTCAAGAAGCCCTTCACTTCTTTCCCATTATATTGTCAACGACAGAGTCTGACATGGTCCTTGTTATTCTCTCTCTGGTTGACATGGCTCTTGTTGGCGGCCTAATTGTTATGGTCATGCTCAGTGGTTATGAAAATTTTGTCTCACAAATTAACATTTCTGAGGGTGATGAAAAACTCTCTTGGTTAGGCAAACTCGACTCCGGCTCATTAAAACAAAAAGTTGCCGCCTCTATTGTCGCTATTTCATCTATTCATTTATTACAAAAATTCATGAATGCTGAACATATTACTAATGATAAGTTGATGTGGTACGTTATTCTCCACCTCACCTTTGTGTTATCAGCTATTGGTATGGCTTGGGTCGACCAATTAAACCGGAAATAACCCATTGCTTTAGCAATTAAAACTGCTGAATACAGACGCTGTGAAAACGATTCCCCAGTATTTGCTATGGCCCAAGAGAATTAAATGGATAGACGCTCTTTTATAAAAAATTGCAGTGGTATTGCTGTAACAACTAGTGGCTTCTCTTCACTATTATTAGGCTGCCAAACAATACCAAGCAGTAAAGTTACCCACTTAAACACAGAGGAAAATAATCAAATAACGGTTAATAAAGCCGTATTAAATACCGATGGTGTTGCTATTTTGCAAGCCACGACACTCAAAGCACCCATCTATTTACAGCAACAAAAGAACGGACAATATGTCGCCTTGTTATTGAGCTGCACACATCAGCAATGCACCGTTTCTGTTACCTCAAACAGTCTGGTTTGTCCCTGTCATGGTGCTAAATTTGATAAGCAGGGTAAGGTTCTACGAGGCCCCGCTGAGAAAGACCTTCTTGCGCTTAAACTCTATGAAAAAGACAACGATATTGTTATCTCACTTCCCTAATATTATTACCTTTTAAAAATCTAGGCTTAACACTAATGCCGAAGAGGTTTGCCACTGCTCTTTTTGTTTCGCTACCAGCTTAATAGACACTCGTGGCACCACTGTTTTGAATTTATCGAAGGTAACGCCTAAATCTATTCTTGCTTGCGATAATTGGTGCGCCGTTAAATCATAATAATACTCGTGGCTCACAAAGGGTTTAGCATTAAAAACTCGGCTTGGTAAGATGACTTTAGCTCTCAATCGACTACGTTTAGAGTGCCCTTTTCCTTCTCGATCTCTAAAGTCCTGGCGAACTCTAAACCTCCAATCGAACTTATTACTCCCTTTGAACTTTTGCTCTAATTGCACATAGGGTCTATTTTCTAGCGCCCAACCTTCCTCTTCCAACTTATAAATCCTTCGATAATGAACACCTAATGTTAGACCTTTTATTGTCAAAGGCAGTCTCACACCAATATCTGCATGCTTTCTATGCAGCACACCTTTATCTCTTCGGACTTCAAGGTCACCCTTAAAAGCCAGCCCATTAATAACAACTTTTTCATTAACCTTTAACTGGCTTTCAGTGGCTAAACAACTAAAAGAAAAACACCAGACAGCAAAGCTTATTAATAAGAATCGACTTACCGTAACGTACATATAAAAGTTAATTTTCTATTCCGTTGCTTGTGTTATCTGCTTTCTGCTTCGTTTTTTAAAATGCATGGTTAAAAACAAGTAGAGGCCAGTGACCCATAAAACAAACAAAATCAACGAGCTGGGCAGAAAAACCCATAGCTTTACAGCATCATGAAAAAACGTACCGTCATGGATGGACTCAATGAAGTCTGACCGACGATGGGCCACTTGCAATATCTCATTAGATTCAGTATCTATTTGAATTTCCCAGTCGTTCTTGGCCCGCACTTTAACAATGCCTTTGCCGGGCCGCACATCCAAACGATCAATATCTTCCCAGCCTTGAATTTTTGCCTCTTCGACCGTTTTTGAAGTAGTCAATATTTGGTCAAAACTCACCCTAGGTGTAGAGTCACTTCCTTGCATGCTTGGCGGCTGAATCCAATCAACATCTTTTTTGAACAACAACACCACACCTGAGCCTATCACTACCAATATCGGTAAGGCACAGACAATAGAACCCCAGTAATGCGTTTTACGGTTAAACTTTTTCCAATTTATCTTCATTATTTCGTTTTACATTCCTACATCTAATCTTCACCGCAACATGAAGCACTAAACATAATGGCAATAGAAACCCTACTGCCAAATGCGCATATTCCACCCACTCTCTAAACCCATCTTCTGCGACGTAATAGAGCAAATACCCTGTCACTATTAAAAAAAATGGTATGGCGATAAGCAGAACACCTGTTTTCCTTTTCTGCTTAGTTTTCCAGCTCTTTGGAATATGCGCCCCCAGTACAAAACCAAAGCCCACCATCATTAAAAAAGCCATCCCACCATGTATTTGCAAGGCAGGGTACTGCCAAGCATGTTTTACAAGCCCATACTCCCCTTCCTGCACAAACCAGGTTTTAAGAATAAAAAAACCAGTACCTGAACACCAACTTAAAAGAAGCACCCCATAAAGGCATTGACGGTAAAGTTTTGGAAAACAAACGGACATCATAGTGTCAACAACTCACGGCTCATCGATTTAGCTGGGCGGTTGTAACATCAACATATTACAAATGACGCAATACTTCGTTCCAGGTGTGTGTCCACCTATTAACACCATCGGTAATATGCCGGCAGGAGAGTGTTGCACCTGAGATATTATCTACCTGCTCATCTAGCAATAATTTTTCAGAGCTATCTCTGCCATTAAACTGATCCAACCATTTGATATATCGAACTTCACTGCCATAACTTTCAACATAACGCAGAACCCTAAGCCCCTTTATTTTGCCTGAACTATCAATAGCCACTGCCATATCGATCATTTCATGTTTACCGATAACTTGGTCCACAAGAAACCACTCATTATTATCAGTTTTCCATGCATTAAGCTTTGGGGTCAGTACGCGTACCGTTGATGCTTTCTTTATCGCTTTAACTTGCGCCCTTGATAACGTTACATCCACTTTATGCATTGGCGTTTTAGCAAACAGCTCTTGCCTTGCTTGCTCGACCGTTAGAAAAACTTCTGCATGTGCTATTGATAGCATGCTTAATAAGCCAAAGCATACTATCAATTTTGCGTACAAGCGTTGCATTAGAATTCGTACCCAAATGATAGGCCAGCGTGGTATTCCTCATGTTCATCGAAGTTTTTACCATCTTCACTAAAGCCACCACCACCTTGGAACTGAAACAACACACCACCGGTTACCCACCAACGTTGGGTTGCATAATGAAGCGTTGGGCCAAGGTATTGGCCACTTTGATATCTATCGCCTAATCTCATATCTGTTAAATCAAAACTCGAGCGCTGAACACCGTCTTCGAACTTTCCGTTTTCTTGCACACTTAGATAATCAGATTGAGAGCGATACTCAAGGCCGACCGTCCATTTTGGTATAAATCGGTACGAGACAGCCGCCATTAACTCTAATGAAACCTCTTCCTCTAATACATTTGGAGATTTTCTTCGTTCAAGCTCTACCTTAGGGTTAACGACAAATATAAGCGTGTCATCTAAAAAGTCTTTTTGGAAGTAAACGGTCGTTGTTAGTGAATCTTGATCAATATCTGCGCCATCTAACCGGTATGCATCTCTATGTTCAAAAGCCAGCCCCACAGATAGCCCCATGACGTCTTTATAAGGGCTCAAAATGTTGTATTTAAGAGCTGCCTCATACCCTGCAAACTGAAACTTATCAAATCGCTCCCCAGCGCCACCTTGGGTACTAAACATAGGGTCATTATCTGAATTATTTAATGAATAGTTATGATCAAAAAAAACCAACTCAGCACTCACCGATAATTTATCCGTTACTCCATACTCAATTTCTGGCCTAATATCATGAGTAACATAATCTCCCGAGTTTTTCCCAACCTTAACCATATCACTCAGCTTGAACTCAAAACTCCCCTTTGGCCTAGTATCGGTTCCTTTCGCATAAAGCCATTGGTTTTCTCCCGCCATTGCGGCACTGCTTGATAATCCGATGAGAGCTACCACGTACAATTTATTCATCATGCTATTCCTTTTGCTATTAAGTATTGTAAATGATATAGCGAATCATTCTCATTTGCAATACCATTAAGAATCAATCACGCCTTGACAAAGACCGAACTGTTCTTTTAAATACGAATAAGAATCATTATCATTTAAAAGGAACCTATATGAAATCTAATAATACTCAAGTGAAACCTGCACTAAACATGGAAGCACCCACAGGAAACATTAGTATCGAAAAACTGCAGACAACTACGTTATTTTTAACAACAAAATATGCCCAAACCAAAGAAATAAAATTTGCACAGGCTGCCTATCACAACTTATGCATGCTAAATGACCATAATGACGCTAATTCTGAATTAAAGTTTTTATGCCAATCCTTAATGATGGAATGGAGGCTAATCGCTTGTAAAAAAAACTCAAACTCCTCTATGTTTAATTAAAGCATTAGCAGCATAAATACCTGAGTCTTATCTGGAGACCAATAGTTATTTCTCAAAGTGCTTAAGAGCTTTTATGCGTGGTTCCTTTATTCAAAATAAAGAAATGTTTTATACACCCAAGAGCTCATACAAAAATTGGTAAAGGAAGCATTAACGCTTTCTTTGTTGTAAGTTATTTTATACAGTAACAAATACATCATTAACGCACCGACAGGATTGAACATGAAATACAGGCCGCTTGGTAGAACCGATCTAGACATTAGCCTCATTGGCTTAGGCACCATGACTTGGGGTCGGCAAAACACCCAAGATGAAGGCTTTGAGCAAATGGATTATGCACTTGAGCAGGGTATTAATTTTTTTGACACCGCTGAAATGTACGCTGTTCCTCCTTCAGCCGACACCTATGGTAAAACTGAAACGATTATTGGCAACTGGTTTGCCTCTCGTAAAAATCGAGAAAAGGTTATTCTTGCCTCAAAAATTGCAGGGCCGGGCATGCCTTGGGTAAGAGAGGGAAATAATTATATTGACCGAAAAAATATCCTTCTTGCGGTTGAAGACAGTTTAAAACGTTTACAAACAGATTATATCGACCTGTATCAACTGCATTGGCCTAACCGAGGTTCTTATCATTTTGGGCAAATTTGGGAGTATGCGCCAAGCTTTGACAAACAAGCCGTTGAAGACAACTTCATTGAGGTTCTTGAAACCTTCAGTGAGCTAATTAAGGCGGGGAAAATCCGCCATATAGGCCTATCTAACGAAACAGCTTGGGGAACCTCTAAGTGGTTAGAGCTCGCTGAGAAGCACAATTTACCGCGTATGGTGTCGATTCAAAACGAATACTCATTAATGGCTCGGCACTTTGAGCCAGACCTGAGCGAAATCAGCCTACACGAAGACTGTGGCCTACTGGCTTGGTCTCCTCTAACGCGCGGTTTAATCAGCGGTAAATACCTTGATGGCGCCATGCCAGAGGGGACACGTTTAGCCATTGATTCGCGTGTCGAACACCGTACATCTGCTCAAACGGACGCCACTATTAAAGCCTATATTGCATTGGCGAAAAAACATAATTTAGATGTTTGCCAAATGGCTCTGGCTTTTGTTAACCAGCAACCTTTTGTGAGCTCCAATTTAATTGGCGCAACCAATATGCAGCAATTAAAAAGTAATATTGCGTCTATTAACCTAAGCCTATCCGATGACGTTAACGAAGGAATTAAGGCCATTAGAAGGCAATACCCGATGCCTTTTTAGCAGTAGCCTACCTCTTAGATCCTCAGTACACGCCGTTCGATTAAATAGCTAAATCAACGGCGTGTTTGACGAGCGGGGTGTGTGCTAACAAAGTGCTGAAGTACCAGTTTAAGCTTAGCAGATTGAGCAAGATCACCGCACGCTTCGGCTTCACTAATATCATCTAGAATAATCTTTTTGATCGCAGGAGCCCCCGCTTCGGTTTCGAGTAAATAATGCCCTAATTCTAGCGCTAGGATTCTAGGGATGTGTTCGTGCTCAGCAATAGCCTCTATCTCTTCATCTGTCAGACCACTCAAATCAACACAGTCTTCATAGGTCAGCATAAATTTCTCCTTATAACGATTACTTGGACAACCGGCGACGCCTTCTTACTCAATCAATAAGCAGCCATTTTATACCTCTAACAAACTATTTTGATCTGCGTCAAAAAAACGGTTCAAAACACATGTCCACAAACACTGCTTAACATTTACGTTGTGCTCAGTTATAGCTTCTCGAGTTTGGCATACGCCAACATGAGCCATTTACTTCCTGCAGATGAAAAGTTGACCTGTAATCTCGCCTGAGCACCACTGCCTTCGTGATTCAACACCACACCTTCACCAAATTTTGCATGCATCACACGCTGACCCATTTTATAACCACCCTCCGACTGCTCTTGCGCTGCCGCTTTGTAACTAGGCGCTACCGGTCTGGATACACGCGCACCTAGCCGCACCTCTTGCATTAAGTCCGCAGGGATCTCCTTGATAAAGCGTGACGGCATAGGATAGGTTTCTTGCCCATGTAAACGGCGCGATTCGGCGTAGGTTAAATACAATTGTTGCATCGCCCGAGTAATGCCGACATAAGCTAAGCGACGCTCTTCTTCTAATTTACCTACATCATCAACCGAGCGCTGGCTGGGAAACAAACCTTCTTCCATGCCTGATAAAAACACCAACGGAAACTCCAAGCCTTTTGCTGAATGCAGGGTCATCAATTGCACACAGTCTTCAAACTTATCACCCTGCGCATCACCTGCTTCCAAAGCGGCATGCGCCAAAAATGAATCCAGTTCACTTAAGTTTTCATCTGCATCTGCTTCGTACGAAAACTGCCGAGCCGCATTGCTAAGTTCTTCCAAGTTTTCTACACGCGCCTCACCCTTTTCACCTTTTTCCTTTTTATGATGCTCTATTAACCCAGAGCGGCTAATCACTTGTTCCACTTTTTCATGCAATGTCATCGACTGCATATCAACCACTAATTGGCGAATAAGTGCTAAAAAGCCGGTAAGTGCATTCAACGCGCGACCACTTAATTGAACCTCTTCACACAAAGCATTTGCCGCCTGCCAAAGGCTAATATTATTTGCTCGTGCTCGATCACGAATGATATCTAATGTCCGCGTACCTAGGCCACGCGTTGGTGTATTGACGATACGTTCAAAGGCCGCATCATTTTCATGATGCGTAGCAAGCTGCATATAGGCTAAGGCATTTTTTATCTCCAAACGTTCGAAGAAGCGGTGCCCACCGTACACTCGGTAAGGAATACCGGCGGCCATCAAATATTCTTCAAATAGACGTGACTGTGCATTGGAGCGATATAAAATAGCCGACTCAGCGCGAGTATGACCGTTACTGACCCAGTCTTTGATTCTATCCACCGCAAAACGTGCTTCGTCTTGATCGTTATACCCTGCATACAGCGAAATTTTTTCGCCTTCTTCACCGTCGGTCCAAAGTTCTTTACCCATGCGACCATCGTTGTTAACAATCAACGAATTAGCTGCTTTAAGAATCGTACTAGTCGAGCGGTAGTTTTGCTCTAAACGAACAATTTTATGTGCTGGGTAATCTTGTTGAAAGCGATGAATATTTTCTATTTTCGCACCACGCCAACCATAAATAGATTGATCGTCATCACCCACCACATATAAATTATCTGATTCTTGGGTTAGCAGCCGTAACCACGCATATTGAATGGTATTAGTGTCTTGAAACTCGTCCACCAGAACATGTTTAAAGCGTTGTTGATAGTGCGCTCGCACCTCATCATTATCACGTAATAGCTCATGCGCTCTAAGTAGAAGTTCAGCAAAATCAACCAGTCCAGAGCGTTGGCAAGCTCGCTCATATTCTGCATAAATTTCCAGCATTTTTTGCTCAAAATGATCGCTCGACGGGGCAATATGCCCTGCTCGACGGCCTTCATCTTTTTGCGAATTAATATACCACTGCACCTGGCGAGGCGGCCAACGTGAGTCATCCACATCCATGGACTTAAGCAAGCGCTTAATCATACGGAATTGATCATCAGAATCGAGCACTTGAAACGCATCAGGCAAACCCAGCTCCTGCGCATGCATTCTCAGTAAACGGTGAGCAATACCATGAAACGTCCCTATCCACATCCCACCAACAGGGACTTTCAACATTGATTGCACCCGTTCGCGCATTTCACCGGCGGCCTTATTGGTAAATGTAACAGCCAAAATAGCGTACGGTGAAACACCCTCCACTTGCATTAACCATGCAACACGATGTACCAGCACCCGCGTCTTGCCACTACCTGCGCCTGCTAGTATTAACGCCGACTTTTCCGCACCACTCACCGCATCGCGCTGAGCATCATTTAAACCATCTAATATATGTGTGATATCCATCTGATTATTCTAACGTGTATCTAAAGCCTTCGTCCTGCTAGTTTGACACCCAAAGCACAAACTTTAAAATAGCACGCATGGACAATACAATTAAAAAAGAAAGCCGCACTATTTCTCATTATGACAAGCATGCTGAGGATTTTTGGCTCGGTACTAAAGATCATGATGTGTCACAAAATATTCAGGCATTCCTGTCTGCTTTACCGAAAAATAAGGCGCTTGATATTTTGGATTTAGGCTGCGGCCCAGGTAGGGATTTATTACATTTCAAATCACTAGGCCACCAAGCAACCGGGCTAGATGGCTCTGCCACTTTTTGCAAAATGGCCGCCGAATATAGCGGTTGCCCAACGATTAATCAAAACTTCACTCAGATACAGCTGGCTGACTATCAGTTTGATGGCGTTTTTGCCAATGCATGTCTGTTTCATGTACCCAGCGATGAGCTTCCCAATGTATTAAAAAAACTTCATGCCTGTTTACGTGAAGGAGGCGTTTTATTTAGCTCTAACCCACGTGGTAATACAGAAGGCTGGCAAGGTGACCGTTATGGCCATTATATTGAGCTGGAAGCCAGCCAACATTTTTTAGAAGAAGCAGGTTTTGAGTTGCTAGATCACTACTATCGACCTGCAGGAAAGCCACGAGCACAACAGCCTTGGCTGGCTCTTGTTTGTCGAAAAAAATAATACTTGCGCCAAATAATTTCGACACAACTAATGCTGACTACCAGCATTCCCAATGGCTATTTATTTACCCAGACCGTGCTTATTAACCAGTTCAAGTAGGTATTAAAAAACCAAACGGAGTTATCTAGCTAGTTTTTTATTCTAGGTGGGTAGAGACTCGACTTAAATGGTTGCTGCAGCATACTCATAAAGCTACCATCATTTTCCTGATCGAACTCATCACCTAAGCCAAATCGAATGTTCTGCACATCCGCTCTTAAATGATAACTGGCAAATAAACGATCCCAAACTGAAAGTAAGCTCGAATAATTTGAATCCGTTTCCTCTTTGATATGAGAGTGATGCACCCAGTGCATGCGCGGCGTCACGATAAAACCCCTCAGGTATCTATCCAACAATGCTGGTACCGCTATATTACTATGGTGAAATAATATAACGGGCAATAAAATAAGCTCATACACAATAAGGTGCTCCAGACTCAAGCCAAGCAGCGGCAACACTAACAAGCGAATAGTAGCAGAGTAGATTATTTCAACCATGTGAAAACGCACCGCTGTACTGGCATCCATACTCGCATCAGAGTGATGAACCGCGTGAAAACGCCACAAAAAACCAACGCTATGGTTAAGCCTGTGCCAGCAATATTGCCAACAATCAAACATTAGCAAACCTAGCAATAAATTAACACAAGGATTTAGCTCCCATACGTTTAACAAACCAAATTGCGCCTTAGCCGCCCACTCAGTTACAGTTAAAAGCAAACCCGCAAAAATAAAACCCGCTAGAAGCGCATTTAAAACACCGAGCATGATGTTCAAGGCATCATGCTTTAAACGCCCTTTCTTAAATTGAAACATGGGGAGCATAATTTCGAGTACCCACAAGATAGCCAGCACAGAGCCAACAAGAAGAGGCTTATACACTAAGTTAATATCAATCATAGTGTGATGATAACTTAATTAACTCGAGCTAAACATGTTGTCGCTTACCGACTTTTAAAGCAGTCCCTTGCCAAAAACCTACCCTCAACTGACAAAAAACACCTGTCTTGTTTTTACAAAATAATGGCCGTATGATTAGAAAACTGACAGGACTCTGGTCATTTATAATTTAATTGTAGTTGTGCACGAAGGAGTCGCCTCTATGAATATTTTCTTATCTCGTTTATCAAACAGCACCACCTTAAGTGAACTTGAAAAAACGGCCCGTTCATTGCTTGCCAAGAAAATCCATATCCCCTTTACTGAACCACCCACCTTGCATAGTTGTAAAATTATGAAAATTAAGGATGCTCACAACGGCGTCGAGCTTCACGGCCTACTACATATAAAACCCGACAGTGCAGCGAAGTGGTTCATCAAGTCTTGTCGCTCTATAGAAATCCACAACAAGCCCTTGCGTCCCCATCAATACATCACCCGAAACTCCCGCTGGCAACCTAACTACCATAGTGAAGCGGACCACCGGCGCACCTCACTAACAATAAGTTATATAACAAAAAATTCACCTCAAATCATGATAGAAGGTCTCGATAACTCTAGAGGAGACTAGTAGATACCTAGCTGTAACGCTCTAAAAAAGCATTCACAAAATTTACTCATCGATACAAGCCTTAAGAGTTAATGTCTCAGTACGCTGTTTTTCTTTGATTGTTTTAAAGCCGTCAAGTGGTCTAAAGACTTTTGCCCTCATAACAGCAGCAAAAAGCTGAATCCATCTCTCATAGAGAGCTTTTCCTGATCTATATGGATAGATGTTGACACGACTCAAATCTTAAAGTGTGCAACAACCTCCCCTAATTTTGTCGCCAAACGAGCCAACTCATCACTAGCCTCCGCCACTTCATCAGAGGTTTGGACTGCGGAATCCGCGCTCACTGACACGCCGTCAACACTTTTCTCGACCGCTTTAACAACTGAATCCTGACCATTTGAAGCCTCTGCCACGCTTTCCGACATTGAACTTATTTGCTCAACCTTGCCAATTATCAAACCAATAGAAGCCGATGCATCAACCGCCCCAAGCGCCATCTGTTCTGCATTTTTTTTATTTGACTCCATAACACCAACTGAGCGCTTGGTTTCTTGCTGCACACGCTCCACCATTTCCTGTATCAACTCAGTTGACTCTTGCGTACGTCCTGCCAAGGTTCGCACTTCATCCGCTACTACGGCAAAGCCACGGCCATGCTCCCCAGCCCTTGCTGCCTCAATGGCTGCATTTAAAGCCAACAAATTAGTTTGGTCGGCTATGTTACGAATAACATCTAACACCGTATCTATCTCATCACTACTTTCTTCAAGCTTAAGCACGACTTGCGCGGCACTTCCAACTTCTATTGCAAGGCTATCGATCGCATCAATGGTACGTCGAATAACCTTGCCACCCTCATGGCCTTCCTGCTTTGCTGCTTTAGCTTCATGCGACAAGCTCGCGGCCTTATCAATTATTTCATCGTTATTGCTCACCATTGTTTTCATTGATGCAGTAATAACCTCCGCCTGTCCCTGCTGGTTATACGCTTCACCCTTAGCACTTTCTGTCGAAGCGGACAGCTGCCTGGACGCTGTTGCCAATATCGATGAGTTAGCATCCAACTCAGCGATCACTCCATGCAAGTGAGACACCATCGTATTCAATGAGTCAGCAATACTTTTCAGCTCATCTTTAGTGCCGCTCTTAACGGTAACCGTCAAGTCACCTTCTGATATGCGGGCAACTGCTTCACCTATATTTCTAATAGCACTAACAATGGCGTAATAAAAGCCCAAGAACAAATAAGCAGCTAATCCCATACTGATCAACATCATAGCTAATAGCATGCTACGCTTTTCACCAAGCCTCTTCTCCCTTTCTTTTAGAAGCATGGTCAGTGCAGGCATTAGGGCATCATACAAAACATAATTAGCTTTAATCGCCTCCGTTCCTGCGGTAAAAACGTATTTTGAATCTACGTTAAAGGACGTGGCTTCTAAAATCTCTGTTCCAATAGTTTCAGCAAATGACTGTGTTTTTTCTTCTGCTGTAGTCAATAACACGCCTAATTTAGCTTCAAGCCCCTCGTTTTTTTGAAAGGATAGCTGCAAACCTTGTTCAACGAGGGCAGAATTTAACTCAATGTTTGCCATTATCATGCCTAGATGTACTCGGTCTTTTAAACCTAATACTTTTGAAGCTGCTACCCCTGCACCCAGCCCCCGCGCTTGCCCCAAACTCTCCGTTACCATGGGTAGACGATAGACAAGTGTATCAATCAAAAAGGAGGTATTGACACTCGAATCTAGCACCAAGCCTGATTCGTTACTGATTTGCCCAAATAATGCATAAACCTGGGCAATTAGTTTGGTATGGGCGCTAAAGACATCACCTGCAGGAGCGTTAAACGCCATTGCCTCTATAGTTGCCCAAGCTCTCTTGATTGAAAACCACTGAGTAGAGGTTTTAAATTCATCACCATAGCGCTCATCTATAACATTGATTACGCTGATATCTGCAGCAATAACCCGCCTTTTGTCTAAAATTTTACTTTTAAACTCATCCGCACCATTGCGAAAAGCATTAACCATCCCTCGGTGCTGAGGAAGGTGTTGATAAATTTGACGAACGGCTTGAACATATTCAAGCCCCTTTAATTCTTTTGCTGTGACCTCAACCTTCTCATCCAGCTCAGCTTTTAAGAGTAACGATACAACCACCAATGGCACGATGAACAAGATAGAGACCATCATCACCTTTTTAGGATAGGTGAGCGCGCTCATCAAAGCTATAGCTGGAGCCAGCATTCTTTTCATTTATAACCTTCGTAGAGTTAATTTTCTACATGGAGTATAGACCATGGTTTAAATTGCGTAAGATGAAACTAAGCTAAATCAACTACACGCTTTACACCTGCATAGCAGCTAAACTTTCTTATAAATTTCGGCACCTTTACTCTTAAATTCACTGGCTTTATCGGTCATCCCTTCAATCAGCGCATCATTAGCATCTATACCTTTATTGGCGGCATAATCTCGCACATCTTGACTAATCTTCATGGAACAAAAATGTGGCCCACACATAGAACAAAAATGCGCTACTTTTGCAGAGTCTTTCGGTAACGTTTCGTCATGATATTCTCGCGCTCTATCAGGATCTAAGCCTAAGTTGAATTGATCTTCCCAACGGAATTCAAAACGTGCTTTTGACAGCGCATTATCGCGTATTTGTGCGCCCGGGTGGCCTTTTGCCAAATCCGCTGCATGAGCTGCAATTTTGTAGGTAATAATTCCCACACGAACATCTTCTTTATTCGGCAAGCCTAAATGTTCTTTTGGTGTAACGTAACAAAGCATCGCACAACCATACCAGCCAATCATCGCTGCCCCTATACCCGAAGTTATATGGTCGTAACCCGGCGCAATATCAGTCGTCAGTGGGCCCAAGGTATAAAAAGGCGCTTCATCACAACACTCAAGCTGCTTATCCATGTTCTCTTTGATCATTTGCATCGGCACATGGCCTGGGCCTTCAATCATCGTTTGCACATCGTGCTTCCAGGCAATTTTTGTCAACTCACCGAGTGTTTCCAATTCACCAAACTGCGCCTCGTCGTTTGCATCGGCAAGCGAACCAGGACGTAAACCATCACCCAACGAAAATGAAACGTCATAGGCTTTCATGATTTCGCAAATTTCTTCAAAATGCGTATAGAGGAAGTTTTCTTTATGATGCGCTAGACACCATTTCGCCATAATAGAACCACCGCGCGACACGATACCTGTTGTCCGCTTAGCCGTCATCGGCACGTAACGCAGCAATACTCCGGCATGAATGGTAAAGTAATCGACCCCTTGCTCGGCTTGCTCAATTAACGTATCGCGGAAAATCTCCCACGTTAAGTCCTCAGCTTTTCCATTTACCTTTTCAAGCGCTTGATAGATGGGAACCGTTCCGATAGGTACTGGCGAGTTACGTAAAATCCACTCGCGTGTTTCATGAATATTCTTACCGGTCGATAAGTCCATAATAGTATCGGCACCCCAACGGATACCCCAAACCATTTTGTCCACCTCTTCTTCTATTGAAGATGTCACCGCGGAGTTACCTAAATTACCATTAATTTTAACAAGAAAGTTACGGCCAATAATCATCGGCTCAACTTCTGGGTGGTTGATATTAGCTGGAATAATCGCACGGCCTTTAGCAACTTCCTCTCGGACAAACTCTGCGGTTATCTCGGCTGGAATACTCGCCCCAAACGACTCGCCTGGGTGCTGTTCAGCATTCACTTCCGAGCGCTTCATGTTCTCCCGGATCGCAATATATTCCATTTCAGGCGTAATGATGCCCTTTTTTGCATAATGCATTTGACTAACATTAGCACCCGCTTTTGCACGACGAGGCACTCTAATATGTTCAAACCGTAAGCTCGCTAATTCCGGATCACTTTGTCTCAGCTGACCAAATGTTGAACTCGGGCCTTCAAGCAGCTCGGTATCAGCTCTATCTTCAATCCAGCTGGTACGCACATCAGGTAAGCCTTTACGTAAATCAATAGAAGCTGAAGGGTCTGTGTACACACCCGAACAGTCATACACATAAACATCGGGGTTTTTTTCTGCACCAAAACTCGTTGGCGTATCGGCGAGTGCAATTTTTCGCATCGGTACGTTGATGTCATCACGCGACCCTTTGATATAAATTTTTTCTGAGTTCGGCAAGGGCTCAATTGCAGCAGCTTGCATTGCTTCGGTTTTTTTCTGAAACTCTTCTGGGATTGCGCTCATAATGACCTCTTTTGATGCACTTAATTGATTAACTGGACAGGCAATATCTTATCACACACTGCTATAATAAATTTCTAATAACAAGGCCTTTAGTACTATGAAAACGATGACTGCAAGTGAACTAAGTTTACTCATTGAAAACCCTGATACCACTCTGTTTCTACTTGATGTGAGAGAGCCTCAGGAATTTGAGATTTGTCACATTCCAAACAGCCAGCTAATGCCCATGCAAAGCATCCCTAACCGCTTAGACCAGCTTCCAAAAGATACCGCTATTATTACCATTTGCCATCATGGGATGAGAAGCCAACAAGTCGCCCAATTTCTTCTGCAAAACGGCTTTAACGACATAACCAATCTTATTGGCGGTGTTAATGCTTGGGCAGCTGATGTTGATAGGTTGATGCCAACGTACTAACCATGGAGACTCTTCCAGATATCTTAAGCAAGCATTTAGCCCTTTTATCGGTCGGTTTAAACCCTTCTATCCCATCGGTAAAAGCGGGGTTCTATTTTGCCAACCCTAGAAATCGTTTCTGGAAAGCACTTAATGACTGTGGTTTTTTTGACGAAGATCTCACACCCAGCCTTCAAAGCTGTCATCGTTTACACACAAAATATCACATCGGTTTTACAGACCTAGTTAAACGCCCAACCGCCGGCTGCAAGGATTTAAATGCGACGGATTACCGCAACGCCAGTCCACGTTTATATCAACTTATTAGTGAGCTTCAGCCGCGTATCATTTGGTTTCACGGTAAATTAACCTGTCAAAAATACCTTCAATACAGCCTTGATAAAAAACACTCTATTGAGTGGGGTTTGCAAACCTGGACGATCAATAACAAGCCCGTTTATGTCACACCAAACCCCAGCCCTGCCAATGCCGCTTTCTCTTTATCTGTCATCAGCGAAAGCTATCAGGCGCTCTTTCAATACGTAGCAAACTCGTCAGCATGTTAAGCGTTATTCAGCGCGTTACTCATGCCAATGTGATGGTTGATAACTCCGTAATTGGTGAAATAAAGCAAGGTATTGTAGCCCTAGTCGCCATTGAGAAAGGCGACGGCGAAACAGAGGCCAAGCAACTTATTGACCGCATCTTAAACTACCGAATATTTGCCGATGCCGATAACAAAATGAACTTGAGCGTTAAGAATGTAAGCGGCGGTTTATTACTCATCCCTCAATTTACCTTAGCGGCAAACACAAAAAAAGGAACTCGGCCCAGCTTTACCCCAGCAGCTACTCCTTCGGTATCTAAACCGTTGTTTGAATTTACAGTCCACTACGCCCAGCAACAATACAAGACCATATCATCCGGCCAATTTGGGGCTGATATGCAAGTATCTTTATGCAATGATGGCCCGGTTACGTTTACCCTAAAAACAAATAATGCCGACAGTTAAGCGGACTAAACCCCAGCCGACATGCTAAAGTATTAGCAAATATAATTATCATGCTAACTCACCATGAACTCATTTAAAAAATTACTCACTAGCGCGTCTTTTTTCATTTTTTCTTCGCTAAGCTATGCACAACCAATAGACCTTGTCACAGCCTATTCATTAGCGCTCGAGCATGATGCCGACATTCATGCTGCCTATAACCAATTACTTGCATCAAAAGAAGCCAAACCACAAGCGCTCGCAGATTTGCTGCCCAGCGTTAATGCTTCAGCCATCACCAATGATGTTCGACAAGAAAGTGAAAGTAGTTTTTCTGGCGGCGGTAAAAGTACCAGCCAATTTCGCGATGAAAGCTTTTCTGTTTCTCTTCGCCAACCGTTATTTGATTGGACGAATTATACTCGCTATAAACAGGCCAATAAGCGCGTATCGAAAGCTGAAGTAGAATATAATTTTGCTGAACAAGCTCTTATTCTACGCCTTACCGAACGTTACTTGGACTCCCTTCAAGCTGATGTTAACTTAAAACTTGCCAACGATGATGTTAACGCATTCACACGCCAACTTGAGCAAGCAACCGTTCGTTTTGACGTGGGCCTTATTGCCATTACCGATGTACATAATGCTCAAGCTCGGTATGACTTGTCCATTGCCACTCAAATTGCTGCGCAAGATGATCTTTATTCAGCACAAGAGGCGTTGCGAGAAATCATTCAAACAGATGAGTTAGCACTTGCACCATTGGCTCCTTCCTTCCCCTTATCGGCACCTCAACCTAACGATATTAGCTCGTGGGAAACATCTGCCGCCAAAAGCAACCTTGCGCTTGAGATAGCAAAATATGACGTAGCTATTGCAAAAAAGGAAGTTAATATTCAGCGTTCAGGCCATTATCCCACTGTCGACATCGTCGCCTCACACCTATACAACGAAACGGGTGGCGGTAGCTTTGGTACTGGCTTTAGAAATGAATCCGATAAGATTGGACTAGAGTTAAATCTGCCACTATTTTCTGGTGGCAAAACAAGCTCCTTAACTCGTCAAGCGGTCTTTAACCACCAACAATCATTAGATATCTTGCAATCATTACAGCGTACCACGCTAAGACAAACTCGCGATGCGTTCAGAGGCGTCACAGCTAATTTAAAGCGTATCCACGCCTTAGAACAAGCCATCATTTCAAATCAAAGCTCCTTAGACGCCAATGAAGTTGGCTTAGAGGTTGGGACACGTACCATTGTTGATGTTTTGGATGCACAAAGTAATCTGTCCCGAGCAAAACTACAGTTGATTGAAGCGAAAAGAAGTTATATTTTAAGTATTTTAAACCTTAAGTATACCGCTGGCTCTTTGTCTAAAGACGATCTAGTTACCGTCAACCAGTGGCTGCAACAATAGCAATTCATAAGACTTAACATTAAAAACTGATTAAGCCCGCTCCCTTTAAGAGAGATCGCTTTATGCAGATTTTTCCAACAAAAGAATATCTGCAGCTGCCCATTTCTTAATCGACAAAATGACAAAAAAGCCGAGCAAAACAAAGCTACTTGCCATCAATAATGACGCATTATAATGGCCTGTCGAACCGGCAAGATAACCTGCTATCGTAGGCGCCACAATCTGTGGAATGCCATAGCTCATCGTTAACATGCCCATTAATTTTGCGGGTTTTGTCGGGTAAAACCGACCCGCCATGGTTAACACAATGCTCACAATACCCACAAACGTAAACCCATATAAACTTGCACTGAGTAAAGCGAATAACAAGGTACCATTGATGGCCGGAAGAACGATGCCTATCGCATGGATAAAATACGCTAACAATAAGGCATTGAGGACACCTGTTTTACGGGATATTAGATCCCAAATGATGCAGGCTGGAGCAGCACTAAGCCCTAAGAGAAGAAAAGCTATTTCTCCTTGCCCTTTTAGCGCAGGCTGACTTTCTACTATCGCCACAATATAAGTAGCACTGATAACGAAGCCAAAACCGCCGCAAAAGTACACCACGAGCATCAATTTCAAAAATAGTTTACTGGGTGGCCTATCATCCAAATGCCGACCTGCTTGGCTAACACCTTTACTATCAGGCGCTGGCAGCCAGCGCCAAGCAGGGACAGCAAACACGGCTCCAATACCAGCTAGAAGTAACCACTGATCAGACCAACTTAATCCGCTGAACCTTTCCAGTAAAAGAGCGACTAACACAATGCCTAGCCCAATCCCTGCAAAGTGAATACCCATTTCACTTCGATGCTGGTGCCTAATCAACCAATTTAGCATGAGACCTGCGCCAATCAACAACCCTGCCGCCGAACTAAACCCAGCAATAAATCGTGAAACAGCCCAAACCCAAGGGTTCTCTGATAAACCCATCATTAAGGTTGTTATGATGGCCAGCAACAATCCCGCTCGGTAAATTCGGTCTTTAACAACGAGATTACCTACTAAGGTCGCTGTTAACGCACCCAACATGTAACCGATATAGTTAATTGTTGCCAACCAACCCGCCAACACTTTGCTTAAGCCGGCTTGTTCAAACATTACCGGGATCATCGGCGTATAGGCAAAGCGTGCAATACTCATGGTTAGCACCAAACAAAAAACTCCAGATGCAAGCACTTTGAACCGACTACTACTGCGCTCCATCAAGCATACCAATGATACGTTTTGCCACCTTATCTACGGCCCCTTTATTTTGCTCTACAAAGCCGTAACCGGCTGTACCCATTTGATCACGTTTCTCGGCATGCTCAAGCAATTCAATAACCCGTTGCGCCAGTTCATCGGCATCACCGACTTGATACGCTGCTTGCTTAGCCAGTAACCGCCGACTAATTTCAGTAAAATTATGGACAAATGGCCCAAAAAGAACAGGTACTGACTGCGCCGCTGCTTCAAGCATATTGTGACCACCTGTTGGAACTAAGCTGCCACCAATAAAGGCAACATCAACCGTCGCATAATATAATTTCAATTCACCTAAGGTATCTAGTAAAAAAACGTCTGTATTCACCCGTGAAGACTTTTGCTCGCTTCGGCGAGTCACCGTATAACCTCTTTTTTCACACAGTTTTGCTACCGTATTAAAACGTTCTGGATGTCTCGGCACCAGTACCAACAAAGTATCGGTATGTCGTTTTTTTATCACCGAAAAAGCATTTAATACTTTTTCATCTTCACCTTCATGCGTACTCGCAGCAATCCAGCTAGGGCGTTGCTGAAACCAGTCTCGTCTAATAACGTCCGCTTGTTCAAGCAAGTGAGCCGGCATATCTATATCAAATTTAATATTACCCAGCACACTAATTTTATTTTTGTCCAAACCTAATCGCACAAACCGGTTTAACGTCTCCTCTGTTTGTGCGCAAACGTGCGAAATGTCGGCTAATGTCTGCCGCATAAACCGCCCTAAAAAGGCGTAGCCTTTGGCAGATTTTTCAGATAGTCGCGCATTAATAATAATAGAAGGCACACCACGTCGCTTTGCCTGATGCAGCATATTTGGCCACAATTCAGTTTCTAAAATAATCGCTATCGTTGGCTTAAAGCAGCGGTAAAAACGTCTCATTGCACCCGGCATATCATAGGGTAAGTACACATGATGAACGCGGTGACCTAGAAATGCCTTGACCCGTGCCGATCCCGTCGGTGTCGTCGTCGTCACTAATACCGGCCTATCTGGGAATTTATTCACAAGGGTATCAATGAGTGGAAATGCTGCCTCAGCCTCACCGACAGAAACCGTATGGAACCAGATAACCCCTTCTGGCTGCCCTTTGCCATACCAACCAAAACGTTCATTCCAGCGGCTTAAATAGGCGGGCGCCTTGCGCCCACGAATCATGAGCCGTAAAACGAAGAAAGGCGATAATAAGTACAATAATGCTGAATATGCCTGTCGCATAAAACTACTTAGTATTTAACCATTCCATATAGCATTTAACGCCTTCATTCACCGTTTTAAATGTCAGCTGACAACCCGCAGACCTAAGGTCAGTTAAGTCGGCTTCGGTAAAGCTTTGATAATGCCCGACTAAATGGTCTGGAAACGGAATATAGCTTAAGCTGCCTTTTTGATGATAATCCAGTACGCCTTTTGCGACATCATTAAAAGGCTGGCTTTTACCTGTACCACAGTTATAAATGCCAGACACAGCTGGATTATCTAAGAACCATAAATTCACATCGACGACATCACCCACATACACAAAATCACGAAGCTGCTCACCATCACCATAGCCATCACAGCCAGCAAACAACTTAATTTCGCCCTTTTCTAACAACTGATTATTTAAATGAAATGCCACACTCGCCATACTGCCTTTATGCTGCTCACGTGGTCCATACACGTTGAAATAACGTAGGCCGACAACTTGACTGCTTAATGTTTGCGCGCGAACGTATTGGTCAAATAGAAATTTAGAGTAGCCATAAACATTTAACGGCGCTTCGTTTGCTATATCTTCTTTAAATACACTGCCACCACCGTAAACTGAGGCACTAGACGCGTAGATAAAAGGGACCTTTTTCGCTTGGCAAAAATGCAGCAGGGTTTTTGAGTACTCATAGTTGTTTTCCATCATAAACTGCCCATCCCACTCTGTGGTAGACGAACAGGCTCCTTGATGAAAGACCGCCTCAATGGCTACATCGTCAAAATCCCCACCGAGGACACTATCTAAGAAATCATCCTTATCCATATAATCACTAATACGCGCATCGACAATATTTTTAAATTTAGTCCCATCACTTAAATCATCTACCACCAAAATATCATCAAGGCCCTTAGCATTTAAACCTTGCACTATATTGCTACCAATAAAACCCGCACCGCCTGTTACGATTATCATTTTCATCTTACCTTTTGTCGCTTGTATCGCGTATATTTTTAATCAAATTGGTTGTTGAACAACCATCCACATAATCAAGTACGTATGTTGAACCACCTGCCTTGGCAACACAGTCATGCCCTTCAATATCTTCAATTCGCTGATAATCGCCACCTTTCACCAAGGCATCTGGCAAAATTCGGCAAATATGCTCACGTGGGGAGTTTTCTGAAAAAGCACACACCCAATCCACACAGGCTAGCGCCGACAACATTTCGGCTCGCGTTGCTAAATTATTAATCGGCCTCTCTGGGCCTTTTAAACGAGAGACGGATGCATCATCATTCACCAGAATAATAAGTCGATCACCCAAGGCCTTAGCTTGCTGTAGATAGCGCACATGGCCTGGGTGCAAAATATCAAAACAACCATTGGTTAGCACTATCTTCTCACCATTAATTCGCGCCGTTGTAATCGCAGCCTCAAGTTCATCTGCGGTTAAAAATCCGCGTGGCATATCAGCCAAGGTATGCAAGCTTGCTTTTAACTCTTGCTGGCTTATTATTGCGGTTCCCAGCTTTGCCACTACTAGCCCTGCCGCTTGGTTCGCTAACACCGTGGCTTCTGAAAAACTTGAACCCGCCGCCAAGCATGCCGCTAACGTTGAAATAACCGTATCACCCGCCCCCGTCACATCAAACACTTCTTGCGCTTGTGTTGGTAAATGTACAGGCGCCTGCTTTGGCTGTAGCAAGGTCATCCCTTTTTCACCACGGGTTACCAGTAACGCTTCAAGCTGTAATTCTTCAAGTAAACTAGAACCACGAATGACAACATCCTCATCAGCCTGACATTCACCCACCACCGCTTGAAATTCACTCCAATTTGGAGTGATCAGTGTTGCACCTCGGTATTTACTAAAGTCCGTTCCTTTAGGGTCAATTAATACTTTTTTTCCTGCCGATTTAGCTGTTGCAATAAGCTGCTGTACCGATGCTAACGTTCCTTTACCATAATCAGACAAAACCACCACATCATGCGATGCTAACGCTTTTGTATACCCTTGCATCAACGCTTCTACTGGCACGTCGTGAAAGCTGTCTTCAAAATCCAAACGGATCAACTGTTGGTGGCGACTCAACACACGTAACTTCGTAATGGTTGGCTGATCGGCTAATTGCATAAATTGGCAATCCACCTTTGCTTGCTCTAACTGGCTTTTTAGCGATGCTGCTGCATCATCATGACCGGTATAGCCTAAAACCGTCACAGCTGAATCTAAGCCGGCGATATTTAACGCCACATTACCTGCACCGCCAGGGCGATCGTCTACATCTTTGACATGAACCACCGGCACAGGTGCTTCAGGCGAAATACGCGAGGTATCGCCTTGCCAGTTTCTATCTAACATCAAGTCACCCACCACCAATACCGAGGCTTGACTAAAATCAGGTAATTTCATCTTTCAATTCTTCATTAAATTAACTGCCGACCATCATATCACGCAGCACACGCGGCATAAAAAGCCTGCCTGAAATTAGCAGATAATTTATAATTCCAAAAAACAATGATGAGGACATCGCGTTGAGCACTATAATTTACCACAACCCACGTTGCAGCAAGTCTCGCCAAACACTCCAATTGCTTGAAGAAAAAGGCATTCAGCCTGAGATTATCGAGTACCTAAAAAAAGCACCCAGTAAAACTGAGCTAGAGTCCGTGTTAAGCATGCTCAATATGGAACCACGCGCTTTAATGCGTAAAGGCGAGACCATCTATAAAGAATTAAGTTTAAAAGACGACACGCTAAGCAATGAGCAGTTAATATCTGCAATGCTTGAACACCCTATTCTAATCGAACGCCCTATCGTGTTAACCAATGGTAAAGCCGCTCTTGGTCGCCCACCTGAAAACGTTTTGGATATTCTTTAAAATGAGCAAAGAAGTTCTGGTTTTATTTTACAGTCGCCACGGTGCAACCGCTAAGATGGCGAGCCTTATCGCACGCGGGATAGAAGAAGTCAGCGGCGTACAAGCAAAAATTCGCACCGTGCCAGCCATTTCAGCCGTTTGTGAAGCCGTAGAGGATGATATTCCAGACAGCGGCGCCTTATATGCCAGCTTAGACGACCTTAAAAACTGTAGCGGCCTTGTTCTGGGTAGCCCAACACGTTTTGGCAATATGGCCGCGCCATTAAAATATTTTCTTGATAGCACGAGCAGTCTCTGGCTATCTGGCGCACTCATTGGCAAACCGGCCGCTGTGTTCACCTCAACCAGCAGCCTACATGGCGGACAAGAAACAACCCTCACCTCAATGATGTTACCTCTACTTCACCACGGCATGTTGATAGCCGGCTTACCTTATTGTGAACCTGCTTTGCTAGCCACCGAATCCGGTGGCACACCCTACGGTGCCAGTCACTTGGCTGGAACTGATAATACGCGCAAGCTAGACTCAGATGAATCTAAGCTGTGTATAGCACTTGGAAAAAGAGTAGCAACACTCGCTAAAAAACTAGACTGCTAATGAAACTACCTAATCAAAAAGCCGCATATTGGCTGCAACTACTCAGCTACCTTTCGTTAATTGGCTTCATCACTGCATGGATCACTGTATTGTCACCACCACAATCTTTCCCTAT
Organism: uncultured Cycloclasticus sp.; assembly: GCA_913057515.1. Lineage (GTDB taxonomy): Bacteria > Pseudomonadota > Gammaproteobacteria > Methylococcales > Cycloclasticaceae > Cycloclasticus. The sequence continues at coordinate 23,994 of CAJXOJ010000010.1, read as the reverse complement.
TGCCTTAGTGTTAATCACTTGTGTTGTTCCGCTACTGTTACCGCTAAGAGGCGTTCTATATGGGCGCGATAAGCCCGTCAATTGGGCCGCATACCTAAGTTTGCTGTACTTTATACATGGCACCATGGAAGCTGTTGCCGACCCCTCAACACGGCTGTTAGGCATTATTGAAATCATCATCAGTTTAACGGTGTTCTTTAGCGCGTCTTTATATATCCGCCACGTTAGTAAACACTAATGTATCCACAGCTGCCTCTCCCCTTTACATTACAAGAAGACTTTAACTTTGAGAGTTTTATTGCTGCTGGGAACCAGCTCATCGTTGAATCGTTAAAGAACCCCGACGAACCTTTTATTTTCCTTTGGGGTTCGCTCGGCGCTGGTAAAACACATTTATTACAATCCGCTTGCCAATACCAGACTCAACTCGGTGGCACGGCCAGCTACTTGCCGTCAAAAGAGTTAACTAACACATCGCCACAACTGTTGGACGGCCTAGCCAACATTGATCTCATCTGCATCGATGATATTGAGTTCCTCTACGGTAAACCCTATTGGGAAGAGGCTTTATTTAATCTGTTCAACCAAATCAGACAAGTCGGTGGGCGCTTGCTTGTTAGCTCGACTGTATCGCCACAACACGCAGAAATAACACTGGATGATTTGAAAAGCCGGCTGAATAGCGGCCTACCTCTCAACTTATCTACATTAGATGACGAAAGCATTCTTCAAGTATTGCAATCGCGCGCTCAAAAACTAGGCTTGGAGCTTAACCGAGAAACCGCCAATTACTTGATAACTCACTTTCCCAGAGACCTACATACCCTATGGAATTTATTAAACCAACTTGATCAGGCAAGTCTTGCCGCCCAACGCAAACTAACTATCCCGTTTTTGAAGGCCGCTCTGGCAAAATCGATATAAGCCAACATTGATTAAGGTTATATTCAGCTCAGATAAGTATGATATCGTTTTTAAAAAACAAGGAGAAGTTTTCATGAACAATCTGCTAAAGCAAACTATGTTCATCATCGCTTTGCTAACGACACCAATTGTCAATGCAGGGTTTTTAGATTTTATTAAAGACATTGATACCAGTAAAATCAGCATTCCAACATCTAGCCAGCTCCCCGCAAATCTCAGTCAGACTGATGTTATTGCAGGGCTTAAACAGGCACTTGAAAAAGGCACTGCCATTGCTGTTGAAAACCTCAGCACAGAGGGCGGTTTTTTAAATCATGCCGATGTTAAAGTGCCCATTCCAAGCAGCCTGCAACCCATTGCTTCTTCGTTAGAAATGCTCGGACAAGGAGGCCTAGTTGATAGCTTCCAAACAACGCTCAATCAAGCAGCAGAACAGGCGGCACCAGAAGCGGCTTTGATTTTTTCAAACACCATCCAAAAAATGAGTATTGATGATGCCGCAAAAATTCTACAGGGCCCAGACAACGCCGCAACTGAATATTTTAAAAAGCACAGCTCAGATCAACTGCTTGGTAAATTTCTACCCATCGTCAAACAGGCAACCGATAGGGCAGGAGTTACTGCGAGTTACAAACAATTGTTGGCCAACTCTGGTTCGCTAGGTAGCTTATTAACATCACAGTCGGCAGACCTCGACACCTTTGTTGCGCAAAAGGCTGTTGATGCAATGTTTTTGCGTATTGCCGAACAAGAAAAGCTGATCCGTGAAAACCCTGCCGCCAGAACAACCGATTTACTCAAAAAAGTATTCACCCACTAACCTTAAACAATAACCCACAGAGAGATAAAATGGAAAATTTACTATCCGAAGACACCCTAAATCAAATTCAAGAGTTGCTGACCGTATATGGGCTTAAAGTGATCGCCGCTTTAGCCATATTTATTATTGGTCGAATAATTGCGAAAGCCATTAAATCAGGCGTTACTAAAGCCATGAACAAAGGCGGCTCCGACCCCATCCTGGTTTCATTCACCACCAACATGCTTTATGCCGCTTTACTGGCCTTCGTTATTATTGCCTCACTTGGGCAACTTGGCATTCAAACCACCTCATTTATAGCAATATTAGGTGCTGCTGGTTTGGCTGTTGGTTTAGCGCTTCAAGGCTCCTTAGCTAACTTTGCTGCCGGCGTATTGATGATTGTTTTTCGCCCTTTCAAAAAAGGCGATTTTATTGAAGGTGCTGGCGCCGCGGGTATCATCGAAGAGGTTCATATCTTTAACACTGTGATGCGTACTGGTGACAATAAAACCATTATCATCCCTAATGGCAGCTTAATGGGCGGAAATATTGTTAACTACTCAACCAAACCAACACGACGTTTAGATTTAGTCATCGGCATCGGTTATGACGATGATATTAAGAAAGCAAAATTAGTACTAGAAGAACTCATGCAAAATGAAGCACGTATCTTAAAAGACCCCGCACCGACTATTGGCCTTCTCGAACTAGCAGATAGCAGCGTAAATTTTGCCGTACGCCCTTGGATAAATTCTGCTGACTATTGGGGTGTCCACTTCGACTTGCTAGAAAGTATAAAATTACGTTTCGATCAAGAAGGAATTAGCATCCCTTACCCGCAGCAAGACATTCATTTACACAATTCAGTTGCTAACCAATAACAACTCTTAAATCGATAATAAAAGGGTTGGCTCGCCAACCCTTTTATTTTTTACAAGAAAAATAGCAGTAAATATCAATAAATATTGATTTATGTCATGAATTTCACTATTGTTAGGCACGTATTTTTAACGCGCTTTGCGCATCACTTAACCATAAAGGCAAACTATCATGGCACATGAATTACCCGCTTTACCTTATGCAATTGACGCATTAGAACCACATATCTCTCAAGAAACACTTGAGTTTCACCACGGTAAACATCACGCAACATACGTGACTAAATTAAACGGTTTAATCCCTGGAACAGAATTCGAAAATTCAAGCCTTGAAGATATTGTTAAGAACTCTTCTGGTCCAATTTTCAATAATGCTGCACAAATCTGGAACCACACATTTTACTGGAATTGCTTAACACCTAATAGCACCGAGCCAACGGGTGAATTATTAGCTGCTATCAATGACGCTTATGGATCTGTTGATGCTTTTAAAGCTGAATTTACAGACAAATCTGTTAATTTATTTGGCGCAGGCTGGTGTTGGTTGGTTAAAAATGCTGCTGGCAAACTGGAAATCGTTCAAACAAGCAACGCTGGCACACCGTTAACAGCTGGTCAAACTCCGTTGTTAACATGTGACGTATGGGAGCACGCATACTACATTGATTGTCGTAACGCTCGCCCTGCCTACATGGATAAGTTCTGGGCATTAGTGAACTGGGATTTTGTTGCGCAAAATCTATAGTCGCTAGTCGTTTATGATAAAAAGGGCACCTGATCGGTGCCTTTTTTATGTCTGCTTATATAACTCGCTGTTTTTATACTGGTCATTGACGTGTCGCAGTAACACTAACAAAACAGCCGCCACTGGTAGGCCCAATAGAACACCGGTAAAACCGAATAATTGACCACCCGCCATCACCGCAAATATCACCGCCACAGGGTGCAAGCCAATCCTGTCCCCCACCAGTATCGGCGTTAGCACGACACTTTCTAATGTTTGCGCGATCGCAAATACAATTAAGATAGGCAAAATACCGCTGGCATCATGCAGCTGAAAGGCCGATGCACCACAGGCCAAAAACACACCCACAATCAACCCTAAGTAGGGCACAAAGCTAACCAGCCCTATCAGCAAACTTATTAACAAAGCAAATTCTAGTCCGACCAAACTTAGTCCAACATAATAAATTATCGACAGACTAATCATCACCAAAATTTGCCCTTTAAAAAAGGCCGCTAAAACAGTATCCACTTCACGCATGATGGCGGTCAATCGGGCTTCTATTCCGCGTGGAAATGAATTATGAATATGTGCGAGCATGACATCCCAATCCCGCAAAAAATAAAACGTAACAACAGGAATCAACACCACATTAGCCAGTCCAGACAAAAAGGCCATTCCGGATGAACTGATAGAGCCTAATACACTAGCAATAATACTGCCTGCACCGCCTATATTTTCTTGCAACGTTTGCTGAAGCTTATCAACATCCAATGAGCCATAACTATTTAAACGGACTTGAAGCCACGGCAACACTGTTTCTTTTACCCAGCCAATAATGGCCGGTACTTTCTCAATTAAGCTAGAAAATTGCTGTTCTATTAATGGCACTAAAATAACTAAAATGGCCGTTATACCCATAAAAATAACCGCAAAAACCAAGCTGACCGCCCACGATCTTTGCCACTTCTTGCCCTCTAGCCAATCGGCTAACGGGTCTCCCAGATAGGCCAATAGAGCCGCACTTAGAAACGGCATTAAGATAGGCGACAATAAATAAACCATGCCAACGAAGGCAATAAAAATCAAAAAGTATTTACTATTATTATTGTCCATACTACCTCTTTAATTGATTGTCCCACGCCTTGAAACCCCATACCCAAATATACTCTAGGCCGCTAATCGTTGTTGTTGCTGCCACGGCATATAACACAAACTCTATCCAACTGGTGGGTATAGCAACAACACCCTCACTGGATATTAACATGACTAAATAAACGATCTGAAAGGTTGTATTCAGCTTACTGGAAAACGGTGGCGTACCATTAAATTCCTCAACGACAAAATGATAGGCCAGCGCACCAAAGGCAACAATCAAGTCACGCAGCAAAATAAGAACAAACAACCAAATAGGCATTAACCCAGTCAACACACAGACCGAAAAACAAGAAACCAACAGTAGCTTATCTGCCAAGGGGTCAAGAAAAGAGCCTAATTGACTCGTCCAATCATAACGTTTAGCTAAAAAACCATCTAACGCATCCGATAACCCAGCAACAATAAAAAGCCCTAAGGCAACGTGATAATTTTTATGTAACAAAAAATAAATAACTGGTGCCACAAGCAGGACTCTAATTCCGCTAATTACATTAGGAATATCCTGTCGGGTCATTTACCTTGCTCGGTAATACAGCGTTGGCTCAAGCGCCTGTACCGCTACGTCAGGCCCCATCACCACACTAGGCTCTATAGTGTTAAGGAGAACATCTTCCACCAGCACCTCATTCAACGCGATGATATCTTTCAAGACTCGCACCTCACCGGATATCATCAAGTCCAATACCGCTTCATTGCTCTTCAACTGAGTCCAACTCAATTTTTTAACCATATCAAGTGCCGATAAATAGCTAGTAATATGAATAAACTGCTTTAAATCTCTCAGGCCTCTGACTTCCATCTTAATCGGCATATCCAACATCAGCGTTCCTTTCGGTGCGTAGATGTCGGCCAAAACCTCTGCAATTTGAACAAAAGCCTGCTGCAAAACAGCCCCGTTATTAGCTGATTCTTCAAACCCAACCTTTTGGCCTTCAGTCCCCATTAATGTCCAGCTAAAGCGCCATCCTTGCCTGTTTTTTAACAGTTGCCCCACCATTATTTGCTTCACACCATAACGCGTTGATGCATTCTTCACCTCATCAGGAAAAGTCGCCCATACATCATTAAAACTGATCTTTCGCTGATCGGATAAATCAAGTAGCGGTAAAGTAATCGCCAAACCTGCCTCATTAATTTCTTGCTTTAAAAGAGAACCCAGCTCAGCGCTTGAACTCTCATTAATAATAAAGCGTTTATTACCATCATCTACCGCTAACCACAGCAAAACATCCGGGCGGTTTGCTCCCCAGATTGGCACGTCAAATTGTCGCAGCGTCCGGTCTAATGCGGCTTTTTGAAAGCGCACAATAAGCCAATAGCCTTCTTTGCTAACCTTTTTTTTATATTGAAACTGCTCAACATACGCACTAACGTTCGACAACGTAGCTAACAAAGGCTTATTATTTAACGCACTGCGGCGACCAGACACTTTTTGTACGACTTTCTTAAGCGCTACCCCAATCGCCTCATTTCGCGCCGACTGAGACTGATCAGCCACCGACACCTCAGCACTGTACAAACCTTCAAGCTGCACCGCATGAATGGGTAGCGATAACAAAAACAACAAAAAACCAAGTAAAAATCGTATCGTCACGTCTAAAAAGCCTTTATTAACATGCTCTATAGCATAATATAGTTACCCCTATTACTGCCAACAATTAACTCAACTGTTATAATCTTCTTTTTTACAACCTAGTAGAATTAATTTTGAACGACTCAGAAAAAAGCCTAAGCTATAAAGATGCAGGTGTTGATATTGATGCCGGCACCCAGCTCGTCGAGCGAATTAAACCCATTGCTAAGCGAACTCAACGCCCTGGCGTCTTATCAGGTTTAGGTGGCTTTGGTTCTTTATTTGAGCTGCCCCTTGACCGCTACACCAAGCCAGTACTTGTTTCCGGTACCGATGGCGTTGGCACCAAGCTTAAGCTTGCCATGATGATGAACAAACACGACACCATTGGCATAGATTTAGTCGCCATGTGCGTTAACGACATCGTTGTGACTGGCGCAGAACCTCTATTCTTTTTAGATTACTATGCGACTGGGAAGCTAAATTTAGACGTTGCCAGCGATGTCATCGCAGGCATTGGCAAAGGTTGTGAGCAGGCCGGTGCAGCCCTAGTGGGCGGCGAAACGGCTGAAATGCCAGGCATGTATGAAGGTGAAGATTATGATTTGGCCGGCTTCAGCGTCGGCATTGCTGAAAAAGATAACATTATCGATGGTTCTACGGTTGCCGTTGACGATGTCTTGATCGGCCTCGCCTCATCAGGTGCCCACTCAAACGGTTATTCATTAATCCGAAAAGTGATTGAACTACAAGACGACCTAAACCAAACAGTTGATGGAAAACCCTTAGCAGACGTACTCCTTGAGCCAACCCGTATTTACGTTAAGTCGTTGCTAGAACTTATTAAACGGCAACCTATCCACGCACTCGCTCACATTACCGGCGGCGGCATCACAGAAAACCTACCTCGCGTCCTACCAGATAACACCGTAGCCAACGTAACACTCGGTAGCTGGCCAACCCCTGCTTTGTTTGATTGGTTGCAAGAAGAAGGTAATATCAGCGACGATGAAATGCTAAAAACATTTAACTGCGGTATTGGCATGGTCGTTTGCGTAGCAAAAGAAAATGCGGACGCTGTCCTCGCTCAACTGCAACAAAGCGGAGAGTCAGCCTATGTCATCGGTCATATTGCCCAAGCCGATGGCGAACCTAAGGTTAATTACCAGTAATCGGCTATGGGCTCGGATTATCGCATCGTTGTCTTACTCTCAGGTTCTGGCACTACGCTACAATCGATCATAGATAGCCACCTTCCAGCCACGATTTCTGCCGTCATTAGCAATAAAGCCGATGTAATGGGTTTGAGTCGTGCTCAAGAAGCAGCTATTCCAACTCATGTTTTGGATCATACTGCCTACTCATCCCGTGAAGCATTTGACCGTGACTTACAAACACTGATTGACCAATATCAACCACATTTAGTGGTTCTTGCTGGGTTTATGCGTATTCTCAGCGATAACTTTGTTGACCACTATTACGGTAAATTAATCAACATTCATCCTTCTTTACTGCCAAAATACAAGGGGATGCACACGCACCAACGCGTAATGGACGCTGGTGAGCCTCTTCATGGCAGTAGCGTACATTTTGTAAATTCAGAGTTAGATAGTGGCCCAGTGTTATTACAAGCACGCCTTCCTATTCTCCCTGGAGACAGCCCTGAAAGCCTTGAGTTGCGCATTAAAACCAAGGAACATCTCATTTACCCAACCGTCATCAATTGGCTCGCTGAGGGCCGCATTACGTTGAAGGGCGAAGAGGTCTATATGGACGGAAAAAAAATGACCGGCCCCGTCGTGATGGATTATATGTAAAATTAGATAATGGGTTTATTATTTAAAAAATGTAACCATTACTTTTTAGCCTTTCTCTTCAGCTTCTATTACACAAACGCTTTTGCCCTCAAGCAGTCAGTTCCTTTATTTATTGCTGACTATAAACTCACTCATAACAGCATTGAGATAGGCCGTGTTGCATTGGGCATTAGTCTTCAAGAGAACGGCCAATACCAACTCACATCAACCACTAAAACAAGCGGAGCACTTGCGTTCTTTCGCAATGATGATGTCGTTGAAACCAGTCTCTTTGAACTCAGCGAAGGTCATATCAAGCCACTGTCATACCGCTACCAACAAGCACTCGGTAAAAAAAACAGGAATATTAGCCTGCAATTTGACTGGCAAAAAAAAACCTTAACCAACTCCTCACAGGGGCAGGACTGGAAGCTAACACTAACAAAAGGCGTATTAGACAAAGCGCTTTTGCAAGTGGCTCTCATGCTTGATTTAAACAACCCAGCCACGCAAGTATTTCAGTATAAAGTTGCTGATGGCGGACGCTTAAAAAGCTATGTCTTTTCTCATTTAGGGGTGGAGACAGTCGACATTAATGGTACAGAATATGACACTGTTAAACTGGCTCGTCAAAAGGGCACAAAGCCCTCAATAACGTATTACTGGTGCGCACCTAAACTGCACAATTTGCCAATACTCCTACAACGCGAAAAAACATACGGTACATTCGAAATGCGCCTTACAAACGTCAAATTTAACGACTAAAGCACGCCAACCCTCTTAGGTCTTTGGCAAAGTTACCCCTGTTTGCCCCTGGTATTTACCGCCTCGATCACCATACGATGTTTCACAAATCTCATCTGCGCCCAAAAATAAGATCTGGGCAACCCCTTCATTGGCGTAAATTTTTGCAGGCAATGGCGTAGTATTGGAAAACTCTAAGGTAACATGCCCCTCCCACTCGGGCTCAAGCGGTGTCACATTAACAATAATGCCGCAACGCGCATACGTCGACTTACCCAGACAAATGGTTAGCACATCTCGTGGAATCTTTAAGTATTCCACTGTTCTCGCTAAAGCAAAGGAGTTGGGCGGAATAATACAAACATCTGATTTGATATCAACAAAGCTATTTTCGTCGAAATTCTTAGGATCAACCACCGCAGAGTTTATATTCGTGAAAATCTTAAACTCATCGGAACAACGAATATCGTAACCATAACTTGATGTCCCATAAGAAATCACTCGACCCTCATCAGAGTGTCTAACTTGATGTGGCTCAAAAGGCTCGATCATCCCTTTTTCATCTGCCATGCGGCGGATCCAACTGTCTGACTTAATACCCATAATTGACCTGATTAGTTAATAACAATATTTGGAATTTTACCGCTAAAATCCTTCGACTTAACCGATAAAGTTGCCGCTACTTTTCTAGCCATTTTTCTATAAATGGCTGACACCTGACTATCTGGGTCTGCTGCTACGGTTGGTGTACCGGTGTCTGTGCTTGTTCGAATTGAAATATCCAACGGCAAGGCACCTAAAAATTCAACGCCATACTCTTTTGCCATCGCCTCACCACCACCTTGGCCAAAAATGGCCTCTTCGTGATGGCAATTTGAACAGATATGCACACTCATATTCTCAATAATGCCAAGGACAGGAATATCCACTTTTTCAAACATTTTCAAACCCTTCTTAGCATCAATCAAGGCAATGTCTTGCGGTGTTGTCACCACGACTGAACCGGTCACAGGTACCGTTTGCGCCAAGGTTAGGTGAATATCGCCAGTTCCCGGCGGCATATCAATAATCAAATAGTCTAAATCATCCCAGCGAGTATCATTCAATAATTGACCTAAGGCTTGAGTCACCATCGGCCCACGCAAAATCATCGGCGTATCGGCATCCACTAAAAAACCAACCGACATCACTTGTAAGCCATGGCCTTCCATAGGTTCAATGGTACGACCATCTGGTGAACCAGGGCGACCACTAATGCCTAACATTGTCGGTTGGCTTGGCCCGTAAATATCCGCATCAAGAATACCTACTCGCGCGCCCTCGGCAAGCAAGGCCAATGCTAAATTAACAGACGTTGTTGATTTACCAACACCGCCTTTACCTGACGCCACGGCTATCATGTTCTTAACACCATTCATCGGCTTAACACCTTTTTGCACAGCATGCGGCTTAATTAACCAACTGATTTCTACCGTTGCACTGGCAACACCATCGAGCTGTTGTAAATGGGCAGCAATGTCCGACTCCAACTGATCTTTGATGCCAGCCGCTGGGTAGCCGAGAACAATGTCAACTTTCAACTCGCCATTAACCAACGTTAAGTTCTTTAATGCCTTATTAGGTAAAATACTTTTTCCCGTTAATGGGTCGACAAATTCTTTTAGCCGCTCTTCTATCTGTGTTACTGACAACTCACTCATCTTTTGCTCCGCACGCCCATTTAATTAAACAGATTATTTTATACGTTTATTAACTATTTTGGTTAACTTTAGACTCAGACTAAACTTAACTCACATTAGAAACCGTTAACATTTAAACTTAATGGGCCTAGTCAGCAAGCTTTACAGTAATTTTTACTTTAAAAAAACATTCCAATAAAGCTGAGTTAGAAAAAAACGTGGCAGCCCAGTCGAGTATTTTCATTAACAACGACCACTTGCTCAGCATCAATAAATAATGAAACACTGTGCGACGGCATGAAAGCCAAGCCAATTGGGCTGTGTAGCAATTACCTGACTTGGCAAGCACCGTGTTTTTAGATTAGATAAGTAAGATGCTTACCAACTAAAATATCAAGCGCAAGGACGACGATCTTAGACTTTCACTCTCAACCCAACGTTTGCATTAACTTGCTCAATAGCATTCATAACACACTCTCCCATGACGCCCGTTTTGTGGGACAATACCGCCAAATAAATCAAACCCTTAACATTAAATCCGAATAGTCACTAGCTTTTTTGTCTTGTAGCTAACCCTATTCCTATTTATAAGTCACATTTATGCAAAAAGAAATAAGAAAGATTTTAGTTACCAGCGCCTTACCCTACGCTAATGGCCCGATCCATATTGGTCATTTAGTTGAATACATCCAAACTGATATCTGGGTACGCTTTCAAAAACAGCGCGGCCATACTTGCCATTATGTTTGCGCCGATGATGCTCATGGCACTCCAATAATGCTTAGAGCACAGCAAGAAGGCATTACGCCCGAGCAACTGATTGCCGACACATGGACTCAACACAACGCTGACTTTAGTGATTTTAATATCGGGTTTGATAACTTCTACACCACCCACTCTGACGAAACACGTCATTTTGCAGAACTCATTTATAACCGCTTGCATGCGGAAAAATATATCCACAGCAAGGTCATCACCCAGGCATATGACCCGGTTAAAGAAATGTTTCTTCCCGATCGTTTCATTAAAGGCGAGTGCCCTAAGTGCGGCGCTAAAGATCAGTATGGTGACAATTGCGAAGTCTGTAGTGCGACCTACTCACCCAACGACCTAGTCAACCCTTTTTCAGTCATTTCTGGTGAAAAGCCCATCGAAAAAGACTCCGAACATTACTTCTTTAAGCTGGCTGAATTTGAGGCCATGCTAAAAGAATGGACGCATTCAGGCCATCTACAAGAACAAGTCGCCAATAAGCTTAAGGAATGGTTTGACGTCGGACTGCAAGACTGGGACATCTCGCGTGATACACCATATTTTGGGTTTGAAATCCCTAATGCACCTGGCAAGTTTTTTTACGTGTGGCTGGACGCCCCTGTTGGTTACATGGGTAGTTTCAAAAACCTATGCGATAGAGAAGGCTTAGATTTTGACGAGTACTGGGGTAAAGACAGCAGCACAGAGCTTTACCATTTTATCGGCAAAGACATCGTTTACTTTCATGCGCTATTTTGGCCAGCCATGTTAACCGGCGCTGGTTTTAGAACACCTACCGCTATTTTTTCACATGGCTTTTTAACGGTGAATGGCGAAAAAATGTCCAAATCGCGTGGCACATTTATTAAGGCCCGCACCTTCCTAGACCACCTAAACCCAGAATACTTACGCTACTACTTTGCTGCAAAGTTAAGCAACCGCGTTGAAGACATAGACCTTAATTTTGAAGACTTTAGTCAACGCGTCAATACAGACCTTGTTAACAAAGTCGTCAATATTGCGAGCCGTTGCAGCGGTTTTATTAAGAAGCGTTTTGATGGTCAATTATCCGCAAATTGTAGCGAACGGGCGTTATTCCAATCCTTTATCGATGAAAGTGAGAACATTGCCACGCTCTATGAAACACGTGAGTACGGCAAAGCCATGCGCGCCATCTCATCGCTGGCAGATAAAGCTAATCAGTATATTGATGATAAACAGCCATGGGTCATTGCAAAGCAGCCCGATAGCGACGAAGAGTTACACCATATCTGTAGCCTTGGCATCAATTTGTTTTATGTTATCGCTGGGTATTTAAAACCTGTTGTACCTGAAATGGTTAGTAAAGCCGAAGCTTTCTTAAACACCGGCGAGTTGGCTTGGCCAGATCAATTTACCCCATTGACTGAACACCAAATCAATAAATTTAAGCCGTTGATGACCCGTGTAGACGCGGATAAGCTCGCTGCGGTTATTGACGCGTCTAAGGAAAATTTAGAGAAAACCGCTGTCAAAGCACAGCCCAGCACTGCCACAAAGCAAACTGAGGAAATAGCTGATACCATTGAATTTGATGACTTTGCCAAAATTGATCTGCGCGTTGCACTTATTGAAAAGGCCGAACACGTAGAAGAGGCAGACAAATTATTACGACTAACACTCAGCCTTGGTGAAGAAACGCGGCAGGTCTTAGCAGGTATAAAATCAGCCTATGCTCCTGAAGAGCTTGAAGGCCGACTAACCGTCATGGTGGCTAACCTCAAACCACGAAAAATGCGCTTTGGAACATCCGAAGGCATGGTGTTAGCGGCTGGCCCAGGGGGTGACGAACTATGGATTTTATCACCCGACAGCGGTGCAAAACCCGGCATGCGCATTAAGTAAGGGGCTCTAGTTGCCCAAAAAGTTGAGCATTTACTAAAAAGCCTCTATAATTCTTAAAGTGAATATAAAATTAATTTTTCATTCTATCTGGTTATATAAGGCTTAACAACCCAATGAGCGTTGCTACGATTTGGGTCAATGAGGATATACTAGCCATAAATCGTAACTAATCCTATGTCTGAATACCTACTCATCTTAGTCAGCACCATACTGGTTAACAATTTTGTATTGGTGAAGTTTCTCGGCTTGTGTCCATTTATGGGCGTTTCAAACAAGCTAGAAACTGCTATGGGAATGGGATTTGCAACAACGTTTGTACTCACCCTCGCCTCCATTTGTAGTTATTTAGCCAATCAATATTTACTCGCACCTCTTGGTTTAGAGTACCTGCGTACTATCACGTTTATCGTCGTTATCGCTGTTGTTGTGCAAATGACCGAGGCTATCGTGCATAAAACCAGCCCTTTGCTACACCAAGTGTTAGGCATTTACCTACCTCTTATAACCACCAACTGTGCTGTATTGGGTGTTGCCCTGCTCAGCGTTCAAGAAGACCATAACTTTATCGAATCTGGTTTATACGGTTTTGGTGCGGCGCTTGGGTTTTCTCTAGTATTAGTACTATTTTCCACCATCCGCGAACGCATTACTGTGTCTGATGTACCCGAGCCATTCAAAGGCAACGCCATCGCTTTAATCACCGCGGGCCTAATGTCTGTTGCATTCATGGGCTTTTCTGGCCTGATTAAGTTCTAAGCCATGTCATTCTTTATACTCATCATTTTGTTCGCCGCGCTCGGTATATTGCTCGGATATGCCGCCATTCGCTTTAAGGTAGAAGGCGACCCCCTGGTTGATAAAATTGACGCCGTATTACCGCAAACTCAGTGTGGGCAATGCAATTTCCCAGGTTGTCGCCCTTATGCCCAAGCCATCGCTGACGGCGAAGCTGACATCAACCAATGCCCACCGGGGGGCGAAGCGGGTATTGTTGCGTTGGCTGACTTATTAGGCGTCGAACCAAAGCCTCTTAACGAGGATAATGGTGTTGAAAAAGCCACCTTAGTAGCGGTGATTGATGAAGACACCTGCATCGGTTGCAAACTATGCATCCAAGCCTGCCCAGTTGACGCTATTTTAGGCGCACCGAAACACATGCATACCGTTATTGAGGCGGAGTGTACCGGCTGCGAACTCTGCATACCCCCCTGCCCCGTCGAATGCATAACAATGGAGCCGGTAACAAAAACACTAGCACTCTGGGAATGGGAAAAGCCCGACACATCTCAAGAAAAGGCTAAATCATGAAGTTATGGTCATTTCACGGCGGACTGCCTTCGCTGGCCGAACATAAAAACGAGTCGGTCAACTTACCTATTGAAGTCGCGCCCATTCCTAAGGTGCTCATTTATCCATTAGGGCAACATATTGGCAACGCGGCTAAACCTTTAGTTCAAGTAGGGGACAAGGTGTTACGTGGGCAAAAAATAGCCGCTGCCCAAGGCATGGTCAGTGCGCCCATTCATGCGGGTAGCTCAGGCACCGTGAGCCAAATCGCTGATCACCTTATTCCGCACCCTTCTGGCTTTTCAGCACCATCCATTACCATAGAAACCGATGGACTTGATGCTGAAATCGACTATACCCCCCACGCTGATTTCCAACAATTAACCGTAGCTCAATTAGTGGATATTATCCGTGAAGCGGGCATTGTTGGCTTAGGTGGCGCGGCCTTTCCTACCGCCATCAAACTTAATACGCAGAGCAAAGCGGTTGCCATTGACACGTTAATTTTAAATGGCGCAGAGTGCGAGCCTTATATCTCATGTGATGATCGACTGTTAAAAGAACGAGCCAGTCGGATCGTAGAAGGCACAGAAATTTTATTGCATATGCTCGGCGCTAAACAAGCCATTCTTGCCGTTGAAGACAACACACCCGACACCTTTAGCTCGATTCAAGAGGCGATCAATAACAACAATAACCAAGCCATTAACGCTACCCAAATCCCCACCATTTACCCAACTGGTGGTGAAAAGCAATTAATCCAAACATTAACAGGGAAAGAAGTTCCAAGCGGCAAAATTCCTGCAGATATTGGTATTGTTTCTATCAATGTAGGGACTGTTTATGCCATTCAACAAGCGGTTATTGAAGGCAAGCCATTAACATCAAGAATCATTACTGTCACTGGCGAAGGGGTGAAAAAACCTCACAACCTAGAAGTTAGAATTGGCACCCCCATTAGCGCTTTAATTGACGTTTGCCACGGTTATACCAAACAGGCCGAACGGTTAGTGATGGGCGGCCCAATGATGGGTTTTGCGCTTTCCAGCGACAGCATTCCGGTTGTTAAAGCAACCAACTGTATTCTTGTTGCCAGCCAACACGAGGTGGTTACTGAAAAGCGGGCAATGCCGTGCATCCGCTGTGGTTTATGCGCAAGCGCTTGCCCTGTCTCATTGTCACCGCAACAACTTTATTGGTTTAGCCGTTCAGACCAACTCGATAAGGCGGCACAGCTTAATTTATCTGATTGCATAGAATGTGGTTGCTGTGATGTCGTTTGTCCAAGCCATATTCCGCTAGCGCAACACTTTAGATACGCGAAAAGTGCACTGAAAGTGCAAAACCATGAAAAGCAACTATCCAATATTGCACGTGAACGGTTTGAAGCGCGAGAAGAACGCCTCGCACGCGATAAAGCAGAGCGCGCTGAACGATCACGCAAAAAGAAAGCCGCATTAAAAAACAAACCAGCAAAGGAAGAGATTGACGCCGCCGTTAGTCGCTCAAAAACAAAAAAGAGCTCGATAGACAATGAGGATTAGACCGTGCAATTTTTAACCTCAAGCGCACCCTTTATCGCGCCGCAAAACAGCGTCCAAAAAATGATGCTATGGGTACTTATTGCGCTCATGCCCGGCATTATCACCATGGTTTGGCAGTTCGGATACGGTGTATTAGCTAATATCATTATTTGCGTTTCAACCGCACTCATAACCGAAGCGATCATGATACGCCTTCGCGGAAGAGCACTTGGTCCAGCACTATCGGACTTAAGTGCCGTTGTAACGGCTGTCTTATTAGCGCTCGCTCTACCCACACTGGCACCTTGGTGGATTCCCTTTATCGGTACATTTATCGCCATTGTTATCGCCAAGCATTTATATGGTGGCTTAGGTTACAATCCTTTCAACCCTGCCATGGTGGCTTTCGCGATCCTGATGGTGTCTTTCCCAAAAAGCATGACAGTTTGGGCGCTACCGCACTCATTGCTACCCAGTGGAATTAGCTTTTCAGACATTATTACCATCGTACTTGACCAGCAATCTAAGCAGACATTGATTGATGCGATAACAGCTGCAACGCCGTTGGATGAAATGAAAACACAGCTTGGGCTCAATCAGACAGTTGAAGAAATACGTGCATCCTCTATCTTTGCAAGTTTATCGGGTCAGGGCTGGCAATGGGTGTCAATCGCTTTCCTTTTTGGCGGTCTGATATTGCTGTTTAAAAAAATTATCAGCTGGCAGATTCCTGTTGGGCTATTAGCGGGGCTTTTTACTATTAGCTTTGCCTTCTATTTATTAGCACCCAGCGTAACGCCATCACCTTTATTTCACTTGCTTAGTGGTGGTGCGATGTTAGGTGCTTTCTTTATCGCCACCGACCCTGTCACCGCGGCAACAACCCCTAAAGGGCGTTTTATTTATGGTGTTTTAATCGGTTTGCTCACCTATATTATCCGCACTTGGGGCGGTTACCCAGAAGGCATCGCCTTCGCCGTCATTTTAATTAACATGGCCGTACCACTCATCGACTACTACACGCCACCTCGTACATACGGGCATAAATAACATGGCTAACAACAAAACACTCATGATGAGGTCTGGCTTAGTATTGGGCCTCTTCTCACTTATTGGCATCGGTTTAGTGTCGCTGACGCAATCGGTCACTCACGAAAAAATTACCGAGAATGAACGCTTATACGTTTTAAAGAACTTGCGCGAATTAGTGCCAGAAACACTTCACGATAACGACTTACTGGCAGACCCTTTACATGTTGTAGACACTGAAGCCTTCGGTAATGCCCACGAGGTCACCGTGTATAAAGCTATTAAAAACCAACAACTGGTGGCTATTATTGCCTCAACCACCGCTGCTGATGGTTACAATGGCTCCATAAAATTACTGGTCGCTATTCGCAATAATGGTGAACTATTAGGTGTTCGAGTCGTCTCACATCATGAAACACCAGGTTTAGGTGACGCCATTGATACCAATAAAAGCGATTGGATATACTCATTTAACGGTCGATCACTGAATAACCCTAGCCCTCGTTTATGGCAGGTGAAAAAAGATGGCGGCGAGTTTGATCAGTTCACTGGCGCAACCATCACGCCACGAGCCGTGGTAAAAGCTGTTCTAAAAACATTACAATATTATCAAGCAAATAAGAAAACGTTAACCAGCACAATTCAACAGACCAATGGATAGCTATAAACAGATTATAAAAAATGGCCTATGGGATAATAACCAAGCCTTCGTCGCCTTACTGGGCTTGTGTCCGCTATTGGCCGTTAGCAATACCGTTATTAATGGTTTGGGCTTGGGCCTAGCCACCACACTCACGCTGATTGTGTCTAGCTCAATAGTCTCGCTTATTCGCCAGCATGTTGGCAGTGAAATTCGCCTGCCTGTATTCGTCCTCATCATCGCTTCGATTGTGACCGCTATTGAACTGCTGATGAACGCATTTTTTTATGAGTTATATTTAATACTCGGCATCTTTATTCCGTTGATTGTTACCAATTGCGCCATTATTGGTCGCGCGGAAGCATTTGCCTCAAAGAACCCATTAGGCGCCTCATGTGTAGATGGCTTAGCAATGGGGCTTGGCTTTACAGCTGCCTTAGTTGTTTTAGGGGCTATGCGTGAAATATTAGGGGCCGGCACTCTATTTGCCAATGCTCATTTAATGTTTGGTGAGGCCGCTAAAGACATGGTTATTTATGTCATCCGTGACTATGAAGGCTTCTTGCTCGCTATTTTACCGCCCGGTGCCTTTATCGGTTTGGGTCTACTCATTGCCCTTAAGAATCTGATAGATAAGCGCTTGGCCCAACCCGCTAGTCAAGCAGTCAGCTTCAGCATGGGAACAGAAAAGGCCTAGAAAAGCACTGTGAGTAGCGTTATATCGCCATCGGGCGCACTTGCTGACAGTTCTAGGCCCGTACTTTCATTTATTGTCATTTCAATTATTGTGCATGCCGCTCTAGCCGCGTTTGCTTATAAGGTCGGTATTTTCTCAACAGATGAGATCGACAGCATTCCAGCAAGAACAATCAGTGTTTCAATTAGCGTACCGACCCCAGTCACCCCTCCAGTACCGATTAAGCCACCTGCACCTATTAAGCCGCCCACACCCAAACCTGAACAGATAACAAAAAGAAAAGTTGTCAGCAAGGCGCCATCCCCTAAAAAGACTCGTGTAAAACCAACACCGGTCAAAAAAGTGGTCAAAACTATACCGCCGAAAGTCATACCCAAAAAAGCGGCCTCACCACTGCCGATACCTGTTAGCAAACCCGCAGTCTTTACGACACCTCAACCGAGCTATCAACCAAAGCCGAAATACCCCAGTCTCGCAAGACGTAGAGGTATAGAGGGCAGCGTTATTTTTGACATTTCGGTGGCGAATGATGGACGCGTGACTCGGGCCACCATCATACAAAGCTCGGGCTCATCCTTACTGGATCGGTCAGCCTCAAAAGCGATTAAAACGTGGCGCTTCCCAGCCAGTAAATTTAATTCTTTGTCGAGCTTTAAGCAGAAAATCGAGTTTCGGTTGAATTAAGTATTAACCTCGCTCCATTCAGTCCAAACAGGCTTACACTCTTTTGGAAAATATGACATAGAGCCAATCTCACTCCATTGACTGGGTTGATGGAAATCAGAACCACAGGAAGCCAACAACCCCTTCTGTACACACAAACGAGCCAATACCTGCGTTTCATCTTTAGTTTGCTGGCCAGAAACGACTTCTATACCACGCCCACCTGCGGCAATAAAGTCATCTAATAATGCAGAAAGCTTAGTACGCGTCATTTTATACTTAAGTGGGTGCGCCAACACGGCGACACCGCCCGCTTCAGTAATCCAGCGAACAATTTGACCCAATTCCGCCCAGCACTGCTTTACATCACCCACTTTTCCATTCCCCAAATACTTCTTAAAGGCCATCGATATATTTTTCACCAAGCCCAACTCAACCAAATGTTGTGCAAAATGGGGGCGTCCAATATGGCTATGGTTAGCAATTTCTTCAACCCGTTGAAAATCTATAGCACACCTTGCCTTTATTAAACGCTCTGCAATGAGCAAAGCGCGATCAGCTCGCGCTTTTTCCTGTTGGGCAACGGCCTCTTTAATGGCGAGGCTATCTAAATTCAAATTCAAGCCGACGATATGAACACCCACACCGCGCCATTGTGTAGAGAACTCAACACCCGGAATGATGACCAAGCCATCGAGCTTAACATCGGCCAATTGTTGATAAGCCGCTACCGTGTCGTGATCAGTAATTGACAGCACTTCAACACCCTTCGCCTTCGCTCTCTCAATCAACTCTTTCGGGGTCAGTCGCCCATCGGAAATAATTGTATGGGAATGTAAATCTATACGTTTCATATTATTTAGTTTACACCGTGAAGCATGCTTGAATGTTAAAATCGCTGTTTATTCAACTCAACAGTAAATGATTAATGCAAATTACTAAAGATACCGTCGTACGCTTTAACTACACGCTGAAAAATGACGAAGATCAGGTTATTGAAAGTTCTATTGGCCAAGAGCCAACCGCCTACCTACAAGGACATGGCGGTATGATTCGCGGCGTTCAATTAGCACTTGAGGGCAAACAGGCAGGTGATAAATTCAATGTCACCGTTCAACCTCTCGACGGTTATGGAGAGCGTGTTGATGACTCTATTCAAAGTGTTCCCGTGAAACATTTAACCGGCGCAAAAAAGTGGCGCCCCGGTATGATCGCCACCGTGCATACTGAAAAAGGCCAACGCCAAGTGAGCATCGTAAAGGTGGGTAAATTTATGGCTAAAGTAGACACCAATCACCCACTCGCTGGGCAAACACTCCATTTCGATATTGATATTATTGATGTTCGAGTAGCCACTCAGGAAGAGATTTCACACGGGCATGCTCATGGTGCAGGCGGCCACCACCACTAAGCGTGTCTTTAATTACAAATACGCCTGTTTTATATTCGTTTCGTCGCTGCCCGTATGCGATGCGTGCGCGACTGGCGATTAAACACGCCGCTATTGACGTTATCTTACGCGAGGTTGTTTTACGTTATAAGCCACCAGCCATGCTAGCTATTTCCCCGAAAGGGACGGTACCGGTTCTCCAGCTAGCTGATGGTCAGGTTATTGATGAAAGCTGGGATATTGTGCACTGGGCAACATCAACAGGTGACGGCAGCTTCCTTAGGGGCGATTCAAGCCGAATACTTGAAGCAAACCACTTGGTGTCGCGCAATGACAATGAGTTCAAACAGCATCTTGATCACTATAAATATGCTGATCGATTTCCCGAATTTTCAGCCGAGTATTATCGTACGCAAGCAGAGGCTTTTCTAAACCTTTTGAATCAACGATTAGCAGAACACTCTTTTTTGCTCGACGAGCAGCCATCAATCGCTGATATTGGCATCTTTCCCTTTATTCGTCAGTTCGCACATGTGGACATTGAATGGTTTCGCCAAACCCCGTATCAACATCTACATCGCTGGTTCGACCATTACCTGTCATCTGAGCTGTTTAATAGCATTATGAATAAATACCCAGCATGGGAAGAAGGGCAAGACACGCTTTTATTCTAGCCCTTTCTTTTATCCCCTGTCTGGCATAAGATTAAAGCCATCAATGGAGATAAAAATGCGTCACGTTATTTACCGATTTCTAGTTCTATTAATAGCCTCACTAAGTTTGGCTGGGTGCGCAGGTATCACCTATCACGCACAACCACCACAGGTCAGTATTACCGATATTCGACTGGTTGACGCCCAACTACTTGAACAACGTTACAAAATGACCCTGCGTGTTCAAAACCCCAATGACTTCCCTTTCTTCATTAAAGGACTCAGTTATCAACTTAGCATTAATGGCTCTGAATTTGCGCATGGCGTTAGCAAACAATCGCACAATATTTTGCCTTACGATGAGGTGCTACTCAGCGTCTCGATGGTCAGTAACACCCTTAATGTTATCAAGCAGCTGCAAGCGGCATCGTCAGCAAATAATACCCTTCATTTTCGCTTAAAAGGCACTGTCAGCCACGGCACGATAAACATCCCTGCCTCGCTCTATCATTTGCCGTTTGAAAAAGAAGGTACTCTAGACCTTTCCAGTTTTATTAACTAAATGAATACATTAAGTAGCTCTTTAGGCTCTAATACATTGAAGCCTACTAAAAACACATTAATCAGGAGATTCCAATGAAACTATTATCCATTCTTATTCTCGCTTTAATGCTAGCCGCCTGTGCTGGGCCTAACCCATATGGCGCATCTAGCGAAAACTTCACAACCAGCGAAGCAAACCAAACGCTACTGGTTAGCAATGGCATCATTTTAGATCTTCAGCCTGTCAGTATTGATTCAGAAGGTAACTTGGTTGGCAAAACCGCCGGTGGCCTGATCGGCGGTATTGCTGGTAGCAGTGTTGGTGGCGGGCGTGGCAGTGCAGCCGCTGCAGTAGCGGGCGCTGTTATTGGTGGTATTATCGGCAATAAAGCTGAAGCCTTATACAGCGAAGCCAATGGCGTACAAATTACCGTTCAACTGGATAATGGCCAAGTTCAATCCGTTGTGCAAGCCGTGAATGCCAACGTTATGTTTAGAAGAGGCGACCACGTAAAGCTTATCCGAAGCGCCTCTGGGAAAATTCGCATTATTCAATAATAACTAACGCCCCCCTAACATACCTCTAATAGCTGCTGGCAAATCTGCTGGCAGCAAAATGGTTTTGGCGTTCTCAGAACTCGACATATCTTGAATCGCATCAACGTATTTCTCGCCCAGAATATACATCACGGGTAGTTCTTTATCCTGAATGGCTTCGGCTACTTTAGTAATCGCCAACTTGCTGGCCTCGGCCAATACAACCTGTGCTTCAGCATCTCGTCTTGAGGCCTCTAAACGGCCTTCGGCTTCTAAGATGGCAGCAGATTTTTCACCGTCTGCTCGTGTCACAGTGGCGCGTCGCTGCCGTTCTGCTGCGGCCTGCTCTTCCATCGCATTTTGCATCGTTCCGGATGGCGTAATATCTTGAATTTCAACGGTTTTAAGCGTAATACCCCAATCAGAAATATCATCAGAAATCGCTTCTTTTAAACGTGCCTTAATCACTTCTCTAGAAGTTAAGGCATCATCCAGCTTCATTTCACCCACAATCGATCTGAGTGACGTTTGCACTAAGGTTCTAATCGCTAGCTCATAATCTTCTACCCCATAAACTGCCCGTTCCGGTGCCACAATATTGATGTAGGCCACCGCATTGGCAATAATCACCACGTTATCTTGTGTGATCACCTCTTGCGATGGGATATCTAACACAATATCTTTCGTCGTCACCCGATAGGCAACTTGATCAATATAGGGCACCACCAAATTCAAACCGGGCCCCAACGTTTTATGATATTTACCAAGGCGCTGCACAACAGATTTAGAGCCTTGGGGTACCAACTTCACCCCCACAGCAACTGTTAAAAAAACCAGCCCAAAAAATACCACTGCTAAAATAAGTCCTTCCATCGTTAGTTCCTTTTTTTAAATTAAGTTACTTTATTAACCACCAGGGTATTACCCGAGGCTTCTTTAATCATCACTTTATCGCCAGTAGTAACAGGGTCATTACAAATAAACTCCCATTCATCATCACCCAATATCGGTGTTGTGAATCGCACATGCCCACGCGAAGCTTCACTGGGCGCTTTAATCACCATTCCGGTTTCCCCAGCAATGGCTTCTTGAGCAATACCAGCTTTGGTACGATCGATCATTTTGGGGCGTAAAAATTTAAACCACCCTGCTGCAAAAACAACTGAAGAAATGGTCCAAATAAACAACTGCCAGCCTAATGCTAATGTAGGATCTAAACCAAGAAAGCCTGCCACCACAACAGCTCCCAAACCAAACCATAAGACCGTAAAACTGGGCACAAAAATCTCAAACCCTACCAGTAGCATACCCAGTACCAGCCAATGCCAATAAGCCAATTCTAGCTCCATCATCACCGTTCCCTTTATTTGTTCACATCTAATGCATTAGCTTAACTGATTTAATAGCACCTGTGGGTCGTTATAATCATAGCGTAACAGCCGAGTATGCTCGCCCTGCTGTAACACAATACTTGGGAAGCTATTTGCTCCCATGCCTCTGGCTAACTTTATTTCCATCAACAATTGCTGCTGTGTACTGGGGTGGTTAAGCAGTTCTGCAAAATCATTTTTATCAAGCCCTAGTTGCTCTGCACATGCTATTAACACCCCGTCATCGGCTGGGTTTTTAGCCTGTAGATAATACGCCTGCTGAATCGCCAAAAGCATCGGTTTTTCTGCTGTTTTATCCAAGGTTCTGGCCGCAATCAGCGCACGGCATGATGGATACGTTGAGCGCCGAGGCTTACAAACAGTCCAAAAGTCGTGATTAAACTCCGTACCCGGCACCTGCTGTTGAATGCGATACCAGCCCTCACTAATTTTCTCTTGCAAGTCGGCATCCATTGGCTGATCGCTGTCCGGCGCGAGCCCTCCTAATAAATAACGCACCTTAATAGAGCTGGGCAAACTAGACTGTATTACCGCCCAAGTTTTATTAAATGCCCAACACCAACTACACATTGGGTCATGTACGTAATACAGCACCTTATCCATATAGAGTCACCCAGTTGTTAATAATAGTTTTTAGCTGACGCAAACCATCGGTAAGCGCGGCTGGCCCGGGTTGTAAAATATCCACCGATTTAATCTCAAACAGTTGATTCGTTTTTACCGCAG
>CAJXOJ010000009.1 GCA_913057515.1 uncultured Cycloclasticus sp. | reverse complement strand
CTGAGCTACCTGAGCTACCTGAGCTACCTGAGCTACCTGAGCTACCTGAGCTACCTGAGCTACCTGAGCTACCTGAGCTACCAGAACCTGCAAATTCTGTTGATGATGCTAGTTTTAACGTTGAAGCATCAGAACCTGAGGGTTTAGCTGAGCTATACGGATTATTCTGGTTACCCACTTGACGTGAGTTTTCCACAATCCTTATCAGCTCCACATCCTTACGGGACTCTCTAATTTCTTTGGGTGGCGCCCATGAAAACGAAGCGACCCCATCACGACTATCCTTCTGAACATACCTAACTGTTCCTGTGCGTCCCGCCTCTGGGGAGTTCTCACTTATATCTTCATTTATTTTAGCAATAACTTTTTTATCATGTTCAACTTCTGAACAACCAAGCATTAAAACACTCATACATATAAGTGCGCCAAGAGTTTTTTTAACCATCAAAACTTCCATACTAAGCCACTCCTTTAACATTTTAACTTGACTACTTTAAATTTAGTAACGTACATAATAGACATAGCTACTCTTTTTCTTTGCCGTAAGTATAAGTGATTGTTCTACTTGTAATGCCTACTCGCTCACACTTAAATAAGTTAGCGCTTCATATTTAAGGTAGTACAACATTATATTTTTTATTCAACATATCTCTTACAGTTTCCACATCTTCTTTTAGCTCGTTCGATGGTTGAATAATACGTGATGATTTTTTATCTCTCATTAAGTCTAAAATAGTGTCTACACCTATGCTTTCTTTACCATCGGCAAAGGCGTACACCATAGCAAAATCGCATAGGTTATTAATCCGCCTTGGTATGCCTTCGGTATAACAATATACGACTGAGCAGGCATTATCTGTAAAAACAGCGGTACTTGCACCGGCCATTTTAAGCCGATGCTTTATATAACATTGAGTTTGCTCATGATCGAGTGCATTTAGATGGAACTCAACACCTATACGCTGTGCAAACTGCTTTAGCTCTGGTAAATTAAGCTTATCGATTAGCTCCGGCTGGCCTGTTAGGATTAATTGTAAAAATATATCACTGTCAATATTTACATTTGATAAGAGCCTTAACTCCTCAAGTGCGTTTACACTTAAATTCTGTGCTTCATCGATAATTAAAACAACACGTCGACCTTGCGCATGCTGATCAATAACAAAGTTAATATAATCCCTATAGCGGCCAGCATTATCAGTGGCTGTACTTTCAATATCAAGTGCATCTAACACCCAGCCCATTAAATCGCCAAATGATTCATGGGTATTATTAATTAACCCTATAACACAATCACTGTCTATTTTTTTAAGCAAAGCGCGAATCAGCGTTGTTTTACCTGCACCAATTTCTCCAGTAACTACGCTAAACCCCGCATGGCTGACCAAACCATACTCTAACATGGTTAGTGCTCGTTTATGGTTTGGGCTAAGGTATAAAAAAGACGGATCAGGAACTAGGTTAAACGGTTTGCTTTTTAAACCAAAGTGCTCGGTATACATCGTTAGTAGTTTTGGTGCATCGGTGGTTTTTCTGATTTATTTAACACGGTACCCAATACGTGATTACCTGCTAATAACTGTGTTGACTTAACAATTTCTGCTTCTTTATTTTTACCATCTTCTAACACCAGTAAGACACAATCAATATGGTTTGTAGCGAGCAATACATCATCTGTTTGCAAAATAGGCGGCATATCAAAAATAATCATTCTTGAGTCGTATTGCGTTTTCAAATCGGTGACTAGACTTGTCATTTTTGCACTGGATAACAGCTCTGCAGAGTTTTCTGCCCGTCCCTTTCCAGGTAAAATAACCAAGCGCTCTATTGAGGGATTAACGAGCACATCGGTTAAGTCCAGATCACCTTCCATATAATCTTTAAGGCCTACCTCCGCATTAAGACAAAAGTATTCATTAATACTCGGGTTACGTAGATCCATATCAACCAATAATACCGTCTGATTTGATTCCATTGCCATCGCCACGGCTAAATTTGCAGCTATAAGTGACTTGCCCTCCCCAGCTGTTGGCGAGGTAATGGCCAGTGTTTGCCAGTTTTTAGCACGCATTTTTTGTAGCACATGCGTCCTTAACATTCTAAACACCGCCGATTGTGGATTGGCATAGCCTCCTGCGATGACTCTTTTTTCTTCTAAGTTCTGCTGAGAGACCTTAGCCACCTTTGTTTGAGTATAACTAATATTATCAAATGATTGTGATTCTGCAGCGGCCTTTTCATCGGCCACCGCCCTGTCAACATTGCTTGATGGTACCTCAGTTTGTTTAACACTTTGGCGCTGTTTTGCCTTATCCAAGGCTTTCTGTATTCTATCCATTGTTTTATCTTATGATTGTGACGCCTAAGCTGATTAGAGCAGGCTTATTTTATGTAGTAGCTTAAACCAAAATATTTCAAGATCCATCACTAAAAAGTGAAAAACTAAAATAGTCAGTATCGCGAGGCCAACGGCGCCAAGAATAATACGTTTATCCTTATACACTGCAGTACGAACAACCGCATCTTGTGGTGCAATAATCATCGGTACTACCACCAATGGCGCTTCACCAAGTATTCGGCTAATTGTGGAATAACCACGCACTCCACCCACTAACATATCAAATAGTAATGCCAAGCCTAAACCAACACTTAATGATGCGACAAGCCCCATGACTAATATTTTTGGTCTATTGGGTTTTTCTGGTTTAGCTGACACGGTGGGCGGCTCAATTAGTGTGAAACTTTCACCCTTATTTTCAGACTCAAGATTTTCGCCTAACTCGGCTTGAAGCTCTTTCGCCCTAAGCTCCTTGTATTTAGCCAAGGTGTTATCGTAATCACGGGTTAAGTCATCGTATGCTCGTTTAACTTGGTGAGTCTCTGTAACCCGTTTCTCATAATCTGCTAGTTTTTCCTGCAATTTTATTCTGTTCGCTGCAAGGCGTTTTATTTCACGCTCTGTTGAATCAATCTTTGAACTTATTTTTAAGTATAAAGGCCCTTTGTATGGGGTTGCTTTTATTGATTCATCGGTTCTACCCGTGCTATTACTTAGATCAAGCTCTAAACCCTCAATCTCACGTTTTAGCCGCTTAATATCAGGGTGGTTACTGGAGTATTTAGTTTGCAATTGCGCATATTGCACCTTTGCTTGTGCTAATTTTTGTTCACTACTCACAGGGTTGTCTGTACCGGCGCCTGGATATAGTGCATCTAAGTTAGCTAGTTCAACACTCATGGTCAGCACTTGATCTTTAAGTTCCACCGCTTGGTTCTGGTTTGCTAACAAGCCTTCTTGTAAACTCTCTACCATTGATAGGTTATAGGGTAATAACTCAGGTAGGCTTTCACTAAATTCATCTTTAAACTCAGCAATTGATTTTTCAAGTGATTGAATTTTACGTTGAAATTTATTGCCCTCTTCTTTTAGGAATGCTCGCGTTTCGTTTGCACGTGCGGTACGTGTTTTAACGTTTTCATCTAAAAAGGCCGTTACCAATTCACTGGCTACTTGTTGAGCTCGTTGTGGGCTTTTGTCTAAAAACGAAACATTAAAGGCAATGCTTGCTCGCCTAGCTCGCCCGCTTCGTGGATCGGTAACATTTGCCTGCACCATATCAACTGATATACTTTGGCGAAACATGTCAACAATAAACTGTTGAGATGATGTTTTTCTTTTCTCTGGATAGAGTTTGTACTTATCGACAATTCGCATGACATTGCTTGTTGTCATTAACTTTTGCCGAATCACTTCGATTCGTTGGTCTGCGTAACTAGTGACCGTGGAACGAACCAGGTCATTTGGGATTTCTTGTGATTCAATTAAAATCAAACCAGTTGATCTATAACTAGCCGGCAAAAGAAAGGCCACAGCACTGCTTATAATCGCTAAAATAAGTGCAGGGTATATAACTAACTTTTTGTGGCGCCTAATAATCTCTAGATAATCGCCGATTCCTTTTACATCTTCTTCCATCTTTTACTCTATATTATTAGCGGGATACATTAATGCCATGCCAATTGTAGTTAAACGTTAACATAATGGCGTGGCTGCTAACGTTTGTATTAAGGGCTGATTCTTTTTGTTGCCGATAGTTATACGATAAGGAAAAAGTTGAGTCGGGTGAGTATTGCCAGTTGATAGATGGAGAGATGCTAATATTTTCTCTATCATTACTGTCATTATCTATCGCTGAACTTGTTTCTTGGTAACTACCCCGAATGCCTGCTGTTAGTCTTTCATTTAGTGACCTGCTCCACCCCACGCTAACTTTGTCTTGCTCGTTAACATCACCCGTACTAGATGGTGAAATTGAACGTGAAATACTTAGATTGGCTTGGTTAATATCCGTTTTATACGACACGTTAATACTTGAAGAAGGACCTGTACTTTTGGTTTTATCGGTTGCCCCTAATAAATTAGTCTGCTGACTATTTAAATGGTTAATCCCTATACTGCCATCAATACTCCAAATTTCTGAGATATTATAATTGGATGTTAACGAAAGATTATAAGTGTCATCATCTGTTAACTCTAACAAGCCTGTTGATTTATTATTACTGGCTGACAAGCTAACACCACCATTAAAGCGTTCGGTAAATTGATGCTGCCAGTGGCTTGATACTGAACGATTTTTACTATCACTAAAATCAGTGGTTGAATAGGTTTTTTCTGAGTAGCTTGTACTTAGTGACAAACTGTCTCGCTCAGTTAATTGATATGAAAATGATGGTGATATACTTTTGGTTGTAGAGGTGGAGTTTGTTTCAAAATCACCGGTGTCATCTGCTGCATCGTTACGGCTTGAACTTTCTGAAAAGTTCAGCCCTAAACCCCACGTGCTTCTCTGTGTTTTATAGGCCGTATTTAACTTAAAGAATGGGTCATCATTATCAAGGTAACTCGATGTGTGATAGCGATCCATCACATAACCCGTACTTAAAGAGGCTTCTGCATTATCTGTTTCATACGCTAGTTTTAGGGTTGGGATCATGCTAGCATGATAATCTCCAACCTTATTAGACTCGCGCATAAAAATATTATCGTCATATTCAAGCGATGGGTTTAAACCGCCTGATAATGACCACTCTGCCGCTTGTACATTAAATAGTGTTGCAGCACAGAATGCCGCACAAAAAGTTCTTTTTAACATCAATAACCCTAAGGTATAACGATAACATCGCCGCTTTTTAACTGAATATTGGTAGAAATATTATCACCATCTTTAATATCAGCATAACGAACCTTAATTACTGTTTGAGTAGCTTCTTGCTGACGTAAAACAATAATATTATTCTCCTTTGCATATGCTGATAGGCCCCCTGCTAAACTTAATGCCTGCATCACATTTAAATTTTGGCTCATAACGAAACTACCCGGAGTTTGCACCTTACCTAATATATGAACTGTATTGCCACTTACATTAGCCACAACAACCGTAACAACTGGGTCTGCTAAAAACTCTGATAAGTTATTTTTAAGCTCCTGCTCAAGTTCTGAGACAGTTTTACCTTTAGCTAATAACTCACCGGCTAAAGGAAAAGAAACGGTTCCATCCGGTAACACCAACACTGATTTTTTTAGCGTCTCTTCATTCCACACTGAAATATCTAACACATCACCAGCATTTAATAAGTAGCGATCTGTGGCTAATACCGTATTGCTTAATACCAATGCTAATAACATGGCTATGTTGTAACTCATCCGCTTCATGTAGAACTCCCTATCTATTAGTTTTTATTGAGTATAACCTAGATATAAAAAAAAGGGAGCAAAGCTCCCTTTTTAAACTAACAAGCTTGTTAACTCACTATCTACAACTTATGCCGCTACCGCTGCTTTACGACGTAAGCCTAAGAAGCCTAGTAATGCTGGAGCAAACAAGAATAATGCTGCAGGAACAGGTACTGCTGCTGTATGCAACCCATAATGCAAGTCATCAAGAGTATAAGTTTCAGCTGAACCAGAAGAAGAACCGGCTGTAAAGATCACCTTATTAAATAAGTTAGATGCATCAGTTATAAACCCAAAAAAACCATTACCTGTGAATTGCTGAGAAAGAACCTCTGAGGAACCTTGAAAAGCCTGGATAGTAAACTCTATCCCCTGGCCAAACCCAGCTACTCCTAAATCAAATATTCCACCAAATGCATTTACAGCACTACCAAATTCAAACGTAGTACTATTACCTGATGATCTAGTTAATCGATCATGCATTACACCACCACTGTAAGATACACTACTATTACTTGAAGTAATGGATAAACCAGCATTCAATGTAGCATCTTCAAATTGCTCAAGACTACCACTGAAGTGAGTCGCCTCAAATGTGGCTAACGAATTATAAAAATTTACTGATGCTGCGTTAACACTTGAAGCAAACATCATCCCTACTACTAAAAACATTACTTTTTTCATAATTTTTCCTTTTAAATTTAAGTAATGTAGCCCAGCCATCTTTAGAGTTGCATGCATTAAAGATCTGTGACTTTCCGTCCCTGGTTCACACCAAGTTTGGCCTAAAAAACCACTCACTTTTCATTAAGTTTATGGCCGTTAACTGCCTTTACAAACTAAAAAAACCGTAAAGACAAATTCATAATAAGCAATAACTAACAAGCTGCCTATTGTACCTTGGTACTAATTTCATCGTAAAATCATACTTTCTAGCATTAATAACAATGTAATTAGTGTGTTTATTATATTCCTATAATTTATTGGGTGTTAGTTTTTTTTGTTATCACAATAATTAATATGCATTTTTATTAACAAAACCCTTAAATATAGTTAGGAATATAATTTTTAAATCTAACCCTATTGTCCATGTTTGAATATATTTAAGGTCATAATGAATACGGCCTTCCATTTTATCCAGGGTATCTGTTTCTCCTCTAAAGCCTTTTATTTGCGCTAAACCGGTAATACCTGGCTTTACTTTATGCCTAAGCATATAACCCTGAATTTTTTCTCGATACTCTTCGTTATGAGCAACCGCATGTGGTCTCGGGCCAACAATTGACATGGTACCTTTTAACGCATTAAAAAACTGTGGCAATTCATCAAGCGATGTTTTACGAATAAAAGCACCAAAAGGTGTAATACGCGCATCACCTTTTTTCGCTTGCTGTATATGCTCGCCATTATCTTGGGTTGTCATTGAACGAAACTTCCAGACTTTAATTTTACCCCCGTCTACACCATAGCGTGTTTGCCTAAACAGCACAGGGCCAGGGGAAGTTAGCTTTATTATTAGGGCTATAACTAACATTATTGGTGCTATTAACGTAAGAATAATAATACTCAAAACAATATCTTCTATACGCTTTAGTAAACTATCCAGCCCCGCAAAGGGTGTTTCGTAAATACTAATCGCCGTAACACCCTGATAATCAACCCAGCGCGAATTAAGAAGGTTAAAGGTAAACATGTCAGGCACAAAGTAAACAGATGCCGTGCTATCAGCCAATCGTTCTGTTATTGCTTTAATTCTTTTCTCTGCAGACATGGAAATCGTAATATAAACTGCATCAACCGCACCTCTCTTACAATCTCTTATTAATTGTTCCATTCCGCCAATAACTTCAACGCCCTTTCCGCCGAGCCGCCTATCAGACGATATATCTACTCGATCGTCATAGTAACCAATAAACTTAAGCCCACTCCAATCCATATTTTGGAAACTTTCCTTTAATCTGACACCTAATGGTGTTGCTCCAACAATAGCCACCTGACGAGTATTATGTCCTTTAGATCTTATGTAGCTAAGCGTAACGCGAACAGCCCCATGCCATGCAATCAATTGAATTGGGACAATCACTATCCAAGCACGTACTATTGAGGCATAGTAGAGGCCAGTTTTAAACAGTAATGAGTCTAACAAGAATAAAACAAATACTGTCATCAACCAAGAAAACAAGACTGCACTTACTTCTGCGCGAATACCGGTTCCCCTCCAAGACCTATAAGCATCTTGTGATTCTGCAAAAAAGTTGAACAGCACCACCGAAATAAGCACAACGGGCAAATACAACGGTATCCATTCAACAGCTAATAGGTTGATAATAGATAAAAACGTTAAAAAAATAATGGCACTATCTGCTAAACGTGCAATAGCGTTAATTTTAGTATCGTACTGTCTAATTTTGCCTTGTCGCTTCACTTATTACTCTTCCCTATCCTTATTTAGCTACTCTTCATCTATCACTAGCAGTCCATTAACCCAGCCTTTAAAGAGGCCGTATTAACTAATATTTTATCGATTATTCAATTCCAGCATTAAAGGCTTTTCAATTAAACAACCGCCCGCGCACCCAATTAAGCCAAATACATTATGGATTCCTCCGAACTACATTTGATCATTAACTCATTTAATTTAAGTATAGTTGAGCTTGAAAAAACAAAACGAAAGGTATGAAAAATACTGACGCACATCAAGTATTTGATAAAAATCAGCCGACAAGCGAAAACCTTTCCTTAGCCACTCATGCACTGCAGCATAATACTCTTTTAACGTACCCAAAAACACCACGTCATAGGTATATTTTTTGATATGACGAAGACACAAACATCAATAAAACTGGTTTACTGACTTCATCTAAAAGTCAACTGAAAGAAAAAAAATTTAAAAAAAATAAGCGGCTTTTTCATGAAAACGTCTGTTAACCAATAGGTATCCCCCACCTTTTCCACAAACAACAAGAAGAGAAGCTCTTTATGATTACAAACAAACCTCCAACTAATTATTTCAACGAAATCATTAAGCTAATTACCCCCTATCTTTGACACAGACATAAAAAAACCGCTTACAAATGTAAGCGGTTTATTTAATGGCGTCCCCAAGGGGGTTCGAACCCCTGTTACCGCCGTGAAAGGGCGGTGTCCTAGGCCTCTAGACGATGGGGACTAAGTCTATATTTACTACAAAAGTGAATCGTCTAAATCACTTTATCACCAAAAAAATGGTGGAGCCAAGCGGGATCGAACCGCTGACCTCAACACTGCCAGTGTTGCGCTCTCCCAGCTGAGCTATGGCCCCTCTTGGCAGGACGCGAATTGTACTGAATGATGAACTAGGTGTCTAGCTTTCTTGCAGAAGAATTCTATTTTTTATGTAATTTATTCCTTTTTTAATGTTTTTTAAACATGTCTCTTTTCCTAGTAGAAAAAGAGTCGCATCTAATGCGGGTGAAACTGACGTTCCTGATAGTGAGACACGTAAAGGTTGAGCGACCTTACCCAGTTTTAAATCTAAGGTTTCAGCGGTATCTAAAATAACCTGATGCAACGGTTCCTTTGACCAGTCATCTAATACTTCAAATTTAGTGAGTAATAATTCTAGTGGCTCTAGACCCGCTTGTTTTAAATTCTTTTTTGCCGCCTTGTCATCAAATTCCTCATAATCGTTATAAAACATTAAGCTTTTCTCAGCCATTTCCTTCAATGTTTTAGCACGCTCTTGCTGTGTTTTTACAATCTCAATGATCGAAGGGCCATTTTCCACATCGCAACCTAGCGCTATTAGTTGGTCAGTCAAAGGTGCTACCAGTTGCTGAGGCTCACTACTCATGATGTATTGCTGATTAATCCATAATAGCTTCTCTGTATTAAAAGCCGATGCCGTTCTGTTCACATCTTTTATATCAAACAGCTCGATCATTTCATCACGCGTAAACAGCTCCTTATCACCATGTGACCAACCCAAGCGCACTAAGTAATTCAACAAGGCTTCTGGTAGAAAGCCATCATCACGGTATTGCATGACACTGACCGCCCCATGCCGTTTAGATAAACGCGCACCATCGTCACCAAGAATCATTGGTACATGCGCGAAAAGCGGTATCTTTGCCCCCAAGGCTGTCATGATATTAATTTGACGTGGTGTGTTATTAATATGATCATCACCACGAATAATATGCGTCATATTCATATCAATATCATCCACCACAACGGTTAGGTTATAGGTTGGCGTTCCATCTGATCTTGCAATGATCAGGTCATCTAGTTCTTCGTTAGCGATAGAGATTTCGCCACGCACTAAATCATTGAAAACCACCGCACCCGTTTCAGGGTTTTTAAAGCGTACCACTGGCGACACACCCTCCACCACTTCTGTACGATGCCGACACTTACCGTTGTATCTCGGTTTTTGCTTATTGGCTCGCTGCTCTTCACGCATTGCTTCAACCTCTTCTGCTGAGCAATAACAATGATAAGCATCACCTTGATCAAGCATTTGCTGAATAATTTCTAAATAACGTGGAAAGCGATCAGTTTGAAAGAAAGGCCCTTCATCGTGCGATAAGCCCAACCACTCCATGCCGTCAAAAATGGCTTGAACTGATGCGTCTGTTGACCTTTCGCGATCAGTATCTTCAATTCTTAAAACAAATTGTCCATTGGTTTTTTTTGCATATAGCCAAGAGAACAAAGCTGTTCTTGCACCTCCAACATGTAAATATCCTGTGGGGCTTGGAGCAAATCGTGTACGAACCGTCATTTATAATTACCAGGTATTAAAAAAGCGACATTTTAACAAAAACTAACAACGGCTGGGTTATTCAATAGCCCTCTTCCACTAAAACTGCTCCACTTAATCAACATTTTTTGCGCCTTCTTTAATATACGAAGGCCACGAGGATAACTATCTCGTTTTAGTTAAACAAACACTCTTAAGGAGAAGCGTATTAAGCTTGAGCATCTATTAAGCAAACACTCAAGCTACGCAAGTATTTTGGACATTTATAGATAATTTTTTTATTCCGCCGGCTGATCCACTCTATCCCAAACACACTCACCACCTGATGCTTTTTTAATCGCTTCAATACGCTGAAAATGGTCTTTTAATTCGTAATCATTTGCTTTAATAACCGGTAGAGAAGGACGGTTTACATCAAATGCCTTCGGCTTGAATGCTGCAGCGGTTGAATGCTCTTCTTCAAACAGGGATTTTTGCCCCCCTGTCATCATCAAATACACATCAGCTAGAATTTCAGCATCGAGTAACGCACCATGTAAGGTACGTTGGCTATTATCTATTTCATATCGCTTACAAAGTGCATCTAAGCTGTTACGTTGGCCGGGAAACATTTTCCTCGCCATATGTAGGGAGTCGGTAATCTCACACCAAGAGCCCATGTCCGCGTGGGAAGAGCCCATTAGTCGATACTCATGATTGATAAAGCCAACATCAAATGCAGCATTATGAATCACTACTTCTGCGCCTTCTAAGTAATTGAATAACTCCTCTGCAATCTCTTCATATAAAGGCTTGTCCGCTAAAAATTCCGTTGTTAAACCGTGAACTTCAACCGCACCTTCATCAATTTCTCGTTGTGGGTTCAAGTAATAATGAAAGTTATTACCGGTCAGACGTCTATTGATTAACTCAACACAGCCCACCTCAATAATTCGATGCCCTTGTTTAGGTTCCAGTCCAGTTGTTTCCGTATCAAGGATAATCTGTCTCATAATGCATCAATTCCCATATTGGCTAGCTCATCAGCTCGATCATTACCTGGATTTCCACTATGGCCTTTAACCCATACCCACTTGATCGTATGTGGCTGTATCTGCGCATCTAACTGCTGCCATAAATCAACGTTTTTGACAGGTTTGCGGCTGGCCGTTTTCCAATTTCTTTTTTTCCAGTTCGGCATCCATTCATTAATACCGCTTAACACATATTTAGAGTCACTATTAATCGTTAAATCACTTGGTTCTTTTAATACTCTAAGCGCCTCAATAACGGCCGTTAACTCCATCCGGTTATTCGTCGTCTCTTGTTCACCACCATAAATTTCTTTATGCGTACCGTTATAGCTTAAACTCGCGCCCCAACCTCCTACGCCAGGGTTTCCACGGCATGCGCCATCAGTGTAAATCTGAACTTTCTTTTTCAACATGTATCTGCTTTGTCGCTGGTTCTGTTAAAGGTGAAATAAATCGCTTCTTTAAATTCTGCAAATGAAAAATAGACGTGCCACCTGATACACGCTTAACGGCCATTATAAAATATGCTGCGGGTACAAAGGGTATCCATGCCAGTATTTTCCTAAAAAATGTTGGCACGGTGGATGCTGTATCTTTTTTATAAAGTGGAAACAAACAACAACCCTGACTCACCTCAATATCAAAGTCGAGCAGCCTTAACCAGTCAAGCACTCTATAGTGACTAATAAAACGGCCATTCCAAGGCGTTGTGCTTTTTACTTTTGGTAAAAACCTAGGTAAATGCCAAAAAGCCCACGGGTTAAAGCCCATTAATAAAACAATCCCTTCTGGTTTTAAAACCCGGCTAACTTCACGTAACACTTGATGTGGATTTTCATCAAATTCTAAGGTGTGAGGCATAATAACAATATCAATACTATGGGTATCAATCGGCAAACTATCCGCCTCGGCAACAACACGCGTGTATTTTGTTTCGCCAGCTGTATCGTGATCTAAAATAGTATAATGCGCAAAACGCATCGCTTCGTGAAACGCTTCTTCCCAACCTATAAAGTCGAGCTGCAATACTTCAGCGCGAAAATTTTCACTCAGCTTTTGACTTAACAAGGTAGATTCAGCTTGCCGAAAGACTTGCCCAATAGGCGTATCAAACCATTGCCGAAGCACTACGCTACCCTCTATAAATGAGTTTTTTTTATCTGCCATCGTTTAAACAAACTATAATTAGAAGACCAAATGACTTCATTACCCATTCGACATAATGCAATATTTAATCACAAATAAAACCCGACTGTTCTTTTTATTTGCCTGCGTTTCAGTACTCGTTTCTTGCTCATTATCACCGGCTAAAACGACCGAAAAAAACACCCTCATTTCCAACAACAAAGCTGCCACCGGTGCAGTTGTTCGAGCTGAAAATAAAACCAAAAAAGCACACGTAACAACACCCGTTGAGGCAAACGATTTATGGCAGCGTTTGTTTTCACTCTACCAATTACCCACCGTTGATAATGAACGCATTCAAGCGCAGATCGATTGGTATAGCAAGCACCCAGATTACTTTATCCGAGTGCAAAAAAATGCAACGCCTTACCTCTTTCATATTGTTAATGAAGTTGAAAAGCGTGGTATTCCCGGTGAACTAGCACTACTCCCCATTGTTGAAAGCGCCTATAAACCTTTCGCCTATTCACATGGCCGAGCAGCTGGTTTATGGCAGTTTATTCCATCAACTGGGGCCGCCTTTGGTTTAGAGCAAACGTGGTGGCATGATGGACGCCGCGATGTGTACGCCTCAACAAATGCCGCTTTAACTTATCTTACAAAGCTGTCGAAACGTTTTGACAATGACTGGTTTCTTGCCTTAGCTGGATACAATGCCGGTGGCGGATCAGTATCATCCGCGATTAGAAAGAACAAACGTTTACAGCGTGATACTGATTATTGGGCTCTGGACCTACGAAAGGAAACCAAACATTACGTGCCTAAACTTATCGCAATAGCACATATTTTGGCCAACGCAGAAAAATACAATGTAACGCTGCTAGACATCCCAAACAAACCTTTTTTTGAACCTGTTGATACAAAAAAACAAATTGATCTTGCACGTGCTGCTGAACTTGCTGAAATAAGCATTGAAGAATTGTATGTTTTAAACCCCGCCTTTAATCAATGGGCCACTAACCCAACAGGCCCTCATTATTTATTAATTCCAACCGCTAAGTCAGCCGAGTTTAAAACTAGGTTAGCCGTTTTACCTGACTCGCAGCGCTTAAAGTGGGTACGCCATAAAATAAAAAGCGGCGAGTCATTAGGCCAAATAGCGATGCGTTATCGAACAACCATCAAACAAATAAAACAAGCTAACCCGATTAAGAACCATCTGATAAGGGCCGGCAAACATCTACTGATTCCAACGGCTAATTATAATGATAGCCTATATGCTAGCAGCGCTAAAATGCGTAAAAAAACCATTACCAACACATCGCGTACGGGTTATAAAATTAACTATCACGTAAAGGCTGGTGACTCATTCTGGCGTATCGCCAAACAATATGACGTTGATGTTCAACGCCTCGCCAAATGGAACGCGATGGCCCCTAGAGATACCTTAAAAATAGGGCAAAAACTAGTTATTTGGAGTAAACACTCAAACCCAAATACCGGCACGCATCTGACCTCTGCTAATAAAAACCAAACCGTCCGCTATACCGTACGACAGGGTGATTCTTTATATTTGATTTCAAAAAAATTCAACGTAGCTATTGATGACCTTAAACGATGGA
Organism: uncultured Cycloclasticus sp.; assembly: GCA_913057515.1. Lineage (GTDB taxonomy): Bacteria > Pseudomonadota > Gammaproteobacteria > Methylococcales > Cycloclasticaceae > Cycloclasticus. The sequence goes on along the minus strand of CAJXOJ010000009.1, from coordinate 70,051 downwards.
ATACATTGAATAAAAAATACTTAAAACCGGGACAAAAACTCAAAATTATTGTTGATGTCACTAGAACTTAAAAAGTAGCAAACCACTCTGCTCTTATAACGACAAAACAATCGTTTCGTACTCGCTACTCAATAATTTTTTATAGGCCTAGCCATCTGTCGGCATAAATAATAAACAAGCTACTCTGTGACTGCTGCTTAACTTAATATTTTCGGGTTTAATTTCCCGGCACTCTGGCATAACATGCTCACATCGAGTGTGAAAGTGACAACCACTTGGCGGATTCGAGGGGGACGGCATAGTACCACCTACATACTGAATATCCGTTTTTTCTACATGCATGTCTTGTGTTGGCACTGCTTTTATTAACGCTTTAGTATAAGGGTGTGCGGGGTTATTAAGCACATCATCCACCGTGCCATATTCTACAATTCGCCCTAAATACATAACCGCTACGGTATCTGCTAAATAAGCAACAACTGATAAGTCATGTGTGATAAATAAGTAACTAAGCCCTTGTTCCTGTTGTAGCTTTTTTAATAAATTTAAAACCTGCGCTTGAACTGATACATCTAACGCGCTTGTTGGCTCATCGCAAATAATAATAGACGGGTTAACCGCTAATGCACGGGCTATACAAAGCCGCTGACGCTGGCCACCAGAGAACTCATGTGGGTAACGCAATCTAGCCTCTGAATTTAACCCCACTTTTTCTAGCAATATATCGCATTGACGTACAATATCAGCCTCTGTTAAATCAGACTGTAAGGCTCTAATACCCTCTTCTAAAATATCACCGACTAACATTCTCGGATTCATCGAAGAAAAAGGGTCTTGAAAAATAATTTGGAGTTGCTCTCTATATTGCTTAAACGCCTGTTCAGATAAGCCCACTAAATTTTGGCCCTTGTATTCAACATCGCCCCCGGTAATAGGGAGTAGTTTTAACAAGGCCTTGCCTAAGGTTGTTTTACCACAGCCTGACTCGCCCACTAGAGCAGTCGTGGTACCGGCAGCTAATTCAAAACTAACACCATCTACCGCCTTTACCTGCCCAACGGTTCGTTTTAATAGGCCTTTTTTTATTGGGAAATGAACTTTTAAATCTTTAACGATTAAGGATGAATCGCCACCCAGCTCAGCGCTTGGAATAGCCAGCACATCTCCTGATTTTTCAGTTAACTCAAGCTGTTCAGCTTTTATACACCTAACACGATGCTGGTTCGGAAAGTCCGTCCATTCAAGTTCAACCGTTGATGTACACGAGCTTTCCTTATAATCACAACGCTCAGCAAAACGGCAGCCAACAAACGAATCCGATAATTTAGGAACCGCGCCGGTTAACGTCACCAATAATTCGTTACGTTTTTGAATATTAGGTAAGGCATCAAATAAACGCCGACTATATGGATGTAATGGTTTGTTAAAAAAATCATCACGTGAGGCCACTTCTACTAGCTGCCCGGCATACATCACCGCTACTCTGTCCGCAATATCTGAGACAATGCCTAAATCATGTGTAATGATCCATAATGACATACCCATTTGACGCTGCAGGTCTTTTAATAATTGTAATATTTGAGCCTGAATTGTTACATCTAAGGCCGTCGTTGGCTCATCGGCAATCAACAAATCTGGCTTATTCGCTAAGGCTATCGCGATCATCACTCGTTGTCTCATTCCACCCGATAATTGATGCGGAAATGCTAAATAACGCTCTTCTGGGTCAGGTATTCCAACTTGTTGAATCAAACTGATGACTGTTTTCCTAACCTCGTTGGCTGGTTTTTGTTTATGAATTAAAACCGCTTCGGCAATTTGTGCTCCAATAGTCATCACAGGGTTCAGTGATGTCATCGGGTCTTGAAAAATCATCGATATCCGCATGCCACGTATGTCACGCATATTTTTTTCAGGCATCCGTAACAAATCGGAGCCACGATAGATCACTTTTCCGGCAGTAATTTGAGCATTATTAGGCAGCAACCTCAGCACAGATAATGCTGAAATGGATTTCCCACAACCCGACTCACCAACTAATGCAAACGCCTCACCTTCTGCAATATCGAAACTGATTCCATCAACCGCTTTAATCGTTTCCGACGGTTGATTAAATTGAGTTTTAAGTCCTTGAATGGACAGTAGAGGCGTTGGCATTGTTAGGCTTTTAATAAATCAATAACGGCTTCTAAGCCGCCAACATTTATTTGAATATCAGTCTGCGCCTGCACCGTTGGTTTTGCATGATAAGCCACGCTTAAGCCAGCAATATCCATCATTAATAAGTCGTTAGCACCATCGCCCATTGCAATCACTTGATGAGGCTGTAGTTGTAACTGTGTTGATAGCTCGGATAACAAATCTGCCTTCGATTGAGCCCCTACAATATCGCCACTGACCTGACCGGTTAAGCAACCCTCTTTAATATCCAGGGTGTTAGCTAAGGTGTAATCTAAGCCTAATCGCTGCTTTAGCTTGTCGGTAAAGAATGTAAACCCCCCAGATACCAGCGCTAATTTAATATTCGATTGTTTTAAATAGGCTATTAACTCTTCAGCGCCTGGGTTTAAGCTTAAACGCTCATCATAAACGCGCTGCAACTTCTCAACTGGTAAACCTTTTAATAAGCTAACCCGTTGAGTGAGTGATTCTTCAAAATTAAGTTCACCGCGCATGGCCGCTTCAGTAATCGCAGATACTTGTGGCTTTATACCTAACATATCAGCAATTTCATCAATGCATTCAATAGAAATTAAGGTTGAGTCCATATCGGTTACCAGCAAACGAACCGCCTGCCCAGCAAACTCCTCGCTGAGCCGACTCACATCACATTTTAGTTGCTCACGTAGTGGTGCTAAGTCAATAAGCTTAGGTGTTTGCAGGCTATAAAAGCGACCTTTATGCTCAATATCAACGGCAAATGTACGACTAATTAAATCTAGCTCTTCACGACTCAGTACGTCTTTATGGAAAATATATTTATTCATTTATCAATAAGTTATCTGGTTTATTTTATATAGCGTGGGTCAAATGCATCACGAACAACATCGGCAAACAAGTTGGCTGCTAATACTAGGCTAAACATAAAAACAAAGGCTGCTGTTAAAGACCACCATACAATGGGCTCGCGCGCCATTTCTAGTCGCGATGTATTAATCATATTGCCCCAACTATAGGTTGAAGGGTCTACCCCAATATTGATGTACGATAAAACCGCTTCAGCCAATACCAAACCGCTGAAATCGAGCGCAATAGTAATCATGACTAAGTGCATGACATTGGGCAACACATGGCGCTTTAGCAGTTGAAACCGGCCAACACCTAAAGCACGTGCTGCGACCACATAATCCATTTCCCGTATTTTAAGTGTTTCAGCGCGTAATAATCGACAGAGGCCCGTCCAACTGGTAATGCCTAATATTAAACACAACAGTAATAAACGCATATCAGCACGCTCTTCAACTGTTGTGAATAATTCTGGGTTATTCGCCATATACACTTGTGCCATTAATATCGCAGCGGCAATTAACAACACACCAGGGATTGAGCTTAATGTGGTGTAGACATATTGAATAACATCATCAATCCATCCACGAAAAAAACCAGCCATTAAGCCTAAGCTAATAGCAATAGGCAACATGACAATCGTTGTTAGGCCACCAATCACCAGCCCTGTTCTTATACTTTTTAGTGCTTGATAAAGCACATCTTCGCCGACTTTATCAGTACCTAAAATATGATAATAAGGCGCTAACGATGCTGCCATGCCTACCACGCAAAAAATGACCAGCAAGGTTAGCAAGCTAGTACTAACACCCTTAGACTGGCTGTTAAATAAATTCTTTATTAGCAGCCATACTATGAAAATGAGTACACACCATGCTGCAACGCCTTGCGCTAAGCCTTTGCTGAGCTTTGATAATATATCGGCTTGTTTATCTGACTCAGGGTTCTGTAAATGCGCGCCACCATACAATAATCGTGGATAAGTCCATCGGCTTACCCCAGCCTTATCAACGCTCATCTCTTTAGAATAAGCTGTACTAGCAAAGGGTTGAGAGTAAGTCTTTTCAACCTGCAATCTAAGTGGCGTTAAGATGATATCTAACACGCTTAATGTCTGTGCATGTTCATTACGATCGCCATTGGGCAATGGATCATGGTGTTGCAATCGAACAGAATCCAACACGCCAATCAATAAAAAAACCAATACAACCGTTAAAGAAACAACGCCTACTCTATTATTAAATACTTTTGCCCAAGGCCGGCGCAAATGCTCTTTTTTACTAGAACGCCAAATAGCGACAATCACACCGATAACAAGGCCAAGCATTGCAATATCTGTCCACAACAGCGTTAACATCAATTCAGCCTAACTCTTGGGTCAACTAAGGTATATGAAATATCCGTCATTAATAGGCCAATAATGTACAAAAATGACCCTAAAAAAACCATTGAGCGCACAATCGCAAAATCTTGGCTACTGATGGCATCAATGGTATAGCTGCCAAGTCCTGGTATCCCAAAAAATGATTCGGTAATCAGGCTCCCCATAAACAATAACGGCAGTATCACGACGATGCCCGTTAATATTGGAATCATGGCATTTTTTAAAACATGCTGAAACAAAACTTGCAGCTCAGACAAGCCCTTTGCTCTGGCTGTTCTTACATAATCTTTCGCCGCCTCTTCTAAAAATAACGTTCTATACCAACGTACACCAGCGCCTAATCCGCTAATCACGCCGATGAAAACAGGCAAAAGAATAAATTTAAACGCATCTATGCCCGGTGCATAACCAGAAATGGGGGTTAAGGCTAATAGTTTCCCTATAAAGTACTGACCAGCAATAATATAAAAAAGACCGGAGATAGACATCAACGCTATACAGAGAAACAAGCCGGCAAACTCTAAAGCACTGCTTCGATAAAAAATTAACAATAAGGCAAATGTAATATTCGCCAATACACCGAAAATTAATGATGGAATCGCTATAGCCAAGCTCGGCCACATGCGTTGAGTAATATCGGCAACTATATCTCGCCCGCTATCTGAAATACCCAAATCAAACACAAATAAACCAACCGACTTATTAAAAAAAATAGTATTAGATGCTTTTTTTAAGCCCGCTTCTTGCGCATTCCATAATAACGGCAAATGGTAACCACGTTGTTGCTTCCAATTGTCTACCGCTGCTTGAGTCACATGCTTATCACCTAATTGCATGCGCGCCATATCATCGGGTGTATTAACAACAAAAAACAATACAAACGTGAGTATGTTAACGCCCAGCAACACCGGTATGACGTACAACAAACGTCTTATAATGTAATTAATCATAATGCTGTGGCCCGCTCTATTCGGCGATAAATAAGATATGCCGGTAATAATAAACAGGCGATAAACAGCGCAACCAAGATTAAAGGCCAATACGTAGGCTTATTCCATTTAGCTTGATATATCACACGTAACTTATTGTCTATATTAATGTATTTGGTTTTATTATTGGCCATTAAATTTGGGTTGGCGTTTTTATACCAGGCATGGTGTAACGAAAAAGCCTTTGGATGAAAACCCCATAACCAGGGCGCATCTTGTCGTGCAATAGTGACCATTTTATTTATAATCGCTTGCCGCTCAGCTGTGTTAGCCATTGTGCTCATTTTCTCAAAAAGCACATCAAATTCTGCATTTTGGTAATTAGCTGCATTTTCACCACCGTGAATAGATTTTGCATTTTTTCCATACAGCAAAAATAAGAAGTTTTCTGGGTCTGGGTAATCAGCGTTCCACCCCCACATAAACATTTGTGCACGACCACCACGCATCTTTTCTTGAAAACGGTTGTAGTCCGTCCCTCTAATCACTAGCTGAATATTGATCTTGTTAAATTGCTTACGTAACCAATTTAATCGTGCCTTACTGTCTGGGCCACTATCCATCGTATCAAAGTACAGTACCAGTGGTTTTCCAGTAGCTGGGTCAATACCTTTTTCATAGCCTGCCTCAGCTAATAGTTGCTGTGCTTGATCTATCGGTCGTCTTACTAAGCCATCATCCCAGGTATAAACAATAGGGTTAATGCCCAACTTACCATCAACATGACCAAAAATCCCTGGTGGAATAATACCTTTTGCTGGCACACCACGGCCATTTTGAAAGATTGAAATATATTCTTCAAAATCCATAGCGATTGAAATCGCTTGGCGAAGTTTTTTTGCCTTATCGGAATATCCGCCCACCACCTTATCCAACATATTGAAACCAAAATAATAACTAGAGGTTGTTACCGCCGTTTGTAATCCAATACCCCGCTCAATCATACTCTGGCTTAATCCAATATCTCCTTCGGCTGAAAAGGTCACTGCTTGATCAAAACTATCTGAGCTGACGCCCGATGCATCATAGTAGCCTTGTAGAAACTTATTCCAATAAGGGATATTTTCTTTCTCCAGAGAGAAAATTACTTTGTCTGTGAGTGGGAGTTTTTTTCCTGCATCTTCTAACAAACCCTGCTCACGGGCAGCCTGATCAGCTTCTGATGGATAGTATTCAAGATGAAAATTGGGGTTTTTTAATAAAACCATCCGCCTATTCGGGTTATTTTCTGCTAAAAAATAAGGCCCCGTACCCACTGGGTACCAATCCAAGCTAATATTTTTTGATACTAATAGTGAATTCGCATAAAACGCATCAGCTTCCCAAGGCATCGGTGCAAAGAAAGGCATCGCCAGCCAATTTATAAACTGAGGGTATTTACCCTTAACCCGTATCGTAAAACGTTGCTTATCTAATTTTTGCACGCCAAACATTTCTTTTGCATGCAAACGCTCAGATGTGCTTAAAGCTGGACGTTGTTTTTTTAACGCCCCTTGTCTTTTCGCATACTCACTAAAGCCAACAATATAGTTGCCCATTAAGCCAGCGATAGGAGATTGTGTAGCTGGATCAGCTAAACGTTTTATCTGGTAAATAAAGTCATCTGCGGTTAACTCTCGCGTAGCCAACGGTAAATCATAAATAGAAACCGCATCCCAATCTTTTGGTAGTTGCTTATGGTTCTTTATGTTAAAACTTGGGTGAGGTTGAAATTTGCTAGCCGCTTTGATGGTTAACAGGTACTCACTATAAGCAATGTCTTCCTTTAAAGCGTTATTTGGCAAAGGATTATTATCTTTATCGAAATAGCGAACCGTTGGCATACTAGCGGCTAATAACGGCTCTAATTGATAAGGGCGTTTTAAATAGTGGTATTGAAATAACGGCTCATAAATTTGAGCAATAATTGCATATTCATTCGAACTATACGCTTTGGCAGGATCTAAGTGTTTTGGACGTTCAGAAAATGATGCGTAAATAACTTTATTATCACCTTCTTCATCCACATACGGGTTATTCAACGCTCTGTCTGTACAAGCGCTGATAAACAATAGTAAAAATAAAAAGCTGCTAGCCTTCAGTTTTTTAATCACTGGCTTAATTTCGGCATTGTTTAACCTTAACGTAACACCTGATCTTCACCTTCACTGCGCGCAATAATAACAGCTCCACAGGAGTCACTAAACACATTAACACTGGTTCTACACATATCTAATACTCGATCAACGGCTAAAATCAGCCCAATGCCTTCCAGTGGTAAGCCAATCGCCATTAGGATAATACTAATCGCAACAAGGCTGGCAGCAGGAATACCCGCAACACCAATGGAGGTAACCAATGCCGTTATGACGATAATAAATTGTTCGCTAAAACCCAAGTCTAAACCATAAGCTTGGGCAATAAACATCGCTGCTACACATTCATATAAGGCCGTACCATCCATATTAATTGTGGCGCCTAATGGCAATACAAAACTCCCAGTCCGATTAGATACCCCAGCATTTTTTTCAACACACTCTATGGTAATTGGTAAGGTTGCAGATGAGGAACTGGTTGAAAATGAGGTTAACAAGGCAGGCGTCATTGCTTTAAAGTGACGCTGTGGCTTCACACGGCCTAGATACTTTAACGCCAAAGGCATAACAACAAACATATGCATGGCTAATGCCGACACAACCGTAAAGAAAAAGTAGGCCAAGGGCAAAAATGCTGATAGCCCGGTTGATGCAACCACTTTAGCAACTAAACCGAACACACCAATGGGTGAAAATTTCATAACCCAATCGGTCATCTTCATCATCACATCAAGAATAGCATTCCAAAATGTCAGTAATACCGTTTTTCTTTGTTCTACCACTTGGGTCATGAAGCAACCAAACAGTAAACCAAAAAATATCAAGCCAAGCATTTGCCCGTCCGCTGCAGCTGCCACTATATTGGTGGGCACCATTCGCAAAAATATGCCCGCTATATCACCAGCTCCTTTGCCTTCTACTTTTTCTGCAATACCGCTAATGTCTTCACTTAAGCCAACGCGATCACGCACCGGATCACCGTCAATAACACCTGGCTCAACAATATTAACTAACACAAGCCCTATCAGGATGGCTACAACACTGGTCGAAAGGTAATACATGATTGTCTTACCCCCCAAGCGGCCTAAACCTCCAAGGTCACCCATATTGGCCACACCACAAATAATTGAAGACAGAATAAGCGGTACAATCAGCATTTTTAAAGCATTTAGAAACAGTGTTCCTAAAAACACATACACGTCATAAAATAAGACGCCACCTATACCCGCCGTCTCACCAGTTGCAATTCCAGCAATAATCGCTAAGCCAATACCTATAAAGATTTGCCAGTGAAGCTTCATTTATTCAGACTTTTTTGGAAAAGCCACGCCTGTATTAACGCTTAAATCTGCCAATGATGCGGCCAGTGTTACTTCATTTGTTAAGCGAGCCAAAAACTCTTTAAAAGATTCTCGAGAAGCCTCTGTTAAGTCATCTTTATCGCCATCTGTGACCTTACTTAACTCAATCAAAGCAACATCACCATTCTCCAATGTACTTAACATAAAAGATGGCTTGTCAGCGGTTGGATGAGGCATACTAAATGCTTCTCTTAATAAGATAGTTGAAGCAAGCCTTTCATTCCTTGTTACCGGCCCAATATCTTCCAAGGTAACACCCTCCTGAGAGGATAACTCCTTAAGGGAAACACCTGATTGCGCTTGAGTAAGGAGTCCACTGCCCTTTTTGTTCAACAGATCAATAGCTTTATCGGTTTTAACAGCTAACTCCACCTTATTTTTCACACTCTCAAGGGGCATTACTTCTTTAGTGTTATATTGATTAATGCGTAAAACAACTAAGTATTCCGAGTCCACCTCAATGACATCACTATTATTACCAGCTAATACCTCTTCATTAAATATTGCCTGACGTACTTTAGAAAATGCCGCAACACCGTCTCCATTAGTTGTTGTGATGTTTGCTTGATGTTGAATAGATAGCCCCAACTTATCGACTAAAGGGTCTAATGAATCTGGGTTTTCAAAACTTAACTCAGCAAAACGCTCCGCCATTTGATAAAACTTTTCAGCCGCTATATTACTGCTGAAAAGCTCCTTAACTTTATTTTTTACTTCGTCATAGGGCTGAACCTTGTCAGACTCTTTTGAGGTTAATTTTATGATTTGGTAGCCATAAGTGGTTTGAATCACATCACTTACATCACCCTCATTGAGGGTCTCGAGTGTTTTCTCAAACTCTGTACCCATCATACCGTCAGTGATGATACCTAGGTCACCGCCTATTTTTGCAGAACCTATGTCATCAGAAAAATCTTTCGCTAATGCCGCAAAACTCTCACCCGCTCTGAGCCTTGTTAACACTTGTTCAGCGAGTACTCTTTTATTCTCGAATTCAACCTCACTTGAGTCTGTCGGTACTTCAAAAAGTATATGACTTGCTCTACGGTGACCAGCCATTGAAAATGATTGCTGCTCAGATTCGTAAAAGGCCAATAACTCTTCCTCAGTGGGTTCAACCTCCGACATAAGGTTAGCTAAGCTTAACTCTACATAATCAATAGACGCTTCTTCAGCTGTTGTATATAAATGCTTATTCTTAGCATAATTATCTTGAATCTCCTCATCAGTCACTGCAACATCGTTCATGACAGACGTAAGAGGCAACGATAAGTACTTTATATCTCTTGTTTGATTGGACAGACGATAAAACTCTTCTATCTCACTATCATCTATAAATGAGGACTCTATAATTGAATTTATAAATTGTTCTCGCTCAATACCAAGCCGAACATTTTCGACAAAACTACTAGTCGTTACGCCCTGCGTTTGTAGCAGTTGCTCATAAGTTGTTTTATCAAACTGCCCATCTTTCTGAAAAGCATCTATTTGGGAAATAACATTAAGAACCGCCTTATCTGAAGCAGCATAGCCATCATCAAGAATCGTTTGCAGTACTAATTTTTCTTGCACCAATCGAGTCAAAGACTCTTGCCTTACAGCCTCTTCATCAAATAAATCAGCTGAATACTGGTCACCAAATTTTTCCTTTAATTCAACAACCCGGTTTTGATAAGCATTATTTGCTTCGGCTTGGTAAATTTTATAATCCCCTACTACAGCGACCGGAGTTTCTGAGCCACCATTGGTATAGTTTTGTAAACCAAACAAAGCAAACGGTATCGATATCATTATAAGAATAACAACGCCTAGCCAGCCTTTAACATGTACTCTCAATCTATCTAACATAAAAATAACCTACAATAATTTTTCAAAAAAAAACCCTAAGACCGTAATGGCCTTAGGGTTGTTTTGGCGGAGTGGACGGGACTCGAACCCGCGACCCCCGGCGTGACAGGCCGGTATTCTAACCAACTGAACTACCACTCCTAAATGGTGGGTGCTGAGGGGATCGAACCCCCGACATTCGCCTTGTAAGGGCGACGCTCTCCCAGCTGAGCTAAGCACCCTTAGTTGGAAAAGGCGCTAGTTTACAGAGTCCTTTAAAGTTTTACCAGCTTTAAATGAAGGAATTTTAGAAGCTTTAATTTGGATAGCTTCACCTGTTTGTGGATTACGACCTGTACGCGCTGAGCGCTCTTTTACTGAGAAAGTACCAAAGCCAATTAATGAAATAGAGTCACCTGCTTTAAGTGCATTACCTACTGATGAAATAGTCGCATCAAGTGCACGACCAGCATCTGCTTTAGTTAGTCCTGATTCTTCTGCGATAGCGTTAATAAGGTCCGATTTATTCATTTGTTTCCCCCAATTAGGATTGTTTATATAGTATTAAAAAATAGTTTTTAAACTGTTGGCGTTAATATCAAATTATATCCATTTTGCTATTAACCCAACAAAGTGAATTTATATCCTTTCAACCCTATCAGTGTCAAGCACCATAAGGTTTTAAGGCTTTTTTTTTAAAAGAAAATTAGCATACCATGTATTTAATAGATTTTAACTATCTTTTTTAATGTGCTGTTACAGCTTTATTTTTTGCTGCTTTTTTCTTACTTTCATCAGCCTTAGCTGATTTCTCACTGCTTTCTAGTGGTATCGGCATGCTCTCTAACGCTATATTAAGAACTTCATCAATCCAGCGTACTGGAATAATTTTAAGGCTCTGCTTAATGTTTGCAGGCATTTCTACCAAATCTTTCTCATTTTGATGCGGAATAATGACGGTTGTAATTCCACCCCGTAGAGCTGCTAACAATTTCTCCTTTAAGCCACCAATCGGCAGTACTTCACCTCGAAGAGTTATTTCTCCAGTCATTGCTACATCTGCCAATACAGGAATCCCTGTTAAAGAAGACACTAAAGCTGTACACATACCAACACCTGCACTCGGGCCATCTTTAGGAGTAGCACCTTCGGGAACATGGACATGAATATCATTACATTGGTAAAAATCAGGCTTAAGGCCCAAAGTAGCAGAGCGACTTCTTACAACCGTTAATGCTGCCTGAATAGATTCTTGCATAACGTCACCCAACTTACCTGTTAGGGTCAACTTGCCCTTACCTTCAGTAATTGCAGACTCAATAGTTAACAACTCACCACCGACTTCTGTCCATGCCAAACCGGTTACTTGACCAACTTGATTACTTTCCTCGGCCTTACCAAAGTCAAAACGTCTAACTCCAAGATATTTATTAAGGTTCCTTGATGTCACATTAATTTTTTTCTTCGGCTTGCTTAATAGAATATCTCTAACAACTTTACGACAAATTTTAGACATCTCTCTATCGATATTTCTTACACCTGCTTCGCGGGTATAATATCGAACAGTATCTCTAATAGCCGATTGACTAATATGCAACTCAGACTCTTTTAAGCCATTATTCTTAAGTTGTTTTTTGATTAAATAATTTTCAGTAATGTTAATTTTTTCATCTTCGGTGTAGCCAGATAGGTTAATTACTTCCATACGATCTAACAACGGCCCAGGAATGTTCATACTATTCGCTGTCGCAACAAACATCACTTCAGAAAGGTCAAAGTCTACTTCAAGATAATGATCATTAAAGGTATTATTTTGCTCGGGATCCAACACCTCCAACAATGCTGATGCAGGGTCACCCCTGAAGTCCATTGCCATTTTGTCAATTTCGTCGAGTAAAAATAAAGGGTTTCTAGTTTCAACTTTAGATAAATTTTGTAAAATTTTACCCGGCATAGAACCAATGTACGTACGTCTATGCCCTCTTATTTCGGCCTCATCACGCACACCACCAAGAGACATTCTTACAAATTTACGATTAGTTGCGCGTGCAATAGATTGACCCAAAGAAGTTTTACCAACACCAGGAGGACCTACCAAGCAAAGAATTGGCCCTTTCATATTTTTTACCCGTTGTTGAACTGCTAAATATTCAAGAATTCTCTCTTTTACTTTTTCTAAACCATAATGATCAGCATCCAAAACTTTTTGAGCTGCCGCCAGGTCATGCCTGATACGAGTACGTTTTTTCCAAGGTACATTAACCATACAGTCAATATAGTTTCTTATAACACTCGCCTCGGCTGACATCGGCGACATCATCTTTAACTTATTAACCTCTGAGGTTGCTTTTTCTTTAGCCTCTTTGGTCATCCCCGCATCAGAGATTTTCTTTTCAAGCTCTTCAATTTCATTTGAGCCTTCTTCCATATCGCCTAATTCATTTTGAATGGCCTTCATCTGCTCACTTAAATAGTATTCTCGCTGGTTCTTTTCCATTTGCTGTTTAACACGGCCACGAATTTGTTTTTCCATTTCAAGAATATCAACTTCACCTTCCATCAACAGCATTAGGTGTTCTAGTCGTTCACGCAAATTATTCGTTTCTAGAATTTTCTGCTTTTCCTCTACTTTCAACACCATGTGCGCTGACATCGTATCAGCAAGACGACCTGACTCTTCGATCCCTGACAATGAAGTAAGCACCTCTGGTGGTACTTTTTTATTTAATTTAACGTAACTTTCAAAAGCCGATGTTACGGTTCTTATCAGCACATCCATTTCTTTTTCTTCAAGATCTAACTCATCTTCAAGCAACTCAACATCAGCCGAAAATAATTTATCTGTGGTGGTGATTTTTTCAATTTTTACGCGCTTTTCGCCCTCCACCAACACCTTGACAGTACCATCGGGAAGCTTAAGTAACTGCAGGATAGTCGCTAAAGTACCAACTTCATAAAGGTCCGTTTCATTAGGATCATCGTTATCAGGGTTTTTTTGTGCGACTAGGACGATTTTCTTATTATCGTCCATTGCTAAATCAATTGCCTGGATAGACCGTTCACGACCAACAAACAGTGGAATAACCATATTAGGGTAAACCACCACGTCTCTAAGCGGAAGAATAGGTAAGCTTTTTAAATTTTGTTCGTCATTCATTTGATGAGTACCTTAAAAATAGATAGGAGTTAATAATATATTAGGGCACGAAGTGCTATTTTCAAGCAATAAGGCATAAAAAAAGGCGCTTAAAGCGCCTTTCGGAGAGTTTAAATATCTTTTATTCTGACGAAGCAAGCTTTTGCTCGTTTTCATAAATAAACATAGGCTCTGACTCTTGGCGGATAACTTTATCATCGATCACCACTTTGCAAACATTTTCCAATGAAGGCAAGTCATACATAGTATCCAGTAATACATTTTCTAGTATAGTCCTTAAACCCCTTGCACCCGTTTTTCTAACCATTGCTTTTTTAGCAACTTCCCTTAATGCTTCTTCTCTAAACTCTAACTCAACACCTTCCATCTCGAAAAGTCTTTTATATTGTTTAGTCAAAGCATTCTTAGGCTCACTTAATATTTCTATTAGTGCGTCTTCATCTAGCTCTTCAAGTGTGGCAACAACCGGTAAACGGCCCACGAACTCTGGTATCAAACCATATTTTACTAAATCTTCTGGTTCTACGCTTTGCAACACATCACTAACATCCAATTCATTGTCTTCTGCAATAACTTCCGCTGAAAAACCGATACCAACATTTTTTTGAGAGCGATCTTTAATCACTTTATCTAAGCCAGCAAAAGCGCCACCAACGATAAATAAAATATTAGCTGTATCAACTTGCAAAAATTCTTGCTGCGGATGCTTTCGTCCACCTTGAGGAGGTACGGAAGCCACCGTTCCTTCAATCAGTTTCAATAGCGCTTGCTGCACGCCTTCGCCCGAGACATCTCGTGTTAATGAAGGGTTATCTGATTTGCGTGAAATTTTATCTATTTCATCGATGTAAACAATACCACTTTCTGCTTTTTCAACATCAAAGTCACATTTTTGCAGAATTTTTTGGATTATATTTTCAACATCTTCACCTACATACCCTGCTTCGGTTAAGGTTGTGGCATCAGCGATGGTGAACGGGACATTTAACATTCTAGCCAATGTTTCAGCTAATAAGGTCTTACCTGAACCAGTAGGTCCAATCAATAGCACATTACTTTTTGCTAGCTCAACATCATCATCGCCTCGTGAAGCATTTAGGCGCTTATAATGATTATAAACGGCAACAGATAAAATCTTTTTGGCTTGCTGCTGGCCTATAACATATTTATCTAACGATTCTTTAATCTCAGCTGGTTTAGGTAACTCACTACCGGTACCGGCTGCCTCATTGTCTTGAAGCTCTTCTTTAATAATATCATTACAAAGCTCTACACATTCATCACAAACAAAAACTGAGGGGCCTGCAATTAATTTTCTAACTTCGTGTTGATTTTTACCACAGAACGAACAAATTAAAAGCTTTCCATCATTTTCACTATTGTCTATGTCATCACTCATAAAAACCTCTTTTCTTTAACGCTACTACTATATCTGAGCACACTAGTAGTCTCAATATGCCACAATATCTAATTACAGAGTATGACCAAGATTTAAGTTCTGTCTAGTCTAAGTGACTATTTTTCTAACTCTTCAGTATGTCGAGTTTTTAATACTTTATCTATTAAACCGTATTCGACAGCTTTATCACTACCCATAAAGTTATCCCTATCAGTATCGCCTTGAATAATATCAATAGGCTGTCCAGTATGCGCTGCCATAATATTGTTTAAACGATCCCGTATCAGTAAAATTTCTTTAGCATGTATATCGATATCAGAAGCCTGACCTTGAAAACCACCTAAAGGCTGATGAATCATCATCCTAGAGTGTGGCAATGCAAAACGTTTGTCTTTTGCACCACCTGTTAACAACAAAGCACCCATACTAGCTGCTTGACCAATACACATTGTGCTGACATCAGGTTTTATGAACTGCATCGTGTCATAAATAGACATACCCGCTGTCACTGAACCCCCTGGCGAATTAATATACAGGTGTATATCTTTGTCAGGGTTTTCAGACTCCAAAAACAACATTTGCGCGACAATCAAGTTAGCCATATGGTCTTCAACCTGACCAACCAAAAATATGACACGCTCTTTAAGCAATCGAGAATAAATATCGTATGAACGTTCGCCACGGGCAGTTTGTTCAACCACCATTGGGACCAAACCAAGTGCTATTGCTTCTGGTGTGTTTTGCATATTAATTCCCTTTTGTTTTTGATTATCCAGCTGCTTGCGCAGATGACATCAATTCTTCAAATGTTAATGATGTTTCCGTGACAGTTGCTTTCTCAAGCACCCAATCAACTAGTTGATCTTCTAATACAACGCTTTCAACCTTATTACGTTCTTCTGGATTAGCGTTATACCAATTTATTACTTCTTCAGGTGAATCATAAGTTTGAGCAAATTCTTCAATGCGCGCCTGCACTTTATCAGCGTCAGCTTTCATATCATTTTGCTTAATAACTTCTGACAACAACAAACCTAATTTTACGCGTTTAGCAGCTTGGTCGTGAAATAGCTCTTTTGGTAAGTCAGGTTGTGCAGGCTGGCCTGCTTGTGCCGCCTTTTCATTTAATGACGCCATCATTTGGTTGATTTCATTATCAATCAACGCTTCTGGCACTGACACCTCATTGTTTTCAACAAGTGCATCCATAACAACCTGCTTACGTTTTGACGCTAAAGCACGCTCCATTTCAGCCGTCATGTTTTTAGTCAGGTCTGCTCTGAAGTCCGACATTTCACCACTTTCTATGCCGAATTCTTTAATGAAAGCCTCATCAACTTTAGGCAGCTCACTCTTTTCGACCTTATCCACTTCAACATCAAATACACCGACTTTACCCGCAAAGTCAGCTTGCTGGTAGTCTTCAGGGAAGGTCACTTCAAAACTTAAGGTCTCCCCTGTTTTAACACCTTTTAAATTATCCTCAAAACCTGGAATCATGCTTTTCGAGCCTAGCACAATTGGAAAACCTTTGATGGGTTCTTCTGATATAGGCTTATCACCCACTTTGCCTTCAAAACTAACCGTTACTTGGTTACCATCTTTTGCTTTTGTTTTTACTTCTTTCCAAGTTGCTTTTTGCTTTTGGATTTTCTCAACCATCTCATCAATGTCAGATTCTGCAATTTCCACAACAGGGCTATTCAGCGCAAGGTCTTCTACTGGGTTAATCGTTATTTCTGGATAAACTTCAAAGCTCGCAGAAAATTCATAGCCTTCTGTCTTTTCATCATTCGGCGTAATAACAGGTGGACTTACTGGGTTAATTTTTTCTTCCATAATAGCTTTATAGAAGAAGCTTTGAGTTAAGTCAGAAAGTGCTTCAGCTCTAACACTAGCTCCAAATTTCTTTTTAAGAACGCTCATTGGAACCTTGCCAGGTCTAAAGCCATCAATACGCGCATTGCGCTTTACATCGTCATAGCGCTTCTTAATAGCCGTATCAACTTCTTCTTGAGGCACAACGATTGTTAAAGTTCTTTTAATATCAGAATTAGATTCAACAGAAACCTGCATAATTATTCTCTAGTGTAGTTTATTAATGATGAGTAAAAAAATAGATGGTGCGAAAGGAGAGACTCGAACTCTCACATCTTACGATACTGGTACCTAAAACCAGCGCGTCTACCAATTCCGCCACTTTCGCATTTTGGTTGGTGATAATGTGCGGTATCATACCGACTCTTCCAACACTTTTGCACCTCTTTTAAGCATTTTTTTTTAAAAAGTATATTTTTTTATGAAAGCCTTCCTGTTTTTTGTTTTTTACTTCTTATTAGCATCCCTTTTAGCAGCGTCTATTGCTTATCCATTATTTCAACTCGTTGGTAATGATGCCTATCGCTTTGAAAGCTGGGTAACACGTTCTGCTCTACTGTTTTTGGTGTTAGGTTTAATACCTTGTATTAAATTTTTTGATCTTAACCTACGTTCTATCGGTCACAATCAATCGTTCGTCAAGTTTTTGAAAAAATCTGCAATCGGGTTTGTAGCCGGACTTACAATCTTAGCTCCGGTCATTGCAATACTAATTTACTTAGACATTAGAGTATTAGCTAACGACGCACAAATAACCCTCACATTTCTTTGTAAAGCACTCGCTGCTGGCATTATTGTTGCGCTCATAGAAGAAACTCTTTTTAGAGGTTTGTTTTTTAAACTCAGTGAAAACTGGCATGGTCGCTACACCGCTGTTGTTATTAGTAGCCTTTTTTATGCCATATTGCACTTTATTAAGCCGGCCGAGCACATTGATCAAGCCTTATTAAGCTTTAACAGTGGTTTTGAAGTGATCATAAACGCTTTTAAGGGAACTTCATTTATGTCGGCTGATGATTTTTTTGCATTATTTGTAGTTGGCGTATTACTCGCTTTGGTTCGACTGAGAACCCATACTTTAGCAATTTGCATTGGTTTACATGCCAGTTGGGTATTTCTGATTAAATTCACAAAAGAACTCACCGATAGTAATGACTCATCATACTGGGCTTATTTAACTGGTCAATACGATGGCATTGTCGGCTGGCTTAGTTTTTTTTGGATTACCTTACTATCTATCGCTTACTTGATCTATATCATAAAACCCACTCGTTCCCATCATTCTTAATCCCACTTCGCTTGACATGCATTAATGATAGATTAGAATGGGAATCATTATCATTAACGTTTGAAACTCATGTCAAATTCCTCTGAATTAAAAAGCCATGCAACACTAGTTGACATTCAAATTGGCCAAAAAGTAATGCTAAGTAAAAAGAAAATGGATCAAAAATTAGAGAAAAAGCTCTTGGCACTTGGGTTTTCAAAACTTATCCCTCTTCAAGTCACGCAAAAAAGAAAAGGTGGTATCGTTGTTAGCATTGGTAACGCACGTATCGCATTAAATGAAGCCTTAGCACAACAAGTCCTTATTCAAACACTATGACAAAACAATGCTGCGAAACTAGTAAGCCGTCAATACTCTCAAATAAAAGCCCTGTTATTGCTGTTATTGGTAACCCCAATTGTGGTAAATCAACATTGTTTAATACCATTACAGGTATTAAACAAAAAACCGGAAACTGGCCAGGGGTGACCGTCGAGCGCCGAGAAGGTCTGGGTAAAGTCAATAATCAAGATATTATATTTGTCGATCTACCCGGCGTTTATGCGCTTGATAGCGATCGTGAAGCATTAGATGAACAAATTGCACGCCAATACATCTTATCTGACGAGTCTGATGCTTTATTAATTGTTGCCGATGCGGCAAACCTAGAACGAAGCTTATTCCTCACTACACAACTGCTCGAAACAGGCATACCTGCAGTCTTGGCCTTAAACATGATGGACGTTGCAAAGTCTAGAGGAATGGAGATCAGCCTTGATGTTTTATCAGGCACACTCGGCTGCCCTGTTATCCCTATTATGGCTCGGCAAAACAAAGGTATTAGCCACCTTTTAGATGAACTCATAAAAGTCATCTCGCACCCATCAAAAAAACAACTTCATGTTGATTATCCCAGCATCATCAAATCAGCTGTAAACGAAATAACGCCGACCTTAAACACTGAGCTAACATCACAATTTGCATTGCAATGGCATGCCTTACAATGCTTAGAAGGTTACTTTTCACCTTCAACAACACAGCAAACAAAAGATACTTGCCACCGTTTACAAAACACCATTAAAGAAGAAACTAACGAAGATACGGATACATTAATTGCCGCAAGCCGATATGAGTTTGCACATCACTTAACGGCTAGTGCTGTCAAACAAACACAAAACTCTAAACATACATGGTCTGACCGTGTCGATAAAGCCGTACTGAATGATTACTTAGGCCTACCTATTTTCTTTCTTGCCATCTATTTGATGTTTAGCATTACCATTAATTTTGGCGGTGCCTTTATTGATTTCTTTGATATTACAGCCGGCGCCTTATTTGTTGATGGGCTGAAAATTCAGCTTGAAAACTTAGCATTCCCAAATTGGTTTCAGGTGCTCCTCGCAGATGGCTTAGGTGGTGGCATCCAGGTTGTTGCGACCTTTATACCGATCATTGCCATACTATATTTTTGCCTATCTATACTAGAAGACTCTGGCTATATGGCACGAGCTGCTTTCGTAATGGATCGCTTTATGCGTAAGTTAGGTTTACCCGGCAAAGCATTTGTACCACTTATTGTTGGCTTTGGCTGCAATGTTCCTTCAATCATGGCCACCCGTACGCTAGAAAAACAACGCGACCGTATTATGACTACCATGATGGCCCCCTTTATGTCTTGTGGCGCACGGCTTTCTGTATATGCCCTCTTTGCTGCTGCATTCTTCCCTCAGTCCGGACAAAATATTGTTTTTTTACTTTATTTACTCGGTATAGCCGCCGCAGTTTTTACCGCATTACTCTTAAAAAGTAGCGTTCTTGAAGGCGAGTCAGAAAGCTTTTTAATTGAACTACCCCCTTACCATTGCCCTGCCATCAAAAGTCTACTAATTCACACTTGGGAGCGATTAAAAAGCTTCATACTTGAAGCCGGTAAGTTCATTGTCTTAATGGTCATGGTTATCAACATCCTAAACTCTGTTGGAACCGACGGCAGTTTTGGCAATGAAAACAGTTCAAACTCTGTTTTAAGTGAGGTCAGTAAAATCTTTACGCCTGCCTTTGAACCGATGGGTATTCAACCAGAAAATTGGCCAGCTATCGTGGGTATTTTTAGTGGCCTACTCGCTAAGGAAGTCGTGGTTGGTACACTTGATGCAGTTTATTCAAACTTAGAGGGTAATGCGAATGAAAATGGGGAGGGCTTCAGCCTTAAAGCCAAATTCTCAGATGCTTTAAGTATCACCAACGAGAACCTTAATGATGCTTTTCAAAATATGGGAGATCCACTTGGTTTACGTACACTGGATGCCACAGACAATATTGAAGACGCAGCACTAGATCAAGATGTAAGCCACGCCCTATTTGGTACATTGGTAAAATACTTTGACGGTAAGGTTGGCGCTTTTAGCTATCTACTTTTTATCCTATTGTATGTGCCTTGTGTAGCCGCTATTGCAGCCGTTAAACGTGAAACTGGCACACGTTGGGCCTTATTTTCTATCTTCTGGAGTTTATATTTAGCCTACAGTATCGCGACTTCTTTCTACCAACTGGCTTACTTTGCTCACCACCCAGCACAATCCTTGTTATGGCTTAGCTTGTTCAGCATTGGCTTCCTCGCTATTTGGTTGCTACTTCGCCAAACAGGCCAAAAACTACTCGCTATAAACCCTAGCGTTAGCAAAAGCATATGATTCTATTAGATATTCGTGATTACTTAAAAGCAGCGGGCATGGTTCCCGTTCGCGATCTCGCCTTACATTTCAACATATCACCAGAAGATGCTAAATCAATGCTGGAGCATTGGGTTAAAAAAGGTTATGCCAAAAAACTACCTGCAGGTTCATTATGCCAAGGCGGCTGTAGAAGCTGTGCCCCTGAGAGCATAGATATTTATCAGTGGAACAACTCTAAGCACGCCTAAAAATTATTGACAGTACTAGTGTCTAGCTCTCAACTAAAACCCACATCCCTCCTTACTTAAGGGTGAGTCCAGCAGCTATTTTAAATAGCGTCCAAAATTTTGCTTAACTTTAACGACAGGGATTGAAACGCCAAACCCAATATTGAGCGCGGAGCCCTTCGCTACTTTAGTGGTGTTAACTGCCACGACATACCCATCATCAGTAATTAACGGCCCACCACTATTACCGGGTAAAATCTGTGCATCGGTCACAATTCCCTTTGCTGACAGTTGCGTCACCGTCCCTTCGGTTAATTGATCTCGCAAGCCTAAGGGACTACCAATCGCATGTACACGCGTCCCTTGCGAAATCCCACTCGTCTTTAACTTAAGATAAGGTGCTCTACACGCTTTAACTTTGAGCAAAGCCAAATCATCATCAGGCGCAACCTTTATGAGATTCGCTCGGGCTTTAGTATTGTCCTTTAATTTAATTTCAAATATTTGAGCTACATTTGATACTGCGCTTGAAAAGTTAAAATTCGATTGTTGATGGTTAAATTTCCTCTCTTCCTCATTAAACTTCCTCTCCACGTCATCTAATCGTTGTTGATCTCGTGCATATTGCCGCTCATACAGGGCATATTTTCGTTGCGCCAATTGTTTTTGTTTTTCTGACGATAAGCTGTTCATATAGATCCAGAAATCGTCAAGTTTTTGCTTATCAACGGCTAATCTCTCTACCTCATGACGTATCTGTATTCTATTACGCTCAAATATCAATGCATTTTTTTTAATTTTTGCTTGCGTTGCGTCCCATTGCTTCCCTTTAGCTGGACGCACCACATGCTTATTAGTAATTAAATAACAGTCCTGTGATACAAAAAAGCCTGAACCAGACCCCAGTTTACTCTTAATGGTAACCACCGCCATCGTCGCTTGCTGAACTGGATTCGTCGACGGGTATTTGGTCGTTAACAACTCTATAAAGTCTTGCACTTTATCACTTGATGCGCCGGAACTACTAAAAGAGCGAGCTGCTCCAGCTACTTTTTTAGGAGAATCAGAGAACTGCCAGCGCCCATTCTCATCTTTATACTTAAATACCTCCGCTAGGCCGGTGCCTTGAAAAGACATTAAGGAGACCACTATTAAAGCAGCTATCCACTGTGTCGATTTTTTAATACTGAGCATAATAATTAGGTTACATAACAAAACAGGCAGAGATCAAAAAGAACAGCGTATATTAATGCATATACCACCCTCCTTCAGCAAATATAGCCCCACTTTAACTACCCTTTAATTTTTACAAATCACATTCTCATACTACACCAAGTCGACTGAATAACCTTTATTAAGCATAGGTTGACATGAAAAACGAACAATCACTTCTTTTGCTTTTTCTGATCTGCATCAAATCGTTAAAACTAGACAGTCGTTAGAATAACCGAACACATAATTTTAAAAAAAGCAGAGCAAAACATAGGAGAGCTAAGGGTATGAGCAATAAGACTGATTACCATCAATTTATTGATAACGAAGAAGGCTGGGTCGATCGCCGTATTTTTTGGGAAGAGGAAATTTATGAGCAAGAATTAAAACAAATTTTTGCAAAATCTTGGCAATTTATTGCGCATGACTCAATGATTCCTAATGCTAATGACTTCTATACTACTTATATGGGTGAAGATGGTGTTATTGGTGCACGTCAAAAAGACGGAAGTGTCAGAGTCTTTTTAAATTCTTGCCCTCACCGCGGCAATAAATTCTGCTTTGCAGACGAAGGTAATACCCGCTCTTTTATTTGTAATTACCATGGCTGGAGCTTTGGTATTGACGGCAAACTAGGCGCTTTAGCTAACGAGCACGTTTACGATGAAGGCGATATTGATAAAGAAAAGTGGAGCCCTAGGCAAGCACGCGTTGAAACCTATAAAGGCTTAATATTTGCCACATTTGACCAAGACGCACCTTCTTTAGATGAATGGCTGGGGGATTTTCGTTGGTACTTAGACATGATGTTTGATAACGATGGCGAAACTGAATTCATCAACGGTGGTATCAAGTCTTATGCTAATTCTAACTGGAAGTTTGGCGTAGAAAATTTTATTGGTGATGCCTATCATGCCCTTTGGAACCATGACTCAGGGTTAAAAGCTATGAATAATGGTGAGGGTTTTGGCCCAGCAGTACAGGACGGCTCATTCCATGCCAGTGTTAATGGGCATGGCTGGGAGTTTGGCACCGACGGTTATGCTGACGTCATTATTGGTGGTTCTGAAAAGTGGAAAAACTATGTCAGAGACATTATTAAGCCTAAAATAAAAGATAAGTATGGAGAGCTTCGCTCCAATATCTTTGGTTCATTAGCCTCAGTTTCATTATTCCCTAATATTTCCTTCTTACCTGGCATTCAAACCTTTCGCGTTTGGCTACCCAGAGGCCCGAAAAAATTAGAGTTACGTATTTTTACCGTTGTAAATAAAAATATGCCCGAAGAAATTAAGCAAGAAATTAACAATGCTTGCATGATGACCTTTAATCCAGCTGGCGTTCTAGAAATGGATGACGGTGAAAACTGGGAAGGTAATACGCAAGTTAATAAAGGTTATTTAACCCGTCAAGAAAAACTTCATTATGGCTGTGGTATTACTCGTGAAATCGAGCATGAAGAATTACCTGGCATTATTTATAAGGGTCAATTTAACGACGCTAACCAGCGTCACTTTTATACTCGTTGGGCCGATTTAATGAATGCTGATTCGTGGGATGATGTTCCTACGCGTTATAAACCACGTCACACAACAACTAAATAGGAGCTAGGATGATGACTAATTCAACAGAACAATCAGTAACCCCTGCTTCTATGGAACTAACCTTTGAGGTTCAGCAGTTTTTGTATAAAGAGGCTCGCCTTTTGGATACCGAAGAGTTTCATGCATGGTTAGACACTTTGACTGAGGACATCCATTACTGGATGCCTTATCGCTATCAGTATTACCGTAAAAACCAAACCGAACCAACGGTTAATGACATGGCTTATTACAATGATGATATGCATAACTTAAAAAGAAGGGTTTTACGTAATGACACAGGAACATGCTGGTCTGAAGACCCTGCCACTAGAGCATCTCATGTTATCAGCAATATTGAAGTTGAACATACCGCTAATCCGGATGAGTACAAGGTGTATTCATTAACAACTGTAAACCGCAATATGAATGAAGATGAAGAACACCTGATGGTCGGTCACCGTACTGATATTTTACGCCGTGTGGATGGGCAGTTAAAACTAGCCAAACGTAAAATTATTTTAGATCAGAATATCTTTATGAATAAAAGTTTAAATGTGTTTTTGTAATTAATTTTATATCTAAGAAGGAGAGAAAAATGGTAAAAGTAATAGAATTAGGATATTTAGGCCTAAATGTAACCGACTCAACTGCATGGAGAAAGTATGCAACTGAATGCATTGGCCTTCAAATTGTTGAAAGTACTCAAGAAGATCGTTTTCACCTAAGAATGGATCTTCAACATCACCGTATTACTGTTCATCAAACGGCTGACTCTGATGATTTAGCTTATATGGGATGGCGTGTAGCGGGTCAAGAAGAGTTTAAAGCCATGCAAAAGCAGCTAACAGATGCTGGTGTTGCTTTTCGCGTAGGAACACCTGAAGAAGCACGAGAGCGTCATGTGCTGGCTTTGATAAAACTTGAAGATCCATCGGGCACGGCTAATGAAATTTATTACAGCCCTCAAGTGGATGTAATGAAACCTTTCCACCCTGGACGTCCTCTATTTGGTAATTTCATTGCTGGCGACCAAGGTTTAGGGCACGTTCTTGTGCGTTCAGATAATGATGAAGAGACTTATAACTTCTATAAATTATTAGGCCTAGTTGGATCTGTGGAGTATAGGATCCCTATGCCAGATGGTAACTTTGCCGAACCTTGTTTTATGCATTGTAACGGTCGTCAACACTCTATTGCCTTTGGTTTCCACGGCATGGTAGAACGATTAAACCACCTTCATATTCAGTATTCTAATCTAGATGACTTTGGGCAGTCACATGATATTATTCGTGACAAAGGTATTGATGTTGCTATGCAGTTAGGTAAGCACGCTAATGATCAACTTTATACCTTCTACTCAGCCACACCTTCTGGCTGGTTAATGGAACTTGGCTGGGGTGATTATGTTAAACCAGAGACTCAAGAGCATTATGCTGGTGACATCTTTGGTCATGGGGTAGAAGCGTCTGGTTATGGTATGGACATTGATATATAGAAGAACAATGCGACAAGGGATGACAGTTGCTGATCGATTAGCTCAGCAACAAATTATTTTCACCTCTTTGTAGCAACACGTTTAATTTAGGCTGCTTTAGTATTCGCTTAAATTAAACGAACATTCTCCTATGTTGACTCCATAACGGTCTCTTAGTATGAAAACGCTCACATTAGTGAGCGTTTTTTTATACAAGACCTAAAAGTAGCCTCAGCCCTAAGATAATATTGAGGCTCAACCTCCCTTCTTAGAGCAAAAACCTTCATTTGCCCTATTGACCATTTATGGTATATCAGCCCCTTTACATCGCCAGTACGTTAAAATCGGAGATTACATCAACATCTTTCACCCCCCCCCCCAGTATGTTAGACACCTCCCCTTCTTTTTTACTACATACCGCTGTAAAACCTCACATCAACGACCAAACAAAGGCTAAAGAAAAACCTCTTAGTCACTGTCCTGTTACCATCATCGTGCCTGCTTATAATGAAGAAAGCTGTATCGCCGACACCATCAATAGTCTATTAAGCCAATCTCTAATCGCAGAACACATTATTGTTATCGATGATGGCTCAACCGATGATACCGCAGCAATCTGTCGCTCATTAAGCGTCACTGTTATAACTCCTCCTGAGAACACTGGTTCTAAAGCTGGTGCTCAAAATTTTGCATTAACTCATATCAATACGCCATACACATTAGCTATAGATGCTGATACGACGTTAGAACACAATGCCCTAGAAAAGCTTTACGCTGCTATGAACGAGCGGGATGTGGTAGCAGTTTGTGGCTTTGTCATCCCTCAACGTGTGAACACCTTATGGGAAAGAGGCCGCTATGTGGAATACCTAATGGCCTTTACCTTCTATAAAGAAATTCAGTCATATTATGAAAAACCATTAATCTCATCAGGTTGTTTTTCCTTGTTTCGAACTGAATACCTTAAACAAATTGGTGGTTGGTCATTACGTACCATGGCAGAAGATATGGACTTAACGTGGACAGCCTATCAGCTAGGTAAAAAAGTGCGGTTTGTACCCGATGCGATCTGCTACCCCATTGAGCCACATAATTTTCACTTTATGCGCAAGCAGTTAAAACGCTGGGCTCATGGTTTTATTCAAAACGTTAAACTACATCGAAAAGGAATCTTACGCGTTCCATTTCTACGATCTATTGTCACGGTTATGTGTTGGGATGCGTCAATAGCCTCTATTTTTTACTTAACGGTGATCCCTATTCTTTCTGTTACTGTCAGTCCATTATTTTTATTGGGCTATATCATCGACCTACCGATGGTCGTCGTCCCCACACTGGTAAAAGCATACAGTAGAGGTGAAACATGGAAAGCGCTAACCAGTATTCCTGCTTTTATGGTTTTACGTGTGGTTAATTCAGCTATATTTTTAGAAGCGCTCTTTAAAGAGCTCATACTAAAAAAGCCACTCACTACTTACGAAAAAGGACATTGATATGAATGTTGGCTTACCGGGCGCAGGCATTGGCGGTCTTTATTATTTAATTTGCACTGCCATCATGCCGTTTAAAGAAATTTTTATGACGCTAACCAAACCAAAACATGCATTTAGATATCGCTTAGTATTTAGCCAACTTAGCATTGCTAGCGGCATCATACTCGGCTTTATTGGCATTTATAAATTACTAAGCACTCTTTTTAAAACCGACTTATCTCTACACGTTTCAATCAACCATATTGGCTTTTTACCCAGTTACTCTCTTCCTGTGGTCATCAGCCTAGCGTTACTTGTTTTTATTTTAGTCGTGATAGAAGTCTTCGCTTTTATCTATAGAAAAAAAGACTCAGCAAGCGTCAAAAAATAACTAGTTAACGATCTCGTAAAGATAACGGTTAATACAAAAGAAATACTCTCCACGTTGCTCAAGCGAGTCAAGCCCTGCTATCCAAGCATCAGACTCACTGTGGGTCAAACCCTCTCGGCCGATGGCAAATGAGGCGATGATTTTCGATAACCAATAACTGAAATTATCTTCATTATAGTGAGTATTCATAATGGGTAATGCACGTACACTTTGTAACTGTAAACCCGCTGATTTGATTGAGCCGGGTAAGCGCATAGGTACTGATTCTTGTGCACAATGCTGCTTCCATGCATTAATCATACTATCACGACAATCACCATCACCCGCACTCCAGTAAGGAAACGCCCAATCTGTATCAACAATAACCCCTCGACCGCCTGGACGGAGCACTCGTGCAAACTCTGCCAACGCAGCATCTAAGTCCGGTACATATTCATAAACTTGTGTTGAAACGACTGCATCAAAACTATTATCGGCGAAAGGAAGCGACATAGCATCTCCTTGTTCAAAGGATACCCTCTTGTTATCGGCACACAGTTTTTTAGCCGATTCAATCATATTGTCCGCCATATCAATACCTACTACAGACCCTGAATCACCCACTTTTTGACTAATATCCAGTGCTAACAAACCAGGTCCAGAGCCAATGTCCAACACCTTTAACCCTTCCTGTAGTTTCAGCGATGTCACAACCATCGCCCTTGCTGCAACAATATCTGGTGTTTGATACGCCATTTTTAAAGCATGGTTTACTTCATCACTAAATTCTAGACCGTCCGCCATCATCCGCCCTTTTTGTTATTGTTAAATGTAACCTTCTAGTTAATACCTAAGGTGTATTTTATTTCCGGCAACATCCGTTGAACGCAATCCATTCCTTCATTTATCGCCTCTTCTGCCCTGTAGAACTCCAACAAACCCATATGAGATAACTTGGGTGTCAGAACAATATCAGGTGGGTCTCCAGCCATACGGCTTTTTGTAATTCTATCTTGAGTAATATTAACAGAACTGGCAATTGCTTCAAATAAGCTGGGTTTCTGCTGCTTCTCACTCCTATCAATTGAAAAAAGTGAATCAGCATACTCTGTCACTATGCTTGACAGTTTATTGGCAATTTTTTCAGGTTCCTTAGCTGACTCTTCCTTTTTCTGCATATGTTTGCCAACTATATCGCCATTTAAATTAATAGCAATCACCACATCGGCTCCTAAAGCCCTGCAAACAGATACTGGAACGGGGTTAACAAGTCCACCATCAACAAGCCATTTATTATCATGTCGTATTGCAGGGAATAACCCGGGTAATGAAATAGAAGCCCATACCGCTTCTAACACGGGCCCTTCAGTTAGCCAAATTTCTCTACCCGTTTCTAAATCAGTCGCTACACTGGCGTATTGTTTATCAAACGTTTCAATAACCGCCTTCTCTGGTGCAACAAACTTACTTAAAAAAGCATGTAGCCGATCGGTATTAATAAAGCCATTAAAGGAGCGGTTAATTTCAAAAAATTTAGCCATTTTAAATGTCGACAAAGAGCTAGCCCATTGTTCTAACTCGTTTAAGTGGCCGGATACATAAGAGGCACCAACCAGCGCACCAATTGAAGTGCCACATACAATATTTGGTTCAATCCCTTCGGCTATCAGTGCTTTAATAACGCCAATATGCGACCAACCACGTGACGCTCCACTGCCTAACGCCAACCCTATTTTCATCTCTTTAACCCAGCAACATTTTGAATGCACATCATCGCGTAAAGTACCTTAGTTAAAAACGCTTAACTACTAAAAACACCCCAACGGCCATAAACAACAAACCAGCAAAACGTTGCAACGTAATAGAATACTGTAGAGAACTTAATAAACCAAAGTGGTCAATCACGGACATTGAAATAAGCTGGCCTAACAACACAAAACAAACCGCATTACCAATACCAAACTTTGGCCCTATATACGTAATGCTTAACGTGTAAAAAATAATAAATACACCCCCCAAATAATATTGAATAGGGATTGATACGTTAGGGATTGATCTTGGTATACCTTCCACCATAAATAGGTATACAACGGCAATAACAAAACCAACCACAAACAATATGACGGCTGCTAACGCTGGGCTTTGTAACCTCGCACCTAAACCGCCGCTTAGCGCGCCCATTATCGGAATACCCACGCCGGCCATAAACATAACAATTGCGTAGATAAAATTTTGACCAACTCCATTCATTTCTTTCTCCCGTTTAAATATACGTTTACATTGGACTCAGCATACTGTTTTAAAACCAGTCATGAAGAAACCGGCAAGAACAACAATCCATCCGGCCCTAGTGGAACGCCCAAAACTAACCAAATACTTAATAATAAGCCCCAACCGATCAAAAAAGCTACTGAATAGGGCAACATCAAGGTCATCACCGTACCAACCCCAGCACTATCGTCATAACGTTTCATAAACGCATACACTAAAGCAAAATAAGGCATCAAGGGAGTAATGATATTGGTAGAGCTATCCCCTACCCGATAAGCGGCCTGCACAACCTCTGGAGCAAGCCCTAACAACATAAACATGGGTATAAAAACAGGGGCCATAATAGCCCATTTAGCCGAAGCACTACCCACAAACAGATTTGCAAACGTGCATAAAAGAATGAAACCCAACATTAAAGGCACCATGCCAAGGCCACTATTTTTCAATGCCTCCGCCCCATTAATGGCTAAAATTAAACCCAAGTTAGTCCAGCTAAAGTAATTAACAAATTGAGCTGCAAAAAACATTAACACAATGTAAGTAGCCATCACTGCCATCGTTTTTTCCATGCTAGTAATCACATCAATATGATTTTTAAAACGGCCTGATACCTTGCCAAAAACAACGCCCATCATGGCAGCCGTTAGGGTGATTAACGCAATTAAACCCGACATGAAGGGAGATTTTATAATACCACCCGTTTCAGGATGCCTTAAAAAGCCTTGCTGAGGAATTAAACCCCATAAAACACACATGAGAATTAATAAACCCGCCAGTAAAGCAGCCAGCAAACCCTTTCGCTCATCGAAAGACAGCGTCGCATTCAAATCACTTGATCTTTCGCCTTTATATTCGCCCAACATAGGGGTGATATAGCGCTCCGTCACTATCGTACCCAAAACAGAAATTAGCAAGGTAGAGATCACAATAAAATAATAATTAGCCGTTGCAGACACGTCATAATTTGGATCAATCAAATGCGCGGCCTCAGTACTAATGCCGCCAAGAATAGCATCAAATGGCCCAACTAATAAATTAGCGCTAAACCCTCCCGAGACACCTGCAAAGCAAGCCGCTATACCT
The DNA here is from genome assembly GCA_913057515.1 of uncultured Cycloclasticus sp. Lineage (GTDB taxonomy): Bacteria > Pseudomonadota > Gammaproteobacteria > Methylococcales > Cycloclasticaceae > Cycloclasticus. The sequence goes on along the minus strand of CAJXOJ010000009.1, from coordinate 39,341 downwards.
GCTAGTGGGTGTCGGCCTGCGGCAAGAAATATAAGCCCAGCCATTGGAATCATAACAACATAACCAGAATCCACCGCGATGCTAGACATAACACCTGCAAAAACCACTATAAATGTCAGCAGTTTATCCGGCGCTTGCATTACGAGTAATCGCAAAGCGGTTTGAATTAAACCAGAGCGTTCAGCAATACCTAAGCCAAGCATAACCACTAACACGGGCCCCACCGGTGCAAAATTCATAAAATTTGACACCATCTTACCCAGTATTAAATGCAGGCCAGCCACATTAACAAGGCTTACAACCTCCACCTGCTGACCATTAACAGGGTTTAAAGCGGTTAAGCCCAAATAATGACCGAGCCACGACAGCCCAATAACAAGCCCACATAAATAAATAAACAGCATTGTCGGATGCGGTAGATTATTCCCCCAAGCTTCAATTTTAAGTAAGCAGCGCTGGGTTAATGATTGTTTGGCTTGATTCATCGTCTAAAGTGTTTGTTTAACTTAAGGTTTTTTATACAAACTCGGCTGCCCTTCTGGGCGCGTTTTAAATCGCTTATGCATCCATAAATAATCTTCTGGGTGCAAACGTATTTTTGCTTCCAGCCAATCACTCCAGTGTTGAGTATCTACTACATCATCATCGCTTGGGTAATTCTCAAGTACCGGTTCGAATTCAATCACTACGCCATTATCCCCCTCCCGGTAGCCACTAAATAACATAACCTGAGCGTTAGTTTGCCGCGCATATTGAGGAATGCTGGTAATGGTGGCCGTAGGAATGCCAAAAAAAGAAACAAAGGCTCCACGGTTCACACCAAAATCTTGATCCGGCGAAATAAAAACCGTTCCGTTATCAGCAAGCCTTGCTAACATCTTACGAATATCTTTACGATGAAAAAGATGCATCGGGTATTTTTCCACCCCTCGCTGGTATAAGTTTGCTTCCATCACTGGGTTATCAAGTCGCCTATAAACAGCGTTATAGGGTGTTATTGATGCCAATTGCGTACACGCATGAATCAGTGGCGTAAAGTGCCCTGTCACCAATAAAAGCGGTTTGTCGGCTGCTAGTGCCTGCTCGAGATGCTCTACACCAACAACTCTAGCGGCTGAGGTCATATCTGACGGTGTGCGCCAAACCATGTTCAGTAACTCAAACAGCATCAAAGCTGACGACTGCACATTACCCCGAATTAATGCCTCGCGCTTCTCATGCGTTTCCTCGGGAAAACACAATTCAATATTGCGCCGAATGGTGCTAATGCGACGACTATTTCTATTCGAAAGCCTATTTGCAATCCATTTTGATAAACCAAATTGCCACGACCTCGGGATAGTAGCTAACAAGCAACTAACCCCCACTACTAACCAAGTTAACCAATATTTAGGGTGTACATAACTTAGTTTAAATTTTGCTGATGCCATAGAACATGTTTTTAAATTAGAAGTGTTAAAAGAATAAAAAGAATGCCACAAATCGCGCCCACTTTCTTTAATAAATACTTAATTAGACACGAAGAACAAGCTAGGCAAGCTCTTTACTTATTACGATCAACCAGCTGAAGTAACGATTCTAGTGGGCTTTTATCAATTTCCCAACGTTCAAACAAAGCAAACAACTGTTGAATTGACTCGATATCAACAACCTCATTATCCAGTTCCAATAACAAATGAGTACTCATATCCTCTACCCCTTTATATGCGAGTACCTGAGTTAACTCGGTCATCAATAAGGCCGATTTTTCCTCGGTCAGTAATGTGGGTTTAGTAAATAGTATTTTCATAATTTCCGGTTTTTAAAATATGACCATTTATGTTCGGTAAATGGTTTCTATTAAATGATAACCAACCTTAGTTTTAACTGGGCCATGAACGGTTAGTAAGGCTTTTTTAAACACCACATTGTCAAAAGGTTTTAACATTTTACCGGGGCTAAATTCGCCTAAGTCGCCCCCTCTTTTTGCCGAATTACATTGAGAGTGCTTTTTGGCAAGGCTAGCAAAATCAGCGCCTTGTGCTAGCTGTTTTTTAAGTTTATCAGCCTCTTCTTTTGTTTTAACTAAAATATGTCGTGCGCATGCTTTGGCCATCATTTACTCCTTTATTTTACTTTTCCAAGTTACATTAAGATAGGCACCAACAATAATCAAACTCGCACCGATTAAAGTCTCTATTGATGGGTATTCTCCATATACAAACAGCCCAAGTAACATAGCAAAAACCACTTGCAAGTAACCAAAGCTCGTCGCCCGTCCCGCTGATTCTGTTTGCATACTCTTTGTTAAACCAATTTGCCCAATTTGGGTCGCCACACCAATCGCTAGCAAATAAAACCAAGTGACTCCCTCGGGCATCACAAACTCTCCCCATAATAAAATGATACTGGCCGGTAAAGAGATTAAGGGGAAATATAAAATAATCACTAAAGGGTGTTCTGTTTTCGCCAATGCCCGAACCAATGTATATGCCACCGCACTACCAAACGCTCCAGCAATAGCGACAATAACACTAAACTCATTCAAATTAGCTGCCGTAGATGTGAATAAAAAGTCAGGCTGCACAATCATTAAGACACCTAAAAAACTCAAAAAAATACAGACAAGCGTACCCACTTTAAGTCGTTCTTTTAAAAATATAAGCGCCAAAATAGCCGTAAACATCGGGTGTAGATACTGAAGCACCATTGCTTCTGCAAGGGGTAAATGGGTAATCGCATAAAAAACACAAATTAATGCCGCAAAACCGGTTAATCCACGTGCAGCTAACAAGCCTTTACGCGTGCCCAATAAGGCTATTCCTTCACGTCGAATACCCATATAACTGATTACTAATGACACCAAGGAACGCGCGGCAACAATCTCTAAAACGGGGATACCCTTATCACCCACTAATTTAACGAACAAGGCCATAATGCTGAACGAAAAAGCACTCAGAACCATATAGCGAATGCCAACAGGAATAGAAAAAAAGGCGTTGATGGGGATCTCCAGAAATAGAATACGGCCGCTGAACCATTTTACATTGTTTGGCAACGCCTTTGGATTCGCATTTTAATCAATCACGTTTCGTTAGCGACTTTAGTTTATTAACGAACCCAACTCTGTAAGCCGCTTCCCTGTCGTTATATACTTAAATAGTTAAATAATACATTTCAAGCAATACTGTTATATGTCACCGTTACCCATTTTGTATTCATTACGCCAATGCCCGTACGCTATGCGGGCACGAATGGGTCTATTGCTTGCTAAACAGCCGGTTATCCTACGTGACGTTGATATGAAAAATAAGCCAACAGACATGTTAACCGCCTCTCCTAAAGCAACCGTACCGGTTTTAGTCATCAATCAATCATCAGTTATAGACCAAAGCTTAGACATCATGTTGTGGGCACTCAGTGAAAATGACCCTAGCAATCTATTACAGGGCGATCAAGTAGCCATGCTTGAACTAATCCATCGTACTGATAATGAGTTTGTTGACGCATTAAAAAAGTACAAGGCCGCTTCGCGTTATCATGATGTTGAGAAAGACAGCTATCGTTTACATTGCGAGGCTTATATTAGCGATCTTGAGCAACGCCTAACTCAGCATGAGTACATGATGGGCGACACCCCCAGCCTTGCCGACTATGCCATTTTGCCGTTTATTCGCCAATTCTCGCGCGTTGAACGGCAGTGGTATCGACAAGCCCCCTATCCTTTAATTCAATGCTGGTTAAATAAACACTATCAGCAAACTGTATTTACCCAAGCAATGGCCCCACACAAACCGTGGCATAAAGGCGATGCTGCTATATTGTTTGGTAGTAGTTAACGTATAAAAGCAATCTACTTTAAAATCACTATAGACTTAAACAGAAAAATATTCATTAGCCGACACATAACTCATCATCACACTCATTCACTTCAACCGTAATATGCACAAGCTTATCGAAACCAGTTAATAAATTTTTATAGTATGCGTTCGGTTGAGGGTGGTCGGTTACCAATGAAATAATTGCTGCATAATGGCTTGGGCTTATTTTCCAAATATGAATATCTGATACGCGATTATCTGAGTCTCTTTCAATACAGTCTTTAACCTTTAATTTATACTGCTCGTCAATACTGCCGTCTAACAAAATAGGGGCCGTTTGTTTCACCAAGCCATAAGACCAACGCGTAATAATCACAGCGCCCACGACTCCCATTGCTGGATCTAGCCAATGCCAACCAAAATATTTACCTGCCAACAAAGCAACAATAGCCAGTAGCGACGTTAGTGCATCCGCCAACACATGAAAATAGGCTGCTTTTAAATTATGATCATGCTGATGGTGATGGTGATCATCCTTTAATAGGAAAGCACTGATTACATTGATAACCAGTCCAATAACCGCCACACCAATAGCCGCATTAAATTGAATCGCTTGCGGGTCAACCAAACGATGCAAGGACTCAACCAACATCAGCAACGCAACAACCGCTAAGGCCACTGCGCTAGCAAACCCACCTAACACACTGACCTTGCCTGTACCAAAAGAGTACGCTGCATTTTTTTTATACCGACGCGCATAACGATAAGCATAAATTGTTATTAGAAATGCTGCGACATGAGTTGCCATATGCCAACCATCTGCGAGTAACGCCATTGAGCCAAAAACACTACCAGCCACTATTTCAACCACCATTGTTATGGCCGTGAGTATTAACACATACATCGTGCGCCGCTCTCCACGTTCATTTTTAAGTGAAAAGTCGTGGTGATGTTGTAAATTTTGTATCGTGTGCTCGTGCATCCTTACTTCCTAAAATCTATTATCGTTACCGTTCTTTCTATCAACTTCTCGGGGCTTTAACAAATGACCATGCGCGCCCGACATATAACTATTTTAATATTACTTTTTGGGCTTAGGCACTACTAACCATTAATAGCTTGATTTTTATTTACCTTTTTCGCTACCACAAGAAACACAGGAAATTTATTTTCAGCTTTAGTAACCGTATAGGCGGTAAAAAATTGGATATCTTCAAAGCCATTATTTATTAACATTTCTTCAAATACGTCTCGATTAAAACCGTAATGAAAAACACCCTCGGTACCTTCAGGGTGAAAACTTCCATCTTCCTTATCTAGATCTGCCAAAGCAATCATCGCGCCTTCCTTTAAGTGCTCAGAAAAGGACTGAATAAGCTTTGCCGTATCCTCTATATGGTGAATCGCCATCGCACTCATAATCAAATCGAAGCGTCCGTCAAATGGTGTTTTTAATATATCTTGGCACACAGCCTCAACCTTACCATCTAGTTCAGGCTTAGAAACCAACTTATCTAACATCGCCTCAGAAATATCCACTGCTACAATTTTGTTAACCAACGGTGCAACATACGAACTAATTAAACCCGTTCCTGCGCCAAAATCCATCACCTCCATCTGAGCATTCAAAGGAACCTGTTCTAATATTAATGACCCAATAGCCGACGACAACGTTTTAACGGTCACATCACTGTCCCAGCTTTTAGATTTTTCGTTAAACAAGTCAGCCATCTCACGCTCTCTTTAATCAATTATTAATCTTTGAAATCATAAGATATTTAAACATATTGAAAGTTCTTTTCGAAATCACTCTCAGCTTAAATGAATTGTTTATTTCACCTTCACCACCGGCAACTCAAAGAAACAAAAGCACCATAAAACCAAATCTTTATAATCACGATACTATGAATGCCTAAAGCTGGCCCTTTCACCAAGCCTCATCAATTTATATCGGCATTACACTTATTATTTAAAAATACCAATCAAGCTAACGCATTGTTAAATTGAATAATAAGCATGCTAACAATATAATAAGCAAAACTTACTATATGGTTAACATACATTTAATGGTCCTTAAAAAAGATACGCTTGGTTTTTTATTAGCTGATGTTTCTCGCCTTATGCGAAGGCAATTCAATCAACATATTGAAGATAGCTCACTCACACTAGCGCAAGCGCGCACATTGGTTTATGTGTCTCGCCATGAAGGTATTCGTCAGTCAAAATTAGCTGATATGCTAGAGATATTACCGATTACTTTAACGCGCTTAATTGATCAGTTAGTTGAAGCTGGCCTAGTTGATCGACGTGCTGACCCATTAGACAGACGTGCTCACCAAATTTACTTAACAGCACAAGCTCCCACTCATTTATCATCCATAGAACAAGCCATTGAGTTGGTGCAAGCTAAAGCTCTCAGTGGCCTGCCGGAAAGCCAACTTGACACCATGTTAACCAATTTGAAAACAATGCGTTTAAACCTAAGTTGCTCTTCAAAACCACAAAAAGAAGATAATTTGGGAGGCAATAACTCATGAGTGAGCCTTTTAACGAGCCAGAGTCTTTACCGGAAAATTCACCATCGTTATCACCACGCCGATTAAAAAGGTTAATTTTATTAATTATCATTCCACTCATATTGTTAATTTTTGCAGGTGTCATCTATCTTCAAGGCGGACGTTTTGTTGAAACTGATAATGCCTACCTTAAGGCCGATACGGTGCCCGTTAGCATTGAGGTAGCGGGTACAGTCAAAGAGATATTCGTTAAAGAGAATGAGCTTGTTTCAGCAGGCCAATTATTATTTCGCATTGATGCTTTGCCTTACCAAGTAAAGGTTGATATGGCGAAGGCCGAGTTGGCTCAAGTAATGACTGAATTGATGACGCTAAAAGCCAGTTACAACGAAAAATTGGCAGAAATTTCTGTAGCTCAAACAAATTATGCCTTTGCAAAAAAAGAGCAGCTCCGGCAAGTTGATTTATTAACTAAAAATTACATATCCGCCTCTAGGTTTGATGATGCAAAGCAACGTACAGATTTGGCAGAGGAACAAATAATAACGTTACAACAAAGCCTAAATCGTATCGCACAGAGCCTTGGTGGCAGTGTTGATTTAGCCATTAATGAGCACCCCAGCTATAAGGCTAAATTATCAGCACTAGAACAAGCAAACATTAACCTTTCATGGACTAAAGTACGTGCTTCATCCCCAGGTATTGTGAGTAAAGTCCCTACCAATGGTCAATATATTAAAGCCGGGGCAATTGCCTTACTGTTGGTCGTCAACGATAGCCTAAGAGTTGAGGCTAATTTTACTGAGACCGATTTAACCTATGTCCGCCCAGGACAATCTGTTTCAATTCATATTGATGCTTTTCCTAATGCTGAACTAACAGGTAGTGTAGAAAGTTTAAGCCCAGCAACGGGCGCTGAGTTTGCAATAATTCCAGCACAAAATGCGACTGGTAACTGGGTTAAAATTGCTCAACGTGTACCGGTAAGAATTAAATTTGAGGATGCACCCATCACTCCTCAATTAATAATGGGCTTAAGTGCCGTTGTAGAAATTGATACACAGCATCAGCGCCAATTATGGGGGTTTTCACCTTGATCGCTAACGCATCATAACTGTGGAAACCACACCAGTAAAACACCGTGGGCTTATTACTTTATCCGTCATGCTGGCAACAACGATGCAAGCATTGGATACAACCATAGCCAACGTTGCATTGCCTAATATGCAAGGCAATATGGGGACAACACAAGATCAAATTTCTTGGGTGCTCACCTCTTATATTATTGCAACAGCCATTTTTATGCCGCTAACAGGCTTCGTTAGCAATCGCTTTGGTCGTAAGCGTATTTTCATCTGGTCAGTGGTTGGCTTTACAGTTGCCTCTATGCTATGTGGTGCAGCACAAAATTTAACTCAAATTGTGTCATTTAGAGTGCTTCAAGGCATTTTTGGCGCCAGCTTAATTCCTTTATCACAAGCGGTATTACTCGATATTTATCCTCGTGAACGCCATGGTTCAGCAATGGCTATGTGGGGAGTCGGCGTGATGGTAGGGCCCATTTTAGGCCCTTCGTTGGGCGGCTTATTAACTGAATATTATAATTGGCGCTGGGTTTTTTATATCAATGTTCCTTTTGGTTTACTTGCTTGGTTTGGGCTCGCTTCATTTTTGCCTGAAACCAAAATTGATCGTTCTAAGCGATTTGATTTACTAGGCTTTACATTATTAGCGATTAGTATTGGAGCTTTACAGATGATGCTAGATCGTGGCCATTCACTCAATTGGTTCAACCATATCGAGATCATTATTGAAGCATGTGTATCAGGTTTGGCTTTTTACCTATTTATTGCCCATATGTTTACCCATAAGCACCCATTTATTGAGCCTGCATTATTCAAAGACTTTAACTTCAATGTTGGGCTGATATTTATTTTCATAGTAGGCTTCACCATGTTTTCCTCCTTAGTGCTATTACCTCCATACATGCAAAGCTTGATGGGATATCCCGTCATAGATGTTGGGAATATACTGGCACCCCGTGGTATTGGCACCATGCTTTCAATGTTTGCAGTAGCCCGTTTATCAGGGAGAATTGATGACCGTTATATTATCTTTGCCGGCATTACACTCAGCGCTTATGCATTATGGGAAATGACTTTTTTCACGCCCAATGTTGATAGCTTTGAGATTATATTCACTGGCATTCTACAAGGCGTAGGCATGGGGTTTATTTATGTGCCATTATCAACCATCGCTTTCTCAACGTTATCCCCACATTTTCGAGGCGAAGCAACTGCTTTATATAGCCTGCTTCGTAATCTCGGCAGTGGCATCGGTATTTCTGTCGTCATTAGCTACCTTTCCGTACATACACAAGCGAACCATGCTGCTTTTTCAAGCTTTATAAACCCATTTAATTTAGCATTAAGACGAGCAATGGAATCAGAGGTCTTCCAATTAGGGAATTTACAAACCTTAACCATACTTAACGCCGAAGTAACACGCCAAGCAGCCGGTTTGGCTTACTTACAAGACTTTCGTTTAATGATGTGGGTTACCTTGGCAATGTTACCGTTAGTCTTTTTTCTAAAGCCAACACCACATCAAATAAAGGGTTAAAAACATCAAAATTTATGCCCAACACTTTTCCTACACAAACATATTTTGTGATCAATTGAATACCGATTAAAGCTCTTTGAATACTTGGGCACCCTTTCACCTGACCCAGCAGTCGATCATAATTGTTTAAATTTTCTATTGTTACTTCGACACCATCTAATAGTATTTTTGCACTTGACAACCTTAGCTCACGAACAAACTCACCTCACATACACGGTGAAACCATTAGTTATTAACACTCTACGTCCCTATTTCTTAAAAGGAATTACTCTACTGAAGTAACTCCTTGTCACCAAACTAATTTTTATCAAATCATCAACATTAACCAAAAAAGCTAGTTTTGCTTTGTTCTGATCTTTTTACTTTTTTGCTTCCTCGTACTGCAATACAAAGCTGTAGATGACGGGCAGCACCAATAAATTCAACACTAAAACTGTTAACATGCCACCTAACATCGGTGCTGCTATACGGTGTGTTACATCCGACCCTGTACTACTACTGAGCATGATAGGAATCAACCCTGCCATAGTCGAAACCGCTGTCATCACAACCGGCCGCACACGCATTGAGGTTGCTTGTTGGCTGGCTTCAATTATGTCCATTGGCGATAGTGGCTGAAGACTGGCTGCCCGACGTTTAGCGACCTCCATATCAATAAAGCTAAGGACCAATACGCCAATTTCTGCCGCCATCCCCGCTAGCGCGATAAAGCCAACATACACTGCCACCGATAAGTTGTAGTCATTTAAATAAATCATCCAAATGCCGCCGATCACACCAAACGGTAGCGCCAACATGACAATAATAGGTTCGACTAGGTTGCGGAAATTAAGGTACAACAAAATAAATATAATCATTAGTGTAACCGGAACAACAATCTGTAGCCGTTTTGCTGCGCGCTCCATATACTCAAATTGACCTGACCAAACCACTGTATAACCCGCTGGTACCTTCACCTGATCGGCTAACACTTGTTTTGCTTTGTTAACAAAACCTCCAATATCCGAGCTACTTATATCTACATATATCCAGGCATTGGGCCGTGAATTTTCACTTTTAATAACCGGTGGCCCTCGCCTATAAGTTAATTCGGCGACCTGCGCTAGCGGAATTTGGCTACCCGTTGATGTTGCTATTAGTACCCGTTTTAAACTCTCAACGTCATCACGTAACTCACGTGGGTAACGTACATTAACGGGATATCGCTCTAACCCTTCGATTGTTTCGGTAATATTCATACCGCCAATAGCGCTTTGTATGACGTCTTGTATATCACCGGTCGTTAGGCCATAACGCGATGCTGCTTCTCGGTTAATATCAAAATCCAAATAATAACCACCCACTGCGCGATCACCAAAGGCCGAGGTGGTTTCTGGTATCGTTTTCATCGCTTGCTCGATCTGCCCAGATAAGGATTGAAGAACGTTTAAATCAGGGCCAGAAACTTTAATGCCGACTGGCGTTTTAATGCCCGTAGACAACATATCAATCCGCGTTTTAATCGGCATTGTCCACGCATTAGCCAAGCCTGGGAATTTTATCGCCTGATCCATTTCATCCATTAATTGCTGGGTTGTTTTGCCTGGGTCGGGCCATTCTTCTTTTGGCTTTAAACGAATAGTGGTTTCTATCATCGATAATGGCGCAGCGTCGGTAGCCGTTTCTGCTCGCCCCACCTTGCCAAACACATGTTGCACTTCGGGAAAGGTTTTTAAAATTTTATCGGTTTGCTGTAACAACTCTTTTGCTTTGGTAATGGATATACCCGGAAAGGTTGTTGGCATATACAAAATATCGCCCTCGTCTAACGGCGGCATAAATTCACTACCCAGTTTTGAAAATGGATATGCCGTTAATAAAACCAAACACAACGCCAATAAAACCGTTGCCTTGCGCCACTGCATCGCCAGCTTTAGTACTGGGGTGTGCATCGCGTGTATCCAGCGATTAATTGGGTTTTCGTGTTCGGTAACCACCTTGCCGCGAATAAAATACCCCATCATAACCGGCACCAACGTTACTGCTAATATGGCTGCGGCGGCCATCGCATAGGAGGCGGTGAACGCCAATGGGCTAAACATTCGGCCTTCTTGTGCTTGCATGGTAAAAATAGGCAAAAAGGAGACGGTAATAATCAATAAGGAGAAAAACAACGCAGGGCCCACTTCTCGCGACGCTACGCCAATGGTCTTCCAGCGTTCATCATCGCTGAGCTCAGCACCCTTTTCTGTAGTCGCTTTCGCTAAGTGTTTATGTGCATTTTCTACCATCACAATAGCACCGTCGACCATTGTACCGATGGTAATAGCTATGCCACCTAATGACATGATATTAGCGTTTAGCCCTTGCACTTTCATCACAATAAACGCCATTAATATACCCATAGGCAGGGTAATAATGGCAACCAAGGCTGAGCGCACATGCAATAAGAACAAAATAACCACTAGGCTAACCACCGCAAGCTCCTGTAATAAGGATGAATTTAGGCTGGCAACGGCACGTTCAATCAAATTACCTCGATCATAGACAGGCACAATTTCAACACCTGCTGGCAGACTTTTTTTAAGTTCTTGCAGTTTTTTTCGTACCCCCTCGATGGTCGATAAGGCGTTTTCACCGTATCGCATAATAACCACCCCACCGGCCACTTCTCCCTCACCGTTTAGCTCTGCTAAACCACGCCTTAACTCTGGCCCGGTATGAATATGAGCGATATCCTTTAAACGAATCGGTGTGCCATTAGAATCAACCCCAACAGGAATGCTATTTAAATCCTCCAAGGAACGAATATAACCTAGTCCACGCACCATATATTCAGTTTCAGCTACTTCTATTAAGCGCCCGCCCACATCGTTATTTGAGCGTTTAATGGCTTGCTTAACCTTAGCGAGCGTAATGCCGTATGCTTGCAACGCATTGGGGTCCACTTCAACCTGATATTGTTTAACATAACCACCCACCGAAGCGACTTCCGCAACCCCGTGAACCGTTTGTAGCGGGTAACGTAAATACCAGTCTTGAATGGAGCGTAGCTGAGCTAAATCATGCTTCCCGGTTTTATCCACTAAAGCATATTCATAAACCCAGCCAACGCCGGTAGCATCGGGGCCAAGCGTTGGGGTCACGCCCTCAGGGAGTTTACTGCTAACAAAATTGAGTGACTCAAGCACCCGCGAGCGTGCCCAGTACATATCTGTACCGTCTTCAAAAATAATATAAACGAATGAATAACCAAAAAATGAATAGCCACGGACAATTTTAGAACGTGGTACCGACAACATAGCCGTCGTTAATGGATAGGTCACCTGATCTTCAACGACCTGCGGCGCCTGCCCCGCATATTTGGTAAATACGATCACCTGCACATCCGATAAATCGGGGATTGCATCCAAATAGGTATGCTGATAACTCCATAAACCCGCCACTGCAATAATCAGCGTTGCTATTAACACCATAAAGCGGTCTTTTATCGAGCCATCGATGATTAAATCAATCATGCGCTGGCTCCTTAGATAGCTTCACTTGATCACTCGTCGGCGTATTATCATCCGACATTAATTCGAGCATTTTCGCCGTCGCTTCATGTAACTTTGATTCAGAGTCAATCAAAAACTGGCCAGAAGTCACCACTTCTTCGCCCAGTTTTAGCCCCTCTAAAATTGCAACCTTGCCTTCAGATTCCAGCCCCAGCGTCACCAACCTTGGTTCAAATTTACCTTCGCCTCTTACCACAAACACTTGCTTCCGTGAGCCTGAACGAACCACCGCTTCTGAGGGAATAACCACCTGATTATTTTGCTGATTCGCATAAATTTTAAGATCTGCCAACATATTGGGCTTCAACAATAACTCTGAATTATCAAACACCAAACGCACTTTGATGGTTCGCGTTTTTAATTCCGCGTAGGGGTAGATATAGGCTAAATGCCCTTTAAAAACTCGACCTGGAATACCGACCAATTGCATTTCCACCGAATCACCCTCTTTCACCCACGGTAACTCATACTCATAAATATTCGCGTATACCCAAACTTTTCTTAGATCGGCGATCATATATATTTGCGTTTTAGGGCCAACAAACTGACCTTCTCGCGCACCAATTTTCACTACAACGCCTTCTTTTGGGCTGTGAATATGAATGCTCTTTTTTATCCGGTGAGACTGATCTAGCTCTGCCATCTGATGCACTGGAAAGTCTAATAGTTTAAGACGCTCGCGTGAGCTATTTAACAACGCTTCAGCACCATGACGTATCGTATCAATTGGGCTTTTTTCCAAGGCTTTAAGGTTTTTAAGCGCCAATAAATACTCCTCCTGACTGGCCACCAATTGAGGAGAATAAATACTTAACAAAGGGGTATCTTCTTTAACCCATTGACCGCTTTTATCCACATACATGTCTTTGACCCAACCTTCAGTTTTTGGGTGTAGACGAACCATTTTTTCTTCATCGTAATCGACACGGCCAACCGCCCTAACGGTATGCGACATAGCTAACTCAACTGCCTTGGATGTTCTAACTCCTATATTCTGCGTTGTTACACCGTCAATTTTAACCGTACCCGTTGGCGAATCATCGCGCTGATCTTCCTCCGCATACACTGGCAAATAATCCATACCCATTTCATCTTGCGCTGGCACAGCTGAGGTCATGTCTGGATTCATCGGGTTTCGGTAAAATAGAATTTTTGCTGGCTCGGTTTTATTTTGATCGGCATATACCGGTATATAGTCCATCCCCATATCGTCTTTTGCTGGTATAGGGGATGTAATTTCTGCGTTCATTGGATTCCGATAAAACAAAATATCACTTTTTACCTCTTCTGCGCTGGGCATACTAGGCTGCTGTTGGGTCGATGCAAACCAATATCCCGCCAGTAGTCCTATCGTCAGTATCGCCAGTGCTACTATTGATAATATCTTATTACTCATAAATTTCTTCCTTGCCAACCACGGCAGTTAATTGCGCCAATGCTTGCTTGGCTTTTGTTAAGGCTTTCCAATATTGGGTTTCATAGTTGTAAAGGGTCATTTGGCTGCGCACTAAGTTTAAAAAATCAACCTTATCTACCTGATAACCCGCCAACATCGACGCCACTGTTTGCCTTGCTTGAGGAATAATCCCCGTTTTAAATAATTGAACTTGTTGCTTGCTTTGTTGATACTGGCTGTACGCGGTGGATATTTCACTGCGCACACGATTCGATTTATCACGTAAAGAAAACTTTTTTTGCAGCACTTCTTTATGACGTTGATCGACCGCCTTTTGTTGCTTGCTATCGGTAAAAATAGGCATATTCATACTCAGTCTTAAACTAAGAAAGTCGGCCCTTTCTTGCCCGTTAGGCATATCATCACGAACGCTATAAAAGGCCCCAATGTTAACGTCTGGGTAAAAGCCTTTCTCAGCAAGTGCTAAACGAGAGTGTGCCGCTTGCACAGATTGCCGTTGCGCCGCTAGCAAGGCACGATGATTATCCGCATAGATAAACAATTCACTCTCTGCTTTGATGTTGGGTAAGTCGCCTAACTGCACGTTACCGAGACTAATAACTTGATCTGCTGAACGATCAATCAACCTATTTAAACGCGCCCTAACCGCATCACGAGCTGCCTGTAAACTAAGCGTGTTATCTAGCAGTTTAGACAGCTCTAATTGCGCGAGTAAGACATCCTGTTGCAAGCCTTGGCCCACTTGATACTTAGTTTGTGCGATATCAACGAACTGTTTCAACAAGCCTTGGTTCGCAGCGATAATTTTAAGCGCGTGATCAAGGTAAAATAAGTGCCACCACGTTTTTTTCACGTCACGTAACAAAAACCATCGCGCCTCGGTCACATTATGTGCGGCTGCTTTTGCCTCGTGGCTTGCTCCCTCTCCACGTAATCTCAACTTACCCGGAAACGGAATGGCCTGAGTCAAACCCGCCTGTAATTGCGTCATATTTTCTTGGTCTAAATCAAAGCTATCTGTCGGCAAATTCAAGGCATTAAAACTGATCACTGGGTCAGGTAACGTCGCCACTTGGGATGGAATAAAGGCCATTGCTTCAGACCTTGCGTTTATTTCTGCAAGACTTGGGTTATTTCGCAGCGCTAAATCAAGCGCTGCTTGTAATGATAGCGCATGTGCGTTTTCGGCATGGGCAGTGCCAAACAAAGCTAAACATAGTGTAAATTGAACCCATCTTTTAAATAAAACCATACTGTCCTCATCATTTCGAAAGTTGATTATGTGTTATCAACAAAAGGTTTTTGAGGGCTATTATGGTTAAGCTCGACAGCTAAGCTAAAGCATGCATTACCATACTAAGATGCTCATTGCTTAAACAACAAGCGTACTGACCCTCTGTTTAGACGAAAGGACTAGGGGGTTTTATTTCAGGTGAAATCGTTTCGCTAGGAGATAACGAGACGTTATAAATTAGAAAATTGGAAGGAAAGCTCTGCGTTTTGACCGATAAATCGCTCATTGCCACATAGACTGACAGGTGAGCAACACAATCCATATTGTTAGTACAATCACAACCGGGCTTAGTATCATTCACAACACGTGTCGGCATATGATGCTCATGTACTGAGCTTTCATTTGCACTACTCGATATATTTGATATTGAACCCGCAACCGCATTGCCCATATCAGCGCAATGATTAGATGCCGGCACGACTGGCGCAATCACCAAGAGCAAGATAAGAAACGTTATAAGAAGTTTTTTCATCCAATTTTATCGAGTAACAACGCTTTCACTAAACAGCAAAGACAGACATTTGCTGGCGATTCTAACATTAAGAATGTTATACCGACAATGGCTTTTCAGGCTAAGAATAAGCGGTAACTTTATGAGTTTCAACTCGTTCACCCTCCTTTCAACGTGCTTTTATTGCCTTTAACTTTAAACCAATAAAGTGCCGAGTGAGTCACCAAGCAAGGCAACTCACACGCTCAACCATTATTAGCCATAAAATCTTCTGTTTTTCCTTTGTTTATCATAATGCTCACCCAATAGAGTATTAAATTCGCCGTCATTTTTATAAAAACAATTAATAGCTTACCCCTTCAATAGCGGCAAAATACCTTTTCTAGTTAAGCCACCTTTTCTTTATGAAGCAAGCGATATAAAGCTGGCAAGACGACTAAGGTGAGTAATGTCGAAGAGATAATGCCGCCAATGACCACTGTGGCTAATGGCCTTTGTACCTCCGAGCCAATGCCGGTATTTAACGCCATTGGTATAAATCCCAACGAGGCAACCAGTGCAGTGGTAATAACGGGTCGCAATCGTGTCAATGCGCCTTGAATAATCGAATCATTAAGGCTAAGCCCGTCTTTAAATAATTCACGAATAAAGGACACCATCACTAGGCCATTCAATATAGCTATGCCTGAGAGCGCAATAAACCCGACTGCCGCTGAAATTGAAAAAGGGATATCGCGAAATATTAATGCCAACACGCCCCCGGTAAGCGCCAGTGGCACGCCTGAGAAAATAACCAGTGCATCTTTTAAGGAACCTAAGGCTAATAACAGCAAACCAATAATTAACACCAGTGTAATGGGCACAACAATGGAGAGTCGTTGCGCAGCCGATTGTAACTTTTGATAAGTACCCCCGTATTCAACCCAGTAACCTGCCGGCACCTCAACGGTCTCAGAAACAGCTTGTTGAACGTCTTTTACAAAACTGCCAAGGTCTCGCCCACGTACATTAGCGGTAACCACTACGCGGCGTTTGCCATTTTCACGATAAACCTGGTTATAACCCATCACTAATTCTAAATCGGCCAGTTCTTCAAGCGGAACATAATCCCCATGAGGCCGCTGGATTGGCAGTTTCGCTAGCCCATCAATATCCGTTCTTATATGCTCGGGCAGCCTGACGACAATATCAGTGCGCCGATCACCCTCATAAAATTGCCCTGCAACACGCCCGCCTAATGCAGTCGCCAGTTGCTCTTGTATATCTTTAATGCTGATTCCATACTGCGGCAAAATATCCCGTTTTGGTTTGATCGTCATAATGGGCAAACCCGTTGTTTGCTCAACCGCAATGTCTGCAACTCCGTCTATATTCGCAATGGCCTTCTCAATCTCATCTCCCAAGGCAATCAGGCTATCAAAATCATCTCCAAACACTTTAATCGCTAACTCAGCTCGAACACCCGCGAGTAGTTCATTAAACCGCATTTGAATGGGCTGTAAAAACTCATAGCGATTTCCTGGCATGGGCTCAACCAAAGCGGCTAATTCATCCACAAACTGTTCTTTAGGCTTTTTCGGGTTAGGCCAATCTTCTCTAGATTTAAGAATAATGAAATTATCAGCAACACTGGGCGGCACGGCATCGGTTGCAACTTCAGCGGTACCAATTTTTGCAAAAACACGTTCCACTTCAGGTAAGTCTTTAATTTTAGCTTCTAACGACTTTTGTAATTGAATGGCTTGTTCAAGAGACGTTCCCGGAATACGCAGTGCATGCATTGCGATATCTCCTTCATCTAAATTAGGAACAAACTCGCTTCCCAGCTGGCTAGCAGCAAAGCCACTCACGATGAGCAATACCATTGCTGCACTAACAACCAACCAACGAGCTTTAATCGCTAGCTGCAACAGCGGCTGATACAGCGATAGCATTGATTTCATCACAACACTTTCTTTTTCAACCACGGGCTTTGTGAAAAACAAGGCGATACAAGCTGGCACAAATGTGATCGACAGCAACATCGCGCTGACCAATGCAATCACAACCGTCATAGCCATCGGGTGGAACATTTTACCTTCTACCCCCGACAGCGCGAAAATAGGCAGGTAAACCACCGTGATAATAAACACGCCAAAAAGTGCTGGCCGAATCACTTCTTTAGTCGCTTCAAAAACCAGTTCAAAACGTTCTTTTATTGGAACAAGACCATTACGCCCTGCAATACTTAAGCGGCGTAAGCAGTTTTCAACAATAATGATGGCACCATCAACAATCAAACCAAAATCCAATGCCCCTAAGCTCATTAAATTAGCGCTAACTTTTGTTTGCACCATGCCGGTTATGGTCATCAACATCGCAATAGGTATGACCGCTGCAGTCAACAAGGCAGCTTTCACATTACCTAAAAATAAAAACAGTATGACGATGACCAGTAAAGCCCCTTCTATCAAGTTTGTTTTTACCGTTTTCAATGTTTTATCAACTAGGTTTGTTCGGTCGTAAACAGCCGTAACCGTAACCCCTTGCGGAAGACTGCTTTTAATGGCTTCAAGCTTTTCTGCAACAGCTTTAGCCACCGTTCGGCTATTTTCACCTATTAGCATAAACACCGTGCTCATCACCACTTCACGACCATTCTGAGTAGCCGCACCTGAGCGTAGTTCTTTGCCTTCAGTAATGCTTGCCACGTCTTTTAAACGAATCGGTAAGCCATCTTTTTCTGCCACCAAAATGTTCGCTAACGCGCTAATATCGTCTGCTTGCCCCGGCACTCGCATTAACCATTGAGCGCCATTTTTCTCAACAAAACCAATACCGCGATTTTCATTATTCGCATCTATCGCTGCCATCAAATCACGTTGAGTAAGGCCATAAGCTAATAAATTAGCCAGTTCAAGCGCCACCAATATTTCTCGTTTAAAACCACCAATAGGGTTTACTTCAACAACCCCAGGTACTCGCAATAACTGCGGTCTAATAATCCAATCATGTACTGTACGAAGGTCGGTTGGGGTGATAACCGTCCCATCAGCATTAAGCGACCCTGGTTCCGCGTCGACCGTAAACATAAATATTTCGCCTAGGCCGGTGGCAATCGGCCCTAATTCAGGTTTCAGTCGAGCAGGCAAATCACTCATCGCAGCGCTCAGGCGTTCATTCACTAATTGTCTGGCAAAGTAAATATCCGTACCATCTTCAAAAATAACGGTTACTTGTGACAAGCCATAACGTGATACTGACCGTGTATGTTGTAAATTAGGAAGCCCCGCCATCGCGTTTTCAACGGGATAGCTCACCCGCTGTTCAACTTCAAGCGGCGTGTAACCAGCAGCCTCTGTATTAATAACTACCTGAGTATTGGTAATATCAGGTACCGCATCAATCGGCAACTTAGTAAAGTTCCACAAGCCCAGCGCGCAAAGCATTGCAATAACAACAAGCACGAGGAATCGACGCTGAATGGATGAACGTATGATGGTTTCAAGCATGTCTATTCCTTAATGATCGTGCGATGCGCCGGACTTTTCAATATCGGCTTTAATAATGTAACTGTTGTCAGACACGTACTGTGCGCCAGCTTTAAGGCCGCCCAGCACTTCCACCCAATCGCCCGCTACTCGACCGAGTTCTAACATTCTCACTTCATATTCATTGCCAATTTTCTCAAACACCACTGTAAAATCTCTAAACGCCTGCAGGCCTGAACGTTTAACCGCTAATTCAACAGGGTATTCAGCCACCTCAATGTTTGCCTTTACAAACGTACCGGCTAGAAGGTTCTCTGCCTCGTTATTTAATGCCGCTCTGACAATGATTGACTGATTAGCTTGAACAAGGTTATCTATTTGCGTAATCACGCCCGCCACAGGTTGGTCAATTCCCTTGCCTGATAACCACACCTTTGCACCCAGTTTAATGCGCTGACGATCGCTTGGAAAAACAGCCAGTTCACTCACCAAAAAGCGGCTATTAGCCAGCGTCAATAAAACCCGGCCTTTGGTCTGTTCGCCTGGGTTCGCGTTACGCTGTGTAATCACACCATCAATAGGTGCGTAAATAGTATAAGACTTTAAGCTTTCATTGCTTTCTATCGTCACCAATGGCTTGCCTTGTTTAATTCGCTGCCCCAAGCTAACGTGAACTTTCTTTATCGCCCCTTCAAAACGAGCCGTCACATGACGGGTTTTTTCTGGATGGTTCGCTAGCTTTCCAAAAGCCGACACTGTTTCTTTAAACACTTGAGGACCGGCCACTGAGGTACCAATATTCAGCGCCTCGGCAACCGCACTTTCAATGCTGGTTCGACCTTCAAGGTTATCGTATTGCCAATGATGTAACTGGCCTTGATAGTTTGCATTAATGCTAACAACAAATGAATGCGGTTCATAAATAACCATATCCCCTCTCAAAAAATCACCTTGTGGCGTAAAGTTAATATTATCTTCAATACCCCCTAGGCGAGTTAGGGTGATTTTTAGCTCAACATCTGTCGGTTTTAACTGCTCACCGTTGTTTGAAACCCACACTCTAAACTCTGGTGGCACACCGGTTTCGAAAATCGCCAACTCTAGAACAAAACCTCCATCTTTTAACAAGCGTCCATTGTGTGGTCCTTTTTCGGGTGCCTGTTCTGCCTCTTCACCTTTTGAGCCCTCAAAAGATAAGGCAGAATGACTAAAAACCATCAGCATACTAAGTATCAGTGCTAATCCAGTTGTGTGTAATCGTTTTTTCATTGTTTTCTCGTTAAGTCGTTGGGCTTAGTTAAAAAGGTGATGTGATTTGTGTGCCAGTTAGCCGCTCTATTTCCAGCTGTTTAAGATGAGCAGACAAGCTAGCATCTAACAGCCTAGATTGAGCACTGAGTAATTCATTTTGTACTGCCGACCACTCAAGGTAGCTGTATTTGCCAAGTTCGTAAGCTTTTTGAGTTTCAGTGAGCGCTTTTTCAAGTTTAGGGATAATCTCTTTTTTCAACACCTCACTTAAATGAAAGCTATGTTCCAATTGCTGATACACAACAAACAGCGTGGTTTCAATACGAATACGTAGTGCCTCAGCTTCCGACAGGTTTTGTAAGCGTGTTGCTTTAACTTCTGCAATTCGGCCCTGATTACGATGACGGCCACCAAACGGCATGGATATACCCGCCACTACGCCAAAATCACCTGTTTCTTCATAACGCCGCACACCTGTTGTCAATTTCCAGCGTGAATTTCGCTCCTCTTCGGCGAGCTTGAGCTGCGCTTGGTTAACTCTATCAATTGATAAGTATTTGGCTATAGTCGGGTTGTTTTTTAGTTGCTTTTTTAAGGCAAGGAAACTCAATACATCAGGTCGGTTATCTAACGTGCCTAATACCGTTTTAAACGACGGTTCAGTACTACCCCATTGCGATGCCAGTTGTCGAATAGATGATTCCAATTCATGCTCTACATCACCTAATACTAAACGGCGTTTAGCTAATTCAGCATCTGCACGATATAATTCTGCCAGTGGTGTTTTACCTATTTTTACCCGATGCTTTACTTCCCTAACGGTTGATTGCGCTAATGCAATCGCTCGATGAGCAATAACCGCGCTTTGTTGATAAAAAAGTGCTGCTAAAAAATAACGAGCGGTTTGAGTCGCACCGTCTAATTGTTTAATATTTTTTTCACTTTCAATCAAACTTTTTGCTTCAGAGGCAAGTTGAACACGTTTACCTTTGATATTTTGATCCAATATCCAAGCAACGCTTAATGTCGCCTGACTATTATCAAACCCATTAAAATCCCCACTCCCGAGGGCATCTTCAACCGTTAAACTCACCTCCGGCTTAGGGGAAAGGTCAGCCTGAACCATTCGCCCTTGCTGTGCTTGTAGTTGATACTGGAATGTTTGCAATTCAGGGTTGTGATTAAACGTTCGCTGTATGGCTTCTTTTAATGTTAAAGCCTCTGCTGTATTTTTATTAGCAGCTGACACTATGGAAGGCTGAACAATCCCCCCTGCTAAATAGAGCGTTAAGCTCATAAAAAGGTAACTTAAAAACCGACTAAAGATCGGTTTTTTTGGTGTAAAAATACAGTGTGTTATCAACATAGCTATGCCCTAATGAGAGAGTGTGTACTCGATGGTGTGATGAAAAATGTCGGCCGTTAATGCACAAAAAATTGAAATGCTCACGCTGGCACAAATAAAAGTAATGATAGGAAATACTTTTGCTGGCCGCTTAGTTAATAAGTAGCTAATTCGCTCTTCAATATTGTCATACCCATAATGACAAACGGCGTTCGGGTTCAACGACCCTTTAAAAGGTCTTTCAGCCAAACGCCTTACTTTTAATAAGGTTTCAGCAATCAGTAATTTGTCTGAAATTTTATCGCTCACCGCAAGGTCAGCGCCTTGTTCCATAACCAATAACATTGATTGATTTAATTGCACAGAAATCAGCTTTGGAAAGAAGGCCATCAACAGTTGAAAAAACCATTTCATTAAAGGGTCAGCGCGCCTTACATGCTCTTTTTCATGTAATTGTACAATCGTATATTCTTTGCTATTGAGCTGGCTCAGAAGCGCCGTTGTAATATAGCACCGAGGCGTTAGATAACCAGCAGTAAATGCCGTTGCAGCATCGGCTTCTAGCTGATAAAAACCGTTGCTATCTCGCTCCGCCACCGCTTGAAGTAACTTAATTTGGCGACAATTTATTATTAAACTATAAACTTTTCGAATGATTAAAAAACTCGTGTAAGTCACTAGCGCAAGAATCGACAAGCCATGCCAGCTATTGAAAGCAAACTCTTGAGCATGATGCCAATGAAGTAAATCAAAACTCTGAGGGAGTGGTGAGTAGTGACTGCCCGACAGAATGACAGTAATGGCCGCTAGGCCACCAAAAAACCAAGGTGATAAGGCAATAAACCACAAGACGCGACGGCGTGATAACACTGAATATTGACTGAGTCTCTCTGACTTCCACCTAACAATAATACTCAGCGTAAAGATGATAAATAGCACACAGAAACCCATAATGGATAGCACATTAAAAAAGATCGCAAGTGTGCCAAAAATCATGATTCTTCTTCCATAGAAATGGTTGAGCGGTAATCTTGAATTAGTTCACCAAGCCGATCTAGTTGATCGTCATTAAGTTCAGCTGAAAGCGATACAAAGGTTGTCAAAATACTGTCTTCATCAGCTAATGTGAAGTCGTTCGTCACATCTTGTATTAACTCACCAATAAATGCTTTACGTGGTTTGGCTGCTCGGTATTGAAAAGCATGGCCTTCCTTATCCCTTTTTAATAGACCTTTTTTAAACAGACGATCTAGTGTGCTTTGGATGGTATTTAGAGTGCCGCCACGGCTTTTTTCAAAATACGCATGTACTTGTTTAGCATCTGCAACATCCGTTCCCCAGAAAAACTTCAACACTAATTTTTCAAGCTGACCTAAATTCATTAAAAAAACACCTTTGCTAAGTCATTTAAAATTTGCCGTATACTTACACGCATAAAACCGACTGTCAATCGGTTTTATGCGTGTAAGTACCTTTTAGAGCCAGTAAAAAAGACGTCTAGTTGATTATCTTAACCCTAACAACCGTTACAAATAACGGTCTTAAATTATTGAAATTGATAATGAAAAACCATCAAATACAGGTCATTTATTAAAGCCGTTTTTAATCAACCAGGTTTTCCGTATGTGGCTATTTTAGGATGTAAGCTATCATTTAAAAATAAATATCCATCAATAAGTACCCACCCAAAATCACACCAATCCACAAGACCATGCTACCTGTTGGCCAACTGCTAGCTAAGTGATATTGCGACAATCGACTTGCCCTAAAGGCTGATTGAAACCCTTGCCAGCTTTGTTGTACAACATCAATTACAGCACAATTGAAACGTTGTGACAGGTTATAGCTTGCACGAGCTGTTGCGGGTATTAGTTTTCGATACGTCCATTCAACATCAATATTCACTGAACGAAGTTCAGGCGGGTATAAACCTTGTTTGTTTAACCAAACAAATGCCAATGCTGAGAAGAATAATATTTGTAATTGCGCCAGCACGTGCGTCATGTCATAAGGCCAGTATTCCACTTTCCATGGTAACAAGGCATAAAGGTATTGCGGTTGTGTGCCAATAAAGACACATAACACCGCAGAAATACTCATGGCAACCAACATGTTAGTCGGCGCTTCTTTAACGCGAATACCCGAGTCATGATGAAAAAATGCAAAGTAAGGGATTTTAATGCCCGCGTGGTGGAACACACCAGCTGAAGCAAATAACAGCATCAGCCATAAATAGTTATGCCCTTCTTGTAACATCGCGGCCATCACCATCGACTTGCTAACAAAACCACTAAAGAGTGGAAAGGCTGAAATGGATGCCGCGCCAACGATACAAAGCATGGCCGTCTTGGGCATGGACTTATAAAGCCCACCTAAGTCAGAACCATTAATGTTACCCACGCGATATAACACCGCGCCCATACTCATGAATAACAACCCCTTAAAGATGACGTCATTAAAGGCATGCGCCACGGCACCATTTAACGCTAATGCCGTACCAATACCAATGCCACAAACCATAAAGCCAACTTGATTGATCATGCTATACGCGAGTACACGGCGAAGATCATTCTCAATGACGGCATAAAAAATTGGGAAACAGGTCATTGCCGCACCGACATAAACAAGTAAATCTGTACCCGGATAGCCCCGCGCTAAGGCATACACGGCCACCTTAGTGGTAAAAGCAGATAAAAAAACCGTACCGGTGGGTGTTCCTTCTGGATACCCTTCGGTTAACCAGCTATGTAAAAAAGGAAATGCTGCTTTAATCCCAAAGGCGATTAAGATTAACCACCCTGCGGTACTTTCGATACCAATAAAATTAAAGTCAGTTGAACCTGTTTGATGGTAATGAATCAAGGCACCGGCCAGTAATAACACCCCAGACATAACCTGAAAAACTAGATAACGTGTACCCGTTTTTATTGCCTGTTCTGTACGCCGAGCCCAAATTAAAAAGACCGAGCTTAATGCCAAACCTTCCCAAAAAATAAACAACGTAATTAAGTCACCCGCAAACACTGCACCCAATGCACTACCGGCATAAAACAAACTGGCGACCTGCTGTGTGGTGTCACGTACATGTAAGGCATAAATAATAGAGATGAAACTGGCGATATGAAACAAATAACCAAATAACAAACTCAATTTATCGACTCGCATAAATTCAAGTTGATAATTAAAAATACTCTTCTGGTATGACAGTTCTTTTGCTGTGATTAACGCATCGCTTGCCACCATTGGAACAAACGGCTGTACGTCTAACCATAAATGCAAACCACCAAGAACAGGGGTTGCGAGTAAAATCACATTACGCAGATGCCCACGAGTGATCAGCATCAACAAGGCGGCAATAAAAAAAGGAATGAATGGTGGGAGACTACTCGTCCAGATCATAATCTTCTTCCTTTACATCATAATAACCTTCTTCACGCATCAGGACTTTGCGCATTTCTTTCGCGATAACTACTAACAGTACACAGGCAACAAAACCATAAATCGCATAGAAGCCAGGGAACCCTTCCCACGGATGCACCATATGACGATGTACAACAAAGTCTGCAACAAACAACCCACCACAAATGATATAAAAACCTAATAACAGGCGTGACACATTACGCGGATTATCAAATAAATACGTTTTTTCATCGTTCATTTTGTTTGACACATCAGTTCCTCTTAGCGGCGTGTCGCTGCATCAACAGCTTGGTTATAAAACGGATCAGGGTAGAAGAATAAAACAATACAGGCCAATGATGTAAAACCGATGGCAATTAACATGCTTAAAGGTGCTTCTTTTACTTCTGCATACACCACGCCATCTTTTGCTTTTGCAAAAAACGCACGAGCTGAAATTGGTAACAGGTAAGCAATATTGAGCAATGAGCTGATCATTAGTACCGCCAATAATATCCATTGTTCCGATTGAACCATACCAAGTGCTAAATACCATTTACTCCACATACCACCAAACGGCGGCAAACCAATAATACTTAAACTACCAATGGTAAACGCAATAAACGTGAAGGGCATAGCACGACCCAAGCCAGCCATATCGCTAATATTCTTTTTATGTGCCGCCACTAAAATTGCACCCGCGGCAAAAAATAAGGTGATCTTGGCGAATGCGTGCATCGCGATATGCATAGATGCACCGACCAAACTCATTTCTACTGCGATAAGTGCACCCAGTACAATGTAACTGAGCTGACTGATAGTTGAGTAGGCTAAACGAGCTTTAAGGTTGTCCTTGGTCATAGCGATAAGTGAGGCCAGTATAATGGTTATCGCGGCAAACCAAATTAACCAATCACTCGCACCTGAGCTGGTAATAAAGTCACTACCAAAAATATACAGGGTGACTTTTAATATGGTAAATACGCCCGTCTTTACCACCGCAACAGCATGTAACAAGGCACTAACCGGTGTAGGCGCTACCATGGCAGCGGGTAGCCATTTATGAAACGGCATGATCGCTGCTTTACCCACGCCGAAAACAAACAAGGCATAAAGAATACCGGCATAAGCAGGGTCCAATTTACCGGCGAGGATACCGCCCTGCTGAAAGTCGAGCGTACCAGCCACTGACCAAGTAATTAAAATGGCTAACAATTGAAAACCAATAGACGTACCCAAAAGAATACCTAGGTAAATTCGTCCACTGCGTTTAGCTTCTGCGGTACCCGCATGGGTTACCAAGGGGTAAGTTGATAGGGTTAAGAGCTCATAACACAGAAATAAGGTGAACATATTGCCAGAAAAAGCCGCTGCCAAGGTACTACTAATGGCAAGGGCAAATGCGGCATAAAAACGGGTTTGATTTTTTTCATTATGGCCCCGCATATAACCAATGGCATATATAGATGTCACTAACCACAACGTGCCTGCCACTAACGCAAACAACATACCCAGTGGCTCAATCGAAAAGCTTATGGTGATACCGGGCACCACTTCAAACACATCAAAGCCCGGTGTTTCTCCTGCATTAATCCGTGCGGCTAGGGTAATAACCAACATGGCAACTAACAAAGCACTAATGAGTGTAATCACCTCACGCAGGTTCGGTAGTTTATCTGCCAGAACAATTAAAACCGATGCCAGCAACGGCAATACAATAGCCAATATAATCAGGTGTTCACTTGCTAAACTAATCATCTATTCAGTCTCATTAGTTTGCGCTAGGTATTAGAAGTTTTACGGCCTGCTCTGCCGTGCCGACGGTTAGCTCTGTATTAAAACCAAAGTACACGTTTGCTAATACCAACACCCACATCGGGATTAGCATCAACAACGGGGCTTCTTTTACAGTGACATATTTATGTTCGAGTTCATCCGTCGCTTTAAAGTACAACACCTCAATAATTTTCCAGACATAAGCGACGGCTAACAAAGAGCCTATTAAGATGACCCCGACAATAAGCCAATTCTGCTTTTCAATGGCCGCAAGCACTAAATACCATTTAGATATGAAGCCAGCTGTACCCGGCACACCAATTAGGCTGAGGCCACCAATCACAATGGCGGCAAACGTCCATGGCATCTGTTTACCTAGGCCAGGCAAGTGCTCAAGGCGACTCGAACCAACACGGTATACCAAGGCACCAATTGCCATAAACAGGGCCCCTTTCATCAACGCATGATTAAACAAATGCACTAAGGTGGCGGTGGCACCTAGCACACTACCTAGGCCAATACCGAGCATCATATAACCAATTTGAGCCACACTTGAATAAGCCAATAAGCGCTTACTATCCTTTTGATAAATGGCATAAAACGACATGCCTAAAATACCCATCACACACAGCAACAAGAACAACTCATCCGCTGGCGTGTTCTCAATAAAGGTAAAGCTAAACACCGTAAATACCATGCGCAACATGACATATACAGCTACCTTCGTTGCCGTTGCTGCGAGAAAAATCGTGACGACTGTTGGCGCGTAAGTATACGCATTCGGTAACCAGACGTGTAACGGGAACAAAGCCAATTTTAACGCAAAGCCCACCATAATAAATGCAAACGCGGTATGAATGGTACGGTGCTCATATAACTCGGGTAGGCGTTGCGCTAAGTCTGCCATATTGAGTGTTCCGGTCATCGCGTATAACAAACCGACACCAATAATAAAAAATGTTGCGCCAATCGTACCCATAATCAAATATTGGTAAGCCGCGGTGAGTGCCTGCCGCTTTTTACCTAGGCTGATTAAGGCATAAGATGACAATGATGAAATTTCTAAAAAGACAAATAGATTAAAGATGTCGCCTGTTTGCGCGATCCCTAACAAGCCAGTCAGACACAACATAAAAGCCGCATATAAAAGCGCGTGCTGCTGTTGCGGAATTTCTTTAATCACACTTTTCAGCGCATACGGCAAGGTCAATGCGGCAATACCCGATACAATTAAAGCCACTAATGCATTAGCCGCATCAATTCGATATTCAATACCCCAAGGCGGTGCCCAACCACCTAGCTCATAACTGATAACTTGGCCTGTGCTGACATTCATTAATTGCCAGGCAGCTAGATAAACAACAGACCAACTGACTAAGGTACTAACGGCCCATGGTAAGCGTCCATTTGGTAGCACAGCAGCAATAGGCGCAGCGAGTAAAGGTAAAACAACCAACAGTAGGCTTAAATGATTTTCTATCATAACGACTGATCCTGATTATGAATATCATCTTCCTCAATGGTGCCGTACGCTTCCTTTATACGTACCACCAACGCTAAACCCAGTGCTGTTGTTGCGACACCCACAACAATAGCGGTAAGAATTAAAACATGCGGTAATGGGTTGGAATATAGATCAACCCCTGTTTCTATAATGGGCGTTGCTCCGCCTTTCACATTGCCGATACTGATATAAAGTAAAAAGACTGACACCTGAAAAATATTCAAACCCACGATTTTTTTCACTAGGTTGCCACGGCTAATAACCGTATAGAACCCTGCCATCATAATAATGATAACCATCCAGTAATTGTAATGCCCTAGAATCATGTCCATATAACTTACTCTCGTTCCGATTCAGCTTTAGAATTCAGAACAGCTTGACCTCGTTCCGCAAAGGTAAAGAAAATAATCAACATCACAGACATCACCGTGATGCCCACTCCCAATTCAATCACCAAAATCCCCACGTGCTGACCGGCCAGTTGTGATGAAGCTAAAACACCGTACTGTAAAAAATTACCACCCAATAATATAGTCGCAACACCCGTGCCGGCATAAATCAACACACCTAGGCTAGCCAGCAGACGTAAAATATAAGGTGTAATAACTCTTTTGGCCTTATCAACGCCAAACACTAGGCCATACAAAATGATCGCAGCACTAAAAATAACACCTGCCTGAAAACCACCGCCAGGCCCAAAGTCGCCATGGAACTGTACGTAAAGTGCAAATAGAATAATCAATGGAATCAGGAATTTTGAAACGACACGTAAAATTAAATTATGCTTCATGATCACCTCCGTTCTTTTCAATGTTAGGTTTCACACGACGACGGCCACCAATAATTAACAGTACAGCGATACCCGCAGTAAAAATCACGGTCACTTCGCCTAATGTATCAAAGCCACGATAACTGGCCAATACCGCGGTCACCACATTCGGCACGCCCGTCTCCGACAAGCTTTTTCCCAAATAATATGGCGCAACATGTAACTGTGACGGTGCATTAGGGTCACCAAAGCCAGGTAAGTTGTATGTACCATAAATTAACAACGCCCCTGTTATAAAGACAACACCTAAAGGAAGCCAAGGTTTATGTGTGGGTGCTTTTTCTTCTTTATCCGCCTCTTCTGGTGTATAGGTTAACGCCAGCGTTGCTAACATAAGTACGGTTGATATACCTGCACCAACCGCCGCTTCAGTGAATGCCACATCAGCAGCATCCATTACTACAAATAGCCCTGCCGATAAAAAACTAAATCCACCAAATAACATAACGACAGCAAATAAACTTCGCATACGAATAATAGCAATCGCATGTATCGCAATAAGGCTTAACAAAGTGATATCAACAATATTATCAATCATTACTTATCCAGCTGTTCTGGATTATCAATATCATCATTTGAAAGCACAGGTTTAAGTCCGCCCAGCATCGCCGCGTTAGCTAATAGGTGTGATGCGGTTGGACTGGTAAAAAAAATAAACACAAAAATTAAACATAATTTAATACTGGCTATGGTTAGACCTGCCTGAAAACCCAGACCTAATAAAAATAATGCCGCACCTAATGTATCGGTAATGCCTACTGCATGAAGTCGTGTATAAAAATCAGGAAAACGGTGCATTCCAATACCGCCAACAACTCCAAGTAAACCTCCTAACGTCAGACAAACCCAGCTGAGTATTTCTATCATCATTTGTCATTCACCTCATGCTGATTATCAACTGAGGTTTCACCATCTGTATAAAGATTGCCCTGCTCGATTAATTTTAAAACAGCAACAACACCAATAAAATTAATCAAGGTATAAACCAACGCAATATCAAGCAAGTCATGTCGGTCGGTTAAAAAAGCAAATACGGCTATAAGCAAAATAGTTTTAGTGCCTATCATATTCATTGCTGCAATACGGTCGTAGACTGTTGGGCCTAACATGGCACGCACGAGCGCCAGTAAAATAGTTATTAGAATGGCAATAATCGCAACGCTAAACATCATAAAGGTAACTCTCCACTGTCAGGAACCACCTTTGCCATGTCACCTTTTTGCAAATCCTCTGCTCCTTCTTTGCTTAAGGCATGAACTTTGATTTCATCATCTGATAATTCCAACGTAACAGTTCCCGGTGTGAGTGTTATTGAGTTGGCATAAATAACTTTGCCTAACGCTGTTTTTTTTATGACTGAAAGCGTAATCACTCGCGGGCTAATATTGACACGCCCCGGAGTAAGAATTCTTTTTATAACATCAACGTTTGCTTTAAGAATTTCTTTGCCAAGGTAAAAATAATACCTCAGTAGACGCAAACTCAAATGAAAAGGGTAACTCTCACGGTCAATGATGTTCATTCGTTTTGCTAGGTAAACTGTCAGCATCGCTGAGAGCACACCCAGTATCATCAACAACGTTTCGGTATGCCCTGAAAGCATAAACCAAAACAGAAAAATCAGGCACGCTGTAATAATTGTCCTCATTATTTTTTACTTCTCATTTACGTTAACTTAACAAGCTATATGCCACGATTCAAAAGTAGCGCTTGTCTTTATTGTTTTCATGGACGTTATAATCCTACAAGTTAAAACTAAATGTAAACACAAACTAGCTACAATTTCCCCAATTAAAAACATCAACCCTGGTGATGAAAGTCAATGGAAGCAGACTCGGTTGAGTCTACTGATTTCTAATGACTGATTTTTGAAATAAGATCAGGATTTGTAACAAGGTTTCTTACACCATGGGCATGATCTTCATTGAAGACATTGCCTTTACACCATTTTCCAACACTCTCAATATCAACTTTAGCAACATTGGGGCGAACACTCCATGAAACCTGAAATGGGGAGCCTTTTTCGTTGTAACCTGGGCCAGTCGTTGAACCAGCATACTGAATGGCTGCTCCGGTATTACTAGGAATATCAATTGCTTGGTGCAAATCACCTACTTTTTCATGCTTGGTTAGGCTCATAAAATCAAGCGCATTACTATCGTTCACTAAAACATATACTTGTGTTTCTACGCGCAACTGTGGGTTTTTTATCGCCTCGTTTAAGCATGAGCCTAATGTTGGACCGGGTTCAACCTGAGCGCTTGAATGCACATAGTGAACTTCAACCGTATCACCTACACTTAAAGCACCATGCTCGCTAGGACAAATAGCCTGCCCTACTGGTTTAAGCTCAGACGCACTCAACGTTCCTGAATATTTATACCCACTCTGGTATCCGTGACCGTCGCCATTACCTGCATATTCAGTGAACTCACCACCTTTATGCTCGGCATTTTTATGAAAATGAATATTACAAAGGTTCATCTCTGTAAACGCAGGTGCCGCATTAAATGTGCGTAAATTACTACCCGCTAGTGCATCAATATCACGTGGGGCTTGCGGGCCAAACCCCTTGCCTTTTGTATGGCTTGCAAGCCTTGCTCTTTGCTCAGCTATCACCTTATCTGACACTGCTTCATGCGCACCACCTACATTCCCTTTGGCACTGGCATAAATTGGTAATAACATGGCTGCTGCAAGAACAATCATTACTTCTTTTTTCATCGTTCAACTCCTAAGTTGATAATTAGTCTATTTTTGATACTTCATTCAGGCACTTGATAGTGCTCTATAGCGCCACATCAGCAGTAAAGAAGCTAGTTCTTCCGATTGCACATAAATCTTTGACCTTCTGGGTTAACTTAAGTCATATTCAACAAGCATTAAATAACTTAAGAGCTGGATTAGTGAACTAGATGTTTTTTTACTGACCTTTTGAAAGTACTAAGCCACTAAAAATGCAATCAACACATTTTTCATTTCAGTTACCCTATATCAAAATCAAAGCCATTGAAACCAAGCTTGCCAAAATCGAGCTGCCTGATTCTATAATTTATTAAACATTATCGGTGAAAAGTGGTGCCATGGCATTTAGGGCATGGTGGTATCTTTCCAGCTTTGTGAAAATGTAATTTCTCACCACATTGATCGCAAACTAATGTACCGGCGCCAATTATTTCACCCGTATGCGGGTGCGCACGTTTATCAAGCTCATTTTTTAAAGTTAGCATCTGGATGCTTTGTTTTATCAGCAACACTTAACAACTTCCTTAATGCTACACTCTCTAATGTATCTACCTCAAAGCCAAGCCAATCTTTAAACTCCAACCCTGTCTTCGCAAGATATTGAGCACCCTCATTTAAATCCTGCTTGAGGGTTTCAGCTAACTTATTCGCCTCTTCTTGAGTCACTTTTTCTAGTTTAATCGTCTCCTCTTTTACCTCATCTATCAAATCATGCAAAATAGGTGCTGAAAATTCTTCAGCCTTTAATAAACGCCCTACTACATCTTCAAGCATCGTTTCATACACTTCACCTAATACATCAATTAGGTCACTACCATGTTGATATTTCATTTATTTACCTCGTAAATTTAAAAAAAATGAATGAGTTAAAATAAGCAATAAAGTTAACTAGCCTCTCTATTTTCATCAAACTAGCGATATCTTCCGGCATTAATCATCAACAGCCGCTGTTAACTCCCTTAACATTCCAAGTTAAAGCCTTCGCTATATTTTGAGTAAACCCCACCTGAACTATCTTTTCTCTTCTTTTTCAAGGCTTGGGTAATCTGTATAGCCTTTCTCTGTAAATGCATAAAAAGTGCTCGCATCCGGTTCATTTAATGCTGCATCGGCCTTAAACCGATAAACTAAGTCAGGGTTAGCAATATAAAGTTTGCCGAAAGCAACCGCATCGGCTTGCTCTTCTTTTAAGATTTCAGCTGCACTTTCTTTTGTAAGGCTTTGATTAGCAATATAAACCCCACCAAAAGCAGCTTTTAATTTAGGCCCAAACCAGTCTTCGCTCACCGACTCACGCGCAAAAATAAAAGCAATCTTTCGTTTACCAAGCTCTGTTGCAACGTAGCTAAAGGTAGCCAATAAATCAGAATCTCCCATATCGTGAGCATCGCCTTGTGGTGCAAGGTGCATACCGACTCTATCTGCACCCCAGACTGAAATAACAGCATCTGTAATTTCCAGCATAAACCTGGCACGGTTTTCTATACTTCCACCATAATTATCTGTTCTATGGTTACTACTATCTTGCAAGAATTGGTCAAGCAAATAACCATTCGCACCATGAATTTCCACACCATCAAAACCAGCTTTTTTGGCATTCTCAGCCCCTTTACGAAACTGCTCAATGATCTCCTTAATTTCACTCAACTCTAATGCTCGTGGTGTTTCATAAGGCTTTTTAGGGCGAACCAAACTAACCTCGCCTTTAGGCCTAATCGCACTTGGGGCAACAGGCAGCTGGCCATCAAGAAAAATTGGGTCCGAAATGCGCCCGACATGCCAGAGTTGCATCAATATTTTGCCACCTTCTTGGTGTACCGCATCGGTAATTTTTTTCCAGCCCTCAACTTGCTCATCAGACCAAATACCCGGCGTATCAGCATAACCCACACCCATTGGTGATACGGCAGTCGCCTCGCTTATAATTAACCCAGCTGTACTGCGCTGTGTGTAATATTCCACCATTAAATCATTAGGAATTCGGCTACTGCCCGAACGGCAGCGTGTAAGGGGGGACATAATAATACGGTTGGGCAAATCAAATGCGCCAATTTTTATTGGGTCAAACAAGCTAGTCATAATTATTTTCCTTAAATGGTTAATTCGCTAGTTTAAAGGTGAAAAAAGGTTTCATCCTAAAGTGCGACTAATAAACCAAGCGCTTATACAAGTAAATACTCACCCTAACCATACTTGCTATCACCACCTTTACGCCTTGGATTCATTAGCCGATTAATTTTATCTTCTATCATTTCTTTACAAAAGTCACTGCCTAAAACCCATGATTTGTTGGTTCTTTCGCGTTTGTCTTCAAGCGTTTTTTGCGGAACGCCACATCAAATAATTCAAGGTAGGCTTTACAGCTGTTCTGTTTGCTTTGCCCTAAACGCTTATAAAACGATAACGTGTTGGGGTTGACCCACTAAAACATAACAAGGTAGTTACGCCACAATAAAGTCCTTTTAATCACAACGTTTGGGCTTAAACTGGCCCTCTTTGAAAATCAATCGAGTCTGACCCCATTGATTCTCTTTAGGTTTAATCGAGTCTGACCACATTGGTTTTTAGATTCATTTGGCATTGGAGCCAGATGGTTTATTCGTTGCCCTAGCATCAATTAGTACTAATTCTTTGTTTTGCTTAAGCTCCAGATTCTTCAACGCTTTGAGAGTTTTTTCTAGCTCGGAATCAGTGAAATATAGAATTACTTTAATTGATTTCTTTGTTTGATTGGCAGCTTTATATACTTCAACCTGCTTAGCTAAATTTTGTTTAAGCTTACTGTTACTTGCTAACTTAAACTCTACCAAGGTACTGTCTTTAGAACCCCGAGAAATTTTGTAATCCACGGGGCCTCGACCATTGTTTACCTCGGCATTAACATCATCTTCTGCTGCATACCAAGTGAGCCGAAAAATAAGCTGTAAGTCTGACTCTCGTTTTACAGGTTCACCTTTAACATAAAATAAGCGATAACCATCATTACTCTCAATTACCTGCTTGAGGAACATCACTCGATTGTATGCCTCATCGAACGTATCTCCTTTTTGCGAGTAGAACACTTTCTGTGCCCGAAGCGTTTCAACTAGGTTTGTAACTTGCCTAATGAAGATGGCCTCAGTCTCTTTTACTTTTTGCTCGCTTAGAGCAACAGCTTCATCTCTATGATCTTCTTTAAATCGAATGTAATGATCGATAAGAACTGGAAATTTTCTAAGTGTCCGCGATATAGCTTCGTTAACCTCCCTCTGTTTCGCGCGCTCAGGGATTTGGCGAAGAAGGTACTCATTTATTTGTGCTCGGAGTTCAATATTCGGTATTGATTCAGCTATTTCATCGAAGTCGCCAATAATATCGCGCTTATTAATCCAAGCATCATCTTTAGTGAGGATATCTTTCGGGGTAAGTAGAACAAAGTCACCGTCAATATAAGGAAGCATATATGATTTAGCATTCCATCTTCTAGTGTTGTAGTCGAAACTAGCGTGTTTAACGCTAACTTTTTTACATCTGCTTATATCTAGATTTTTTAAGGTAAATTCTTGGGTATATTCGCAAATATATCCTTTTATTAGATTTGTAGTGAAGTCACTAATACTGTCCTTTCCCACACCATCCTTGATAAGACAAAGCTTTTCGAGGTGACTGCTTTGAGTTATTTTTTCTGCCCCAAAATCATTGAATATTGTGCTTAGATTATCATTCAATGCAGTAGCAAACTTCGGCCCTAGCCCTAAACCACCATTTCCTACTTTACTGTACCCAAGCCAATTTTGCTTAACCTCCGGAAATAGAAACCAATGCTTAACGAGTCCTTTTGAGATAGCGCCTTTATCTGACATTTCTCGGAGGAAAGTAATATATTTTATAATTTCTTGATGTAGTGCTTCATATTCATCTTTCTCACTACTAAACAGTAGGAACGGATCGATAAACACAGGAAGATCATTGATCAATGAAACATTGAAAGCGCCATATTCATCAAGATCTTCTTTAGATACTCCAAAGTAGTCAGAAAAGTATATATTCACTCCATTCCTCTCTTGAATCTAACGCCTACCTCACCGGAAAATGCGAGCGTAGCGAGTAATTTTTCCGGTGCAGCTATTTGTATTGATAATTCCTTAAAAAATCAAGGTGTCACCCAACTTGATTTCACCCTAGCCACATTTACTATCACCACAATTCAAACACGTCATACAGCCATCCATTTGGATAGAGGCGGTCACATTACATTTTGTACATAATTGTGAGCCTGCTGGAAATTCGCTAGCGGTTTCATGCTCGGGGGACTTTGCTTTTCTCTCTGCTTCAAACTGAGCCCGTTTCTCATCCATGATTTTTTGTTGATGCTCACTGATTTCTTCAGTTTTGATCATCCCAATCATTTTTAAATGCGATTCGACGACGTCTCCAATTTCAGCAACGAGCGACGGCATAAACTTACCGCCTTTTTTAAAGTAGCCTCCACTGGGGTCAAATACGGAACGTAGTTCTTCTACTAGGAAGGTGATATCGCCACCTTTTCTAAACACGGCAGACATAATTCTTGTTAGCGCAACAATCCACTGGAAGTGATCCATGTTTTTAGAGTTGATGAACACTTCAAATGGACGCCGTTGCTCATGATCTGTATCTGGGTTTAATATCAAATCATTAATCGTGATATACAGTGAGTGCTCAGATAAAGGCGTTTTAATTTTATAGGTTGAACCTAAGAGCATTTCTGGCCGTTTTAGGCTTTCATGCATTTGGATGATATTGCTTTTCTCTTCTACCGGCGCGACTTGTTTTTCAGCGGTTTTTTCTTCGTCTTTGACGACTTCATAACCCGTAATTACTTGTGTGATTTTATGTGTCATTGTTGTTTTCCTTTTTCTCTAACGCTGCTTTAAAATTTGCCGTAGTAGCCTTCTTTTAAGGCATCATACAAATTAGCTGCTGTATGCGATTCACCATCATATTCAACCATTTCGTTTCCTTTTACTTCTAGCGTAGAGCCATCTTCTAAGTTGAAACGGTAAGTGGTGTTTTCAAGGTCCGATTCTTTAACCAACACGCCTTGGAATACATCTGGATTAAAACGGAAGGTAGTGCAGCCCTTTAAGCCTTTTTCATGGGCGTAGAGGTAGATATCTTTAAAGTCTTCGAATGGGAACTCTGTGGGTACATTCGCTGTTTTTGAAATAGACGAGTCAATCCACGTTTGTGCCGCGGCTTGAATGTCTACATGCTGTTTTGGCGTAATCGTTTCTGCGGTAACGAAGTAGTTTGGTAGTTTTTCTTCGGGCAGTTCTGAATACGGCATCGCTTGTTCATTAATCAATGTGCGATATGCCAATAGCTCGTATGAGAACACATCTACTTTTTCTTTCGCATTGCGCCCTTCGCGAATAACGTTACGCGCATAATGGTGAGCAAAGCTCGGCTCTATACCATTACTGGCATTATTTGCTAACGACAATGAAATAGTACCTGTTGGTGCAATAGAACTGTGATGGGTAAAACGAGCGCCTACTTCTGCCAGTTTTTCAACTAACTCGGGGGCAACGCTTGCTATTTTTTGCATGTATCGGCTGTATTTAGCATGCAGTATGCGGCCTTTTACTTTATCGCCTACTTTATAACCATCGTCTAACATTTCTGGTCGCTTGCGAAGCATATCGCCAGTCACGTCAAAGTCTTCTTCCATAATCGGCGCTGGGCCTTTTTCTTTAGCCAGCTCTAAACCCGCTTCCCAGCCTGTTACCGCCAGTTGCTTACTGACTTCTTCGGTAAATTCAACCGACTTCTCTTCACCGTAAGGGATACCCATCATGGTTAATGTTGAACCTAAGCCTAGGAAGCCCATGCCGTGACGTCGCTTATGTTCAATCGCTTCGCGCTGACCATCCAGTGGTAAGCCATTAATTTCAACAACATTATCAAGCATACGTGTAAATATACCGACTGTTTGACGGAATGCATCCCAATCAAAAGAGGCTTTGGAAGTAAAAGGGTTAACAACAAATTTCGTTAAATTAATGGACCCTAACAAGCAAGAACCATACGCGGGTAACGGTTGTTCACCACATGGGTTGGTTGCACGAATATTTTCGCAAAACCAGTTATTATTCATTTCGTTTACTTTATCAATAAGGATGAAACCTGGCTCAGCATAATCATAGGTTGAGGCCATAATCGTTTCCCACAATCGCTGCGCTTTCACTCTTTTATAAATACGGCAAGCTACCAAGCCAACGTCATTAACCTGATAACCTTCAGTGATCGGCCATTCACGCCATAACACCTTCTCTGTATCGTTTAAATCAATCTCACCTGAAGCCATTTCTTTTTCTGATAAGGGGAAAACCAAAGGCCAATCAGTATCATCTTTTACCGCTTGAACAAAGTCGTCTGTAATCAATAAAGACAGGTTAAATTGACGCAAACGGCCATCTTCACGCTTTACACGAACAAAATCACGTACATCTGGGTGAGCAACATCAAAGGTAGCCATTTGCGCGCCACGGCGGCCACCGGCTGAGGAAACGGTAAAACACATTTTATCGAAAATATCCATAAACGATAATGGCCCAGAGGTGTTTGCACCAGCGCCTGAAACATACGCACCTTTAGGGCGTAGTGTTGAGAATTCGTAGCCAATACCACAACCTGCTTTAAGCGTTAAACCTGCTTCGTGGGTTTTACGCAGTATATCGTCCATAGAATCAGAAATAGAGCCCGACACAGTACAGTTAATAGTGGATGTAGCCGGTTTATAAGCACTGGCACCTGCATTCGAAATAATACGGCCCGCTGGAATGGCACCATGCTTCAACGCCCATACAAATTGCTCATGCCAAAATTCTTTTTTGTCTTCCGTTTGTTCAACATCTGCAATGGCTTTTGCAACGCGCTGATAGGTCTCTTCAATATTTGTATCGACAGGTGATCCATCTTGCTTTTTTAAGCAGTATTTTTTATCCCAGATATCTAACGACGCGGATTGGAAATCAATCTCAGATTGGTTTTCTTTAATAACTTTTAAGTTGACTGTGCTCATATTTACCTTATGCATCCAATTATTTATTATTTTGGAGGGTTGTCCTCCTCGTCCCTATTTGTCTAGATTATAAGAAAGCACGTTGAAACACAAGATGATGTGTTAACTAATTCCTATTCAACCATATATAGTAGAAAAGAATAAGTAACAACTAATTGTAAAACAGTTTTAATATCAACCCGTTAGCTCGCTTTTGCAATTAATCACGCAAAAAACAGGTACATCTAATTAAATTAATAGGAATTTTAAGCATAAAAAAACCCTCCAAAAGGAGGGTTTCTTGATTTGGCGCGCCTGGAGCGATTCGAACGCCCGACCGCTCGGTTCGTAGCCGAGTACTC
>CAJXOJ010000008.1 GCA_913057515.1 uncultured Cycloclasticus sp. | reverse complement strand
AAAGGTGCGTAATGTCTAAAGAAAAATTTGAAAGAAATAAGCCCCATGTAAACGTTGGTACGATTGGCCACGTTGATCACGGAAAAACAACCTTAACAGCCGCATTAACAAAAGTAATGGCTGAAGCGATGGGTGGAGAAGTCAAAGCATTTGATGAAATTGACAACGCACCGGAAGAACGTGAGCGTGGTATTACCATTGCAACATCACACGTTGAATATGAATCAGACACACGTCACTACGCACACGTAGATTGTCCAGGACACGCCGATTACGTTAAAAACATGATCACAGGTGCTGCTCAAATGGACGGCGCTATCTTAGTCTGTTCAGCAGCTGATGGCCCAATGCCACAAACACGTGAGCATATCCTTCTTTCTCGCCAAGTGGGCGTTCCTTACATCGTTGTTTTCTTGAATAAAGCAGACATGGTCGATGATGAAGAGTTACTTGAGCTGGTAGAAATGGAAGTACGTGAACTCTTAGATATGTATGAGTTCCCAGGCGATGATACACCCATCGTAACCGGTTCCGCACTAAAAGCACTAGAAGGCGACACATCAGATATCGGTGTCCCATCAGTTCTTAAATTAGTAGAAGCACTAGATAGCTACATCCCATTACCAGAACGTGCGGTAGATGGAGATTTCCTAATGCCTGTAGAAGACGTGTTCTCAATCTCAGGACGTGGAACTGTAGTAACAGGTCGTATCGAACGTGGTGTGATCAACGTAGGCGAAGAAATTGAAATCGTTGGTGTTAAAGATACAGAAACTACCACCTGTACCGGTGTTGAAATGTTCCGCAAATTGCTGGATCAAGGAGAAGCTGGTGACAATGTAGGTATCTTATTACGTGGAACAAAACGTGAAGACGTTGAACGTGGTCAAGTATTAGCAAAGCCAGGTTCAATCACACCGCATACACATTTCGAAGCCGAAGTGTATGTGCTTGGTAAAGATGAAGGCGGTCGTCACACACCATTCTTCAACGGATACCGTCCACAGTTCTACTTCAGAACCACAGACGTCACAGGCGCATGTGATTTACCAGAAGGCATCGAAATGGTTATGCCAGGTGATAACGTGCAAATGACAGTTAAACTAATCAACCCAATTGCGATGGAAGAAGGCTTACGCTTTGCCATTCGTGAAGGTGGCCGCACAGTAGGCGCCGGTGTTGTTGCTAAAATAATCGAGTAATTATAATGTCTAAACAATCCATAAGAATACGTTTAAAGGGTTTTGATCATCGCTTAATAGATCATGCTGCACGTGAAATTGTAGAAACAGCAAAAAGAACTGGCGCTCAAGTAATGGGTCCTATTCCTTTGCCTACTAAAAAAGAGCGTTTTACTGTGCTTATTTCACCACATGTTAATAAAGATGCTCGTGATCAATATGAGCTTCGCACGCACAAACGTATGATGGATATTGTAGAGCCTACTGATAAAACTGTTGATGCTTTAATGAAGCTTGATTTGTCAGCTGGGGTTGATGTTCAAATTAAACTGAACTAGTTCAGTTTTAATAAAGAAAATAAAGGATAAATCATGTCTTTAGGTTTAGTGGGTCGTAAATGTGGTATGACAAGATTGTTTACAGATGAAGGAGTTTCTATACCCGTGTCTGTTGTTCAGATTTTGCCAAATCGTATTACCCGTGTGTTAAGTCAAGAATCTGATGGGTATTCTGCAGTGCAGGTTACTACAGGTGATGTTAAGAACTCGAGAGTCAATAAAGCCGAGGCAGGTCAGTTTTCTAAAGCCGGTGTTTCTGCAGGAAGAGGCTTGTGGGAATTTAGACTTGATGAGGACTCATCTCTTGAGGTTGGTTCAGATGTATCGCTTGATATTTTTGAAGCTGGTCAGAAAATTGATGTTCGCGGCAAGAGTATTGGTAAAGGTTTTGCTGGTGTTATTAAGCGATATAATTTCTCAATGCAAGATGCGACACATGGTAATTCTTTGTCACATCGCGCCCCTGGTTCAATCGGTCAATGTCAGACACCTGGTCGTGTTGTAAAAGGCAAAAAAATGTCTGGTCATATGGGTGATGAGCGTGTGACTACACAAAATCTTGAGATTGTAAAAATTGACACTGATAAGTCTGTCGTGCTGATTAAGGGTGCGATTCCAGGTGCGAAAAACGGTGATATTGTTATAACACCGGCTATCAAAACAAATAAATAGGCATAATTATGAATACACAAGCGCCTGTCGTAGGTAAAGATGTATCTGAGGCTGTTTTTGGTCAAGATTACAATGAAGGGATTATCCATCAACTTGTTGTAACATACATGGCTAATGCAAGATCTGGTACTCGTGCACAAAAAACGCGTTCTGAAGTAAGTGGTGGTGGAGTTAAGCCATGGAAGCAAAAAGGTACTGGTCGTGCACGTGCTGGTACAATAAGAAGTCCGATCTGGCGAACTGGTGGTGTTACTTTTGCTGCTAAGCCTCAAGATCATAGTAAAAAACTTAATAAAAAAATGTATGCGGCTGGAATGAAGTCAATTCTTTCTGAGCTAATTCGTCAAGAACGACTGGTTATTGTTGATGGATTATCAATTGAAGAGCCTAAAACAAAAGTTTTAAATCAACTGCTAGCTGAAAAAGGTATTACTAGTGCTTTGATAGTGTTGGCAGGTGAAGATCGGAATCTAGAGCTTGCAAGTAGAAATATACATAAAATTGATGTTTGTACTGCCTATGAGATTGATCCGGTTTCCTTGCTTGCCTATGAAAAAGTATGTGTAACGGCTGATGCAATTGCACTAATTGAGGAGCGTTTAAAATGAACCAGGAATTTTTGTTGCAGTTGATCACTGCACCTGTAGTTACAGAGAAAAGCTCTCTTGCTGCAGAGAATAATAATCAATATGTTTTTAAAGTAAACAATACCGCTAACAAGGCTGAAATTAAAGCAGCTGTTGAAAAGCTATTTGATGTTAACGTTGAGTCTGTTAAAACCTTAAATGTTAAAGGAAAAGTGAAGCGCTTTGGAAAGGGTTTTGGAAAAAGATCTGATGTAAAAAAAGCATATGTTCGTATTAAATCTGGGCAAGAAATAGAATTCATTTCTGCTTAATTGGAAGATAAAGAAATCTTATGGCAATAGTAAAATCTAAACCAACTTCTCCCGGCTCTCGTTTTGTTGTACGTGTTAAAAATGCCGACTTAAGTAAATCTGCTCCATATGCGCCTCTTTTAGTTAAGAAAACTAAATCAGGTGGTAGAAATAATAATGGACGAATTACAACAAGGCATCGTGGCGGGGGTCATAAACAACATTACCGAATTATTGACTTTAAAAGAAATAAATTCGATATCCCAGGAAAAGTAGAAAGTCTGCAATATGATCCAAATAGAACTGCCAATATTGCATTAATACTATATAATGACGGCGATAGACGATACATCATTGCACCAAAGAATTTAAATGTTGGTGACGAGATAATTTCTTCTGAAGTAGCCCCGATTACAATCGGAAATTGTTTGCCAATGAGAAATATTCCTGTTGGTACGCAAGTTCACTGTGTTGAATTGAAACCTAATAAAGGTGCTCAAATTGCACGTAGTGCTGGCACCGTTGTTCAAATAGTTGCTAGAGATGGTAATCATGTAACACTAAGATTGCGCTCAGGTGAGATGCGTAAAGTGTTATCTGAGTGTCGCGCTGTTATTGGTGAGGTTGGTAATTCTGAACATAGTTTGATCTCACTTGGTAAAGCTGGCGCAAAACGTTGGAGAGGTGTTAGACCAACTGTTCGTGGTGTTGCTATGAACCCAGTAGATCACCCTCATGGTGGTGGTGAGGGTAAGACATCTGGTGGTCGTCACCCGGTATCTCCATGGGGTATGCCGACTAAGGGTTATAAAACGCGTAAAAATAAACGCACTGATAAGTTAATTGTCAGAAATAGAACTAAACGTTAAGGATATATTGTGCCAAGATCTATTAAGAAAGGCCCTTTTGTTGATCTTCACTTAATGAAGAAAGTGGAAGCGGCTGCAGAAAGTAATAATCGCAGACCTATTAAGACTTGGTCTAGACGTTCAATGATTTCACCAGCTATGGTTGGTTTAACGATAGCTATCCATAATGGTAAGCAACATATGCCAGTATTGATAAGTGAGAATATGGTCGGTCATAAATTAGGTGAGTTTGCTCTAACGCGTACTTACCGTGGCCATATCGTTGATAAAAAATCTAGATAATAATTGGTGTTGAGATGGAAGTGAAAGCTAAATTAAAAAACGCGAATTTTTCTGCTCAGAAAGGTCGTTTGGTTGCAAATCAAATCAGAGGCAGGGGTGTTGAGGATGCATTGAATCTTTTAGGGTTCAGTACTCGTAAAGCTGCGGATAGTTTTAAAAAATTGCTGAATTCAGCAATTGCAAATGCTGAGCATAATGAAGGTGCGGATGTAGACGAGTTGTTTGTTTCTACAGTTTATGTGGACGAGGCACCTACATATAAAAGATTTAAAGCACGTGCCAAAGGTCGTGGTAATAAAATACTTAAAAGAAACTGCCATCTAACTATTGAAGTTAGTGACACTAAATAAAGAGTAAATAAATATGGGTCAAAAAGTACATCCTACAGGTATACGCCTTGGAATAGTTAAAGATTGGAATTCACGTTGGTATGCCAGTACACAAGCGTATCCGGACATGCTTAAGCAAGATTTAATTGCTAGGGATTTTTTGAAAAAGAAATTGATGGCTGCATCGGTTAGCAAAATCCAAATAAATCGTCCTGCTGGTAATGCACAAATAACAATTCATACTGCTCGCCCTGGTATTGTTATTGGAAAGAAAGGTGGTGATGTAGATTCCTTGCGTGCTGAAGTTAGTAAGATTATGGGCGTCCCTGTTCAGATTAATGTTGAAGAGATTCGTAAACCTGAGCTTGATGCTTTGTTGGTGGCTGAAAGTGTTGCTCAACAA
The DNA here is from genome assembly GCA_913057515.1 of uncultured Cycloclasticus sp. GTDB lineage: Bacteria > Pseudomonadota > Gammaproteobacteria > Methylococcales > Cycloclasticaceae > Cycloclasticus. Next base: position 83,590 of record CAJXOJ010000008.1, on the reverse strand, counting down.
CTTGAGCGTAGAATTATGTTTAGACGTGCAATGAAACGAGCTGTCACGAATACAATGCGTCTTGGTGCTGAAGGAATTAAGATTAAAGTCAGTGGACGTTTAAATGGCGCTGATATTGCACGTAATGAATGGTATAGAGAAGGCCGTGTTCCTTTGCATACTCTGCGCGCTGATATTGATTATGGTTTTACTGAAGCCTTAACTACTTATGGTATTTTAGGTATCAAGGTGTGGATCTTTAAAGGTGAAGTTTTTGATGAAAAATCTGCTCTTCCAATTTTAGGTTCTAAGGAAGCGGTAGGAGAATAGGTATCTACAATGTTACAACCAAAAAGAACAAAATTTAGAAAAGCACATAAAAATAGAAACACCGGCTTAGCCCATAGGGGAAGCAGTGTTAGTTTTGGTGAGTTTGGCCTGAAGTCAATTGAGCGTGGCAGAATGACTGCACGTCAAATTGAGGCGGGCAGAAGAACAATTACGCGTCATATTAAACGTGGTGGTAAAGTTTGGATTAGAGTTTTTCCTGATAAACCAATTACTAAAAAGCCATTAGAAGTACGTATGGGTAAAGGGAAAGGTAGTGTTGAATTTTGGGTAGCTCAAATTAAGCCTGGGACAATGTTATTTGAGTTGCAGGGTGTATCGAAGGAAATTGCTATGGAAGCATTTCAGCTTGCAGCAGCGAAATTACCTTTCAAAACGAAATTTGCTGAACGGACAATAATGTAATGAAAGCTTCAGAATTAAGAGAAAAAACAGTTCAAGAATTAAATGATTTGTTGCTTGAACTTAGAAAAGAACAGTTTAATTTACGTATGCAAAGTGCGACTGGTCAATTGAATCAAGTGCATCAGTTTGGCGTAGTTCGTGGTGATATTGCGCGAATTAAGACCATATTAAATGACCAAGTAGGTGAATCTAAATGAGTGTAGAAGAGCAAACTCTAAGGACAATTTCTGGAGTAGTAACAAGCAATAAAGGTAATAAGTCAATTACTGTCAGTGTTACACGCCAGGTTAAGCACCCTTTGTATGGAAAAGTGATTAAGCGATCAACCAAGTACAATGCACACGATGAAGCAAATGAATGTTCAGAAGGTGATATTGTTTCATTAGTTTCATGTAGACCAATTTCCAAGTCAAAAACTTGGAAACTTCATGAGATTATCGAGAAAACGAAATAGAGTTAGTTGGAGTAAGTAATGATTCAAATGCAGACAAGACTTGATGTGGCGGACAATAGTGGTGCCCGCAACGTTATGTGTATAAAAGTTCTGGGTGGCTCTCATAAGCGCTATGCGAGAATTGGTGACATTATCAAGGTAAGTATTAAAGATGCGATACCTCGTGGAAAGGTTAAGAAAGGTGATGTGCATAATGCAGTTGTTGTAAGAACAAAGAAAGCAATTCGTCGTGCTGATGGTTCAGCGATTCGTTTTGATGGTAATGCAGCCGTTTTGTTAAATGCTAACTTACAGCCCATTGGAACACGTATTTTTGGCCCTGTTACACGTGAGTTGCGAAATGAAAAGTTCATGAAGATCATTTCGCTGGCCCCTGAAGTTATTTAAATAGAATTAATTATGAATAAAATTAAAAAAGGTGATGAGGTTATTGTTTTAACTGGCAAGGATAAGGGTAAGAGAGGTCAAGTCTTGTCAGTTGTCTCAGCAGATAAGCTTCTAGTTGAAGGCATTAATTCTGTAAAAAAACATCAAAAACCCAATCCTAATAAAGGAATTGAAGGTGGTATTGTTCAAAAGCAAATGCCAATAAATATTTCTAATGTTGCTATTTATAATGCACAAACTGAAAAGGCTGATAGGGTTGGTTTTAAAATTCTTGAAGACGGCAAAAAAGTACGTTTCTTCAAGTCAAATAATGAAGTGCTTGACGCTTAAGTTTATAGAGATAATTTATGTCAATTTTAGAAGAACATTATAAAAAAGAACTAGTTCCAGCTTTATTTAAAGAACTTGGACTTAAATCAATCATGGAAGTCCCCAAAATTACTAAAATAACCCTTAATATGGGTGTTGGTGAGGCGGTGGCTGACAAAAAAGTTATTCAAAATGCAGTGTCTGATCTTGAAAAAATATCAAGTCAAAAGCCTGTAGTTACAATTGCTCGTAAATCTATTGCTGGTTTTAAAATCCGTGATGATATGCCAATTGGTTGTAAGGTAACACTTAGAAATGATCGCATGTATGATTTTCTTCAACGTCTTATTTCAATTGCTATCCCAAGGATTAGAGACTTTCGTGGATTAAGTGACAAGTCTTTTGATGGTAGAGGTAATTATTCTTTAGGTGTGACAGAGCAGATTATATTCCCAGAAATTGATTATGATAAAATAGATACGCTTCGTGGGTTGGATATTGCAATCACTACCAGTGCTAGAAATGATGAAGAAGGTCGTGCTTTATTAAAGGCTTTCAAATTCCCAATTAAATTACAAGGTTAGAAGATGGCTAAGAAATCAATGATAGCTAGAGAGAATAAACGAATTCGTTTAGTCGCTAAATATGCATCAAAAAGAGCAGCTTTAAAAGAAATTATTAGAGACCCTAAATCAACTTTTGACCAGGTGAATGATGCGCAAGCAAAATTAGTTTCTTTACCAAGAGACTCCAGTCCTTCTCGTGTACGTAATCGCTGTAATATTACTGGACGTCCACACGGATACTATAGGAAATTTGGTCTAGGACGTAATAAACTACGTGAAGCGACTATGCGCGGTGATGTGCCTGGTTTATCTAAGGCTAGCTGGTAAAAGAGGAATAGTAATATGAGTATGAGCGATCCTATTGCAGATATGTTAACTCGCATTCGTAATGCGCAGTCTGCTGAAAAAACAACAGTTACAATGCCGTTTTCTACAAAAAAGCAGGCATTAGCAAACATCTTAGAACAGGAAGGATTTGTTAAAGCATCAGCTAAGATTGAAGATGAAAGCAACAAACACGAATTAGAAATTACTTTAAAGTATTTCCAAGGCAAGCCTGTAATAGAGTCGATTGACCGTGTTAGTAAGCCAGGACTACGTATTTATAAGTCAAAAGACGAGCTACCAAAGGTTAAAAGTGGCCTAGGTGTTGCTATTATTTCTACTTCTAAAGGCTTGTTAACTGATCGTGAGGCTCGTTCTCAAGGTCATGGTGGCGAAGTCCTTTGTTACGTCAGCTAAATTAGGTTTTATTATGTCAAGAATTGCAAAAAGTCCTGTTGAATTACCAGCTGGAGTTGAATTTAAAAACACAGATGGTGAGTTAACCGTAAAAGGTAAAAATGGTGAGCTTACCAGTGAGTTGTTTGAGTGCGTAAATGTTGAGTTAAATGATAATGTTCTTTCATTTTCTCCAAAAGATACATCAAAAAATAGTATGGCGTTAACTGGTACGCAGCGATCTATTGTTAATAATATGGTTGTTGGTGTAACCACAGGTTTTGAAAAAAAACTTGAGCTACGTGGGGTGGGTTATAGAACACAAGTTAAAGGTAAATCGTTAAACTTAACCTTAGGTTTTTCACACCCTGTTAACTATGAGATCCCTGAGGGAATCACCATTGAAACGCCTAGCCAGACAGAAATTACTGTTAAAGGTTGCGATAAGCAGTTAGTAGGCCAAGTTGCAGCAGACATTCGTGATTACCGTTCACCTGAGCCCTACAAAGGTAAAGGAATTCGGTATCTCGGTGAGCATGTTGTTATGAAAGAAGCTAAGAAAAAATAGGCAGGATAATGGATAAGAAAAGTTCACGTTTGCGTAGAGCAACGAAAACAAGATCTCGTATAAAAGAAAGTGGCAAAGTTCGCCTAAGTGTACATAGATCACCACGTCACATTTATGCACAAGTGACTAGTGCTGATGGTGCAACAGTCATCGTTTCGGCTTCAACTTTATTAAGTGATGTGAATAGCTCCTTAAAAAACTGTGGAAATATTGAAGCAGCTGGCTTAGTTGGCAAAGCAATTGCTGAACGTGCTGTAGAAGCAGGTGTTAAAGAAGTAGCATTTGACCGCTCTGGCTACAAATATCACGGTCGTGTAAAAGCGCTTGCAGATGCTGCTCGCGAAAATGGATTGGAATTTTAGAGGCAATTATGGCATCACAACCAGGACAAAATAATCAACAAGACGACTTACAAGAAAAATTAATTACTGTTAGACGAATTTCTAAAGTAGTTAAAGGTGGTCGTCAATTTAGATTTTCTGCGCTTACTGTAGTAGGCGATGGTAAAGGTCGAGTTGGCTTTGGTATTAGTAAAGCTCGTGAGGTTCCAGTAGCAATACAGAAAGCGATGGAGCAAGCGCGTAAAAATATGGTTACTGTAAATTTAAGTGGTAACACACTGCAGTACCCAATCACCTCTAAGTATGGTGCGGCTGAGATTTTTATGAAACCAGCATCAGAGGGTACCGGTATTATTGCTGGAGGTGCTATGCGAGCAGTATTTGATGTAGTAGGTGTTCATGATGTGCTTGCAAAATGTGTTGGCAGTAACAACCCTGCTAACGTTGTTAGAGCAACAATCAAAGGTTTGTCTGATATGACAAATGCAGAACTTGTTGCGATGAAACGTGGTAAATCTGTCGCTGATATTATTGGGTAAAACAATGAGTGCTAAAACAATTAAAGTAAAAATGATTCGTAGTAAAAATGGTCGTCTAGCATCGCATAAAGCATGCATTGCAGGATTAGGACTACGAAAAATCAATCAAACCGTTGAAGTTATTGATACTCCTGAAAATAGAGGAATGATTAATAAAGTTCATTACATGCTTCAGGTAGAAGAGAGTTAATATGTTATTAAATACAATTAAGCCAGCTGCTGGTAGTACAAAAGTTGCAAAACGTGTTGGACGTGGAATTGGATCGGGTCTTGGTAAAACTTGTGGTCGTGGACATAAGGGCCAAAAGTCACGTTCAGGTGGTATGCCTAAAATTGGTTTTGAAGGTGGGCAAATGCCTATTCAGCGTAGATTACCCAAAGTTGGGTTTACATCTGCAAAAAAACGCCTAACAGCAGAAGTAAGGCTTAACGAATTATGTGGTCTATCTTCTGAAGATATTACAATTGATGTTTTAATTGCGGCTAATATTGTTCCTGAGTTTACAAAGAGAGTGAAAGTCATTCTTTCTGGTGAAATAAAGTCACCGGTTAACCTTAAGGGTATTGTTGCAACAGCTGGTGCAGCAAAGGCGATTGAGTCTGCTGGCGGAAGTTTAGTCTAATTATGTCTGTACTGGGATCTTCAGCTACTGGTTCTAGTGGTGGTTTAAGTAATTTACCTGAGTTACGTAAAAGGCTTTTATTTGTTCTAGGTGCCTTATTTGTATTTAGAGTAGGTGCGCATGTACCTGTTCCTGGTATTGACCCTAAAGCACTTGCAATGATGTTTGAGCAACAGGCTGGTACGATCCTAGATATGTTTAATATGTTTTCTGGTGGTGCTCTTAAGAGGTTAAGTATATTTGCGTTAGGCATTATGCCGTACATTTCAGCATCCATTATTATTCAACTGATGACCTCTGTTGTTCCTAAGTTTGAGCAATTAAAAAAAGAAGGTGAGTCGGGTAAAAGAAAAATAACACAATATACTCGTTATTTTACAGTGGTATTAGCTACCTTTCAGGCAATTGGTGTAGCAACTGCAATACAAAGTCAATCTGCGGGTGGTTTGCCCGTTGTTTTTAACCCTGGGCTTGCTTTTATGTTCACTGCTGTCGTTACGCTGGTTAGTGGTACTTTGTTTTTAATGTGGCTAGGTGAGCAGGTTACGGAAAGAGGTATTGGAAACGGTATTTCTATAATTATTTTTGGTGGAATTGTAGCTGGCCTACCTTCTGCAATTGGCGGAACGCTTGAGTTAGTTAGAACTGGTGAAATGAATGCATTCATGGTTATTATACTGTTCTTATTAGCTATCGGTGTTACTGCTTTTGTGATCTTTGTTGAGCGTGCACAACGTCGAATTACAATTAACTATGCAAAAAGGCAACAAGGCAATAAAATGATGGCTGGGCAATCAAGTTTCTTGCCATTAAAGTTAAATATGGCAGGTGTTATTCCACCAATTTTTGCTTCCAGTATTATTTTATTTCCATCAACTATAGCGGGCTGGTTTGGTAATAATGAAGGTATGGCTTGGCTTCAAGACCTATCTAGTATGCTATCTCCTGGGCAACCCATTTATGTATTACTGTATGCTGCAGCAATTATTTTCTTTTGCTTCTTCTATACAGCGTTGGTTTTTAACTCTAGAGATACGTCGGACAACTTAAAGAAATCTGGTGCATTTATTCCAGGAATAAGACCTGGTGAACAAACAACTAAATATATTGACGCGGTTATTACAAAATTAACATTGTTAGGCGCGATGTATATTACAGCTGTTTGTCTTTTACCTGAATTCCTAATTGTTTATTGGAATGTACCATTTTATTTTGGTGGAACATCACTATTAATTATCGTTGTTGTCGTTATGGATTTTATTGCTCAAATGCAATCTCATCTTATGTCTCAGCAATATGAAGGTTTAATGAAAAAAGCAAACCTTAAAAATAAATAACTTAAGGTATTATTCGGAGTAAAAATATGAAAGTTAGAGCATCAGTTAAAAAGATTTGTCGTAACTGTAAAGTAGTAAGACGTAACAGGGTTGTACGTATTATTTGTAAAGATGGTCGACATAAACAACGTCAAGGCTAATTCTTAGCTTGTAGTTATTCACAATAAAGATTAAAATTGCCGGTTTTCTACTGGCTTAAATAACGGAGAGACTTAATGGCACGTATTGCTGGTATTAATATACCTGATAATAAGCACATTGTTATTTCACTTACTTCAATTTATGGCGTTGGTCTAACAAGATCAAAAGCTATTTGTGCAGCAGCTGAAATAGATACAACAACTAAAGTACGAGAACTATCTGAAGAGCAATTGGAACTCATTCGTGTGGAAGTTGGGAAATACTTAATTGAAGGTGATTTACGCCGAGAAGTTTCTATGAATATTAAGCGCCTGTTAGATCTAGGTTGCTTTAGAGGAATACGTCATCGTAGGAGCTTACCTGTCCGTGGTCAACGTACGAAAACCAATGCTAGAACCCGTAAAGGTCCTCGTAAACCAATCAGAAAATAAGATTTAATTAAAGGATATTTGAAGTATGGCTAAACCAAGTCGTAGTAAAAAGAAAGTTAAGAAAAGTGTTGTTGACGGGATCGTTCACGTCCATGCCACGTTTAATAACACTATTGTAACTATCACAGACCGTAAAGGTAATGCACTTTCTTGGGCAACAGCCGGTGGTTCTGGATTTAGAGGATCACGTAAAAGTACTCCATTTGCAGCTCAGGTTGCTGCTGAACGTGCTGGTGAAGTGGCTAAAGATTTTGGAATGAAAAATCTTGAAGTGAAAATTAAAGGTCCAGGTCCTGGTCGTGAGTCTGCAGTACGTGCTCTTAACAACATTGGTTTTAACATTACTTTTATAGAAGATGTGACACCTATTCCTCACAATGGTTGTCGTCCACCTAAGAAACGACGTGTATAACTAGGAAATTATTATGGCTAAATATACTGATTCAAAATGTCGTTTATGTCGTCGTGAAGGCGAAAAACTTTTTCTTAAAGGTGAGAAGTGTTACACCGCTAAATGTGCAATGGAAAAACGTGCTTACCCTCCGGGACAGCATGGTCAACGCCGTACACGTCTTTCTGACTATGCTTTACAGCTACGTGAAAAGCAAAAATTACGTCGTATTTATGGAGTTCTAGAAAAGCAATTCCGTAGTTATTATGGAGAAGCTGCTCGGATTAAAGGTTCGACTGGGGAAAACTTATTACAGCTTCTTGAATGCCGCTTAGACAATGTTGTATATCGTATGGGTTTTGCTTCTTCTCGCTCAGAAGCTAGGCAATTAGTTAGACACAACGGAATTGTTGTAAATGGTATCCGCGTTAATATCCCATCTTATCAAGTAATAGCTGAAGATGTTGTCGAAGTTAAAGAAGGCGCTAAAAATCAAAACCGCATAAAATCTGCATTAGAATTTGTAGAGCAACGTGGTATTCCTGAATGGATTGAGCTTGATATTAAGAAGATGAGAGGTATTTTTAAGGTGAAACCTGAGAGATCTGATTTACCTGCTGAAATTAATGAATCTCTAGTTGTTGAGTTGTACTCTAAGTAATCTTTTAAGAGGAAATATAATGCAAAATTTACTTTCAGGTTTTTTACAGCCTAAAGTTACAGGAGTTCAATCTATCTCTCCTACCTGTTCAAAAGTTACCATTGAACCAATGGAGCGTGGTTATGGACACACTCTTGGTAATGCACTAAGACGTGTTTTGTTGTCTTCTATATCTGGTTGCGCTGTTACAGAAATAAAAATTGATGGTGTGTTGCATGAATATACGACTATCGATGGTGTTCAAGAAGATGTTATTGACATCATGCTTAACCTTAAAAATCTTGCTGTAACCTTAAATGCAAAAGATGAAGCTATCTTAACGCTTGAAAAATCCGGTGAAGGCCAAGTTACTGCAGCTGACATTCAAATTGATCATGACGTCGAAATAGTTAACCCTGATTTAGTCATTGCAAACTTAACTGCAAACGGCAAAATTTCAATGTCTATCAAAGTTGAAAGAGGTTCAGGTTACCAGACTGCTGTTTCTAGAAAGCAAAATGATGAAGACCTTCCTATTGGAACCTTGTTATTAGATGCATCATTTAGCCCAATAAAACGTATATCTTACAATGTTGATACAGCTCGTGTTGAGCAACGTACTAACTTAGATAAACTCATTATTGAGCTTGAAACTAACGGTACTATTGACCCCGAAGAGACTATCAGAGCTGCAGCAACAATTCTACATCATCATATTGCAGTGTTTGTTGATCTTAAAGACATTGTTGATGTTCCAGAAGAGCCAAAAGAACCTGAGTTTGATCCGATTCTTTTACGTCCTGTTGATGATCTTGAGTTAACAGTACGTTCAGCTAATTGTTTAAAAGCTGAGCAAATATTCTATATAGGTGACTTGATTCAACGAACTGAAGTTGAGCTTCTTAAAGCACCTAACCTTGGTAAAAAGTCATTAACAGAAATTAAAGATGTACTTGCTTCAAAAGGTATGTCTTTAGGTATTCGTCTTGAAAATTGGCCTCCATCTAGTTTAATTACTAGTGATAGAGCTGTATCTTCAATTTAATTTAAGGATTTAACTATGCGTCATCGTAAATCAGGAAGACAGCTAAATCGTAATAGCAGTCATCGTAAAGCCATGTTTAAAAATATGGCAAATTCATTAATTGGTCACGAAGTAATTCGTACAACACTACCTAAGGCAAAGGAATTGCGTCGTTTTGTTGAGCCTCTTATTACAGCTTCAAAAATTGATTCAGTCGCTAAGAGACGTCTTATTTTTGCTCGTTTAAGGGATCGTGATAGTGTTACTAAACTATTTAACGACATTGCACCTCAGTATAAAGATCGCCCTGGTGGTTACCTTCGTATACTTAAATGTGGGTTTAGAACAGGTGATGCTGCGCCAATGGCTATTGTAGAACTTGTTGATCGTCAGTCGGAAGTAACATCAGAAGAATAACTTCTTACTCTTAACATAAAAAAAACCGGGTTTAACCCGGTTTTTTTTATGTTTAATTGTTTTTTATTATTAACGCTCTAAATAATCTATCTTATTATCTTTTTTGGCCCACTCATCTGCGTCTTCAGGAGCATCTTTAACATCAGTAATAACTGGCCATTCAAGTGACAATTCAGCATTTAGTTGAATAAAGGCTTCTTGACCTTCTGGTAGTTCATCTTCTGAATATATTGCTTCAACAGGGCATTCAGGTTCGCATAATGTACAATCAATGCATTCATCTGGGTCGATGACTAAAAAATTGGGTCCTTCATGGAAGCAATCTACCGGGCAAACGTCTACGCAATCTGTGTATTTACATTTGATACAAGCTTCGGTTACTACAAATGTCATTTTATATTCCTTGTTGATTAATTTACTGTTTCTATTATATGCAATTTCTATAAGCATCCACAGCATGGATTATAGATTTAATTGGGATATTGTTTTTCTTTAGATGGCAAATTTGATGCCAATGACTAATAAAATACTGGCTACAATATATTTTAATGTCTTTTCTGGAATTTTTTCTCCGACGATGGTCCCGAAGTAAATAGCGGGCAGTGAACCGATGATTAAACTAACCAGTAAAGACAAATCAATATTTCCCAACTGTAAATGCCCGAGTCCCGCGACTGCAGTTAATGGGACAGCGTGAGCTATGTCAGTTCCTACGATAGTTCTTGTTCTAAGTGTTGGGTAGAGGAGAAGTAATATCGCGCCTCCTATGGCTCCAGCGCCGACAGATGAAAGAGTCACTAATACACCTAGTATGACACCTAGACTTATGATGATGAGAGGGCTTGGGCTGTAACCAGCTGGTTTCTTAAAACGATTGCTAATGGTTTCTTTAAATAGAATGACAACTGAGGTCAAAATTAGCATGAAACCTAGGGTTATTGAGATGAGGTGTTCGAATACTTCGCCTGATATTTCAAACCTTTTAATCACATATATACAGATGATTGAGCCTGGAATACTGCCTAGGCTTAGGTTCTTAACTATTTGCCAGTTAATATTTTTAAGTTTTTGATGAGACCATACGCCACTTGCTTTAGTTATAGCTGCATATAGCAGATCAGTTCCAACAGCTATGGCTGGTTGTACATTGAAACCAAGTACTAATAATGGTGTCATGAGGGAGCCACCACCGACACCTGTTAGACCAATTATGAAGCCTACTACTGCACCTGCTAATATGTATAAAAGATCCAATGGAGAAACCACATTAAGGAGAATGATTGTAATGTAATCTTTTTTCCTTATAATGAAAAGGAATATATATTTCTATATTTATAACAAAATAAGATAAGAGTTTATGAAATTACAGCAATTACGGTACATATGGGAAGTTTCAAAAAACAATTTAAATGTATCGGCTACTGCTGAGAATATTTATACATCTCAACCAGGAATAAGTAAACAGATCCGTATTTTAGAAGATGAATTGGGTATTCCAATCTTCACACGAAACGGTAAACACCTTACTGATATGACGCCTGCTGGTGAAAAAATAATTGCCATTGCGGGTCAAATGTTAATGCAAGCAGAAAACATAAAAAACATTGCAAAAGAGTATCGTGATGAAAGTAAGGGGTCATTATCCATTGCAACGACTCATACCCAAGCACGTTATGCTCTGCCACCAATTATTAAAGAGTTTATGCAAGCTAAGCCGAATGTTACTCTGGATATTCAACAGGGCACGCCGATCCAGATTTCTGAAATGGTTGCGCAAGGTAAAGTTGATATCGCTATTGCGACTGAGGCAATTGAACTATTTGAAAATCTAATCATGCTACCTTGTTATTCTTGGGATCGGTGTATTTTGGTTCCTAAAGGTCACGAACTGAGCAAGATGTCTAGTTTGTCTTTGAATGATGTTGCGCGTTACCCATTGATTACCTATGTGTTTGGCTTTACTGGGCGTTCAAAGCTTGATGATGCATTTAGAGAAGAAAGCCTAAACCCTGATGTTGCGCTTACAGCTGTGGATGCCGACGTTATTAAGACTTATGTTCGGCTCGGTTTGGGGGTCGGTATTGTTGCTCGTATGGCGTATGACAAAAATATTGATCAAGACTTGGTCGCTATCGATGCGGGCCATTTATTTGGTAAAAGCATTACCAAGATAGGCATCAGAAAAGATACATTTTTACGTGGTTATATGTATGATTTTATTAAATTATTTGCACCTCATTTAAGCAGTGAAATAATTAATAAAGCGTTGGAGTTAAAAGAACAAACGGCTATTAATTCACTATTTGATGATATCAATTTGCCACATTATTAATGTTTAGGTTAACTCGGTTTACTTAAACTTGAGTGAAGCCCGCATTCCTTACTTTCAGCTTCTTCCCACCACCAACGACCTTCTCTTGGATCTTGGTGCGGCAATGTTGGCCGAGTGCATGGTTCACAGCCTATGCTGACAAAGCCTTTATTATGTAGAGGATTAAAAGGGACTTCTAGTGCGCGGATATATGACCAGACTTGTTCAGATGTCCAGTGACATAACGGATTAAATTTCAATAGTTCGCTATCTTTGCCGCTAAATGAGGAATCAATTTCTACGATCGGCAGACTGTCCCGAGTCGCTTTGCTTTGATCCCTACGTTGCCCAGTTATCCAACCAGATAGGGTAGCTAAGTGTCGTTTTAACGGTTCTACCTTCCTGATGCCGCAACATTCTTTATGACCATCTTGGTAAAAACTGTACAAACCTTTTTCAGTTGTAAGATTCTGTAAGGCGGTTTGGTTGGGGGATAACACGGTTATCTTGATCTGATAGTGCTGCATAACCGCTTCAATAAACTGATAAGTTTCTGGGTGAAGCCGCCCTGTATCCAGAGTGAATACATTGGGTTTTAAACCGAGTTTACATGCCATATCGATGAGAACAACATCCTCAGCGCCACTAAATGAAATAGCTAGGTTATTAACACTAGAATAGATGGTTTTAAGTATTTCACGCGGTTGTTTATTTTCAAGCTGCTGCTGAAGTGTTTGATTAGTCATGTCTATCATCAAATTTAATTTAAAGGAGAGTGTAACAAACATAATTAGATTCAAGAATTCTAAATCGAGATATCAATAGAAGCAATGGTGTTTAAACGTGATCTGAATTGCTTATTAGTTAGATAGATGATTTGCTAATCCTGAGAAAAGTACTCTGCTAAAAACTGCTCAAGTGTCAACGTGTCGTTATTTTCAATATTGTGTTGTTCTTTTATTGAATCGAGACTTGCCTGTTCTAAGCAGCTACGTTGTTCGTTTGTTAGCGTCTGCTTGTTAAAGTATTCATGGTGCTTATTGGCTTGATGCAGAGCAAATTTAAAGAAAGGCAGTTGCTGCTCTATCATTGAATTCAATACCCTAGCTGAGGGGGTAAGCTCCACATTATTTAACTTATCAATTTGATGAGCTAATGAGGAGGTGTATGGTTTCGTGGGGTCATCAGCATCCAGAATATTACAAAGCTCAGTCATTTCATTGCATATTTCTAAGCCCCAGTTCTTCAAGCTGATAGATTCATTTTGACGACTGAGTTGTAAGTTTGGTTTACGCCCTTCTGTAGCGACTAAGGTTAGGTTTTTATCAACACTGGCTTTATCATCAACGGATAGGGGCGGGCTGTCTGCTAACAGGCAAAAAATCATAAAGGCTTCTAGAAAATGTAATTGTTGCTCGCTCATGCCGACTGGATCAAATGGGTTTAGGTCGACTGATCGTAATTCAACATAACGGACGCCGCGTTTCTTTAATGCTTCGCTGGGGCGTTCACCAGGCTTGGTTATCTGTTTAGGTCGGACATTGCTGTAGTACTCATTTTCAATCTGTAAAATATTGGCATTAAGCTGTTTATATTCGCCGTTTTCATCTTTAACACCAAGTGCCTCGTATTCTGGAAAAGGTATCTGAGTTGCAGCGAGAAGACGACTGACATAGTCATTTAAGTTGTTATATGAAATATTGATATCCGATTGACTATCATTTTTATAACCAATATCACTCATTCGCAGTGACGTGCAGTAAGGCTTATAAAGCGTGCCAGCATCAAACTCATCGAAACAGTGTTCCTGACCTTTAACAAACGACTTGCAGATGGCAGGTGAGGCCCCAAATAGATAGAGGATTAACCAGCCATAACGATGTAAGTTGCGTGTCATATCCATATATGACTGCGAAATGAAATCTTGTTTGCTTTGTGTATCTTGTTCTATCGACTGATAGATAGGCCAAAACTTTTCTGGTAAAGAATAATTAAAGTGTATGCCAGCAATTGCTTGCATGCTTCGACCATACCGATGCCATAAACCAATGCGATAGATGTGCTTCATTTGGCCGCTATTGGAGTGGCCGTAGTTTGCGATTGGAATGCTCATGTCACCATTGACAATACAGGGCATGCTGGTACCCCAGAGCATTTCGTTACCTAAGTGCTGGTAGGTAAACGAATGGATGGTTTCCATAAAGTTTAGCGCCTCAGCTGCTTGCTTAAAAGGCGGTGTAATAAACTCTAACAGTGCCTCTGAGTAATCAGTGGTAATGTAGGGGTTTGTAAGTGCTGAGCCGAGTTCCTTCGGGTGTGGAGTTTGCGCGATTTTACCTTGCGGGTTTACGCGTAAACTTTCTTTTTCAATGCCTTTTAAGCCACCACAAAGTGAATCGCTTTGTTGCTTGTTGATTAGTTTTTTAAGTCTGTCTTGTATGCGTAAGTACAACGTAAATCTACCTGTTATTATTGTATTTAATAAATTCGTCTGGATGATTCTGTAATAATCTTAATTATAAGCTAATGGACGCTGAGATATGTTAATTGATCAAATTAAAAAACAATTACTTACAATAGTGTTGGGCATAAGAAGATTTCAAAGTGGCGTCTTAATCACGACGTTACTAGTTGTTGTAGGCTGCTCTACTTCCGGTGCCAACTCATTAAGTAAAGTCGTTAGAGTGATTGATGGCGATACTATTGTGTTGTTGAGCGGAGAGAAGGTTCGGCTATTGGGCGTTAATGCACCAGAACTGGGGTATAAAGGTGCGCTTAATGATGCAGGTGCCTTAGCAGCGAAGAAGTTTTTAAAAACACGGGTGCTGAATAGGTTTGTTGTTATTGAAAAAGATGCCGAGGATAAAGATCATTATGGGCGCACCTTAGCCCATGTTTTTTTAAAAAGTGGAGAGCATATTAACAAGGATTTGCTTCGTAATGGCAAGGTGTTTTTAAATATACACCCACCAAATCTTAGGTATAGCTCGCAACTAATAGACGCTCAATCTACGGCCGAAAAAGCCGGAACAGGGGTTTGGTCGGCAAAGCTTTATCGGCTTCAGCTTGCGACGCAAATACCTGAGGAACGAATAAAAAAATGGGGACGATTCTCTTCGACAGTTAAAAGGGTGAGTGTTTTAGAGAAAGGCGCTAAACTTTGGTTAAGTGATGAGGTGTATATTTGGATTGCTGAAAAAAATAGGCAGTATTTTCCGGCGGTTACTTATTATCGAGGGAAACATATTGAAATTCGCGGGTGGCCAAGAAAGTGGGGTAAATTTTGGTCTCTTAATGCCATTCACCCAAGTCAGTTACTAATCAAAGAGCGTTAAGCTATTCAACCAAGTGTGGCTGGTATTTCATTTACTGGTGATTAAAAGAGCGATGAAAAGGGTTGAACGGAAACTGACTCTCCCTCAGAAATAGATGAGCGATTATGTTCGAGAATAATAAATGAATTTGCATCACTCATGGAGCGTAAAATACCAGAGCCTTGTTGGCCTGTAGTACAAACCTCCCATTCATCGCCGTTTCCTTTCGATAGGATGCCACGCTGAAACTCAGTACGGCCTGCAATTTTGCGAATTGAGTGTGTGCATTTGGCATCAATAATGGGCGCTATTAATGGGGATGTTAAGCCCATCATCTTTTGTAAGCAAGGTAAGGCAAATTGATAAAAGGTGACCATGACGGCAACTGGATTTCCGGGTAAACCAAAGAAGGTCGAATCACCTATTTTGCCAAAAGCGACAGGTCGACCGGGTTTCATGGCCACTTTCCAAAAGTTTATAGCACCTGTTTCCGAAAGAACTTGCTTGGTGTAATCGGCCTCACCAACGGATACACCGCCGGAGGTAAAAATAACATGTGAATGCTTAGAAGCCAGTTCGAATGCATCGCGTAATTTATCAGGGTCATCAGCGATAATACCCATGTCAAGAACCTTACAACCAATTTTTTTAAGTGCGGCTATTAAGCTGTAACGATTGCTGTCGTAAATACAGCCTTTGCGAGGGGTTTCACCAATATTTAGTACTTCGTCGCCGGTTGAAAAAACAGCAGCAACTAAGGGCGTTTTCACGCAAACCTCCGATATTCCTAGCGAAGCAATTAAACCAATTTGTGGTGGCGTTAACTTAATACCAGCTTGTAAGACGACTTGACCTTGTTGAATATCTTCACCCGCTTGACGAACATTTTGGCCTGGATTATGCCGGTCGTCGATATGAATACTGTTTCCATGCACTTCAACATGCTCTTGCATGATGACGGTATCGGTTAAAAGCGGCATTTGTGCGCCGGTCATTATTTGAATGCACTGACCCTGTTGTATGTCTCCCTCATAGGCGTGACCTGCGACAACTTGACCAACTATGTTGAGTGTTGCAATGTCGCCGTTTGCCGGCAAGTCGGCTTGGAATATTGCGTAGCCATCCACGGCTGAATTACGGTGTGAAGGGACGTTAATGGATGAAGTAATAGAGTCGGCTAATGTTCGATCAACCGCATCGGTTAAATGGATTTTTTCACTAGCTGCTTGCTCGGAGATGTTTGCTAACATACTTTGTAAAGCATGTTCTACGCTGAGTGTGTCTTGCTCATTATCATCTGCACAACTGCTTTGAGTGTTTATAGTATTCATCATTATGGAGTGTTCTTGATGGTGTTTAACGAAGTAACTTTGCCTGAGGTGGTTGCCTGCTTAATATGCTTTAGACTCCCATTTTCTAAATGCAAATGGCGATCGGCGATATGCTCAATGATATGTGTTTCATGACTGCTGAGCATAATGCTAACACCTTCGGATTTGAGTCGTTGTAAGAGTAGACATGTTTGCTGTTTAGCATCGCTGTCCATGCTAGCGGTTGGTTCATCGAGTAATAATAATCGAGGGGATAAAATGCGCGCGCGTGTGACAGCAACTCGTTGCTTCTCCCCTCCAGATAATTGTTTTGCTGAGCGGTGTGCGAGATGTGTCAGGTTGGCCCAGTCCAGTGCTTGCATCACTTTATGGTGGGCAGCCGATTTGCTTTCACCTGCTCGGTAGAGGCCATAAGCTATATTGTCGGCAACGCTGGCGTCAAATAAATAAGGTTGCTGGTGTAAATAGATAATATCTTTTTGAATATACGGTTTTGCTTGCTTCCAGGGTAGGTCTAAACCTTGGTAATGAACCGTGCACGAATTAGGCTTTAATAAACCACTCATTATTTTTAATAGAGTGGTTTTGCCTGAGCCATTTTTGCCTGTTAATAACGTGCACTGGTGAGCGGGTACCGCTAGATGGTCAATATTTAAAACTGAATGCCCAGATAAAAAAATACTGATATTTTTATAGTCAATTAAGCTACTCATGCTTGTAATTCGCCTTTGCCTTGAAAAATGGAAACACCTGCATTTAAACTTAACGATAGCACGAGTAAAACCATGCCTAAGGCAATGCCTTGTGCAAACTCGCCTTTACTCGTTTCTAGGGCAATGGCGGTGGGAATGTTACGTGTTGAATGGAGGATGTTTCCGCCCACCATCATTGAGCAGCCAATTTCAGCCACGACACGACCAAAACCGGCAACGATGGCGGCTATTAAACCAAAGCGAACCTCGTACATTAGGGTGAAAAAGGCTCTCGATGGCGCTGCACCTAAGGTGATAGCCGTTTCCCAAGCGCGTCGATCAGCGGATTGAAAAGAGGCATGAGCCATAGCAACCAGCAATGGGAAGCTCAGCATTATCTGGCCAATAACCATCGCTTTGCTAGTAAATAAGAGCCTTAAGTCACCCAGTGGGCCACTGCGCGATAAGATGAGATATAAGGTTAAACCGATAATAACGGCAGGAACTGACATAAAGGTGTTGAACAGAGAAATGAGTGTCCGGCGAAAAGGAAACTGGAAAAAAGCGAGAATAAAAGCAATAACTAGCGCAAAGGGAGTGGCTATTAATATGGCTGAAAAAGAGACACCAAATGATAATGATATCACTTCCCAGAGATCATCATTCCCACTGAATAATAACTGAAAAGCATTAAGGCTGGCCTGACTAAGGTCATTCATCGGCTATCACATCCTGAATGGCGGTTGGATAAAATAGTCGTTGCCCATTTTTTTGAAACGCATCAATCAATTGTTGTCCCTGAGGTGATGTTATCCAAGCGATCAGTGACATCGCTTTTAAGTACTGAATGTCTTTATGCAGCGCAGGATTAACGGCAATAATGCCATAGGGGTTTTTTAATAAAACACCACCCTCATTAAGCACCTTGAGTGACAGCCTATCTTTATAGGCGAGCCAAGTGCCTCTGTCAGTTAAGGTATAGGCGCCTAACTCACTGGCCATTAATAACACCTTGCCCATGCCTTGTCCTGCCTCTTTATACCAGTTGCCAAGAGGGCTTATTTCAGCATGCTTCCAAATAGCGCGCTCTTTTTTATAGGTACCAGAATGGTCGCCACGAGAAATAAAGGAGGCCTTTTTGTCGGCAATTCTTTTAAGCGCGATGAGCGTTTTTTTATCAGATTGGATATTAGCAGGATCGTCAGGTGGGCCAACAATAATAAAATCATTTTCCATCACATCGCGTCGATTAACACCGAAGCCTTCAGCAATAAAAATATCTTCGGCTTGTCTGGCGTGGACCATGACGATATCAGTATCACCATGTCTAGCAAGTTGAAGTGCTTTGCCTGTTCCGACAGCGATAACATCCACCTTTATGCCGGTTTTTTTCGTAAAAGCGGGTAAGAGTTCAGCTAACAGGCCAGAATTTTCAGTACTCGTTGTGGTGGCAAGCCGTAAGGGGTCACTTGCATGAGCAGAGAAATTCAAGGTGAAGTTTAGTGCAAGGATGAATAAGAGGTGTGTTTTCAAGTTAGTAACGGTTTAGGTCGAAAAATTAATGGTAACGTTGAGGTGCCTAGTGAGCAAGTGAAAAGCTTGATTTTATAAAGGGTTTGTAGAGAGTGGCTTTATTATGATGAAGGTTACCCCGCTTGAAGGCGAGTGAATAATGAATAACATTAGAAATGAGAACTTAATAATATAAGCTAGGTTGATGTTTAATGCGCCAGTATGGACTTGTGGGGTTGTAGTGGGCAAGATTCGTGGTAGAGTTAGGGAAAATGATAATTCCTAGCTCATATAACAAGCTGTTTAACGAGCTGAAAGACACACTATGCAAGTATACGAACGTAAATACCGACGGGTTAACTACCAGCAAGAAATTGAACTAGAAACAGCGAGTCGACTTAAATTGCAAGCGTGTGCTGAGAATATCTCCTTGGGTGGAATAGGCATGACGTGTGATCGAATAACGGCACAAGAGATATTGCCGATGGGTTATCAATTAAACCATGAACCGTCTATGCGATTATCTGTGCGTCTGACTTTAGATAATACAACCATAATGGTTACCTGCGGTATTCAAAATAGCTATCGTTTAGCCGAAAATGCATATAGTTTTAATTTGAAATTCATAGCGTTTGAGCAAACCAGTTTACAACTATTAGACAGTTTTATTAAGAAGCAAGGTAAGGCTAGCTAAGATTAAGCAAATTTACTTCCTTCCTGTTTAATCGTTTGGCTAACAACTGGTTTGTGTTACTTGAAATATGAAAGGTGACAGCCATCATCTCTTCGATATATTTCGTTGTTGAGCTATACGCTTAGGATAAAAGCATAACAACGGGACTTTTTGGCTACTAATCCTATATGAGTGATTTGCACAGATCGGTTTACTGGTAGGGTGAGCAAAATTAAGAATATCTCCTATACTGTTTTAATAGATAAACATGGAGATTTTCAATAGTGGTTGAAGCAAAAGAAAAAGAACAAATTTTTACTCAGCTAGAAAAAATCATTAATAACCGCTTTGAAAAAACAGAAGCGTCAATGATCAATGCATTTATCCAAGAATATTATCATGATGTTGCATCGGAGGATCTTTTTGAAAGAGAGCTAGAAGACCTTTATGGTGCCGCTATCGCACATTGGAATTTAGCTCAGACAAGACAGGTCAAAGAGTCTAGGGTGAATGTCTATAACCCTAACTTTGAAACACATGGATGGGAATCACCTTATAGCGTTATAGAAATAGTAACGGCGGATAGGTCCTTTCTATTGAGTTCGTTAACAATGAACTTGAATGCAAGTGGTTTAACGTGTCACCTAGTTGTTCACCCAGTTATCAGCATTCTGCGGGATGAAAATGGGGTTCGGCAACAGTCAAAAGATAACGGCCACGCAACCAATGAGGCATTGATACGTTTAGAAGTCGACCGCCAGCCTGATGATGGGTTAGCGCTTGAATTATTATCAGATCAAATAACGAAAGTACTGAACTATAATGCAGCTGTAACAGAGGACTGGAGAGCGTGTGTGACTATGTTGCAGGCCTCCGTTGCTACATTGAAAGAGCACCCACCAAAGGATAAAAACCAAGATATTGGCGAAACAATAGCATTTTTGAATTGGCTCGCCGATGAGAATTTTTTGTTTCTCGGTTGTCGTGAGTATGAGTTAGTCAAAGGAAAAGGGTCTGATGGCTTTAAAATTATAGAAGGCACAGGTCACGGTATTTTAAGAGATGAATTGGCGACTATTCCGCACGCTGATGTGATACCAATGACCGACGCAGCCTGTAGCTTTATGAGTGAGCCAAGCCCATTAATTGTGACTAAAGCAACGACAGAATCGATTATTCACCGTCCAGCTTATATGGATTATGTCGGCGTGAAAAAATTCAATGCTAAGGGTGAAGTGGTAGGCGAGTACCGCTTTTTGGGCTTGTATACTTCAGCAGCTTATCTCGTCCGGATAGGCGAATTACCACTGATTCGTAAAAAAGTAAGTAAGGTATTTGCTAAGTCGAACTTCAAAGAAAACAGTCATAGCGGTAAATCGTTAATGAATGTATTGGAAGGCTTACCACGAGATGAGTTATTTCATTCGAATGCTAATGAGTTGTTGGCTTTAGCCTTGGGGGTGCTGAAATTAAGAGAGCGCCAACGAATTCGCCTTTTTGCAAGAACAGATACCTATGGACAATTTGTTTCTATGCTCGTCTACGTACCAAGGGATCGCTATAACACAGGAGTCAGGAAGAAGATGGAGCAGGTTATCAAAAATAAGCTGCAGACAGATAATGTTGACTTTAATGTTCAGTTTAGTGAATCTATTTTTGCCCGTGTTCATTTTATGGTGCATACCCGTAGCGATTGGAAGGGCGAGTTTGATGCGTGTGAAGTTGAAAGTGAAATAGTAGAAATTCTCAGGGATTGGAAAGATGATTTATTGTCAGCGTTAATTCATCAACATGGTGAAACCGTAGGAATGGAACTATACAATCGGTATGGGGAGGGTTTTTCATCGGCCTACAAGGATAATTACCCTGCTAGGTTTGCAGTGGCTGATATAGAAAAATCAGAGCTGTTGCAGACCAGTACGAAGCAATGTATCCAGATGTCTTTGTATCAGCCGCTTGAGTCACATGGTAAGGGGCTGCAATTTAAATTAATCAATAAAGATGTGCCAGCACCCTTGTCACAAACACTACCAGTTTTAGAAAATATGGGTGTGACTGTTTTTGATGAACGTCCCTTCGAAATATCTGACGCACGGTCAGCATTAACGTATTGGATTCACGACTTTGGCTTGGTTTATAACGCTGATTTGCCGGAAGTAGAAGATATTAAAGAAAACTTCCAGTCAGTTTTTGAAAAAGTATGGGAAGGGCACGTCGAGAATGATGGTTTTAATCAACTCGTTATTAAGGCTAATCTTGACTGGAAGAAAATTATGCTGTTGCGGGCGTATTACTTTTATTTACGCCAAGCGGGGTTAACCTTTAGTCAAGCCTATGTCGAAAAAACGTTACAAGATAATCCAGTTATTGCAGGGCAGTTAGTTGACTTATTTCAGCTTAAGTTTGATCCATCAATTAAAGCCAAAGCAGCGAAGCTTGAACAGCAAGAAGTAGAGATTTGCGCTGAAATTGAAAAGGTCGTTTCGTTAGATGAAGACCGAATTTTACGCCGCTATTTGAATTTAATTCAATCTACACTACGAACTAATTACTATCAGTTGAGTGTTGATGCTGCGGGTGTGCCCTATATTACCTTTAAACTGAATCCCGAAAGCATTACCGATCTGCCATCACCGCGGCCTAAATTTGAAATTTTTGTTTATTCCCCGCGTGTCGAAGGTGTGCATTTAAGAGGTGGTTCAGTTGCACGTGGAGGCTTGCGTTGGTCAGACCGAAAAGAGGATTTTAGAACGGAAATTTTGGGTTTAATGAAAGCGCAAATGTCAAAAAATGCGGTGATTGTTCCAACGGGAGCAAAAGGGGGCTTCATTGTAAAAAGGTCGCTCGATGGTTTGACACGCGATGAGATGATGAAAGAGGTGGTGGCCTGTTACAGTATTTTTATTGGTGCTTTATTAGATATTACCGATAATTTGAAAGGCGAGGAAGTGATAGCGCCGAAGAATGTCGTTCGATACGACGATGATGATCCATACCTAGTTGTTGCCGCTGATAAGGGAACAGCAACTTTTTCCGATATCGCTAATGATATAGCCATCGCGCATGATTTTTGGCTAGGTGATGCATTTGCATCAGGTGGGTCGGTTGGTTATGACCATAAAAAAATGGGTATTACCGCCAAAGGGGCATGGGAGTCGGTTAAGCGGCACTTTAGGGAAATGGATGTTGATATTCAAACGACGCCTTTTGAGGTAGTTGGAATTGGTGACATGGGAGGCGATGTATTTGGCAATGGGATGTTGCTCTCCGAAAAAATTCGCCTCGTGGGTGCTTTTAATCATCTGCATATTTTTTTAGACCCAGATCCGGATACAGATATTTCATTTAAAGAGCGTGAACGCCTCTTTAATCTACCCCGTTCAACGTGGGCTGATTATGATGAAAAACTGATCTCAAAAGGTGGAGGTGTTTTTTCAAGGGCCGATAAGTCCATTACATTAACCCCGGAAGTTCAGAAAGTTTTAGATATTAAAGATAAAGCACTCACACCTAATGAGTTGATTCAGGCGATGCTAAAAGCGCCTGTCGATTTACTTTGGAATGGCGGCATTGGAACATATGTAAAATCTAAAACTGAAAGCGATGCAGATGTTGGTGACCGAGCGAATGATTCCCTAAGGGTTAATGGGGCAGAGCTGCGCTGTAAAGTAATGGGTGAGGGGGGTAATTTAGGGTTAACTCAATTAGGTAGGATTGAATACGCTGCAATAGGGCGGATTAATACAGATGCCATTGATAATGCGGCGGGCGTAGATTGCTCAGATCATGAAGTGAATATTAAAATCTTACTCAATAAGATCATTGAGCAAGGTGATATGACCGCTAAGCAACGTAATGTTTTGCTGGCTAAAATGACCAATGAAGTGGGTGAATTGGTGCTTCGAAATAATTACTTACAAACACAGGCTATTTCGATGGTAGAAAGCCAAGCGGCTGATATGTTAGAGGTGCATGCTCGTTTGATTAACCAGCTCGCACAAGAAGGTCGGCTAGACAGGTCGGTTGAGTTTTTACCTAATCAAGAAGAGATCGATGAGAGAAAGGCTAAAGGTAAAGGGTTGTACCGGCCTGAGTTAGCGGTTATTTTTGCATATGGGAAGCTGTTATTAAAAGACTTGATGCAGGGCTCTTCGGTTATTCAAGATAAAGGCTTTAAGCAAGATTTATTGGCCTATTTCCCATCAAATTTAAGTCGTAAGTTTGTGTCTTGTATTGAAGATCACCGGTTGCGGGATGAAATTATTATCAATCAAATTGTTAATAGTATGGTCAATCGCTTAGGGCCGTCATTTGCTTTTCGAATGAGGGATGAGGCTGGGGCGAACATTGAAGAGGTGGTGCGCAACTATAAAATCGCTTGTGATATTTTTAATGTCAATGCTATTTGGGAAGCAATTGAGTCACTAGATAATGCGGTGCCAGCTGATATTCAAATAGAGATGTTAATGAAAGTTCGTAAGCTGGTTGAACGAACGATGTATTGGTTACATAGCAATCGCTCACATGTGGAATCCATTGACGAAATTGTTAGTGAGTTTTCTACTAGTATTAAGTCTATGAGCAAAGAGATGATAAGTTTTGCGCCTAATGAAGACCAAGAACGCGTCAAAAATCGTCAAGCGGAGTATCAATCAGCCGGTGTAACGGAGTCTTTAGCCGTTAAAATGAGCGGTTTAGATTTAGAATTTATCTGCCTAGATATTATCGCTATTCATGGTGTTGTGAAAGCAAAAAAGAATGATGTAATAGCCGTTTATTTCTCAATGATTGGTGAGCTTAAGTTGAACTGGTTGTACGAAAGAGTGAGTCAGCTCCCTCGTCAAAACTATTGGCAATCACTAGCCCGTTCGGCTTTACGAGATGATCTGCATGTAGAAGTCCGTGCATTGTTATCGTTACTGTTCAGGTATTCGGCCAAAAAACAAACAGTACAAAGTCGAGTAGGGCACTGGTGTGAGCAGAACCATGTCGACATTGAGCGATATTTACACTTAGTGACTGTGATCCAAGCAGAGAATGAAATGGAAATTGAACAACTGTCTGTTATTTTGAAAGAGCTTCATACACTGATTGAAAAGAGCAAAGGAAGGCTAACAACACAGTGATGCTGATCTAACAATAATAAGGCTACTTAGTTAGCCTTATTATTGTTAAGGTTTGTTAAGGGGCTAGATAGGTTTTTTTCTTCTAACCAATGATTAATGGCCTCTGCGCTTTCGCGCCAATGCACATCTATCATCATGGTATGCCCCGTTTTTTTCATATTGATATAATCAGCTTTATACGCTATTGCCGTTTTTCTAATATGTGCAGGCCTAAAAAAGGTGTCCTCATCAGCGCTGAGCGCTAACATGGGGATATCAAATGGGTTTTTATAGGTTGGTAAACCGAGCCATAATGTATCTAATAGTGCCTTAGGAGATCCTTGTTGCATTTCTGCGCAGTAACGAATAACAACGTCATCACTGACATGCCCTGAAAATACAGACTTACGTGTCACATCGACCGGCGAAAACCAAGTGCCTACCAGTTCGCTAAGGTTCATTTGCATATAAAAAGTAGGGTTTAGCGCTAAGTCTACAATAGACGGTATTAGGCCATCAACAGGAACGGTTGCCATGAGAATGCAGGCGGGAACCGTTTTTTTCTCTATAAACTTTTGGATGATAAGCCCGCCCAGTGAGTGGCCAATAAGAATCGGCGGCTCTCCAATTTCATCAATAACACGTTGTAGATCATTAACATAATCAGCAATGCTGTTTGAAGCAAGCATCGCGCTTCCTTCACTTTTTCCATGTCCCCGTAAGTTAACAGCGTAGGTAGGGTGGCCTAGGTCGGAAAAAAAAGGCATAAAGTATTCATCCCAGCACCAAGCAGACATGTTTGCCCCATGAATAAATAAGATAGGGCGGCGTGTGGCCGTTTTTGGGTGACGTTCAATAACGTCTAAAGCAGGGTTTGCCGTTGAGTATTTAATATTCATTATGTCCTTAAGTTAAATCCAAATAAGCTATGTAATTATTCTTCTATTTCAATAGGTTAGGTTTTTTTAACGCAAAGATTAGAAACGGTCTTGACAAGTGTTGCGGAGCAATATAATATGAACTCACATTGTTACTGCAACTCTGTTCTCAGGTTGTTCAACGTGATAATGTTCTCCTCCTCTTTGGCGACTCTTTATGGGTCGCCTTTTTTTTGCCTGCTATTTTATACTCTAAATGCATGGGTGGCTGGTTATTAATTCAAATAATAGCAGCGCTCAGTAAATGACCGGAAAGGGTTTATCTTTACATGGCATACGTTATTATCAGTTAATTAAAAAATACTACAGTAAGGCTCATGAGACATATTTTATTAATTCTGCGCTTCATTGGTTATATTGCTTGCTCAATAGCCTGTTTTTCTAGCTCAGTTTATGCGGATAATCTTGCTGTCGATATGGCTTTTTTAACCGAAAAAATGTCGCACCCAGCTGCCTTATCGAATCTTGATCCTGTTCTATCGGACGCAGGTGTGCAAGGCGCTATTTTAGCAACCAAAGATAACAATACCACGGGAATGTTTACAGGACATCATTATGAACTCAAACGTGTTGATGTCTTAGTAGGTGAAGATGTTGTATCTGAATTTAATCAGTTAGTAGCCGACGGTTATCAATATGTTGTCGCGGATGTGCAAACCGTTACACTGAAAAAGCTCTCGGTTATTGCTAAAGCGAATAATGTTTTGCTGTTTAATGTTTCTTCAACAGATGGTGAGTTGAGAAATGAAAGTTGTAGTACCAATACATTCCATATTATTCCCAGTGATGAAATGAAGGCCGATGCGCTCGCCCAGCTGATGCTTAAAAAACGTTGGACAAAATGGTTTTTAGTGAAGGGCACTGATCATGAAGACCTTCGCTTTACAAAAGCTATTAAGCGTTCGGCAGCACGTTTTGGGATTAAACTGGTTGAAGAAAAAACGTGGAGCTTTGATCATGATGCAAGGCGGACGGCACAAGCAGAGATTCCGGTTTTTACCCAAGGGGCTGATTACGATGTAATGCTAGTTGCTGATGTAAAAGGTTTGTTTGGCGAATATTTAACGATGAATACATGGCGGCCCAGACCCGTTATTGGAACTCAGGGTTTAGTGCCTACTGCTTGGCATAGAACACATGAGCGATGGGGGGCGGTGCAAATGCAGAACCGGTTTTATAAACAAGCCGGCCGTTGGATGAATGATATTGATTACTCTGCATGGTTAGCCGTGAGAGCAATTGGAGAGGCGGTGACGCGTAGCAATAGTGTGCAATTAGATGATGTTAAAAAGTTCATGTTAAGTGATCAATTTAGCTTGGCAGGCTTTAAAGGCGTCAAGCTGACGTTTAGACAATGGAATCAACAGTTGCGTCAGCCTATTTTATTGGCTATGCCTAGGGCCATTGTTTCGGTGTTACCGCATAAAGAGTTTTTACACCCCCGCACCTATTTAGATACCTTGGGGTATGATGAGCCAGAATCAACATGCCGCCTTTAATGGAATAGATCAAGGAACCGATAGATGAATAAATATATTGTTATCTTGTTGATGTTTTTCTCAACATTAAGTGTTGCCGATACGCTATATATCACCTTAGAAAAGGACAATGCTTTGGCCATTGTTGATGGTGAAAGCGGAAAACTTTTGAAAACCGTGCCGTTAGGTCAACGCCCCCGTGGCCTTGCTTTTAGTAAAGACCAGGCTTACCTGTACGTTGCCGCAAGTGATGATGATACGATTCAGATTTTGGATGCCGTCACCTTAAAAGTGGTTGGTCATTTACCATCAGGTGATGACCCTGAGTTATTCAAAATCCACCCCAATGGGCTATGGTTATATGTTTCTAATGAAGACGATAACAAAGTAACGGTGATTGATCTTCAGAAAAAAACGGCCATTGCAGAAATTGCCGTAGGTGTTGAGCCTGAAGGCATTGCGATAAGCCAAGATGGGCAATGGGTTGTAAATACCTCAGAAACAACCAATATGGTGCATTGGATTGATCCACAAGAGCAGCAGGTTAAAGAGAATACGCTGGTTGACCCACGGCCTAGAGCGGCAGAATTTTCTGTTGATGGTCAATGGCTGTTTGTGAGTTCGGAAATTGCAGGTTCATTATCTCGTATTGATGTATCAAGCAAGCAAGTCAGTGCAAAATTACATTTTAAGGTGGCAGGCGTTAATGATGAGCTAATTCAGCCGGTGGGTGTTTTAGCGCACCCAAATAACGAGTTGCTTTTTGTGGCCCTTGGGCCTGCTAATCGTGTGGCGGTGGTTGATATTAAAACGATGACAGTCAAAAAATATTTATTAGTGGGACAGCGGGTTTGGAATTTGGCCTTTTCGCCCGATATGAAACGCCTCTATACAACCAATGGGGCGAGTAATGATATATCGATAATCGATGTGGATAAGTTAAAAGTGACGAAGTCAGTACGGGTCGGACATTACCCTTGGGGTATTGCGGTTAAAGCGGAGTCAGGTGACAGTTCGTCAGCGGGTTCTATGAAGCTTAAGCCTGCTAAGCCATAGTATGAGCAGTCCTTCAGCATTCTCCTTATTGGTTGAAAAGTTGAGCTATGCGTATGGCAACAAAGTAGCATTAAACGATGTTAATTTAGCGGTTGAAGCGGGTGATTGTGCGGTCTTATTGGGACCAAATGGTGCGGGTAAATCAACACTATTCTCATTAATTACTCATTTGTATAACAGCCGCGAGGGTGGGATTTTTATTAAAGGCTATGACGTAAAGCGTCAATCTTGCCAAGCATTAGCTCACTTAGGCGTAGTCTTTCAGCAGACGACATTGGATATGGATTTAAGTGTTCTGCAAAATCTTTATTATCATGCCTCTTTGCAGGGTATGAGGCGTAAACAGGCGACACGCCGAATTGAAGAAGAGCTAGACCGACAAGGAATGCTAGCTCGTAAGAATGAAAAAATTCGTCAGCTTAACGGTGGGCATCGCCGACGGGTTGAGATTGCCAGAGCCTTGCTACATCAGCCATCTTTATTGTTATTAGATGAGCCAACGGTTGGTTTGGATGTGCCGAGTCGTAAAGGTATTGTCGAGCATGTTCATGCTTTATGTGAAGACGATAAGCTCTCGGTACTGTGGGCAACACATTTGATTGATGAAATATACCCTAGCGATCAATTAATAGTATTGCATGAAGGGAAAATCAAAGCGCAAGGTTCGGTTTATGAAGTGTGTGGTGGCGAGTCAACAGACGATATTTCTCAAGCGTTTAAACACCTAACGCAAGGGACATTAAGATGAAGCTTGGCCATGCGGTTATTGCATTAAAAGGCATTATAAAACGTGAGTTGTGGCGGTTTTTGCTTCAGCGTGAACGATTTGTTGCTGCACTAGTTAGGCCGCTAGTATGGTTGTTTGTATTTGCAGCAGGCTTTCGCTCAACGTTGGGGATAGCCATTATCCCGCCGTATGAAACGTACATACTATACGAGGTCTATATTGCAGCTGGTTTGATCGGCATGATTCAGCTTTTTAACGGCATGCAGAGTTCCTTATCAATGGTGTATGACCGTGAAATGGGTAGCATGAAAACCCTGTTGGTGAGCCCCTTGCCGCGTTGGTTTCTACTAACGGGTAAATTAATGGCAGGGACGTTTGTGTCGATTCTTCAAGCCTATGTATTTTTGTTGGTGGCTTGGTTTTATGATATTCAAGCACCATGGTTAGGTTATCTTAGTTTATTTCCTGCCTTGGTATTAGCAGGTTTGATGCTAGGGGCATTGGGGATGTTGTTATCTTCATTTATCAAGCAATTAGAGAATTTCTCTGGGGTGATGAATTTCGTTATTTTCCCCATGTTTTTTATGTCTACAGCGCTGTACCCCTTGTGGAAAATTAAAGAGTCCAGTGAGTTATTGCATACATTGGCGAGCTATAACCCATTTTCTCAGGCTGTTGAGCTGCTCCGTTTTGCCATGTATGGGCAATTTAATGGTTATGCCTTTGTTTATACCTTAGCAGCTTTTGTGATATTTATGACCGTAGCTGTTTGGGGTTATAACCCTTCGAAAGGCATGATGGTGAAAAAAGCAGGCGGACCAAGTTGAGTCAAATAGGTCAGTTAGGAGCACAGAAGAAATTAGTGAGCGAGTTTTTCTTTAAGCGCCATGAAAAAGGTGTTTTTTGGTATAAAATGTCGCTTATATGACCAAAAAACTATTTATACGTACACACGGCTGTCAGATGAATGAATATGATTCTGAAAAGATGGCTGATGTACTGGCTCAATCACATGATTTAGAGCTAACTGAAAATGAGAAAGAGGCCGATGTGTTGCTTCTTAATACCTGTTCGATTCGTGAAAAAGCACAGGAGCGAGTGTTTCATCAGCTCGGTCGCTGGCGTCCGTTCAAGGAAAAAAATCCGGATTTGCTGATTGGTGTGGGTGGTTGTGTTGCCAGTCAAGAAGGCAAAGTGATTCGGCGACGCGCACCTTACGTTGATGTGGTGTTTGGACCTCAGACATTACATCGCTTGCCGGCGATGCTAAAAGAAGCGCAAACGAAAAAGAAATTAGTAATGGATATTTCTTTTCCGGAAATTGAAAAGTTTGATAACTTACCTGAACCAAGAGCGGAAGGGCCAAAGGCATTTGTGTCGGTGATGGAAGGCTGCAGTAAATATTGTACCTTTTGTGTTGTGCCGTATACGCGTGGTGAAGAAGTTAGCCGACCTTTGGACGATGTTATCGCTGAAGTTTCAAGCCTAGCAGCGCAAGGTGTTCGGGAAGTTAATTTACTAGGCCAAAACGTTAATGCTTATCGGGGTGAAATGGCCGATGGCGAAATGGCTGATTTCGCTTTATTGCTTCATTATGTCGCAGCGATTGAAGGGATAGATCGTATTCGTTACACCACTTCACATCCGAAAGAATTTTCTGAGAGCTTGATTCAAGCCTATGAGGATATTCCAGAATTAGTTGATCATCTTCACTTGCCGGTGCAAAGTGGTAGTAATAGCGTGCTAGCAAGAATGAAGCGCGGGCACGAAATCGATATGTATATTGAGAAGCTAGCGCGACTTAAAAAGATACGCCCAAATATGAGCTTTTCGTCAGATTTTATTATTGGTTTTCCACAAGAGACCGACGAAGAGTTTGAAGAAACGATTAAGTTGATTGAAAAAATTGGTTTTGATTTTTCATTTAGCTTTATTTTTAGCGCTCGACCAGGCACCCCCGCAGCAGATATGGCTGATGATATTGAGATGAGTGTTAAGAAACAACGCTTAGAGCGCTTGCAAAAAATAATTACTCAGCAAACAGCGGATATCTCAAGCAATATGGTGGGGACTGTTCAGCGCTTGTTAGTAGAAGGTGAGTCTAAGAAAAATTCCTTACAAATGACTGGGCGAACGGAAAATAATCGGGTGGTGAATTTTGCCGGTCCTGTGCGTTTAGCAGGGCAGTTTGTTGATGTGTTAATTACTGAAGCATTGCCATACTCATTGAGAGGGCGAATGGTTAGTAAAAGCAAAGAAACCGCAATGGATAGGGAAGATAAGTGCGGAGTGCTTTAAGTTGAGCAGTCAAACTAAAACCATTGATATCAGCTTAGAACCAGCTAATAACAAGCGCTTGGCAAGTTTATGTGGTCAATTTAATGAACACATCACTCAGCTAGAACGACGTTTAAACGTCGAGGTAAAAAATCGCGGTAACCTGTTTAGTGTCAGTGGTTCTAATGCAGATGTAAGCTCCGCTATTACGGCATTAAAAGAACTATATAAAAGTACAGAAAGCGATCAATTAACACCCGAAAAAGTGCACCTATTAGTGCAGGAAAATAAAATGGATATCGAACAGCCGGTAAATGATGACTCTACTGTTATCCACACACGGAAAAAAATTATTAAGCCGCGTGGTGGCAACCAACAGGCTTATGTTAAAAGTATTCCTAAAAATGACATTGTTTTTGGTATTGGGCCTGCCGGAACCGGTAAAACGTATCTTGCAGTGGCCTGTGCAGTAGAGGCTTTGCAGTCAGAAAAAGTGGCAAGAATCATTTTAGCAAGACCCGCTGTAGAGGCTGGGGAGCGCTTAGGTTTTTTACCCGGTGATTTGAGTGAGAAGATAAATCCCTATCTGCGGCCTTTGTACGATGCTTTATATGAAATGTTGGGCGTTGAGCGGGTAGAAAAACTCATTGAAAAGAACATTATTGAGATTGCACCGCTTGCCTTTATGCGTGGCAGAACACTTAACGAAGCGTTTATTATTTTGGATGAGGCACAAAACACAACGCCGGAACAAATAAAGATGTTTTTAACGCGTATCGGCTATGGTTCCACCGTGGTGGTAACGGGTGATATTACGCAGATAGATTTACCGGGCCATACAGAGTCTGGTTTGAAGTTAGTGACGAAGATTTTGAAAAATATTCAGGGCATTAGTTTTACCCAGTTTTCAGGTGCTGATGTTGTGCGTCACCCGATTGTTCAGAAAATTGTTTCTGCCTATGAAAAGCACAGTAAGTCATGACGGTTGAGGTGCAAATAGCGACAGAATGCTCTGAATTACCTGACACGCAGACAGTGACTAAATGGGTTGAGCTGGCGACAGATCAACATAAAAATGCGGACGTTGTTGTTCGACTGGTGGATGAGGAAGAGTCTGCGGCGTTAAATCAGGCCTACCGTCAAAAAAACGGCCCAACCAACGTGTTAAGCTTTCCATTTGAGCAACCTGAAGGCTTACCGGCTGATGCGCTATCAAACCTTACACTTGGTGACTTAGTTATTTGTGTGCCGGTGGTGTTGAGCGAAGCCGCTGAGCAAGGTAAAGCGGTATTGGCACATTGGGCGCACATGGTGATACATGGTTGCTTACATCTTCAAGGCTACGACCATATCGACTCGAACGATGCGCAGCAGATGGAAACATTGGAAATAAAATTATTAGACGGCATTGGAATCCGCAACCCGTATGAGAGCTAAGACTTAACATGAATCAATCGCAGAACGAAAAAATTGAAAACCGCTCTTGGATTGAGCGACTTGGGCAAGCATTGATGGGTGAGCCAAAAGATCGTGAGGACCTTGTTCAATTAATGCGCGATGCCGAAAAAAGAGATTTATTAGGCCAAGATGCTTTGGCGATGATTGAGGGCGTGTTGCAAGTGTCTGAGTTGCAGGTTCGGGATATTATGATTCCGCGTTCGCAGATTGTTTTTATCCCTAGAGACGCTGCATTAGAAGGAATTTACCCGCTGGTGACAGAATCTGCGCATTCACGATTTCCTGTTCAAGACGAAGAAACATCACACGTCGCAGGGATTTTATTAGCAAAAGATTTGCTAAGTTATGTGATTGCTGGTGAAGATCAAAAATTTGATGTGAAAGATGTGATGCGTCCAGCTATTTTTGTGCCAGAAAGTAAACGTTTAAATGTGATGTTGCATGAGTTTCGCGCGAATAGAAACCACATGGCGATTGTCATCGATGAGTATGGTTCGGTGGCGGGTCTTATTACGATTGAAGATGTGCTTGAGCAGATAGTGGGTGAAATTGAAGATGAGCATGACTTTGAAGAAGAAGCGTTTATCCTTCAACGTAATGAACGTGAATATAATATTAAAGCATTGACAGAAATAGAAGACTTTAATGAGCGCTTTGGTACGGCTTACTCTGACGATGATGTGGATACTGTCGGTGGTATGGTGGTGAAAAGTTTTGGTCATGTGCCCGAGCATGGTGAAAAAACACAAATTGATGATTTTCTATTTGAAGTATTAAGGGCCGATAATCGTCGAGTCCATTTGCTCCGAATGACGCTACTCAGCCCATTAGCCGACAGCACTGATTAATCGTTTTTAAAATGGAAGTAGGGGTTGGGATATTCAGGCCGATTAAGCTGCACCTACTGGCGCTTCTAGCCGGTGCACTTCTTCCCTTGGCCTTTGCACCTTATGAGCTACCTTTTGTGGCGTTAGTGTCACTCGCGTTACTGTTGTTTCTTTTACGTTCTTTAACACCCAAGCAAGCTGCATTAATGGGTTACTCATTTGGTTGGGGCTACTTTGGCCACGGTGTTTATTGGGTGTACTTTAGTATTCATCATTTCGGTCATGCGCCATTATGGCTAGCCGTTATTATTATGCTGGGTATGGTGGCGATCCTTGCTCTTTATATAGCGCTATTTGCTTATTTAATGAATCGGTTCTTCAAGCAAAATTGCGCGATTCGTTATTTACTTGCGTTCCCAAGTTTATGGGTTGGACTGGAAGTGCTACGTGGTGTTTTGTTTACTGGCTTTCCATGGCTGTCGCTTGGGTTTAGTCAGCTGGATACATGGTTGTCTGGCTGGGCGGCAATCGTCGGGGTGTTGGGTGTTTCTTGGTTTGTTGTGCTGTCGGTTGGTGTGGTTTTATACTGTTTTTACGGAGTAAAAATCAGTTACCGTGTTTTATCAGCAGTTTTATTATTCGTTGTTTGGCTG
The DNA here is from genome assembly GCA_913057515.1 of uncultured Cycloclasticus sp. Lineage (GTDB taxonomy): Bacteria > Pseudomonadota > Gammaproteobacteria > Methylococcales > Cycloclasticaceae > Cycloclasticus. The sequence goes on along the minus strand of CAJXOJ010000008.1, from coordinate 49,618 downwards.
GCTGGTTTTTATTTGAGCGAGCTGAGTTGGACCAAGCCTGCGGGTGAGCCAATTAAGGTGGCTTTGTTGCAAGGAAATATCCCACAAGAAATTAAGTGGTTAAGGTCTTTTCGACAAATTAATAACGGCATTTATTTGGATATGACAAGACAGCAAGTGGGTGCTGACTTGGTTATTTGGCCGGAAACGGCAGTGCCTGCCTTTTTTCATCATGCGGAGCACTCATTAATGCCGGTTCTAACGCGCGAGGCAAATGATCGCCAAATGGATATCATTTTGGGCTTACCGGTTATGCCTGAAGGCAATAGCGATTATTTTAATAGTTTACATAGTGTTCGATATCCAAAGGATTTTTATTTAAAGCGGCATTTAGTTCCATTAGGCGAATATATGCCGTTGAAACCTTTTTCGACAATACTATTACGCTTTTTGAATATCCCTTTATCGGACTTTTCGGCAGGGCCTAAGGAGCAGCGGTTATTAACAGGCGCTGGTTATCCATTTGCATCATCCATTTGCTATGAAGATGTATTTCAGCAAACATCGATTGATGGTCTACCAGAAGCAGCTTATTTAGTAAATGTGAGTAATGATACTTGGTTCGGCGATACGATTGCGCCGTATCAACATTTTCAGATGGCAAGGATGCGAGCGCTTGAAAGTGGTCGTTATTTGTTGCGTTCTACCAATACAGGCCTAACAGCCATTGTTGATCCACTGGGCCAAATCGTTAAGCAAGCTCCTATGTTTAAGCGATTTGCCTTAACAGGCGAAATAACCCCTTTGAAAGGTGCAACTCCCTTTGTACAAGGTGGTTGGTGGTGGTTTTTGCTATTTATAGCGCTATCGCTGAGTATTAGTTTTTTAAAGCGTGACAAAAAGCAGTAAATAAAAGGTCAGTTCATTAAGGTTTTGTCTGTTTAGTGTGTGCGCCTATCTATTTAGCACTTTCCAGCAGTAACTTTTTTGTTAAAGATAGGTTCGCTTTACGTTGAAAAGCGCTGCCCTTGAGCATTCAGAACTGATTAATTGAACGCTACGATAGGCCGAACTGGCAGTATCGTAGCGCTCAAGCGATTAATACATATTTCTATATAGGCCTAGTAGGCAGGAAGAGATCTTTTTTAGTCGTCTAACTGCCTAGAGTCTAGAAATTTATCGTAATGGATGTTGTCTAAATCAACATGGGCTTCTTCGAGCTTTACCATGGTGGCATCAATCATTCCTGGCGGGCCACAGAGGTAGGCATGGCTTTGTGACACCGGAAATCCAGTTGTTTCATCGTTAATAAAGTCGGTTACTAAGCCTCGTTTGCCTGTCCAGTCAGAGTCTTCAGGCTCCTCAGAGAGTATAGGAATAAACTTAAAAGTATTTGGCCACTTTTTCTCAAGAGCTTGCATTTCGTCTAGGCAATATAAGTCACGTTGAGCTCGTGCTCCAAATAAATAAGTAACAGGGCGGTTTACATTTTTTGCTAGTGCGTCTTCCAAAATGGATTTTAAAGGCGCCATTCCACTCCCGCCGGCGACACCTAAAATAGGGGTGTCGGCTGTTCTTAACCAAAAGGCACCACTGGGTCCATGTAGTTCAAAGCGTTCCCCTTTACGGTCTTTTTCAAAAAGCCACTGAGTATAATCACCGCCCGGTACATTTCGCACATGAAAACACAGCGTTGATTGGCCACCATCAACCGGTGCGCTAGCAAATGAGTAGCTACGGTGACGTTCAAAACCTTCTAGTCCAATGTCGGCAAATTGCCCAGCAGTAAAAGAAATATTACGGTCTAACTCAACCGTTACTTCCATAATATCGTGCGTATGCATGTGAGTATCAATGATGGTGCCGTTAAAGGTTTCCATCGCATGGTTTGGCAAGTTGGCATCGGCCTCCAGTTCAACCACAACGTCTGATCTTAATAAGCTTTGGCAGGCTAAAATATAACCCTCTGATATTTCTTGTTCAGATAAAGTGTATGAGAAATCCATAATAGCTTTTACCTCGCCATCAACCAGTTTGCAGCGGCAGTTGCCACAGGTGCCTACCGTACAATGATAAGGAAAGTTCACGCCTTCGTTAAGAGCCGTTTGTAATAAGGTAGTATTCTTAGGGACTTGGAATGTTTGACCTGATGGTTGAATAGTGGCTGTTAACGGTTCTTTTTTTGAGCCGCCAAATAAGCTGCCGAATAGTTTTTTCATAAGTATTTTTTTAAAGAGGTTGGTTTTAGTAAGTGAACTAGAACGGCCAGTTTATCACTGCCACCGTAGGCTATTTGTGTGTGCTCAATTAAAATTAAGTATGTGTTTTAACTTAATTTTGGGTATTAATGCAATTATTTTTTCTTTAGTTCTTTGTACAGGCTTTTAAATTCTTCAGTTACTTTATGTGTTGGCGCATATTGAACCAACGGCTGGCAAGCACTGTGTGACTCTCGTATTTTTACGGATGGCGATATTCTAGTTTTAAATAGTTTAAGTTTGTCATCGATAAGCTCTTCAATAAGCTGTGAGGGTAACTTTGCACGTGTTTGGAATTGGTTAACCACGATGCCTTCAAGAGCTAAGTTAGGGTTATGGTCAGCCTTGATTTCTGCCAAGGTATCAAGCAAAGAATAAAGTGCTTGTTTTGAAAAAATATCGCAGTCAAAGGGAATAATACAGTTATCTGCAGCGATTAATGCTGAACGAGTGTAGAAATTTAATGCAGGCGGTGTGTCAATAAATACATTATCAAAATCATCCATTAGCTCGAGAGCTTCTTTTAGTTTGTAAATCTTGTAACGTGACTCGAGTTTGGCGTGTAAATTATCCATATCGGGGTGCGAAGGCATAACATATAGGTTTGGCACCTGCGTTTCATAGATAAACTGACTAAACTCTTTAGGAAATAAACTAACGCTCAGGGTGCCAGCATAAAAATCAGCTAATGTCGATTCGAGCTCTTCCGTCCGATAGCCTAATAAGTAGTGGCTTGAGTTGCCTTGAGTATCAAGGTCAACAACTAAGGTTTTTTTACCCGTTGAGGCACTAATGGCGGCTAAGTTACAGGTAATCGTTGATTTTCCAACACCACCTTTTTTGTTGAAAATAACGCGATTCATTGCTTAGCTGAACTTTTGGTGTGACGTTTGAATTCTGTTTTATGGCAACTTGGACAGGGTGGAATATGGCCGGTTTTCTTAAAATTAAGCGTCTGTTGGCAATGCGTGCACTCTAGTGTGCCGGGGCCGGTCACGCCACCAGAATGATACAACTGGCTTTTAATGGCATTAAAACGGAGCTGATCCCATTGTAATTTGGTTTTGTCGGCCACCAAGTTGATCCAATCACCGACTTTACTTTCGAGCAAGTCAGATTCAAATGATAACCAATCGGAGAACTCTTGTTGAGTTTCTTGCAGATAAACAGCAACGTCCTCTATATCTCTTTTTAGATAAGCGGCGACTTTGTTCGCTTCTTCCTTGCTCAACTCACCTAATTCAACCGCTTTTTCTTGTGCTATTTTCAGGTTTTCGTCGATGGTCGGGATCGCGAGTTTCTCGGCCTGTTCCACAGCATCATGAAGTCGCTGAGACATTTTATCGTACGCGTGAAGTAGCTTGTCTTGTAAAGGGTTAGTCATAAAATCTCCTTAGCTTAGGGTCGCTTTTTAAAACAGTTAATCTTAGTTTGTATGAAAAAAATTTAAAGGCTTGTTCTGCCTAATACAACTTTAGATTTGGAGGTAGCTAATGTATTCTACACATCTTGTTTAATAGTGTGTCCGACGGTAAAAAAATGCAAGAAGAATATCAACCTTCTCTTATTGAAAAGAGCGTTCAAGAAAAATGGCAAACCACGGGTGCTTTTGAAGTCACTGAGGATGCAGAAAAGGAAAAGTACTACTGTTTATCTATGTTTCCTTACCCCAGTGGGCGTTTGCATATGGGGCATGTGCGTAATTACACCATTGGCGATGTGATTAGCCGTTATCAACGAATGAAGGGGAAAAACGTACTGCAACCGATGGGTTGGGATGCGTTTGGTTTACCAGCAGAAAATGCGGCAATGAAGCACGGTGTTCATCCAGGCGACTGGACGGCTGAGAATATTGATTATATGCGCAATCAATTAAAGCAGCTGGGTTTTGGTTATGACTGGACGCGTGAGCTAGCCACTTGTAATGATGATTATTATCGCTGGGAGCAGTGGTTTTTTACACGCTTACTGGAAAAGGACCTCGTTTATAAAAAAACGGCCCCGCTGAATTGGTGCCCAGATTGTAATACGGTGTTAGCCAATGAGCAGGTGATCGATGGTTGTTGCTGGCGTTGTGATAATGAAGTTGAAAAACGCGAAATTTCTCAGTGGTTTATGCGTATTACTCATTATGCGGAAGAGCTGTTAAGTTCATTAAAAGAGCTAGAGGGTTGGCCTGAGCAAGTGCGTACTATGCAGCAAAATTGGATTGGCCGCTCAGAAGGGGTTGAGCTCTCGTTCGATATTAAAGGCAGTAAAACAACATTATCTGTTTATACCACACGACCAGATACCTTGATGGGGGTGACGTATGTTGCGGTTGCGGCAGAACATCCATTGGCCATTCAGGCGGCTGAAAATAATACGACTATTTCAGCTTTTTTAGATGAATGTAAAACGATGGAAACATCTGAAGCTGCGATGGAAACCATGGAGAAGAAAGGCGTGGATTCCGGTCTGAAGGCTGTTCATCCATTGACGGGTGAAGTGGTGCCCGTATGGATAGCCAATTTTGTTTTGATGCATTATGGAACCGGTGCGGTCATGTCCGTACCAGCACATGACCAACGTGATTTTGAATTTGCGACAAAATATGGGCTTGAGATTAAACAAGTTATTAAGCCAAATAATGCAGACGAGATTGATATTAACCAGCATGCCTACACGGGCAAAGGTGTGTTGCTTAACTCGGGTGAATTTGACGGGCTGGATTTTCAACCGGCGTTTGACGCGATTGCGCAAGCACTCAGTAGCCAAGGAAAAGGTGAAAAGAAGGTCAATTACCGCCTGCGTGACTGGGGTATTTCACGGCAACGTTATTGGGGTACGCCTGTGCCCGTTATTTATTGTGATAGCTGTGGCACCGTGCCGGTACCAGATGATCAGCTACCTGTGATGTTGCCAAAAGATGTTTCATTGGAAGGCGTGGGTTCGCCATTAGCCCGACACGAGGAATTTATTAATACTTCGTGCCCTAGCTGTGGAGAAAAGGCAACGAGGGAAACGGATACGTTTGATACCTTTATGGAGTCGTCATGGTATTTTGCGCGCTATTGTTGTGCTGATAATGATCAAGCGATGTTGGATGAGCGAGCAAATTATTGGTTACCGGTAGATCAGTATGTGGGTGGTATTGAGCACGCTATTTTACATTTATTGTATTCACGTTTTTATACCAAGCTGTTACGAGATATTGGTTTGTTAAACTGCGATGAGCCCTTCAAAAACTTGTTAACACAAGGCATGGTGTTAAAAGACGGGACTAAAATGTCAAAATCAAAAGGCAATACGGTAGACCCGCAAGGCCTTATTAAAAAGTATGGGGCCGATACGGTACGTTTATTCACCATGTTTGCAGCGCCACCGGAGCAATCGTTGGAGTGGTCTGATAGTGCGGTAGAGGGTTCATTCAGGTTTATTCGTCGATTATGGCGTTTAGTCAAAGAGCATGTTGATACGGGGCTAATGCAGGGCTATGAGGTAGCAAAATTATCTAGCGAAGAAAAAGCCTTACGTCGTCAAATTCATGAAACGTTGAATAAAGTAAATGATGATTTTGGCCGTCGCTTAACATTTAACACAGCTATTGCGGCGAATATGGAGCTGTTGAATGCAGTGTCTAAATTTAAAGTTGAAACAGATGTTGCTCGCGGCTTACGTCAAGAATGTTTAGAAAGCATTGTCTTGATGCTTTCGCCTATTATCCCTCATGTTTGCGATGAAATGTGGCAAGCCCTCGGGCATCAAGAAGAGCTCGTTCAAGCGACATGGCCCGAGTTTGATGCGTCGGCATTAGTGCTAGATGAGATTCAAATGGTTGTGCAAGTTAATGGCAAGTTGAGAGCAAAGATAACCGTGGCAGCGGATATGACTAAAGAAAGCATAGAAAAGTTAGCGCTATCAGAGGAGAATGTGAGTAAATTTATTGACGGCAAGCCTGTTCGAAAGGTTATTGTTGTGCCTAAAAAACTGGTTAATATAGTTATTTAACGGATATGAAGATGATAAATAATCAAACGAACACTTACCTTATGCTACGTTTAGTCATATCTATTTGCTTGCTATCTATATTGTTAACGGGGTGTGGCTTTAAGTTAAGAGGGTCGTTTGAATTGCCTGCTGAACTTCAGAAAATATATGTTGCAGGTTCGCAAAGTAGTGACTTAGTGAAGGATTTAAATGAGATGCTTGCCTATTCGGCTGATGTGGTTACTAAGCGTTCTGATGCGGATGCTGTCTTGACGATCCATAAAGAAGAGTCAGAAAACAGAACATTGAGTGTTGACTCAAGGGGTAAAGTTCGCGAGTCGGAAATGCAATACTCTGTTATTTATAGTTTAGCGATAGTTGATGGTGAGGTGCTATTGGATAATGAGGCTTTATTGCTTGTTCGAGATTTTATTGATGATGAAAATGACGTGATTGGTCGAACGAATGAGTCAGCGGTTATCGCACGTGATTTAAAGCGTGACGCTGCACAACAAATTTTAAGACGAGTGCAGGCACTAAAAGTAACTCCAGTCGCTCTTTAATATAAAAATGGCTAGCTTGTGAGAAGCTAGAGCAGATGCAATTAGACGCTAATCAACTTTCTTCTTCTGTCGATAAAGGGCTATCACCAGTATATCTAGTGTCTGGTGATGAACCGTTGCAACAAGGTGAAGCTGTTGACCTTATTCGTAAAAAAGCGCGAGAAGCCGGTTTTCTTAATCGCGTAGTGCTTCATGTGGAAGGCAAGTTTGATTGGAATCAGCTGTTTGCTGCTTGTTTAAGTCAGTCCTTATTTGCAGAAAAAAACCTGATTGAATTAAACTTACCCACGGCGAAGCCCGGTCGAGAAGGTTCGCTGGCTATTGAGAAAGTCATCGCGGAGCTATCGAACGATAATGTACTTATTATTATTGCTGGCAAGCTAGACGCGAATTCAAAAAAAGCGAAATGGTTTAAGTCGATAGATCAGCACGGTGTTGTTGTGCAAGTATGGCCATTAGCCGATGGCAAATTAATACACTGGCTGAAACACCGACTTCAGCGTAAAGGCTTAAGTTCGAGTCAACAAGGCATTAAATTGCTGGCCGATAGTGTTGAGGGGAATTTACTAGCAGCAGACCAGGAAATTGAAAAGCTACATATTCTTTTTGGTGCTGTTGAATTGTCCGCAGACGATATTATTAATAGCGTGGCCGATAATGCGCGATACGATGTTTTTAAGTTAACCGATACCCTATTGGCGGGCGATTCAGTAAGAACCGTTCATATCCTTAGAGGCTTGCAGGGTGAAAAACTTGCTGCTCCCGTTGTGTTGTGGGCGCTCATGCGCGAATTGCGTGTTCTTGCCGGCTTAAGTTTTGAAAAGAGAACGACAGGTCGCACCGATGCGACATTTAAGAAACATAGAACATGGGACAATAAAAAATCGGCTTATTTGTCAGCGCTATCTCGCGGTAGCCTAGAGCAATGGCACGGTTTAGTGCAAGCATGTGCTAAAGCAGAACGCATTACAAAAGGGGTGGGAATCGGTGATGAATGGCTGCTTATAGAGCAGATTTGTTTAGCTTTTTGTGAGCCAAGCCGATTAAAACAATATGGCTTGGTGGCGGTATAATCAGCCGATAACGTACAGATGACTGACAGGTATAAAGATGAGTGAACTAATTGAATACATGGAAGGCTTAGGGCAGCGCGCAAAAAGTGCTGCTCGAGTGATTGCCAGTGCTAATACAGGTATTAAAAACAAGGCATTAGAGGCGATTGCGGATGCTCTTGAAGCTGAGCAGCTAACTATTTTGAAAGCGAATGCACTCGATATGAAGGCGGGTAAAGACAATGGCCTAGATACAGCCTTACTAGACCGTCTAGAGCTTAATGAAGAGCGTGTGCTGGCAATGGCTGAAGGTCTGAAGCAAATAGTGGCTTTGCCAGACCCTGCTGGAGAAATGAGTCAAATTAACTCGCGTCCATCGGGTATTAAAGTGGGTCAAATGCGAGTTCCTTTAGGTGTTATTGGCATCATTTACGAGTCACGCCCTAATGTAACGGCGGATGCGGCTGCTTTGTGTTTAAAGTCTGGTAATGCCAGTATTTTGCGAGGTGGATCAGAAGCAAAGCATTCTAACCAAGCTATTGCTGCTTGTATTAGTAGCGGTTTGGAACAGGCTGGCTTACCTGCTGACGTGGTGCAAATTATTGAAACCACCGATCGCAATGCAGTGGGAGAGTTGATCCGTATGGAAGGGACTGTAGATGTGATTATTCCACGAGGTGGAAAAGGCTTAATTGAACGAATTAGTAAAGAAGCGCGTGTTCCTGTCATCAAACACTTACATGGTGTTTGCCACGTTTATATAGATGATCTAGCGGATAAAGAGATGGCAAAATCCATCGCATTTAACGCAAAAACGCAACGCTATGGAACCTGTAATACGATGGAGACATTATTGGTGGCCGAGGGTATAGCTTCTGCAATATTGCCAGAACTTGCCGAGTTATACGCGACTGAAAATGTAGAACTTCGTGGTTGCGAAAGAACCTGTGAAATTTTACCAAGTTGCATTCAAGCGAAAGAGGCTGATTGGGATGAGGAATACTTGGCGCCTATTTTATCTATTCGTATCGTCAGCGATATGGATGCTGCGATGGATCATATTCATCAACATGGTTCGGGGCATACAGAGTCGATCGTAACAGCAGATTATGCTAAGGCGATGCGTTTTTTACGTGAGGTCGACTCCAGTTCTGTGATGGTAAATGCGTCAACACGTTTTGCAGATGGCTTTGAATATGGTTTAGGCGGTGAAATTGGCATTAGTACGAATAAATTGCATGCACGGGGACCGGTGGGTTTGGTAGGCTTAACGACTCAAAAGTATATCGTGTTGGGTGACGGACAGATTCGTCAATAAGCTTGCATTGCTTATACAGAGCCAATAACGAGTATGAGTATTGAATTTATTGGTATCTATGGTGGGACCTTCGACCCTATTCATCTCGGTCACTTAACCGCAGCAAGCGATGTAGGTAAAGCGGTCGGCTTAGATGAAGTTCGAATGGTTCTGTCGGCCAATCCACCGCATCGTTCAGTCCCTGTATTGTCTGCAGAAGAACGTTTTGCCTTATTGCAAATAGCGGTTAAAGATTTCCCTGCTTTAGTGGCCGATAATTGTGAAATGAAAAGGAAAGGGCCAAGTTACATGGTAGACACATTAGCGTCCTTTCGGCAACGTAAGCCAGATAGCTCACTGGTGCTTATATTAGGTATGGAAGCATTTAATGGATTGATGTCATGGCATCGCTGGCAAGAAATAATTGATTTGGCGCATATAGTGGTGACTAATCGAGCTGGCTTTGATAACCAATTCAGCCAAGAAGTCGGTGCTTATGTGGCTCCTTTTTTAGTGGTGGATAAGTCACAACTAAAGCAGCGAACACATGGTAAAATTTACATCCAAACTGTTACTGCGATGGATATTTCAGCAACGCAGGTTAGGCGGCAGCTTAAAGAGAATAAACCGGTTAGGCAGATGTTGACCAGTGATTGCTTTGAGGCAATTAGCAAAAACGGTTTTTATAAATAACTAAATAATACAAGATAAGGTAAAGAGAATATGTCAGAGCAGTTGTTAACGAACATCAGCAAGGCGCTGGATGATAAAAAAGGTCAGCAAATTGACGTGATTGATGTGCGAAATAAGTGCTCGTTTGCCGACGATATCATTATTGTAACGGGCACATCAAGCCGGCATGTAAAGTCCTTGGCGATGGAAGTGTCAATGCTATCTAAAAAGCAGGGCTTCATTCCGTTAGGTGTTGAAGGAATGGATGCGGGTGAGTGGGTGCTTATTGATTTGGGCGATACCATTGTTCATGTTATGCAAGCTAAAATACGTGAGTTCTATCAGCTAGAAAAGTTGTGGACGGTCGACGCTGAAGCGTAAAGGCTTCTTTAGTTCATCGTTGGTTCATTTAACTAGGTTAAAATGCTGAACACAGTAAATAGACTAAGTAGATTTAAAGTGAGTGTCATGAAAGGTATGGTTCGTGGCTAGACGTAATAATAGGGAGAATTTGATGAGAAATAGAAAACTAACAACAGGGTTAGCAGCAGGTTTAATATTCACGCTCGCTGGTTGTACAACCATTAACCCGTACACTCAAGAGCAACAAACGAGTAATGCGGCAAAAGGTGCCGGCATGGGCGCGGTGACAGGTGCTATCATCGGTGCGATGACAGGGGATAGGCATACTGCGTTAAAAGGTGCCGCATTGGGTGCAGCCGCAGGTGGCGGTGTTGGTTACTATATGGATGTGCAAGAAGCGAAATTGCGCCAACAACTTAGTGGTACTGGGGTGAGTGTTACCCGCGTGGGCAACAACCTTATTTTAAATATGCCTGGGAATGTTACATTCAAAACAGATAGCTCCAGTATCAATGCTGGTTTTTACCAAGTATTAGACTCAGTGGCCATTATTCTTAAAGAATATGCAGACACAACAGTAACGGTTGTAGGACATACTGATAGTGTTGGTGATGCAGCCTATAACCAAGGGCTATCTGAACAGCGTGCTCATAGCGTTTCTGGCTATTTACGTTCACAAGGGGTTGTGGCTCAGCGTTTTAATGTAATGGGCTACGGCGAACAAAGCCCGATTGCTAGTAATGCTACTAAAGAAGGTCGTGCGCAAAATAGACGTGTAGAAATAACGTTAACGCCATTAAACGCTAGATAAGCTTAACTTAATGAAAAGGGTTAAGCCTTTTTTGTTAATCTGAGTCTATGTAGGGTCTAGAAATCAGAGGCGGCTCAAATGAGCCGCCTTTTTTTGTGAAAAGTAGGTGTTGAATGAAACTAAAAATTTTGGCTGTTGGGCAAAAAATGCCTAGTTGGGTTTCTAGCGGTTACAAAGAATATGAAAAGCGTATGCCGCGTGAGTGTTCGCTTGAGTTGGTTGAAATTCAGCCGGCGAAAAGAACCAAGCAAAGTAACCTGATAAAAGTGACTGAAGAGGAGGGGAAAAAAATCCTTTCTTCGATTAAAGGCTCTGATTATGTGGTTGCACTTGAGGTGATGGGGAAGCAGTGGTCGACAGCGACTGTGGCAAAAAAACTATCGACTTGGCAAGGCGTTAACTCCTCTATTATATTTCTTATTGGTGGGCCTGATGGCTTATCTGATGCTTGCTTGCAGCGGGCCAATGAGCAGTGGTGTTTGTCTCAGCTAACCTTTCCGCATCCACTGGTGCGAATTATTCTCGCTGAGCAGCTGTATAGGGGATGGAGTCTAATGAATAACCATCCTTACCACAGGGAATAGATGATGGGATTGATATTAGCCTCTTCATCACCACGTCGTGCAGAATTGCTGCAGCAAATAGGCGTCGATTTCGAGATTAAATCGGTTGAGATTGATGAGACGCCAATTCAGGGCGAGCGCCCATACGACTATGTGAAACGTTTAGCAATAGAGAAAGCGGCAGCAACGAAAGCCTTGTATAAAGGTGATGAGGTGCTGGTGCTTGGGTCTGACACAGCCGTTATTATTGATGGAAAAATCTTAGGTAAACCTAATAATAAAGAGCAGGCGATGTTGATGCTTCGGCAGCTATCTGGGGCCAGCCATACTGTACTGACATCAGTGGCTATTATTGGCGCTAAGCAAGAGCACTGGCTTGTCAGTGAAAGTAAGGTGACTTTTTCAACGCTTACTGATCGTGAGATTGAATGGTACTGGGCAACGGGTGAGCCTAAAGACAAAGCAGGAGCATATGGAATACAAGGGAAAGCGGCGGTATTTATAAAGCGGTTAGAGGGGAGTTTTTCAGGAGTCATGGGCTTACCTTTATATGAAACCTCACAATTACTTAAACAAAGTGGGCTTAATATCACTTAATGTCAAGTAAATGTAAGCACATTGCTGCTCAGTAGTGAAATGCCTGCCAGTTAGGCTAAAACCATTAAGTCATGAGTTTTTTTGATATAAAAGGCTTTTTTGCAACAGGAGAGGGGGTTTGGTTTAAGCAATTTTAGACGAGTTACTTAGTTAGACGTTTCGTAGGTATTAAGACTTGCCCGAATGAGATTATATAAACAAATGCCGTTAACAAGCTAAATATTGATTTTACCGTCTGTATGACAAAGTTTAGAGGCTAATAAGAGTAAAATCGCAGCAGAAAAAAGTGCTTTCATAGTAAAGTGAGATGCAAACGATTGAATAACCATTCAATATAAATAACCAAGGGTCTGGCAATAGAATGAGCGATGAAATTCTAATCAATATCACACCACCTGAAACCAGAGTGGCAGTGCTTGAAAATGGTGTATTACAAGAGTTGATTATTGAGCGCCAACGTAAGCGCGATATTGTTGGTAATTTATACCGCGGTGAAATATGTCGTGTGATGCCGGGTATTCAAGCAGCATTTGTTGAAATTGGTCTGGGCCGAGCAGGTTTTTTGCATGCATCAGATGTGTTAGTGGATGGCGAAATACCTTCAGAAGAAAAAGGGATTGAGCGGTTTTTACAACAAGGCCAACACATTGTTGTGCAGGTGTTGAAAGCACCGATTGGAACGAAAGGTCCGCGTTTAACGATGAGTATTTCAATCCCGTCTCGATACCAGGTGTTTCTGCCCTATTCAGAGAAGTTGGCGCTATCCCAGCAACTAGAAGGTGACGCCGAACGAGAAAGGTTGTTGGAGTGTATGGAGGTTTTTAAGGCACAAGGGTATGCAGGCGGCTATATTGCAAGAACCGCGTCAGAAGGTGTTAACGAAGACAGTATTCGTGCCGATATGTTGTTTCTTAGTAAGCTTTGGGATGCTATTAGTCCACAAATCAAAGATATACCGATTGGGCTTATATATGAGGATTTGCCTTTAGCATTAAGGATCTTAAGGGATTGGTATCAGACCTCAGTGGTTAAAATAGTGATCGATTCGAGAACTAATTTTGACAAAATGATGGATTTTTCAGACAAGTTTATGCCAGAAGTAAAACCTTTATTAGAGCTCTATAAAGGCAATCGTCCATTGTTTGATATGTATAGTATTGAAAGCGAAATTAAAGCAGCCTTGGAGCGAAAGGTGGCTTTAAAATCAGGTGGGCATTTGGTATTTGACCAAACTGAAGCGATGACGACAGTGGATGTTAATACCGGTAGTTATTTAGGTCGAACTAACCAAGAGCAGACTATCTTTAAGACTAATATGGAAGCCGCTCATGCTACAGCACGTCAGTTAAGGCTTAGAAATTTAGGCGGTATTATTATTATCGATTTCATTGATATGCATGATGAGGCGCATAAAGAAGCGGTATTGACGGTATTAGAAAAAGCGATGAGTAAAGACCACGCAAAATATACGATTAGTAGCGTGTCTGAGTTGGGTTTAGTTGAAATGACACGTAAACGAACAAGGGACAGTTTGGAACGAGTCATGTGCGAGCCCTGCCCAACTTGTTTAGGTACCGGTCAGGTTAGAACGCCTGAGACAACATGTTACGAGATTTTCCGTGAAATAATACGTGATGCACGTCAGTATGAGGCAAAGGAACTGTTGGTTTTAGCATCCAATGAAGTTGTCGATATGCTGCTTGATGAAGAATCGACGACACTGGCTGACTTGGAGTCTTTCGTTGGCATTCGTATTCGATTTAGAGCTGAAAATGAATTTAGCCAAGAACAATATGATGTGGTTTTGGTCTAGTGCATACGGATAGCTAATGAGTAAAGTTCGCCTATTTGGCCATTCTTTGTTATGGGTTTTTACCGTTAGTATTAGTGTGCTGGCGGTGCTCATTGTGGTTGCGCGTTTCTTTTTAGCTGATATTCCAATATACAAAAAAGAACTTGAAACATACTTAGCCGAAGAAATAGGTGGTGAGGTTCATATCGGCAGCCTATCGGCCAATATGAGTGGCTTTACACCACAGCTGAGCCTAACCGGTATTACGTTAGATGAGCTCGATAATCAAAAAAACACTCTCAGTATTGGTGAAATACGCCTATCGTTTAATCCACTTAACTTTATAGTTGGTCAATTCGAGCCAAACAAAATGTCAATCGTTAATACCAGCATCAAGGTTAAGCGGTTTAGTGATGGGCATTTATCCATTGTTGGTTTGTCAAGTGAGCAACTCGATGACAGCCCATCAGGCAATTTTTCTTGGTTGCTAGAAGGCGAACACTTTGAGCTTATTGACAGTCAAATTACATGGCAAGATGGGCTTCGAGATTTGCCAGATATGACCTTTGAAAAGGCAAATATTATCATTCAAAACAAGGGTAACGAGCACGCACTTAATGTGACGGCTAGCTTGCCAGAAGAAACGGGTGGTGGTTCTTTCAATTTAACAGCTCGGGTCATAGGCGATGTTTTATCAAGCTCAAAATGGGATGCTAAGGCTTACCTTAAAGCAGGCAAAGTTAATATCGAGCAGTATTTAACACGACTAAAAATAGATAATTTTTCTATCGATGAAGGTGAGGGTGATATTGAATTATGGAGTGCTTGGCGCTCAGCAAGGCTAGCTGATGTCAAAGGAAAAGTGTTGATTAGAAAAGCGAGTCTTTTGAAGACTGATGGGGAATTAAATCTATCAAACTTGAGTGGCTATTTTGCTTGGAAAAAGATCGTAGACGGTTGGTATTTGGATGCTTGGGATGTTGCATTTAAAACGAAAGGTACGATACAAGAAAAAAGCCAATTTAGCGTGCAATACCGATCAGATATAGACGACAACGCTTTTATTTCTGGATCGTTAAAAGAGGTGAATTTGCAAGCGATGACAGATGTTTTGAATTATTCAAACCTCTTAGATCAGTCGTATGCAAGCCTATTTGAGAAGCTTGAAATAAAAGGGTATTTAAACAAAGCGAACGTTTTGCTTAGCAAGAAGGGTGAGCAACTAGAGTGGGCTACTTGTGGAGAGATAAAAGGGCTTTCTAGTCAGTCCTATAAAGCATGGCCAACTATAAATAACTTTTCTGGAACAGGCTGCTCAACACAAGATAAAGGCTGGCTAGATCTTAATATGGAAAAAGGGGCCGTTAACTTTAGTCCTTTGTTTAGAGACTCTATTATTGTCGATAAGTTAGAGGGTCTGTTGACATGGGCACATAACAACAATGGCTGGAGTATAAACTCAGATGCTATAACATTGACGTCACCACATATTTCAACACAGACGCGTTTCAACGTTAAACTTCCAGAAAATATTGGGCAAGCCTTTATTGATTTGCAAACAAATTTTTCAAGCGCGAAGAGCGAGTTCACCTCTCTTTATTTACCGGTTGGGATTATGGGTAAAGAGCTTGTTAAATGGTTGGATCAAGCTTTTATAAGCGGTTCCGTTAACGGTGGTGGAGTACTGTTAAAGGGTGTGTTATCTGACTTTCCATTTCGTCAAAAAACGGGTGTATTTCAAGTTCTGTTTGAAACTGAAGATATTCGTTTGCATTATCAAGATAAATGGCCTGATGTTATGGGGGTATCTGCTGAGGTGGAGTTCAAAAATGAAGGCATGCAGATTGTTGCACATAAGGGAGAAATTGCTGGTAACCAATTGAATCAAGTTAGTGTGGGTATCGCTGATTTCGAAACCGATCATTATTTACATGTGAACGGGCACATTGATGATGACCTCAATGGCTTGTATAGGTTTTTTAAACAGTCGCCTATCAGTCAACGTGTTGGTACTTTGTTAGATCATAGCTCTGTTTCTGGCCCCAGTGTTGTCGATTTAACTATTGATATACCGCTAAGGAAGAGACTGGAACCCAAAGTTCATGCCGTAGCACGATTAAAAGGAAATACATTAAAGCTGCCAAATTTAGACCTAGCGATTAATGGTATTGAAGGTGTTATTAAATATGATGAAAATGGGTTAAGTGGAAAGTCTATTAAAGGGCATGTTTTGGGTGAAAAGCTGGAAGTAGATATAAAGGCTGAGAAAAAAAGCACGATTATCGACGGTAAAGGACAATTAGACATAGGCAATATTGCAAAAAAATACCCATCCGATGTTTGGAAGTATATCGCTGGGCGTAGCGCAGCGACGATGAAAGTCGAACTGCCACACAGTGGTTTGGTTACAGCTAGCTCTTCAACGGTAATGCTTAATAGTAATCTTAGTGGGATAAACATAGATTTACCTGCCCCTGTGGGCAAGCATAAAAATAGTAAGGTGCCTTTTGAAGTGGCGCTAACATTGGGTGGGCAGTCATTACCTATTAAGGCATCGTACGGTGCTGATTTGAAAACTTATATCCAGCTGTCTGAGAACTCGTCAAAGAAACTTGAGTTTACCAAAGCGGATATCCACTTTGGTAAAACTGCGGCATTATTACCCAAAAAACCAGGGATTCAGTTATCTGGAATAATGGACGAATTGAATATTCTTGAATGGAAAAATAAATTGGCAATAGAGGCTGTCAGCCCATCGACAGAACCGCTTGTTAACCAATTGAACCTTAGAGTAAAAAAACTTAAATGGTTTGAGACGACGTTTGATAATATTTTTGTGACTGGCGAACACAAAAAATCAGCATGGCTGGGTGAAATCAGTAGCCCAGTTATTACAGGCCGTTACGATATTCCAGATCGTTTGGATGGTGAAAAAAAAATAAGCCTAAATTTAGATTCACTGCGTCTACCACCGATTGGTGAACAACTTAATGGCGATAAGAAGTCACCTGTGAACCCGACTGATTTTCCTAATATTGATATTAATAGTAAAACGCTTTTAATTGGCGAGTCACGGTTGGGAAAATTGACCCTACAACTTCGTCAGAAGAGTAAAGGGATGATTATTAAATTACTGACGTTAACATCAGCTCGAGATAACTTCAAAGCAGAGGGGGCCTGGGAGCTAAAAGATGGACAAAGCCTTACTGGTTTAAGCGGCAAGCTCAGCAGTGAGTCTTTAGGTTCATTATTAAAAGAAACTGAGCTGACTGATAAGTTAAATGGGGCACCGGTAGAGGTTGATTTTGATCTTAACTGGCCAGGCGAACCACAAGATTTTTCAAAAGAGCATTTAAATGGCTATGGCGAAATCAAATCGGGTCAAGGTCGTTTATTAGAGGTAGAACCAGGTATCGGGCGCATTTTTGGGTTATTGAGTTTGAATACCTTGCAGAGGCGTTTGCAGTTTGATTTTAGTGATTTAGTCGAAAAAGGACTGAGCTTTGATAAAGCAAAAGGGCGTTTCACTGTGCTCGATGGTAAGGCGCAAACGAAGCGTTTTTATCTAGAAAGTCCATCGGCCCGATTAGATTTTCAAGGTCATATTAACTTAGCGGATGAGACATTAGATCAGCTGATTACTGTGACACCTAAAACAACAGAAAGTTTACCATTGGCAGGTGTTATTGCAGGAGGGCCGTTAGTTGGTGCTGCTGTATATATTGCACAAAAGGTTGCAGGCAAAACAGTCAATAAATTAACGGGTTATCAGTTTCGTGCAACCGGCCCTTGGAGTGATCCTAAAATAAAACAAATCAGTCAACCGGGTGGGAAAATATTTGGTTTCGTGGGCAGTGTGTTAACTCCAATATACGATGCAACGGTGGGCCAATTACCTTTTGATGAACAAGGTGAAGGGCTGGCTGCTGACTCAGTGTATGACGATGAATGAGTTCAAAGTAGCGGCAGTTCAGATGTGCTCATCTGATCAACTGAGTGATAATTTGGACACAGTATCGACTCAAGTTGGGTTGGCTGTTTCTAATGGCGCTCAGATGGTCGTATTGCCTGAGAATTTTGCATTAATGGCGAAACATTCAGCGCAGCTGTTATCCATATCAGAAACCTTAGGTAAGGGAGCTATTCAGGATTTTTTGAGTGGGTTATCAAAAAAACATGCTTGCTGGATAGTGGCTGGCTCTATGCCGATTAAGTCTACTTTAGAGGATAAAGTCTATGCCACATGCATCGTTTATAATGGTGCGGGTGAGCAGGTTAGCTACTACCATAAAATACATTTATTTGATGTTAATATAGCCGATGAGAAAGGCCGTTATCGGGAGTCAGATACCTTCGTTGCGGGTACTGAACCTGTGGTAGTGGATACACCCTTTGGCGTTATGGGCTTGTCAATTTGTTACGACCTTCGTTTCCCTGAACTTTATCGGGCGCTGTTGCAACAAGGTGCGCAATTTTTTGTAGCACCATCGGCCTTTACTGAACTAACTGGCCAAGCGCACTGGGCTTTATTATGCCGAACGAGAGCAGTAGAAAATACCTGTTATTTGATCGCAGCCAATCAAGGTGGGCTACATAATAATGGCCGTTCAACCTATGGACATAGTATGATTGTTGACCCTTGGGGGGAGGTATTATCTGAACTAGATGTTAGTGAAGGTATGATTATCTCAACACTCAAGAAGTCAACACTAAACCGAGTTAGAAAAAGTCTGCCAGCTATTCAGCATAGGCGGCTATCAATAATGAGAGATTAATGAGCGATTTAATTCAGCAAGCAGAAAGCTTAATTCTTAAACCCGCAGGTTTATCAATTAACGATATAGACCAAGTGATGGGTCATTTATTATCAAACCAGATTGATCAGGCGGATATTTATTTCCAGTCATCGCGCAGTGAATCGTGGGTACTTGAAGACGGCATTGTGAAGGATGGTAATTACAATATAGAACAGGGCGTTGGTTTACGTGCCGTGAGTGGAGAAAAGACCGGCTTTGCCTATAGCGAGGACCTGACTATGCCGAACATGCTAGAGGCAGCGAATAGCGTTAAGTCAATCGCAAGCTTAGGCAGCTCAGGTATTTTAAAACCGACGTCTTTTAATAAAGTGCCTGTTTTATACGCCGCTATAGATCCATTGAATAGCATGAGTCGTGAAGAGAAAATTGCCCTGTTAAAGCGTATTGACCAACAAACGCGAGAAATCGATTCACGTGTCGAACAGGTGGTCATTAGTTTGGTGGGTGTTTACGAAGTGGTGCTGGTCGCGGCTGAAGATGGACACTTAAGTGCTGATATTCGTCCATTAGTGCGCATGAATGTGAGCGTGATTGTCGAAGATAATGGACGTCGAGAACAGGGTGGCTCTGGCGGCGGTGCGCGACAAGGCTACGAGTATTTTATAGAAGATGACCGAGCGATGAGCTATGCGCGTGAAGCGGTACGCCTTGCCTTAGTTAATTTAGAGGCGGTGGATGCACCAGCCGGTACGATGACGGTTGTTTTAGGCCCAGGCTGGCCAGGTATTTTACTTCATGAAGCAATAGGGCATGGCTTGGAGGGTGATTTTAACCGCAAAGGTAGCTCCGCGTTTAGTGGGCGAATCGGTGAAAAAGTAGCATCACCTTTGTGTACAGTTGTTGATGATGGCACTTTAGACGGTAGACGCGGTTCATTATCGGTTGATGATGAAGGAACAAAAACCCAATGTACCACCTTGATTGAAAATGGCATTTTGAAAGGCTATATGCACGATAAAATGAATGCACGCCTGATGGGGCATGCTGCGACAGGAAACGGGCGACGTGAATCATATGCGCATTTACCAATGCCTAGAATGACTAATACCTACATGTTAGCGGGTAAAAGTGACCCAGATGATATCCTCTCCTCGGTAAAAAATGGTTTATACGCAGTAAACTTTGCTGGTGGGCAGGTGGATATTACCTCTGGCAAATTTGTTTTTTCAGCCAGTGAGGCCTATTTGATTGAGAATGGAAAAATCACCTCACCAGTTAAGGGGGCAACGTTAATCGGTAATGGTCCGGATGTGCTAACCAAAGTGAGCATGGTGGGTAATGACCTTAAGTTAGATCAAGGCGTTGGAACCTGTGGCAAAGAGGGTCAAAGTGTGCCCGTTGGTGTTGGGCAACCAACACTTAAAATTGATGGTCTTACCGTAGGGGGTACACATGCCTGATTCAAACATAACATCAGTATGCAACGAGCATGAAACAGAACGTTTGAGAAATATTGCCGCTGATATTTTATTAGAGGCTAAAAAGCAGGGCGCTGGTCAAGCAGAGGCGGCGATTAGTGTTGGGCAAGGGCTGTCGGTTAATGCGAGATTAGGTGACGTTGAAACCATTGAGCATCACCGAGATCAAGGCATTGGAATTACTGTTTATAAAGGCCAGCAGAAAGGCTCTGCTAGCTCTACCAAACTTGATGCATCATCTATAAAAGAAATGGTCTCCGCTGCGTGTGCTATTGCACAATATGCTGAAGCAGACCCTTTTTCTGGGTTGCCAGACAAAGAACAATTAGCGACTCATTTTCCTGACCTATCCTTACATCACCCATGGGCGGTGAGCACGGAAGAGGCGATAGAAATGGCGATAGCTTGTGAAAATGCAGCACGTTTTTATGATAAGAACATTACGAATTCAGAAGGCGCGAGTATACAAACATTTGAGGGAACGCGTGTCTTAGCTAATAGTCTTGGGTTTAACCACGGTTACCCAGCCAGTCGTCACAGTATGAGTTGCTCAGTGATTGGTGAACACAATGGCAGTATGCAGCGTGATTATTGGTATACCACAGCGCGTAAAGCGAGTGATATGGAAGACCCTATCGCGGTTGGCGAGAAGGCATCTGAACGAACAGTCAGACGTTTAGGCGCCAAATCAATCAGCACTAGAAAATGCTCCGTCATGTTTGCTGCTGAAGTCAGTGGGGGATTAATAGGGCACTTTATTTCAGCGATTAGAGGTGGAAATTTATACCGTAAATCATCTTTTTTACTGGATAGTTTAGGGCAGCAAATTTTCCCTTCATTTATTGATATTTATGAGCAACCACTGTTACCCCAAGCCATGGGCAGTGCTGCGTATGATTCTGAAGGGGTCGCGACATCGGCTACAAATATTGTTACTGAAGGCGTTGTACAAGGTTATGTTTTGAGCAGTTACTCTGCGCGAAAGCTAGGTTTAAAAAGTACGGCTAATGCAGGTGGTGTACATAACTTGACGGTTAAACCTGGAAGCTTAGATTTTAAGGGTATGTTGAAAGAAATGCATACAGGGCTTTTAGTAACAGAGTTGATAGGTCAGGGTGTTAATACGATGACCGGCGATTATTCTAGAGGCGCAGCAGGTTATTGGGTTGAAAATGGTGAGATTCAATTTCCGGTTGAAGAGGTGACCATAGCCGGCAATTTAAAAGAGATTTACCAATCTATTATAGCGGTTGGCAATGATGTGGACTTAAGGGGTAATACGCGAACAGGCTCTATCTTAATCAAGCAAATGACGCTGGCCGGTACCTAGTTAAGCGTTTACGTTAAGAAGAGGGCTGCTAGCCCTAAAAAAGAAAAGAAACCAATCACATCGGTAACGGTTGTTAATATAACGCCACCGGCAATCGCGGGGTCAATATTCAAGCGTTTTAATGTTAATGGAATGGTGGCCCCTGCGAGTGCAGCACCGATGAAGTTAATAACCAAAGCAGCACCGATTAATAACCCAAGGGCTTGGTTTTGGAACCAAAGCGCTGTGATAACAGCGACGACACTAGCCCAAAGTAGGCCATTAAGGCCACCAACGGCTAATTCCTTCCAAAGTAGCCAGCGCGAGTTGCTTTTACCAATCTGGTTAAGCGCAATACCGCGAATGACCAGCATTAACGTTTGGCTGCCTGCGATCCCTCCCATACTAGCAACAATGGGCATTAGCACGGCGAGGGCAACAATTTGTTGAATGGTTGCTGCAAAAAGACCAATGACCCAGGCGGCTAAGAAAGCGGTAAATAAATTGATGCCGAGCCAAACTGCTCGGCGTTTAGCGCTTCTGGTAACAGGCGCGAACATGTCGTCATCTTCATCAAGACCGGCCAAGTTTAAAATAGAGCGGTCGGCTTCGTCACGAATAACATCGACGACATCATCGACTGTAATTCGGCCTAATAAATGATTTTTCTCATCAACAACGGGTGCGGAGAGTAGGTTGTAATCTTCAAAAAATAAGGCAACTTCATTCGCGGATAGGCTTGGGGGTAGCGCCTTTTGATCGGTTAGCATCACACGACTAACGGACTCTTTTTTACTTTGCGTTAGTAAATCTGAAATATTCAAGATACCAAGGTATCTGTCTTCTCTATCAACAACAAACAACTTATCAGTATTGGCGGGAAGCTCACCACGTTGCCTTAAATATCTTAAGACGACATCTAGGTCGACATTCGGTCGGATGGTGACGACATCGGGGTTCATGAGGCCGCCTGCGCTATCTTCATCATACGACATGACCGATTGCAGTCGTCGCCTGTCTTGGTTTGACATGGAACGGACAACCTGATGTAAAACAGCTTGTGGAAGGTCCTCAAAAATATCCGCTAAATCATCTGTTTCCAAAGAAACAGCTGCGGTAATGAGGTCTTTCTCATCGGTATGTTCGATCAAGCCTTGGCGCACTTCATCGTTAACCTCAACGAGGATATCGCCTGCTAATTCTGGATTAGTTAGTTCCCAAACAATGCGTCGGTGTTGGAGAGGTAGTGATTCTAGTAGGTTCGCTATTTCAGCAGGATGGAGTTCGTTAACTTGTCGTTTGATTTGTGAAAGCGCGCCACTATCTAAGTTACCAGTGAGTAAACGTAAGTGCTCATGGGTGTTCTCATGTTGTGGGGAGTTTGTCATATCAATAAGTAAACCAACAGAAATAAACAGCTGTTATTTTAGCTCAATCCATTAGTGACTGCTTTGTTATTTAAATGATAAAGCTGGTAACGGTTTAGCCTAACTCGCGGTGTCGAGTAATAATGTTGAGCCCTTGTATGGATAAGTGCTGTGCTAATTTCTCCGTGAGGTAAACAGAGCGATGTTGTCCACCAGTACAGCCAATAGCTACTGAAAGGTAATTTCGGTTTGTGTTGATGAACTCAGGAACCCAGCGTGTTAAAAACTGTGCGGTATCGTCTAAATAGCGTTGCACAAGTTCTTTAGCATCTAAAAAATCAATAACAACGGCATCTTTACCAGTAAAAGCTCGTAAGTTAGGTTCCCAATAAGGATTGGGAAGGCAGCGCGCATCAAAGACAAAGTCTACATCATTAGGTGCGCCGTGTTTATAGCCGAAAGACATGATCTGGAAGGAAATGCCGTTGTCATTATCAAGTGTCACTCGTTCACGTATAAGGCTGCGCAGCTGGTGCACATTGGTTTGGGTCGTATCGATCTGAATGCTGGCGTGGCTGGCAATTAAACTCAGCCTGTCTAACTCAAGGTCGATCGCTTCATCTAGCGAGGTACTATCGTTGGATAAAGGATGCTTACGGCGAGTCTCACTGAAGCGCTTTAATAGGCTTTGCTTGCTTGCTCTGAGGAAAATGACCTCGTAGTCGACATTATTAAGTTTCAGTTGATCAATGAAGGCAGCAAATTGTTCTAGCGATGATTGGTCGCTACGAGCATCTATACCGACGGCAGCTTTACTAAAAAGTGTTTTATCAGAGTCAGCCAGAAGGCTTGCAAAGTCCGGCAATAAAGCAACGGGTAAGTTGTCTGTGCAATAGAACCCTGCGTCTTCTAGTGTGTCTAAAGTAACACTTTTTCCTGAGCCGGAAAGGCCGCTTACTATAATAAGTTTCATGTTTGAAATAAAAAGGCCGACCATAAGGTCGGCCAAATAAGGTTAACGGTGAGCTTTGGTTTTTTCTTTGTGTTTTAACACTTGTCTGTCTAACTTATCAACCAAGGTATCAATCGCTTTATACATATTCTCTTGGCTGTCTTCAGCAAAAATTTTTGTACCGTTCAACTGAATGGTGGCTTCTGCTTTTTGTTCAAGTTTTTCTACAGATAGGACAACATGGATATCAATGACTTTATCAAAGTGGCGTTTAATTTTGCCGAACTTTGTATTGGTGTATTCGCGAATAGCGTCTGTGATTTCTACGTGGTGTCCAGATAGGTCTAATTGCATATTACTCTCCTGTTATGGTGACAAAAATATCAAAGGATTCGCTTCCTTTGACTAGAAGGGGGTATAGAAATGGATTCGCGGTACTTGGCGATGGTTCGTCTCGCTACGTTAATGCCTTTATCGCCTAGTATAGTGGCAATTTTATTATCGCTTAGCGGTTTTTTGGGGTTTTCGGTATTAACAAGTTCTTTAATAAAGGCCCTGATCGCAGTGGCAGAACATTCGCCGCCATTATCGGTGGAGACATGGCTTGAAAAGAAATGTTTTAGTTCAAAAATTCCATTCGGTGTGTGCATATACTTATTGGTTGTGACACGTGAGATGGTGGACTCATGCATTTCAACACTTTCAGCAATATCACGTAATACCATTGGTTTCATGGCAATGGCGCCGTGTTCAAGGAACTCATGTTGTCGGTTAACAATTTCTTGCGATACCAGCATCAATGTTTCATTTCGGCTTTGTAGGCTTTTTAAAAACCAGCGAGCTTCCTGTAAATGATTTTTCATTGTTTGCGTGTCAGCGCTCTTGTCACCTTGTTTTATAAGGGTTTGATAGTACGGGTTGATGCGAATATTAGTGGCAATTTCGCCGTTAATAGAGACTTGCCATGTACCCTTTACCTTGGACACATAAACATCGGGTGTGACGTATTCGGTATTGGTTTCTTCAATGCCTGAACCAGGCCGGGGATCGAGTTGTTGGATAAGAGTAATAATTTTACCCAAGGTCTCGTCATCAATCCCAAGTTGACGCTTTAGTTTTACACTATCTTGAGTGCCTAGAGCTGACATGCATTCGTTGACTAGCTCAATAGCCAGTGATAAAAACGGCGTGTCTTCTGGCAGTTGCTTGAGTTGAATGAGTAAGCAATCTTGAAGATCAAGGGCACCAACACCCAGCGGCTCAAAGGACTGAACTTTATGCAAAACGGCAATGATTTCATCTAAGTCTAAATCGTCTAAATGCTCAGACAGGTGTTGATGAATCAGATCTGGGGTTGAACTGAGGTAACCGTTATCGTCAATGCTATCGATGATGGCAGTGGCAATGACTCGATCAATATCGGAAAAATTGGTTAAGTCCATTTGCCAAACTAGATGATCATGCAAGGTTCGTTTAGCCGAATTGATGCTGCCAGGGTCGGGGGGTGTAGAGTCCGTTGCTTGATTGAGCCCAGGCGAAGGTGCTAAGTCGTAGACATCATCCCATGACGTGTCGACAGCTAATTCATCCGGCAGGGTATCTTGTGAGCCTTCACTTGTTTTTTCATCTAAAGGTGTTGACGTTGACTCTTTTTCGGGTTCTTGCTGATTTGGACGAGGTTCTTCATCAGGCACCTCCAACATCATGTTGCCATCTAGAACAGTTTGAATTTCTTGTTGCAGTTCTAAAGTCGATAATTGCAATAAGCGAATAGCTTGTTGCAGCTGTGGTGTCATGGTTAGGCTCTGACCTACTCGAAGCTGTAACGATTGCCTCATTTAGACCGCCTTTAGAATGGGGAAATTAAAAACTTGCTTGCATATCATGGTGTTAATTTTAGCCCATATTTTGCAAAGGTGAGAGACTTTAATAAACAATTACATGCGAAATTCATGCCCTAAATAAACATCGCGAACTTCGCGGTGCTGCAGAATATCTTCTGCCGATCCTTCAGTAATGACAGTGCCGTTATTTAGAATGTAAGCACGGTCACAGGTGTCTAAAGTTTCCCTAACATTGTGATCGGTAATTAGCACGCCTATATCACGCTCAGTTAAGTGCTGAATGATTTTTTGAATATCAATCACCGAGATAGGGTCGACGCCAGCAAAGGGCTCGTCCAGTAGTATAAAACGGGGTTCGGTGGCTAGTGCTCGAGCGATTTCAAGGCGCCTTCGCTCTCCACCGGATAAAGCAAGGGCGCTTTGTGAGCGCAAATGAGTAATAGCAAGCTCTTGTAGTAATTCATCGAGCAGCAATTCTTGCTGTCCGGGTGATAGCGCTCGGCGAGTTTGTAAGACAGCGCGGATATTATCCTCAACGCTTAGTTTTCTGAATATGGAGGCTTCTTGCGGTAAGTAGCCAAGGCCCTCGCGAGCACGTACGTGCATGGGGCTGTCAGTAATACATTGTTCGTCAAGGAAAATGTCGCCGCTGTCGGGTTTAATTAACCCCACGGTCATGTAAAAGCTGGTCGTTTTTCCTGCTCCATTTGGGCCTAATAAGCCAACGACTTCACCGCTGTTTACGTTAATGCTAACGTTGTCGACGACTTTGCGGTTGTTGAATTGCTTACAAATGTTTTCTGTGCGCAAGGTGCTCATTATTTTTTAGCCGGCTCTAAGGTTATTTTTACGCGTTTTGAACCGGGTTTTTTATCGCCAGCTTTTACCAAGGAGTTTTTGCTGTCATATTCTATTTGGTCACTTTCGAAGGTATTACCATCTTGCCACAAGGTGGCTTTATCAATTAATACCAATGTGTCCTTAGTAACGAAATAATTAAAGCGATTAGCTTCTCCACGAATTAAACCTTGATTACCGTCGGGTTGTTGTTTGAACTTCACTGGTTTTCCAGTTGCGACCATTTTGTCGGTGGTTCCTCGAACACTATATATAGTGACTTCATCAGCGATAATTTCCATGCTGCCTTGAGTAATTACAACGTTCCCTGAGTACACGGTTACTTTTTTGGCGTCATCTAAATTAAAGCGATCTGCTTCAACTTCAACCGGTTTTTGTTTGTCTGAACTCAGCGCCCATAGCGGTGCTGAAAAAAGCATTAAAGCGAGTGCGCTAAGCGCAAGTTTTAAATTAATGAGTTTCATGGTGGCCTTGTACCTTTTCTAGAATTTTGATGTTTATTGGTTCACGAAAATGTGCGCGTAAGCCCGTTCCTTGAATGCTGTGAGTGCCTGATTGTATGGTTACAAATTCATCTGTTTCAGCAAAGTCATTGGCTAATTGAACGCGAAGATTATGCGTGTCTATCTTAAGAGCTGCAATATTTTTAAATGCCTCTCGTTTAATGTTGACAGCGCCATTCAGTAAAACAAGTTCACCATCAGAGGAAATGAAGCCTGTTTCAGAGTTGATGTGTAAGTTGGGTTTATCGGGTGAATACATAGTCATTATTGGCTGGGTCATTTCGGTGCTATCATCGTCAACAAAGTGCTCCATGTATTCAGCTTGTATCCGTTGTTTGGGCTTTCCTTCTAACGTCATGCTGAGTACTTCAAAATCTTTTAAAAAATAATCAATTTTGTGTCCAGGCTTGCTCGTCTTTTTTTCAATTTTAGGCTCTTGCGTGAAGGCTAACCACCATGTGGCAGCGGCGAGAATAGCTAAAGCGATGAATCTAAGAGGCTTCATAACTCAATGGTTAAGCATCAGCAAAAAGTTGAACGGAGGTGGCTAATTTATTTTGAATAGCCAATATAGTATCGCAGACTTCTCGTGCGGCCCCTTGCCCACCAAGGCGATGCGTTTGGCCGTGGCAATACGGCAAAATGGACGAATTAGCATCTTGAACCGCAATGGCAAGACGTGTTCGCGTCATCAGCGCTAGGTCAGGTAAATCGTCACCGACGTGTGCAACTTGGTTGGCGTTAAGGTTTAACTTGTTTAACAGGTCGTTAAAAGCAGCTAACTTATTTTCCTGTCCCTGATAAATATGCTTAACACCAAGGCTTTTCATTCGCCGGTCAACAATGGACGATGAGCGTCCGGAAATAATAGCGACCTCAATGTCATTTTGTTGTAGAAGTTTTAAGCCTTGCCCGTCTTGTGCGTGAAATGATTTGTATTCTTGGCCTTTTAAGTCAAAAAATAGTTTGCCGTCGCTTAGCACACCATCGACATCAAAAATAACGCATTTAATGTCTTGGGTACGCTGTTTAAAATCATCGCTTAATTCAATCATGATAAACCTGCCTTTAGCATGTCGTGCATATTAAGTGCGCCAACCAGTTTGTTGTCATCGGTGACCAATAGCGCATTAATTTTTTTTGTTTGCATTAATTGTAATGCCTCAACGGCCAACTTATCAGGGCTAATTGTAGCGCCGCCTTGAGTCATGACTTGTAGGACTTTAGTGTTGTGTATATCAGTGTTGCTTTCAAGCATACGTCGTAAATCGCCGTCAGTAAATATCCCCGTTAATTGGCCTTGTTGATTAACGATGGCTGTCATACCCAGTTTTTTCTCAGTCATTTCAAGCAGAGCAGAGCTAACGAGGGCGGTTTGTTCAATAACAGGGATATCATCGCCCTTGTGCATCACATCGTTAACGTGAAGGAGTAGGCGCCTTCCTAGGCTGCCACCGGGATGAGAGAGTGCAAAGTCAGCTTCTGTAAAGCCACGGGCTTCAAGTAATGCGATAGCAAGCGCATCGCCCATCACAAGAGCAGCGGTTGTGCTTGATGTAGGCGCTAAGCCCAAAGGGCATGCCTCTTTATCGGTGCTCGCGTTGATAGCAGCATCAGATAGAGTCGCCAACGTTGAGCTTGGGTTTCCGGTGATCGAGATGAGTGGAACACCAAGACGTTTTAGGATCGGTAAAATACTGAGTACTTCAGCTGTTTCACCTGAATTTGACAGAGCTAATGCCACATCACCCTTGGTGATCATACCAAGGTCGCCATGACTTGCCTCACCCGGGTGGACAAAGAACGCAGCTGTGCCAGTACTAGCGAGAGTGGCCGCAATTTTATTACCAATATGGCCTGACTTTCCCATGCCGATAACAGCTATTTTCCCTTCACATTGAAGTATGAGCTCGCAGGCATCGATGAAATCTTCATTAATATGTTGTGTGAGTTTTGAAATAGCATCCGTTTCGGTTTTTATAACAGCTAAACCAAGTTGTTTAAGTTGTGCTCGATGATTGTCTTTATTAGGCATACGTGTTCAGTGTTTGGTTAGGCTAAATTCCAAGCGTATCTAAGTATACCTTGCTCAGGTAAGCGGCGAAAAATATCACAAAAGCAGCGCCTTTTAAACGATTGATTTTTGGCTCACCATTAAAGCTATATGAGAAGAAAAACAATAGCAAAGTGAAGCCTAGCATAATGGGAAAGTCGCGAGAAACCAGTTGAGAGTCGACTGTACCGGGTTGGAGAAGCCCTGGTAAGCAAAGTACGGCTAGTAAATTAAAAGCGTTTGAACCAATGATATTGCCAACCGCTAGATCAGGTTCTTTTTTAATGACACTCATGATAGAAGCCGCTAACTCAGGCAGGCTAGTACCAATAGCAATGATGGTTAAACCAATAACCAGGTCGCTAACGCCGAAGGCGGTGGCAATATTAACAGCGGCCCAAACGAGCAGTTTAGAGCTTATAATGAGTCCTATGAGTCCGCTTATCGCATATGAGAAGGCTGCTGCATTGCTTAAATCAGTCGGAATTTCACCCTCAAACTCCGTTGCAAGCGGGTCAGTATTGAGTCGTTTATTATGTTGGGCGCTACGTAGTAGCCAGTATAAAAAAGCGACTAACCCAGCTATAAGGACAAGGCCATCCAACCTTGATAAATCCCCGTCAATAACTAATAAATAACTGATAATAGAGATTGATATTAAGATAGGTAGTTCACGTTTGAGTAAGGAAGACCTTATTAAAATAGGTGCAACGAGTGCTGTTGAACCAAGTACCAGGCCGATATTCGCAATATTTGAACCAATGGCATTTCCAGTAGCTAAACCGCTATTCCCCTGAATTGAGGCCATCCCCGCCACCAGCATTTCTGGCGCCGAGGTGCCTAAGCCGACAATGGTCAGGCCAATTATTAAGGGTGACACACCAAAGTTTCGAGCAATAGCAGAGGTGCCTTTGATAAAAAAATCAGCCGAAAATATTAAAAAGAAGAAGCCCGCCAGAAGGGCAACTGAAAATAGCAACATAAGGTGTGATACAAGACGAGTTAGTTAAAGCAAGATTTATTGTCGCATAAAATAGCGGTTTTCTAATAGATTAAGCACTGAAACAAGAGATTTAAATTATTTTTGGGCTTATATGCTAAATATTAGAAGTTCAGATTGACGTGCAATACCAAGGTAAGGACAATGCTTGATCTATTTTAGACGTATGTTTCGAGCCGCACTAGTGGGTGGGAATAGACTGGGGAAACAAATTGTCAGAAACGAACGCATTAATAAAGTTGAGGGATGTCCATTTTTCTCGCGGCTCAAAGCTTATCTTTGATGGCGTGGATATGGATATTCAGCGCGGTAAAGTAACGGCCATTATGGGTCCGAGTGGCACAGGGAAAACAACCTTGTTGAAATTGATCGGTGGTCAGTTAAAGCCCTCGTCTGGTTTTATCGAAATGGATGGACAAAATGTTCATCAGCTAAAACACAAGCAGCTTTATCAGCTACGGAAAAAAATGGGAATGCTATTTCAAAGTGGCGCCTTACTAACAGATATCAGTGTCTTTGATAATGTTGCGTTTCCATTGCGCGAGCATACTCAATTGCCGGAGTCGATGATTCGTTATTTAGTGCTGATGAAGTTGCATGCGGTTGGCCTACGAGGTGCTCGAGATTTAATGCCATCAGAGCTTTCAGGTGGCATGGCACGACGAGTTGCATTGGCTCGAGCCATCGCACTAGACCCCATGATGATTATGTATGATGAGCCATTTACTGGTCAGGACCCTATTTCAATGGGTGTGCTTGTGCAGCTGATTCGCTTGCTAAATGATGCTTTAGGTTTGTCTAGTATCGTCGTCTCGCATGACGTTAAAGAGACTTGTGCCATTGCCGATTATATTTACTTGGTGTCGGGTGGCAAAGTGATTGAGCATGGTTCTCCACAACAGTTGGCAGATTCAGAGTCAGAATGGACGCAACAGTTTATGCAAGGTATGGCCGATGGGCCGGTACCTTTTCATTATGCGGCGAAAGAGTACGCAAAAGACTTATTGAGCGCAAGAGGGGTAAAATGAGAGTGAGTTTGCCATGCTAAATTATTTTCAACGATTAGGAGTTTCATCGCTGGCTATGCTCGAACGTTTAGGTCGAGGGTCGCTTTTCTTTTTTTATATTTTGATGAGCATTCCAAGCGTTATTATCAGGCCGCGTTTGCTCGTGGCGCAAATGTATTCAGTCGGTGTGCTGAGTTTTTCTTTGATAGTTGTTTCAGGGCTCTTTGTGGGTATGGTGCTCGCGTTGCAAGGGTTTTATACCTTGTCAGACTTTGGTGCTGAAGGAGCGTTGGGCGTGGTAGTGTCGGCATCACTCATTAGAGAATTAGGGCCTGTAGTGACGGCATTACTATTTGCCGGGCGAGCAGGGTCTGCGCTGACGGCTGAGATTGGTCTGATGAAAGCAACTGAGCAACTGTCGGGTATGGAAATGATGGCGGTTGATCCGATGGCGCGTATTATGGCGCCACGCTTTTTAGCGGGTTTATTATCGATGCCAATACTGGCGACTTTGTTTAGCGCCATTGGTGTATTAGGTGGGTACTTTATTGGTGTCGGTTTGTTAGGTATTGATGAGGGCGGCTTTTGGTCTCAAATGCAGGCTAAAATCGACTTTGACCAAGATATTGTTAATGGCTTAATTAAGAGTGTTGTTTTTGGTTGGGTGGTAACGTGGATCGCAATTTTTGAAGGTTATGATGCGATCCCAACATCTGAAGGGGTGGGTCGAGCGACGACACGAACAGTAGTTCATTCGGCGTTTGCTATTTTATTATTAGATTTTATTTTAACTGCGTTGATGTTTGGAGATGTCTAAAAATGCATATATCAAGATCGATTGAGATTTTAGTAGGTTTGTTTGTAGCAATTGGCTTTGTTGCAATGTTCTTTTTATCCATGGAGGTGAGTAATTTAAGTAGTGTCAGCAAAGAGGGTGGTTATGACGTTACAGCAAGCTTCGAAAATATTGGTAGTTTGAAAGTACGTGCTCCCGTTTCAATGGCGGGCGTTACGATCGGTCGAGTAAAAGGTGTTGAGTTTGATCCTGTGACATATGAAGCGGTGGTGACGATGAGTATCGAGTCGAAATATAATCAGTTGCCATCCGATACAAGCGCGAGCATCTTAACAGCCGGTTTATTAGGTGAGCAGTATATTGGCTTGGAGCCTGGCGGCGAAGAAGAGTTGTTGAAAAATGGCAGTGTGCTCGAACTGACGCAGTCTGCAGTTGTCTTGGAGCAGCTTATAGGCCAGTTCTTGTTCAATAGTGATTCGGAGTAGTTCTTATGCGTTGCATTGAAGCTTGGGTTTGTTCATGAGTGCTGCAAAAATAGAGCTCAATGATGCGGGTACCATAGAGGTTTCAGGTGCTCTGGAATTTGGCTTGGTCGTTGATTTATTGAAAAGCTCTCAGCGCTTCTTTTCTGGAGAGGGTGATCTGCTGTTTAACTTAAGTGGCGTTAATAAGACGGATAGCGCTGGTTTGGCTCTATTAGTCGAGTGGGTGGCGATGGCTGAGAAATCAGAGCAAGCGCTTTCTTTTCAAGATATCCCAAAGCAAATGCTAGATATTGCAAGGGTTAGCGGTCTTGATGACATTTTGCCAATCGTTTAACGGCATTGAAAATATACAATTAGGTGAATTAAAAAAATGGATAAGTTGATTATTCAAAGTAGTGGGCCACTCTCTGGAGAAATACGCATCTCAGGTGCAAAGAATGCAGCATTGCCTATCTTAGCAGGCGCATTATTGGCTGAGCACCCAGTGCTTATAGGTAATGTTCCGCACCTGCATGACATTACAACGACAATGAGTTTGCTCGGACAAATGGGTGTTACCTTGTCTGTGGATGAGAAGGTCAGAGTTGAGGTGGATTCTTCAACTATTTCTTCATTTCGAGCACCCTATGAGTTAGTAAAAACAATGCGTGCATCTATTATTGTTTTAGGCCCGTTATTGGCGCGCTTTGGCAAGGCTGAGGTTTCATTGCCAGGTGGTTGTGCGATTGGCTCGCGTCCAGTGGATATTCATTTGAAAGGTTTAGAAGCGATGGGTGCGGAAATTCATGTAGAAGGCGGCTATATCCATGCCTCGTGCGATCGCTTAAAAGGTGCCCGTTTAGTACTGGACATGGTCACGGTAACGGGCACAGAAAACTTGATGATGGCAGCTACCTTAGCGGATGGAACAACCATTATAGAAAATGCCGCGCGGGAACCTGAAGTGAGTGATTTGGCCAACTTTTTAAATGCTTTGGGCGCGAAAATATCAGGCATAGGCAGCGATACACTAACCATTGAGGGAGTAGAGTCGTTAGCGACGAAAAATTTGGTGTATAACATTCTGCCCGATAGAATCGAAGCGGGTACTTATTTAGTAGCAGCCGCAGCAACGGGTGGCAAAATAAAAGTTAAAGACGTCGACCCAAGTACACTGGATATGGTGCTGTCAAAGCTTGAAGAAGCGGGTGCGAATTTAACGATTGGTGACGACTGGATCGAGCTAGATATGAAAGGTCAGCGCGCTAAAGCGGTGTCGTTTAAAACAGCTCCATATCCTGGTTTTCCAACGGATATGCAGGCACAATTTATGGTGTTGAATACGCTTGCTGAAGGGACGTCAGTGATTACAGAAACTATTTTTGAAAACCGCTTTATGCATGTGCACGAATTACAACGCTTGGGTGCGGATATTAAGCTGGAAGGTAATACAGCCGTCTGTGTTGGTAAAGAAGTGCTAGAAGGTGCAACAGTGATGGCAACCGATTTGAGGGCATCTGCTAGTCTTGTGATTGCTGGTTTAGTTTCAAAAGGTGAAACGGTGATTGAACGAATTTACCATATTGACCGTGGCTATGAGTGTATCGAAGAAAAGACAGCGTTATTAGGCGGTAAGATTCGCCGGGTGCCGAGTTAAACCCATGCTAACGATTGCAATTTCAAAAGGAAGAATTCTAAAAGATACCCTGCCTTTATTGGCTGAAGCAGGTATTGAGCCATCGGAAGATCTGTCTAAAACACGAAAATTAATTGTCCCTAGTGTTTGTGGAGAGGTTAATTTGGTGATCATTCGGGCTACCGACGTGCCGACATTTGTGGAATATGGAGCGGCTGATGTCGGTATTACAGGCAAAGATACGTTAGTTGAGCATCAAAGTGATAATCTTTATGAACCATTGGATCTAAACATAGCGAAGTGTCGCTTAATGACGGCGGTGGTGACTGGAAAAAAATTACCAAGCGGTAAAATACGGGTCGCATCAAAGTACGTATCTTTGACGGAACAGTATTTTGCGAAGAAGGGTCAGCAAGTAGAAATTATTAAGTTGTATGGTTCTATGGAATTAGCACCCATAGTTGGTCTAGCGGACTGTATCGTTGACCTAGTGGATACAGGTAACACCTTAAAGGCAAATGGAATGGAGCCTTTAGATCTCATTATGGATATTAGCTCCAGGTTGGTGATCAATAAGGCGTCTATGAAAATGAAGTACTCGCAAATCAAGTCATTGGTTAAAAAGTTAGAAGTTGCCGTTGATAATAGGCGTTAAAGTATGAACATAAAGACATTAGATGCCGCAGATAATAATTTTGCTCAAGCATTAGATAACGTGCTGGCATGGGATAAAGCTGATGATGCATCAATAAACCACGCGGTGGTGGATATAATCGAGGCCGTTCGTCAACAAGGCGATAAAGCGTTGCTAGCGTACACGCAAAAGTTTGATCAATGGTCCGCTGCTGCGGACGATTTGATAGTGGGCCAGCAGCAGCTAGAAGCGGCTTGGAACGATCTGAATAAAGAACAATCAGCAGCGCTCACAACAGCAGCCGATAGGCTGAGCCATTATGCTGAATATCAAAAAATACAGTCATGGGATTTTGCTGACGAGTTTGGTAATAAATTGGGGCAGAAGATTACGCCTCTTGAACGCGTTGGTGTCTATGTGCCAGGTGGAAAGGCTGCTTATCCATCATCTGTGCTCATGAATGTAATTCCTGCCAAAGTGGCGGGCGTTGCTGAAATAGTTATGGTGACCCCGACGCCGAAGGGCGAGTTAAATCCACTGGTTTTAGCAGCAGCTTGGCTGGCAGGTGTAGATAAGGTGATTAGAGTGGGCGGTGCTCAAGCGGTAGCAGCGTTGGCTTATGGAACCACTACAGTACCAGCGGTTGATAAAATAGTAGGGCCGGGAAATATTTTTGTCGCTACCGCTAAAAAAATGGTGTTTGGTCAAGTCGGTATTGATATGGTGGCAGGGCCCTCTGAAATTCTTATTATTTGTGATGGCAAAACAAACCCAGACTGGATAGCAATGGATTTGTTTTCCCAGGCTGAGCACGACGAAAATGCTCAATCAATCTTAGTTTCGATGGATAAATCATTTATTGATGCTGTAAAAGTAAGTATGGATAAGTTGCTGCAAACAATGGAAAGAGCAGATGTTATTAAAGCCTCACTGGAAGCAAGAGGCGCTATGATTTATGTGCAAACGAAGCAAGAAGCGATTGGCATTATCAATAGAATTGCACCTGAACACCTTGAATTATCGGTTGATGAGGCCAACGAATGGATGGATGACATCAAACATGCAGGGGCCGTTTTTTTAGGCCGTTATACGGCTGAGGCACTAGGTGATTATTGCGCTGGCCCCAACCATGTTTTGCCAACATCTGGAACGGCAAGGTTTTCATCACCTCTAGGTGTGTATGACTTTCAAAAACGGTCAAGTATTATTAACTGTACTGAAAAGGGAGCGTCTGAGTTGGCTGATACAGCTTCTACTTTAGCGCGTGGTGAAGCCTTAACTGCCCATGCTAAGTCGGCAGAATATCGTAAATTGAATCACTAAGATGGGATTAAAAAAAAACCAGCAGTTGTCTAAGCTCATACGCCCAGAAGTACAGAAGATGTCAGCTTACCATGTGCCAGAAGCAACAGGCTTGGTAAAGTTGGATGCGATGGAAAACCCATTTCCGTGGCCAGATGAAATGAAGGCGCAATGGTTGAAGCTTCTCTCCAAGGCCGAGCCTAATAGATACCCAGACCCTTCGTCTAAAGAGTTAGTGTCGAGTTTGCGTGAGTGTTTTGATGTCGCGCCTGAGTTAGGTGTTGTGTTGGGTAATGGTTCTGATGAGTTGATCCAGCTCATATTGATGGCCATGAATGATGATGCCTGCGTAATGGCCCCTACGCCTAGTTTTGTAATGTATCAGCACATAGCTAATTCGTTAGGCTTGTCATTTATAGGGGTTCCCTTAAATACAAACTTTAGCTTGGATGTGCCAGAAATGTTGTCGGTCATTAGGGAGAAGAACCCAGCAGTGATTTTTTTGGCGTATCCAAATAATCCAACAGCCAACCTTTTCGATGATGCTGATTTGCTGGCTATTTTGGAGGCATCAAATGGCCTCGTGGTTGTTGATGAAGCATACCAACCTTTTGCGCGTAAAACGTTTCTGGACCGTGCGCAAGACTATGAGCAATTATTGGTGATGCGTACAGTGTCTAAGCTGGGCTTAGCTGGGTTGCGTCTTGGATTTTTGGTAGGGCACTCAAACTTGACCACTCAGTTCGAGAAAATACGTTTGCCCTATAATATAAACGTGTTTACTCAAATAACGGCAACATTTGCTTTTCAGCATATCAGTACTTTTGACAAGCAAGCGGCGATGATTTGTGAGCAACGCGATATTTTGCTGAACAGCCTTTCGTCTTTGAAGGGAGTTAATGTGTTTCCCAGTGATGCAAATTTCGTTTTATTTTCTTTGCAGTCAGACTCCGCTGAACGAGTTTTTGAAGCATTAAAGCAAGCTGGCGTACTGATCAAGAAAATGGGGAATGTGCCAGGCTTGCCAGCAGAATGTTTACGAGTGACAGTGGGTTCTAGCACAGAAAACAAATTATTTGTTAAGCAAATCACTTCAATAATTAAATAGCTAATAAAATATAAGCGATTAGATGCTAGATATCTTGCGCTAAAGCATTTTAGGCAAGCCCTAAAAAAATAAAAATATGTTAAAATTTCTTAAATTTAGTGCTGTGTAAACATTGCGCGAGACATTTATGATGATTTTATGGAGATTTAGATGAGCGAACAGGTAGTAGATAAGCGCAGACGTCTGTTTTTAACGGCTGCTGCTACTGCAGTAACGGGAGTTGGTGCGGCTTATGTGGCGGTTCCATTTGTAGCGTCAATGAACCCTAGTGATCGTGCAAAGGCAGCAGGTGCTCCGGTTGAGGCTGATATTTCTAAGTTGGAACCTGGGCAGTTAATTCGTGTTGAATGGCGCGGCAAACCAGTTTGGATATTAAAGCGTACCCAAGAGGTTTTAGTTCAGCTAGAAGAGATGAAGGATCAGTTAAGAGACCCACAGTCTAATGAATCAGAGCAGCCTGAGTCATGCAAAAATGTTGCACGTTCTATAAAGCCAGAAGTATTTTTAGCGGTTGGTATTTGTACACACCTTGGGTGTTCGCCAACCTTTAGGCCAGACGTCGCTCCGCAAGATTTAGGCCCAGATTGGAAAGGTGGCTTCTTTTGCCCTTGCCATGGTTCTTTATTTGATTTGTCTGGTCGTGTTTTCGCTGGTGTTCCTGCACCGTTAAATCTCGTTGTGCCTCCTCATGAGTACATAACAGACACCCGAATATTAATTGGTTCAGAAGGAGGGCAGGCATAATGAGTGGCATGTTAAAAAATGCATTAGGCTGGGTAGATGATCGGTTTCCATTAACCAAAGTATGGAACGAGCACCTTGCTGAATACTATGCGCCAAAGAATTTCAATTGGATGTATTACTTTGGTTCGCTAGCTATCTTGGTGTTAATTAATCAAATAGTCACTGGGATATTTTTAACGATCAACTATAAACCAGATGCTAAGCTGGCTTTCGACTCAGTTGAGTACATCATGCGTGATGTGGAATGGGGTTGGTTAATTCGTTACATGCATTCAACGGGTGCATCGGCCTTTTTTGTTGTGGTGTATTTGCACATGTTTCGTGGCTTAGTGTATGGGTCGTTTAAAAAACCTCGTGAATTGGTCTGGATCTTCGGAATGATTATATACGTGGCGTTGATGGCTGAAGCCTTTATGGGCTACTTATTGCCTTGGGGGCAAATGTCTTACTGGGGCGCTCAAGTGATTGTTTCTCTATTCGGTGCAATCCCATATGTGGGTGAAGATTTAGCTTTATGGTTACGCGGCGATTATGTGATATCTGATGCAACTTTGAATCGGTTCTTTGCCTTTCATGTGATTGCTATTCCTCTTGTACTGGTTATTTTAGTCTTCATGCATATCGTGGCCTTACATGCGGTGGGTTCAAATAACCCAGAAGGCATAGAAATAAAGAAACACAAAGACGATAAAGGTGTGCCATTAGATGGGATTCCCTTCCATCCGTACTACACAGTAAAAGATTTAGTCGGTGTTGCAGTTTTCTTATTTATATTTGCGCTCATTATTTTCTATATGCCAGAAATGGGCGGTTATTTCTTAGAGCACGCTAACTTTGTACCAGCAGACCCTTTGAAAACACCTGAGCATATTGCTCCCGTTTGGTATTTCACACCTTTTTATGCCATCTTAAGAGCGGTACCCGATAAGTTCTTAGGGGTAGTTGCAATGGCAGCTGCCATTATTATTCTCTTTGTACTACCTTGGTTAGATCGGGGCGTGAATAAATCAATACGATACAGAGGCCCTATCTTTAAAGCAGCGATTGTAGCTTTCTGTATCAGCTTCATTGGTTTAGGGTATTTTGGAATGCAGCCTGTTACCCCAGTAGGAACTTGGTTCTCTAGGTTCTTCTC
Source organism: uncultured Cycloclasticus sp. (assembly GCA_913057515.1). Taxonomy (GTDB): domain Bacteria; phylum Pseudomonadota; class Gammaproteobacteria; order Methylococcales; family Cycloclasticaceae; genus Cycloclasticus. The sequence continues at coordinate 10,755 of CAJXOJ010000008.1, read as the reverse complement.
AATTGTATATTTTGCATTTTTCTTATTGATGCCATTTTATTCAAACATTGGGCAAGACAAACATGTTCCAGAAAGGGTGGAAGAGAAATGAAAAAAATAACGATAGCCTTATTTGTATTGTTTTCATCGCAGCTATTCGCAGCAGGTGGAGGGGTAGCACTTGAGTCGGCAAGAATAGATTTAAATGACAAGGCGTCTTTACAGCGCGGTGCTAAATATTTTGTGAACTATTGCCTAAGCTGTCATTCAGCAAAGCAGCTTAGATATTCAAGAATGGCAACTGATTTGGAAATTCCACCTGAGCTAGTTGAACTTAATCTAATGTTCACGGGTGAAAAAATATTTGATGGTATGACCATTTCAATGCGTCCAGAGGATGCAGTAAGGTGGTTTGGTGTTAATCCACCTGATTTATCATTAATTGCACGTTCTCGCGGGTCTGATTGGCTATATACTTACCTTAAGAGCTTCTATGTGGATGAATCACGCCCATTTGGCGTAAATAATATATTATTTCCAAAAGTTGGCATGCCACATGTTTTGGCTGATCTTCAAGGCTTACAAAAAGCAGTTTATAAAGATGTTGAGCTTGAAGATGGTTCTGTTCGTACTGTGATTGATCACCTTGAAATATCAGAGCCAGGCCGAATGAGTGTGGAAGAATACGATGAGGCGATGAATGACCTAGTGAATTTCTTAACCTATATGGGTGAACCTGCACAACTAGAACGCCAAAAACTAGGCTGGAAAGTATTGGTGTTTATTTTAATCATGTTGCTTGTCTTCTATTTCTTAAAGAAGGAATTCTGGAAAGACATCCATTAATAAATAACGCTTTAAACTAAAGAGCTTTACGTAAAGCGTAAAGCTCTTTTTCATTTAATAAAACGGACAAAATAATGATAAACGCACTTAATAGAAAATCAATCATGACACTTTTTGCTGATCCACTGTGTCATTACAGTCACAGGGCTCGCTTTATATTGTGTGAAAAAAGTGCATCTGCAGAAGTTGAGTTTGTTGACGGAAAAGAGTTTCCAGAAGATTTGCAAGAATTAAACCCCTATGGAACCTTACCTATTTTAATTGATAGAGATTTAGCTCTGTTTAATTCAAGAATTATTATGGAATACTTGGATGAGCGTTTTCCACATCCGCCACTTTATCCTATTGATCCAGTTTCAAGGGCTCGCTCTCGCTTATTGATTCACCGTATCGATCAAGACTGGTACACATTATTAGATGATATTGTAAACGCAGGTGAGAAAAAAGCAGCTAAAGCTAAAAAGCTTTTAAGAGAGAATTTAATTGCATCAGTGCCATTGTTTGAAGCAAATAAATACTTTCTAAGTGATGAATTTACGTTAGTGGATGGTGTGCTTGCTCCTTTATTATGGCGTTTGCCGTTATATGGCATTGAATTACCAAAAGAAGCCAAAGTAATTAAAGACTATATTGCTCGTGTTACTAGCCGTGAAACTTTCAAAGACAGTTTGAGCAAAGAAGAAATTGATATGATGGAAAGCCATTTATTAATGGCATCGTAATTATTATATATGACACCATTAAAGCCTTATTTAGTTCGTTCATTGTACGAATGGATACTTGAAAATGGCATGACGCCTTATTTATTAGTCGATGCAAATTATGAGGGCGTTATCGTACCAAAAGCCTATGTGTCAGATGATCGAATTATTTTAAATACGCACCCAAGTGCAGTACAAAATTGGGTGTTAGATAATGAAGCAGTCTCATTTTCAGCAAGGTTCTCAGGTATTTCAGAGAACCTCTATGTGCCAATAAGCGCCATTATGGCGGCTTATACAAAAGAAAATGGTAAAGGAATGATGTTCGACGATCAATTTGAAGATGATGTTCCACCAGAACCAAGCTCTGCTCCAGTTAAAACTGAAACAAAAAAACCATTTTTAAAAATAGTAAAATAATATAACTCGTTTTTAACAGTATTTTAAACAAACAGGCTGCCTTAAATAATATTTATCTAAGGCAGTTTTTTTATGAGTATGATTTGTGCCGTCCTTAAAAAAGTTATATGGCTTGCTGTATTAGGATACCTTAGTGTGAGTTTAGATTAATCGAAACTTTGACGGGCGCGCGATCGCTAGCTACTGTATTTACAATAGGTCCTCTCCATTTATTTTTTCAAACTAGGTTATTCATATAGACGGGTTATAAGATCAAAGTCTATATTTGACAGTAGTTACTAATGTAAATAGGGTTAGTCTTAATGAGTACGACTGGCAAGTAGTTAATAAGAGATTAAATGGCTTGTTAATGCTATTAAGAGAGAGCTTAAATGAAAAATAATAAATCCCTAATTGATATGTTCAACATGGCAGCGCAGCAGTATGCAGGTGAGGTGTCGATTATTGACCAAGGTGTATCTTATACCTTCGATGAGCTAAAAAATGCCTCAGATAAATGCGCCGTAGGGCTTATTGAGGAAGGCATTAGCAAGGGCGATAGAGTGGCACTGTATTGTATCAACAGTGTTGAGTTTGCGATTGCCTACATGGGGATTGTCAAAGCAGGTGGTGTTGTTGTGCCCATTAATTTGCTACAAAAAGCCTCAGAAATAGTCTATGTCATGGCTAATGCCGGTGTCAGTGGGTTGATTTATCACCCTGCTTTTCAGCCCAATGTGGATGAAATTCTTGACGAATTACAAAACGTTAAATTAAGCATTTGTGTCAGTTCAACTACAGCATCATCACTACAATGGGATAGCCTATTTAACAATAATGGTAACCTGCCAGCGATCAGCATTGATGCTGCCAATGACTTGGTCGCCATCTTATATACCTCAGGTACCACGGGTAAGCCAAAGGGCGCGATGTTGACGCACCGGAACCTCGTTAGCAATACAGCCAGTGTATTTAAAGCGATGAAGTGGTCTACAGATGAGGTAGTTATATTAGTGTTGCCCATGTTCCATGCGTTTGCTGCTACCGTGGGAATGTTAACCCCATTAACACATGGTTGCTGCTTTGTGCCTGTAGCAAAATTTGAACCGGATCATTTACTTAAAAATATAGAGCAAACTAAAAGCACGGTCTTTTTAGGCGTACCAAGCATGTATAACGTGTTACTAAACACCAAGGCGGATAACATAGAACGTTTCAGTTCAATCAAGCTATGTATATCGGGTGGGGCATCCATGCCCGTTGATGTGATGAATCGCTTTGAAGACAAATTTAGTGTGCCTATATATGAGGGGGATGGACCGACAGAATGCTCACCAGTGACGTGTGTCAACCCAGTGGGTGGAATTCGAAAAGTAGGCACAGTTGGTTTACCTATTCCGAATGTTGAAATGAAAATTCTTGATGAGCGTGGACTAGAATTGCCTATAGGAGAAATTGGTGAAATTGCTGTTCGAGGCGACAATGTGATGAAAGGTTATTGGCAGTTACCCGAGGCAACCGATGAATCATTTTTTGAAGATTGGTTCTTAACAGGCGACTTAGGTAACGAAGATGAAGACGGCTACTTCAGCATTTTAGATCGAAAAAAGGATATGGTCATTGTTAATGGGATGAATGTCTACCCACGGATAATTGAAGAAGTGCTTTACCGTTTAGACGCCGTTTTAGAAGCCGCGGTTATTGGCCAGTTAGATAAACTACATGGAGAAATACCCGTGGCTTATATTGTGTTGAAAGAGGGCTTTAAAGCAGGTTCGGCTGATATTCGTAGTTGGTGCCGTCAACACTTAGGAAGCTATGAAGTGCCTAGAAAAGTTGTATTTATGGACGCGTTGCCAAAAAATGGTGCTGGAAAAATTGTAAAGCGAGTATTAGATAAACAAGGTGAAATTGAACGAGGTGTTCATTAAATCTAATCAAAATACAACAAGGTTTATTAGTATTGATCAGCTGGGCGGTAAACACTTTCTTTAATAAAACCGTTAGGACATTTCTTGCTGGTTTGCTTAAACCAAGTCGCTCATACGGCACAACGATAAATGCTTAATTATTAGTATCGCTAGAGTACGTTTATGCTGGCTGTTACAAAGTGCATAAATTTAACAAGGTATAATAATAAACGACAATATTTTTTTATTTAAAATTCAAATGGGCAGTTTATGAGCAAACAAGAGTTTACCCACGTTTTTCCACTGTCAGTTCGCTGGGGGGATGCCGATGTCTATGGGCATATCAATAATGTTGAGTTTGTTCGTTATGTGGAGTCTGGCCGTGTTGCTTACTGCGTAGACGTGATGGACTTGAAGCTAAAAGTGGGTATGGAAGCCGGCTGGGTGCTAGCGGATATGCAGTGTACTTATCTACAACAAGTTCATTACCCAGCTTTACTAGAGGTTTACACACGCATTAGCAGCATGGGCACTAAAAGCGCAACCGTGCTGGCTGATATTTATTGTAAGGGTGAAAACAAGCCGGTGTTAACGAGTCGCGGTGTTATGGTTTGGTTTGATATGAAGCGCCAACAAACAGCCCCGATCCCCGATGATATTAGAGCCAAGGTTGCTTCGTATGAACAATCAGTTGAAGGCTTAACAGCGCCATGACAAAGAAAAAAACCTTATTATCATGGAGTAGTGGTAAAGATAGTGCGTGGACACTGTATCAGCTTCAACAAGACCAAGATATTGAGCTATTAGGTTTGGTGACGACGGTAAACCAAACACATCAGCGTGTTGCGATGCATGCGGTTCGGGTGGAACTGTTGGAGCAGCAAGCGGCAGCAGCAAACTTACCGTTATATATTATTCCCATTCCACACCCATGCAGTAATGATGAATATAACCGGGCGATGAGTTCTTTCTTTGAGTCTATTAACGGCTTAGGTGCAACACATATGGCCTTTGGCGATTTATATTTGGATGATATCCGCCAGTACCGTATAGAAAATTTAAAGCCGACGGGACTAGAGCCTTTATTTCCGCTCTGGTTAAAACCGACAGATCAACTGGCTCAACAGATGCTGGAGGCCGGCTTAAAAACACATATTACTTGTGTTGATCCCAAACAGTTACCGGCAAGTTTTGCGGGTCGTGAATATAATCAACAGTTCCTTAATGAATTACCAGCCGGTGTTGACCCATGTGGTGAAAATGGTGAGTTTCATAGTTTTGCCTATGCTGGCCCTATGTTTAAGTACCCAATTGGAATTTCATTTGGCGAGGTAGTGGAACGAGATGGTTTTGTGTTTGCCGACTTAATGCCAACCGAGGAGGCAGTGTGAATAAGTTAACCTTTAGTAATCAATTTGTAAGTCAGTTACCCGCCGATGAGGTGAATGAGAATTACCCGCGGCAGGTTCAGGGTGCTTGTTTTTCGTGGGTCAAACCAAAACAGATGCAGGCCCCGGCGCTTGTTTCTTACTCTATAGAAGCGGCGGCGTTATTAGATTTGGATGAGCACGATTGTCAATCAGAACAGTTCCTTAATACCTTTTCGGGTAATGGGCAACTCGATGGGATGCAACCCTATGCCACGTGTTATGGCGGCCATCAGTTCGGCAATTGGGCGGGGCAATTGGGCGATGGCCGTGCCATTAACTTAGGTGAGATTATTAATCAAAAAGGTGATCGCTGGGCCATACAACTTAAAGGGGCCGGTCCTACGCCATACTCAAGAACAGCAGATGGGTTAGCCGTTCTGCGCTCTTCGATTAGAGAGTTTTTGTGCAGTGAAGCGATGTACCATTTAGGCGTGCCAACTACCCGCGCTTTAAGCTTAATGACCACAGGTGAGCATGTTGTTCGTGATGTGATGTACAACGGCAACCCTGCGCCCGAACCGGGTGCTGTGGTCTGTAGGCTCGCACCATCATTTACCCGTTTCGGGCATTTTCAATATTATGCTCAGCAAAACACAGAGCTATTAAAGCAGTTTGTTGATTACACCCTTGAAACAGATTTTCCACACTTAATAGAGAAGGGCTCAGTTCCGTCTAAGCAGACGTATATTAAGTGGTTTGAAGAGGTATGCGCCTCCACCTGTAACATGGTGATAGAGTGGATGCGGGTTGGTTTTGTTCACGGGGTTATGAATACTGATAATATGTCGATACTTGGTTTAACCATCGATTATGGTCCCTATGGTTGGCTTGAATCATATGACCCTAATTGGACACCCAATACCACCGATTCAACCTATCATCGTTATGCCTTTGCTGAACAAGCAAAAATAGCGCATTGGAATTTGTATCAGTTAGCAAATGCTATCTATCCGTTGATGGATGAGGCAGAGCCGTTGGAAGCAGCGCTTAACGGATATGCTGAGCGTTATGCTCAACAATGGTTATTAATGATGACCAAAAAACTCGGTTTCTCGCAGCTTGACGATGAAAATGATAGTGAGCTGGTTAAGCAACTCCTATCTTTTTTTAGTTTACACGAAACAGATATGACCATTTTCTTTAGGCGATTAGCGGACATTCAAACAGCCGAAGAGCGTTTTAATGTGACAACAGCGATCGACCATTTAACGCCTGCGTTTTATACCGAGAAGTTTGAGCAGAAGGCGAAAGAGGCGATCAGCGAGTGGTTAATACGCTATGCCAAACGGTGCGAACAAGAGCCGCAAAATGCAGCGCAGAGAAAGGACTTAATGAACAGCGTAAACCCAAAATACGTATTGCGTAATTATTTGGCTCAGCTGGCGATCGATCAATCAGAACAAGGCGACCACAGCATGGTGGATGAGCTGTTAACGGTCTTACGCCACCCATATGATGAACAGCCTGATAAAGAGCACCTGAATCAAAAAAGGCCCGACTGGGCCAAGCATAAGGTGGGGTGTTCTATGTTGTCGTGCAGTTCGTAGCTAAGGTTATTTATTGCCATTGGAATGGTTTTTTATTGAGTAAAACCAAGCACCTAAGGTGAGGATGGTATATATCCCCGTGATGAAAATAAGTTGTTGTGGTTGATGCTTGAATTCATAGTAGATAATCAAAGCTGTTCCCAAAAGAAGCCCAACAATAGAAAGTAGGGTGATAACTAGTGATGAGTTTGTTTGCTGGCGAATGGTGTAATTTGCATACGCCATCAGCAACGACACGAGTAGGAAGGTGATGCTACCAAACTCAAGAATAACTTGTAAGCTACCCGCCAGTACTAATAAGAATGCGAAGGCCGACATGCAAATAATGGCTATGCTGGGTATTTGACCAGAACGTTTGGCCAAGATAGCTGGAAAATAACCATCCTGAGCAATAACTGCCATTTGTCTAGATGCGCCGAACAAGGTGCCACTAATGGCACTGCTGGTGGCTAATAATGCACCGATGATAACGAGGTCTGTTCCCCAATGGCCTAGTGTGTGGTTTGCCCCAGCGGCTAGCGCGTATTCTTGGTTATCTACGATTTCTTCAAATGGAATGGCTAAAATAGCGCCTAGTGAGATCACTACATAAATTAAAATAGCTAAAAAAATAGCCGAGTAGATTGATTTTGGAATATTGATCTCAGGTTGTTCCATTTCATTAACCGCATTGATGACTAATTGGAACCCTTCGTATGCCACAAAGGTCAATGATGCAACAATTAGAATAGATAAGATGCTGGTACTTTGTTCGTTGTGTAGAAGTTCAGGAATCGAGGTTTGGCTATTGTTAATCAGCACAAAAGAGATCACCACAAGAATGATTAACTTGCTATAGACCATCAGGTCCTCTATTTTACCCATGCCTTTAACACTCCATAAATTAATCAGCGTGAAGGTTAAAATAACAAGGCCAGCAACGAGCTTTCGCACCCATTCATTATCTGCAAAGTCAAAACCACTAATAGCGTAGGAAGAAAAAGTATAGGCATATAAAGCGAGTGTGCTGATATAACCAAAAATAACACACCAGCCAATCAATGAGGCGGCAAAACGTGACTCAGTAAAGGTTCTTTTGTAAAAGGAGTAGGTTGCCCCTTCATCTTTGTAATAAACACCTAATTTGATATACGAATAGGCTGCCAACGAGGCAATGACGCCACCGATGATAATAGCCAATGGTGTATAAGCGCCAATCATTGAGACGGAAATACCTAGAATAGTGAAAATGCCACCCCCCACCATGCCGCCCAGCGCAATGGCAATTAATTCTGGGACGCCAAGCGTTTTTTCTCTCGCTCTATGGCAAGACGTTTCTTCGTTTAGTGACATAAAGCTCGATAGTTAGGTGACAAAATATTCAATAGATTCAACGCGGCTATTGGCAGAAAAACTATTCATTTAGCCATGAAAGAGCGGCTTGCAAATTATCAAAATATTCAATATCACCGGACATAAACCATGAGCTGATTTTTGCGCTTATTTTTTGCCAATTCCTATTGCCATAAACGGCAATTTTGTCGAATTCACAACCGTGTGTTAAACCCAACTTAAAATCATCCCATGCAGCTCTCAGTGCCCAGCCTTCAAGTTCGGTCGTATCAATTAAGGCATTAATTTTTGGCTCTTTTACCGAGTCAAGTGCTGCGTTAATCATGGGGGTTATGACTTGGTAGTCTTCGTGGGTGAGTCTCCCTATCGCTTTCAGTGAGAGGAAGAAGTCCTTATCGACACGTTCAATTCCAATTGATAGACCATGTTTTAATAATGTCATGCCTGTCCTCCTGATTAGCGTAGCGTCGGGTGCATTCAGCCTCAATCTGCGTACTAACTATCAACCATTACAAGCGTGTGAGTCAATGAGTTAAGTCATTAACGGTATAATCTGTTAGCCTATTTTAATTGTTATCAAAAAGTAGTTTTTTCGCATGGCCATCAGTTCAACCATTAATAAGGTTTCTTTGAATATCGCTAATATAGATGCTCATTATTATGCAACGCATGAGTTAACCGTGGCTCAGCACCCGTCGGAAAATGATTTTAGATTTATGGTGCGCTTAATTGCATTTATGGTAAATGCAGATGAGCGGCTTGTTTTTACCAAGGGCTTATCAACCGATGACGAGCCAGAGTTATGGCAAAAATCACTGACCGATGAGATAGATTTATGGGTTGAATTGGGTCAGCCGGATGAAAAACGCATTCGAAAGGCCTGTGGACGAGCAAAAGAAGTGATTATTTATACGTATCACCAAGGGAAAGCGTCGGTTTGGTGGCAACAGCAACGCGAAAAATTAGCACGCTTTAAAAACCTAACGCTGTTTCATATTGAAGCGGAAGGGGTGTCCGAAATGGTTAAACGAACCATGTCGCTACAATGCAGCATTCAGGATGGCGAAATGTATTTATCTGATGATGAATTGAATATTAACGTTCAAGTAAAGGCGCATTTGTAATGTTTATGCGTGAGGTTTTGGGTATGAGCTAAGAGCTGATGCATGAATCAGGATTTAGAAGCCAGCAGCGCTCGCTGTTTGTGAAACGGATGTGCTCATAGTAGGAGTTAGCGGCTGGAGCAGCTATGCTGTTTTTGCGTAAGCCTTTGCAATTCTTTGCTTACTCCAGATTTCTGGTGTACTTCACTTACTGCTAAATCAGACAAATAGCACGCATAATGAAAATCAGTCATACAACGTGAAATACCAATAAGCTTTTCACCATACCATGCGCTTACAGTAAGGTTGCTATTTGATATCATTCCTTTAATACAAGCTCGGTCATCGACGGGCCGACGCTTTCCCAATGTAGAGCTATTCAATAATTCAATAAACTGATATGCACTGACCGGTTCGTTGATTTTATATTTGACGCTCATAATTTGCCTGGGCAGTTAATACTCACTTAAGCGGCGAAAACTGCTCTTTATTTTTGTCAGCTTCAAGTTTTTGTTATTTGCCGCTATACTATGTACAACTAACTGTACCAGAGAGGAATTATGGACGCTATAAGCTATACAGCAGCAAGGGCTAAACTTGCAACAACTATGGAGCAAGTGTGTAATGATCATGCTCCTGTTATTATTACAAGAAAGACTCAACCGTCGGTTGTCATGATGTCTCTCGAAGATTATCAGGCAATGGAAGAGACAACATACTTGCTACGATCACCTGAGAATGCTAGAAGATTGTTAAGCTCTATAGCCGAATTAGAAGATGGAAAAGGCTCCGCTAGAGAACTGATTGAATGAAGCTAATTTTTTCATCTACCGCATGGAGCGACTATCTGTATTGGCAAACTACCGATAAAAAGATGCTTAAAAGAGTAAACGCACTAATTAAAGATATCTTTAGAACTCCTTATGAAGGAATAGGGAAACCTGAACCACTCAAGCATGGCATGGCAGGCTACTGGTCACGAAGAATCAATGATGAGCATCGGTTCGTTTATAAAGCATTAGAAGATTCAATAATGATCGCTCAGCTGCGATACCACTATGGCAAATAACGCCTTACTCAGCGGAAAAATGCGAGCGGGAGCGATTAGTTTTTCCGCTGAAGTAACTTGTAGGCTTGTATTTCATAAGTATTAGTTATTTAGCCTAAGTACTTTCACTTCATCAATTGATGATTCTGTTTTATTTGCAATTGATTGATCATCCAAAGTATCTAATAAGTTTATAGCTATTTCTTTACGACTGTTTTCAATGCCTTGCTCGTAACTTGAATTTGTACTTTTTCCACTAAAAAAACCAAACAGCAAAGCCAATATAACTAATATTGTATAGGCCGCGACAATGATTAAAACTCCCTCAGCTGTAAAGCTAAATATTACCGCTAACAGAAACAGTAACAGAAACAGTAACAGAAACAGCAGAAACAGCAGAAACAGCAGAAACAGCAGAAACAGCAGAAACAGCAGAAACAGCAGAAACAGCAGAAACAGC
>CAJXOJ010000007.1 GCA_913057515.1 uncultured Cycloclasticus sp. | reverse complement strand
GCAAAAATATTCCTTATCAGGATAGAAAGGATTGGGACTACTTCTGGATGGTTGACCCTGTAGATGGCACTAAAGAATTTATCAAAAAAAATGGTGAATTCACCGTTAATATTGCCTTAATCAGTCAGGGTGTGCCTGTTTTAGGTGTGGTGTATGCACCCGCGTTGGGCCAAATGTATTGGGCTAAGCAAGGCGAAGGGGCTTTTAAAGACGGGCAACGTTTACCCTTAAAGCAAGCCGAGCAACGTGAGAATTATAAAATAGTAGCCAGCCGTTCGCATATGTCGGATGAAACCCAGCAATTTATAGATGCCATTAAAACGGATAAAGCAAAAGAACTGGTCTCGATAGGGAGTTCCTTAAAAATCTGTTTAATCGCCGAGGGTGAGGCAGATATTTACCCAAGAATAGCGCCGACCATGGAATGGGACACCGCCGCGGCGCACGCAGTTGTATTGGAATCTGGTATGAATATGCGTCGCTATGAGGCTGGGGTAGTATCGAGTCAGTTGGAGTACAATAAGCAGAATTTACTGAATCCATTTTTTGTTGTAGCAACGTGATAATGGAATTAGCGTTATAGTTTTAGTGCTTCCTCGGGTACGCTATGGACTGTAAGCAGGGCGTAGACAAAGATAAGTAGCCGAATTATAGTTCATAAACTCTATTGTGACAGACGCCTAATAATGAGACTGACAAAAAAACAAAGCGAGTTAATTATTAAAGAAATATATCAAGCCGTGCCTGATACGTTTCAAATAATTTTGTTTGGTTCTCGAGTGGACGATACGCTAAAAGGGGGGGATATTGACTTGCTTATCGAAATGAAGAATACAGTAAAAAACCCTATTGATATTATTACCAAGGTCGCTGCGCGGTTATATATTGCATTAGAGCAAAAGGTTGATGTGCTATTAATGGCGCCTAATTTGCGGGAACTAGCCATCCATAAAATAGCAAAAGAGACAGGTGTGGTCCTTAAATGAATGAAACCAACAAGTTGCGTCTAAGCTTCACCATTAATGTTGCACAAAAAGAGCTCAAACACTTAGAGTACTCAAATGCACAGGTTTTTCCAGATTTGTTTACGGTAGAAAAGGCCGTGTTGCTTGATAGCGATGAAGTGTTAGCCGAAAAAGTTGAAGCATTTACGAGTCGTTTTTGTCGCTATCAAGACACATTGGGGGAGAAATTAATTCCCCTTTGGGTGAGCGCCTTAGGTGAAAAGCCAAAAGCATATATTGATAATTTAAACCTAGCAGAAAAACTAGGCGTATTGCCCTCGGTAGAGCAATGGATGATAGCAAGAGAACTGCGCAATCAAATGGTGCATGAATATATAGAAGACCCTCTCATTTTATCGGCAGCCTTACAGAAGGCGCACGAAAGTGTGGCATTTCTTAGGGAAACCATGCTGGCCATCATGGCCGATTTAGAGGGGCGGGTTTAAACGATAAGTTTGTTATAAAACTTACTGTTAATACGTAACATAAACTTTTTTTATTGTATCAAGATTTAACGACGAGTAATATTTTATGCCTTATTACAAACATCATGTCTTTTTTTGTACCAACCAGCGCAGCGATGGCCGTGCGTCTTGCCAAGATCATAATGCACAAGAAATGCGTGATTATCTAAAAAAGAAAGTAAAAGAATCAGGGCTAGCAGGGCCGGGCGGCATTAGAATCAATAATGCCGGATGTTTAGACCGCTGTGGGCAAGGCCCTGTATTGGTTATTTACCCTGAAGAAGCTTGGTATCAATATAAAACTAAAGAAGATATTGATGAGGTTTTTGAGCAGCATATAAAAAACAACCAGGCAGTGGAAAGCTTGGTGGTGTAAGTGTTTGAATCAATGGAAGCAGCGGCCATAGTCAGTTAGAATTTACAGGTTTTAGTGACAGTATGATTAAAAATAACTCAGAAAGAAAAAACTAAAAATAGAGAGAGTGTTTTGGAAAATAAAAATATAGAAATGGCTGGGCATCACACTGCAGATGACGAAATAGGTTTATTTGAGTTATTTGCATCATTGGGGCAGCAATGGCGCTGGTGGGTAAGTGTCACCGTTTTGTGGGTTGCGCTATCAATAATTATCGCGCTTTCTATGCCCAAGCAATATGAGGTGAGTACACAAGTAACATTACCTGAGCTATCGGCTGTGATGAGGGTTGCTAATAACGGGTACGCAGAGCAAGATGCAGAAAAATTGTTTCAGCGTTATTACCATACATTAGTATCGCCTATCCACCTTAATCGTTTTGTGGAGCAAGGTGGCTGGCTTGAACAGATTTATGATTTAAAAGTAACTGATGATAACCGTAACTATTTAAAGTCCGAGTTGAGAGAGGACGTCAAGGTCAATATCGTTAGCCCAAAGCAACCTAAAAAAGGAGAGGAGTTGCCATCACGAGTTATTGGGGTAGCGTTGATGGGGCTTGATGAGGCGCTAATTGCCGGTGCGATGAAGCGTAGGGAAGCAGTTAAGGTTTAAAGATGGGTGTCGTATTACGATGCTGAGTATCCTGAGAAGGGTGGTGTTAGAAAAGTTATGGATACATTAATGAAAGAGCAACTAATTGAGAAACTAAAAAATAAACAAGCTGTTATTGGCGTGGTGGGTTTAGGTTATGTGGGTTTGCCGCTCATTCTTCGTTACTCAGAAATTGGCTGTAAAGTGTTGGGTGTTGATATAGACGCAAGTAAAGTTGATAAATTAAACGCTGGTGAAAGTTATATTGAGCACATTGCCGGTGATAAAATCAAGCAAGCTGTACTTAATGGCTTTGAGGCCACAACGGACTTTTCGCGAGCGCAACAGGTTGATGTTTTGATTCTTTGTGTGCCGACACCGCTTAATAAATATAGAGAACCAGATTTAAGTTTTGTTATCAATACAACTGAAGCGCTGGTACCGTATTTGCGTAAAGGCCAGATTTTGTCACTTGAAAGCACGACTTATCCTGGTACAACGGATGAAGAGTTACTTCCGCGAGTTCAGTCAACAGGGCTTAAGATTGGCAAAGACTTTTTTCTCGTGTATTCGCCTGAACGTGAAGACCCAGGGAATAAAAATTTTACAACCAGTACAATTCCTAAAGTTTGTGGCGGCTATACACCTGCGTGTCTAGAAGTGGGTGTGGTTTTGTATGAAGCGGCTGTTGATCAGGTGGTGCCTGTCAGTTCAACTAAAGTGGCTGAAATGACTAAGCTACTTGAAAATATTCACAGAGCGGTGAACATTGGCTTAGTTAACGAAATGAAAATAGTTGCTGATAAAATGGGCGTAGATATTCACGAGGTAATAAAAGCTGCGGCAACTAAGCCGTTTGGGTTTACACCATTTTACCCGGGGCCGGGGCTTGGCGGTCACTGTATTCCGATAGATCCCTTTTACTTAACATGGAAGGCGCGTGAGTATGGACTTAGCACGCGTTTTATTGAGTTGGCAGGTGAAGTGAATACGAATATGCCGCTTTGGGTGGTTGGTAAAATAGCTGATGGGTTGAATGAGGTGGGTAAGGCGATCAAAGGCAGTAAGGTTTTGGTTTTGGGAATAGCTTACAAGCCTAATGTGGATGATATGCGGGAGTCACCTTCGGTAGAGCTTATGGAACTGCTTGAGGCTAAAGGTGCTTGTGTCAGTTATTCAGACCCGCATGTGCCGGTGTTTCCAACAATGCGTGAGCACCAGTTTGATTTGCAAAGCGTAGAGTTGAATGAGATCAATGTGTCATCGGTTGACTGCATATTGATAGCAACCAATCATAAGGCGTTTGACTACAGAATGCTACAAGACAAAGCTCAGTTAATCGTAGATACACGCGGCGTGTATCAGCAAAAATACAATAATGTAATTAAGGCGTAACTAAATGAAGGCACTTAAAAAAGAAGGTAAAATTAATATAGCCGTAGTGGGTTGTGGGCGCATCGCAAAAAACCATTTTGGCTCAATTGAGAAATACCCTGATGATTTTAATCTAACGGCGGTTTGCGACACTGATGCTGACGCGCTACGGCAAGCAATGGATGAGTATAAGGTGCCCGGTTATGCGACGCTAACAGACATGCTGGAAGGTGAAAAGCTGGATGTAGTGTCTATCTGCACCCCGTCGGGCGTTCACCCTGATCAGACAGTAGAAATTGCACGTGCTGGTGTACACGTCATCAGCGAGAAGCCAATGGCTACTCGCTGGAATGACGGCGTAAAGATGGTTAAGGCGTGTGACAAAGCGGGTGTTCAGCTCTTTATTGTGAAGCAGAACAGACGTAATACAACGTTACAGTTGCTAAAAAGAGCGGTAGAAGAAAAGCGCTTTGGTAAAATTTATATGGTTAATTTGAATGTATTTTGGACGAGGCCGCAAGAATACTACGACCAAGCAAAATGGCGTGGAACATGGGAGCTAGACGGTGGCGCCTTTATGAACCAAGCCAGTCACTATGTGGATTTGGTAGATTGGCTGATAGGCCCAGTTGATAAAATACAAGCTATGATGGGAACCTTAGAGCGTGATATCGAAGTAGAAGATACCGGTGTGTTGAACATTAAATGGCGCAATGGTGCAATGGGTTCAATGAACATCACCATGTTGACGTACCCCAAGAATTTTGAAGGGTCAATTACCATTTTGGGCGAAAAGGGCACGGTACGCGTGGGCGGTTTGGCAGTGAATGAAATTCAACACTGGGACTTTGCCGACGAGCGTGACTACGACAAAACGATCAGAGATGCGAATTATGCAACAACCTCGGTCTATGGATTCGGCCACCCACTTTATTTCAAAAATGTCATCGACGTATTTCGTGGCACGGCAGAGCCAGAAACAGATGGTAGAGAAGGGTTAAAATCATTAGAGGTATTGATAGCCGCCTATTTGTCAGCACGAGACGGGAAAACGGTGTCGTTGCCGCTAGAATACTAGTTACAAATTGAAGCATTTGGAATACAGGGAGCACATAGATGCCCTAAGAGGAGTAGCTGTTTTATTGGTGGTTATTTTTCATGCCTTCCCTAATATCGTACCTGGTGGTTTCATTGGTGTTGATGTGTTTTTTGTTATTTCAGGGTACTTAATTACATTAATTATCTTAAGCTCTATTGAAAAAGACGAGTTTTCATTAAAAGAATTTTACACAAAAAGAATCAAACGTTTATTTCCAGCGTTGCTAACCGTGTTGCTTTTTGCATTGCTTGTCGGTTGGTTGGTTCTTTTCCCCGATGAGTATAAACAACTAGGTAAGCACGTCAGTAAAAGTAGTGTTTTTTGGTTGAATTTCAAACTAATAAACGAAGCAGGTTATTTTGATGTCGAAAGCCATTATAAGCCGCTTCTTCATTTGTGGACGCTTAGTGTAGAAGAGCAATATTATTTAGTTTGGCCGATTGTTTTATTGGTTTTTATTAAATTAAATAAATCACCCGCGTATTTATTTGGTGGAGTTATAGCTGTGTCAATGGCGGCGAATCTTTATTTTGTTAATGATTATGATGTGGAAAGTTATTTTCATACCGTGACGCGGTTCTGGCAATTGGCCAGTGGTTCACTATTAGCTTTTTTTATGCTTAAGCAGAAGGTAAAAAGTAATGGGTGGTTGTTTTTCGTGGGTAGTTTGCTAATCCTCATTGGTGCAATTGCTATTAACAAAGAAGCGGTATACCCCGGTTATTGGGCGTTGCTGCCTGTGAGCGGTGCATTGCTTGTGATTTGCTCAAATGTTACATTCAAAACATATTTAGGATTATCGAAAGTTGGACTAATAAGCTATCCTTTGTACCTGTGGCATTGGGTTCTCATCTCTTTTTTATGCATCTATATAGGCAGAGAGCCAACAATGCTAATGATTTTGGTGGTAACGCTTGTTTCATTTGTTTTAGCTTATCTTACTTATCGATATATTGAGAAGCTAAGATACAAGCAAGTAGCAACAGCTCTGGTCGTTAGTATGGTGCTTATTGGAGTGGCTGGCGCCTACGTAAACAAATACGATGGCTTGCCCGAAAGAAGTCATATCGAATACTACGCAAATTCTAGTGTACAGTTTACAAGGACACCTGCAAAAGACGATGGATGCATTGAATACACAGCACGTATTCTAAATGAGCAATCAAAATTTGATTACTGTCGTTCCGGCGGGCTAGAAAAGGAAAAATTAATAGCGGTGGTTGGGGACTCTCATGCACATGTTCTTTACCCAGGGGTCCAGAAAATTGCTGAGTCGCAAGGGTATGGCGTAATTATGCTCGCTAACTCTAGTTGCCCTTTATTGAAGGGGTTTATGAGAGGTAGCAATCAAAATGATATTGATTCTTGCCAAAGTAAAATAAACCAAGTCATACAGTATTTAAAGAAAGACGTCCGTGTCAGTAAGGTTCTAATTTCTACTAGGGGGCCTGTTTATATTAATGGTGAGGTAGATGGGGTTTTTACTAATGAGACTGTTTCGGATAGTTTGAATGCTTTGAATGCTAGGGACTTTATTGAGTTAACGTACGATATGTACTTCGATGGTTTTAGCAAAACATTGGTAGAGCTAGATAAAGTAACGCATTTGAAAGCGGTTTATTACCTACTTGAAAACCCAGAATTGGATTTCTTACCAAAGGAAGTCATTCACCGGCCTTTTGATTTTTTTAATGTTTCCGTTAACCGAAATACAATGGAAAAAGATTTATATTTAAAAAGAATGTCCGTGTATAGAAAAGGAGTTGAGGCGGTTACAAGTAAGAAGTTACAAATATTGGACCCACTGCATGCAATGTGTGAAAAAGAACAATGCTATTCTGTTCTCGATGGTGATTTCTTATATGCCGATGATGATCACTTCTCAGTTTTTGGTGCAGAGTACATAGCTAACTATTTTAAAAATACTATTTGGGAGAGAAAGTAAGGTGAATTATCAAAAACATGAAACAGCGATAGTTGATGAGGGTGCGCAAATAGGTGAAGGGTCACGTGTATGGCACTGGGCGCATGTTTGTGGTGGTGCTCAAATAGGTAAAGGGGTGTCGCTTGGGCAAAATGTATTTGTTGGTAATAAGGTGATTATTGGTGATAAATGTAAAGTGCAAAACAATGTGTCCATTTATGACAATGTGACATTAGAAGAAGGCGTTTTTTGTGGGCCAAGCATGGTGTTTACCAATGTCTACAACCCAAGGTCATTGATAGAACGTAAAGATGAGTACCGGGACACGCTAGTAAAAAAAGGCGCAACATTAGGCGCGAATTGCACCATAGTATGCGGCATAACTATTGGAGAATATGCCTTTGTGGGGGCTGGTTCGGTGGTGAATAAAGATGTAAAGCCTTATGCATTAATGGTCGGTGTACCTGCCAAGCAAATCGGATGGATGAGTCAGTACGGTGAGAAGTTAGAGCTTCCTATTACCGGCAATGCTGAGATGAACTGCCCTCATTCAGGGCAAAAATATATTCTTAAAGATAGCCAGCTAACGGTATCTGAGTAGACAACTAATGAAAATAGATTTCGCAAATTTACAGCACCAATATCAGCTATATAAAAAAGATATTGATGCAAATATTCAAGCCGTTCTTAACAAGTCAAATTACATTATGGGTGATGAAGTTAGGGTGTTAGAGCAAGAGCTGCAAAACTTCACTGGAGCTAAACATGCAATAACGTGTTCGAATGGAACAGATGCGCTATTGCTGGCCATGATGGCAATGGATATTCAGCCTGGTGATGAGGTGATTACTACGCCTTTTACGTTTATTGCGACAGCAGAAACGATAGCTTTTTTACAAGCTAAGCCCGTTTTTGTGGATATTGAAGAAGGTAGTTTCAATATCGACGCGTCTAAAATAGAGGTAGCTATTACCGAAAAGACAAAAGCGATAATGCCGGTCAGTTTGTATGGACAACCAGCAGACATAGAAGAAATTACCGCCATTGCAAAAAAGTATGATTTAAAGGTTATTATTGATGGGGCTCAAAGCTTTGGCTCAACGTATAAAGGCAAAACTGATAGTTATTTAGGCGATATATCAACAACCAGCTTTTTTCCAGCAAAGCCATTAGGTTGTTATGGAGATGGTGGCGCCGTGTTTACCAATAATGATGAGTATGCCGGAAAAATTAAAATGATGCGTGTTCATGGTCAAAACAAACGCTACCATCATAAATATATCGGTATGGGCGGACGTTTAGATACCATTCAGGCAGCTGTTTTGTTGGCTAAGCTTCCACATTATGCTAGAGAAATTCAAGGGCGGCAAGAAGTAGCGGAGAAGTACGCGCGTGCCTTAAAAAGCACGGTGCTTGCCCCTCAGGTAAAAGCAGGCCGCACCAGTGTTTGGGCGCAATATACGATACGGGTTCAAAACCGAGATGTTGTGCAAGCTAAACTAAAAAAGCAAGGGGCTCCTACTGCTGTGCATTACCCAATGCCACTACATCAGCAGGAGTGTTTTCAGTATTTGGAGTATGAAAAAGGAGATTTTCCTGTTGCTGAATTGTTAGCCCAAGAAGTTATGAGCTTGCCTATGAATCCATTTGTAACAGAAGAAGAGGTAGAGCTAGTTGCTCAGCAACTTATTGGTCTTTAGAAAAAGCAATTAAGTGATAAATAAAATAAAATTAAAGTCAGAATTCACGCGGAATGTACTAACTTTGATGACAGGTACAACAGTTGCACAAGCAATTCCAATAGGCATCAGTCCAATATTAACAAGATTATACGCACCAGAAGATTTTGGGTTACTTGCTTTGTTTGTGTCGATAATATCTATCTTTGGGTCTATAGCCAATGCTCGCTATGAATTAGCTATCATGCTACCTAAAAAAGATGAAGATGCGATTAATATATTTGCTTTAGGATTCATAATTACCTGTAGTATTTCATTAATACTTTTATCGCTAATTATTGTATTTCATAGTTATTTTTTAACTGTTTTAGGTAATAAAGAGATAGGGTTCTGGCTATATTTTGTTCCCATAGCTGTATTTTTTACAGGGACTTTTAATATACTAAATTATTTTAATAATCGTAAAAAATATTATAAAGACATAGCAAAAGCAACAATAGTTAAATCTGTAATAACAGCAGTTATTCAACTAAGTGTTGGTTATTTAAAAGGTGGAGTGAGTGGTTTAATAAGTGGTCAGTTAGTTTCTCAAATATTTGCTAATGTTAGGTTGTTTGAAAATATTAAAAATAACAAAATACTGCTATCCAAAGTATCCAAAGTTAAGATCATTGCATTAGCAAAGAAGTATAAAGATTTTCCAAAATTCACATTGTTGGCTGGATTAGCAAATACATTATCAGTGCATTTAACAAACATACTGATAACCCTATTGTTTAGTGTTTCAACCTTAGGCTTTTATTCATTAGTTCAACGACTTTTAGGTATGCCATCGGCTCTAGTTGGCGGTTCTATTGGGCAGGTTTTTTTTCAAGAAGCGACCAAGGAAAAGCAGCTTACAGGTAGCGCTAAAAAATCATTTAATGCAACATTAAAAAAATTATTTATTGTTGGGCTCCCTTCTTTTGTAATATTGTATTTCATAGTCGAAGATTTATTTGCTTTTGTATTTGGTGAAGAGTGGAGAATAGCGGGAAAATATGCTGAAATATTGATCCCGTTACTTGCGATACAATTTGTCGTTTCACCTCTGACGGTAATAAACCAAGTTTTTTTGAAAAATAAGAATGTAATGTTTTGGCAGTTAGGCTTGCTTATTAATTACATGATTATTCTATATATATCTGATTTTTTTAAACTCGACTTCTTTTTATTTTTAAAATATATAACTATATTTATATCGTTGTATTATCTATTTCATCTGTATTTATTACATGGCTATATTAGGGAAGGAAATAATGAGTAATGTGCCGAACTTATTTATCTTGGGGGCTCCTAAGTCCGGAACAACAGCATTTGCAAATAATATTTCACAGCATAAAGATATTTTTATATCAAAAAAAAAAGAACCAAGATTTTTTGATGCGCATGTGTTTTATGATTATGAGGAAGATTATCCCATTAAAAGCTTAGAAATATATTTAGATTTATTTGTTTCAAAAAGCTCGCAAGAATCTAAGTATAGATTAGATGCAAGTGTTTTTAATATGTATAGCAAGAAATCTATTTCTAATATTTTGAGTTTGTCACCAGATGCCAAGTTCATAATTTTATTAAGAGAGCCCTTATCAGCTTCTATATCAATGCATAAACAGAGATTGGCTTATGTTGACGTGAAAATGCGTGAAATATCGGATGATTTCATGGCATGTTGGAGAGAGTTGGATAATAGAAAGAATAATAAAGGCTATCCCAAAGGCTGTAGAAATAAAATACTATTTAGGTATGATCTTCTTTATTCGTATGAATTATATTTACCATTTATAATGGGAAAGATTAAAGAGGAAAACTTATTCATAGGGTTTTATGAGGATTTCATAAATACACCAGAATTACTATATGCTGAAATATTTGATTTCTTGGGTGTTGAAAATATTACGGTTAATAATGAAACTCTAAATAATCCAAGAGTAATCAAGAAATCTAAACTATTAGAATATGTAGTCTTTTTATCGGAAAAAACATTTAATATTAGGCAGAGGTTAGGCTTGACTGGTGGATTGATTAAGAAGATAAAACAATATGTTTTTAGTCTGTATGAAGTTAATGTTTTTTCAGAGAAAAAATCAGATAAGACTGTACGTGATTTTTTTTTAAATACAAATCAGTTTTTGGATGAAATTAAAAAAGAATAGCGCGAAGGTGGAAATTCTTATTCCTAAATGCTGCATTTCTGAGCAGAAATATATTTTAGATATTCTGTTTGGTGAGTTTTTGGGTTTAGGGTTTAGTTTGGCTACACATAATGAGTCAACTATAAAACTATATGTGCATGATTCTGCGGAGAGTTTGACTGTTAATGCAGACTTTTTTCATAAGTCAGGTAGTCACTGGCTAAAGCCTGAGTCTATGCCAAAATTGCCTTTGCATGATTGGAACCCACGGGAAGAAGGTTTAGATGTCAGGCTGATTAAAGAAACAGTTCCTGTTCTTTATGGCCATGCGGGGTTGATTAAAGAAGCTAATCACTGGCATATAAATTTAGATATTTTCGGCTCAGCCTTTTTTATGTTATCAAGATATGAGGAGCTTATTACTCAAAGCAGAGATGTGCACGATCGATTTCCCGCTAGCGCGTCTGTAGCCTTCAAAGCCGGATTTTTAGATCGGCCAATTGTAAATGAATACTTAGAGATTCTTTGGGCATGCATGTATAAACTATGGCCAAGCTTAACTAGGGAAACTCATCAGCCGCAGACATTTGTTAGTTGTGATGTCGACCAGCCTTTTGATTGCACAGTTGAAACCATATCAAAATTAACCCGGTCGTGTGCAGGAGATGTATTAAAGCGAAAAGCTCCTGCACTAGCATTGAAGCGTATTAAACGATATTTTTTTAATGAAGTAGGTGTTTATAAATTTGACCAAAATTACTCTTTTGATTGGTATATGGATTTGTGCGAGCAGGTGGGAATTAAGGCAGCATTCTACTTCATACCGACATCTGTAGAAACAAATAATGGCTGTTATGAATTGACAGATAAAAAAATCATATGGCTTATGCAGATGATTGATAAGAGAGGTCATGAGATTGGTGTGCATGGGAGTTTTCAAACATACCGAGATGAAGAGAAGCTGGTTAATCAGAAAGAATTATTAGTTCAAACGTTAGCTAAATCTGGAATAAAGCAGAAAATACAAGGGAATCGTCAGCATTATTTGCGTTGGGAAAGTGCGATAACCCCAGGTATTTTAGCAAAAGCTGGTTTTAAATACGATACAACGGGTGGGTATGCTGATCAGCCTGGGTTTCGTTTTGGAACAGCGCATGAGTTTTACATGTGGGGTTGGCAAGACTGTAAAATGTTAAAACTCCGGCAGCGCCCATTAATTGTTATGGAGTGTACGATTTTAGAAAAAGAGTATATGGGTTTGACCGGTGATGCAGCGTACAACACTATTATGGCTTTAAATGAAGCATCTAAAAAATATGGTGGGAACTTTAGTTTACTTTGGCATAATTCTAGCCTCTGCTCGGTTGAAAATAAAAACTTGTTTTCAAAGGTTCTATATTCAGAATAATGATTTAAGCTTTTATACTATCATAAAGCTTGGCTGTCTAAATAAGGTGATAAGTAAATGGTAAAGGCGGGTGTTGTCCAATTAGTAAGAATACCTTTGTTTTTTATAACGCCGATAATTTTGGTCTTCTACTTGTTTTTAAATATAGAGGCACTGGGTCAAGATGGTGTGGTGAAAGAAGCGTTGTTTGCGTCTTTTTTATTTGGTTTATTGTTGCTTGCATTCGACTTCTCAAATAAAAAAGTGATATTTTCTCGTTCAGCAGTTATTTTAATAGTGTTTTTTTTCTATTACGTTATAAGAGTTTTTGTTAGTTCAGGTGACTTAGGCGTACTTAAAGCATATACATTGTCGACTGATGGAGGGGTGTTATTGTTTTATTGCCTAGGAGCAATGATTTCAGTGAATTTGTCGACGCTGAAGTTAAGTCTAAGTCAGCAACAGGAAGGTTTTTTTTATATTTTATATTTCATATTTGCATTGTTTTTTTTAGTACAGTTGGTTGATTCTTTCGCAACATTGCACTTACTAGTTCGCGACGATATTTTTTTGGTGTCAGTAATGGATGATGTGTACCAAAGGCCGGGAAGTTTCCTTATTATTGGGTTCTTTGTATATATATTTCTATTTATTTCAATGTTCTTGCTAATAGGTAAAGCAAGTCATTTTTGTTGGTTTAAGTGTGTTGCTTTAACTGCATTTGTATTGTTTTGTATAAGTGCCGTTAGTGGAATGTTGTTTGCCCAGCTATTTGGGTCAAATCTTGCTTTTGTCTGTGTTGGCGGTTTGTTGTTTGTCGCCAGCATGTTATTTGTTTTTTATGCAATGGGTTTGTTGAAATCATGTAAGAGGTTGGATAAAAGTTCTGCGCTGAAGTTGCTTGTGGTCTTATTGGCCGCTCTCGTTATTGATGCTGTTTTTTTTATTGGCGGAATAACTATTCTAGACATAGACCTTAATCAATTGAGAATTCTTGGTTATGGTGCGATTTATAGCGATGTAGGAACAACTAGTTCAACTAGTTCAATCAGTTCAATCAGTTCAATCAGTTCAATCAGTTCAATCAGTTCAATCAGTTCCAGAATAGACCTTTTGGACAATTTTGTGGTTCATTTTAAATATGCACCAATATTTGGAAATATGTTCGTCGATAAATTGACTACTGGAGAAGGTACTTATGTACACAGTTTTATCGGCTCTGTGGTAACGCATCTAGGTTTAGTCGGGTTTTTTTTGTTAGCTCCATTCTTTTTTTTTTCAATAAAAGAGAAAATTAATATTAAGGGTGGAAAGTATCTAGATATGGTTAATTCAATGTTTCATTTGCTGTTATTTTCGGGAGTATTTTTAATAGCATGTGTTGCTGTTTTTTTTGTTTGGGTTCCTGTTTGGTTCCTAATCGGGTTGATCTTTCCGCCAATTTATTTTAGAGGCAAAGCGAGTGACTAAATTGAATGTATTACACTTAAGCCACACCGATATAGGTTCTGATTCTAGGATTCTAAAAGAAATGTGTGCTATCGCGGGTATGGACTCTGAACCCTCTGTGTTTGGCATTGGTGTAAAGCTTGAAGAAGGCTCAAGCAGAACAGATAGTGTAGAGGGTATAGAGATACACTCAATCACTTTAAGCACAAGAAATTGGCGTTGGTTGCCAGTAATGGTTCGGCATTTTTGTTCATTGGTAGAATTAACTTTTAAGATGTTGAGAAAGGCTGTTGCTATCAAGCCAAATGTTATTCATTGTAATGATACTTTGGTGTTGCCTTTGGGGGTATTGCTTAAGCTTTATACAGGAGCGACACTCATTTATGATGCGCATGAGTTGGAGTCTGACAGAAATGGTTTAACGGTAACACTAGGTAAATTGACGTTGTTTGTTGAGCGGATGTTATGGCGGTTCGTTGATTCCCTTATTGTTGTGAGTCCATCCATCGCAACTTGGTACTCTAATAATATAGGCAGTAAGGATACTGTTATCATTTTAAACTCTCCGGTTTTAGGCAGTAAAGACGCTAAATTTAATAAGGATTATTTAAGGAATAAATACCAAATACCCTCAAAGGCTAAGGTGTTTTTATATATAGGTATACTTGGTGAAGGTCGTGGTATCGATTTGATTCTTGAAGCATTTAGAAGAGATGATGTGAGTTCTCATGTGGTATTTTTAGGGTATGGCCCTCTAAAGAACTATTTGTCGGAAGAATCAAGAATTGGTACTAATATTCATGTGCATGATGCGGTTCCTCATGAGGACGTGGTGTCCGTTGCTAAATCAGCAGATGTTGGGCTGTGCCTTATTCAGAATGTTTCTTTAAGTGATTACTATTGTTTACCGAATAAGCTCTTTGAATATTGTTTTGCGGGTCTACCAGTGCTGGCATCGAGCTTCCCAGATATTTTAGAGGTTGTGGAGAAATACGATTTAGGTTCTTGTTGTGAGTTAAACTCTGCCAGTATATATAAAGCCATAAAATTGCTAGAGGACGTAGGTGATTTGTCGGCAATAGATGTGGATGAATTGTATGACTTAAGTTGGGATGCGCAAGCAGACAAGCTAATTAAGTTATATGCTAGATTAATGATTAAGGGTTAGTGTAATAATTATGTGTGGTTTATTTGGTCAAATATCAAAAAATGAAATAAATGAAGCTAATTTCTTACAGCTTGTAAGGCATTCGGAGCAAAGGGGGATCGATTCAAGTGGTTTAATCTATTGTGATGAGTTGTTGTATAAGGTTGAGCGGGCGGATTACAACATTGAAAAGCTTTTGGACAGAGTTAAACCCTTTGATTCTAATGTTGTTTTGGGACATAGTCGTTTAATAACAAATGGTTTAGCTGATAATCAGCCGGTAGTTCGTGGCAGAATTAGTGCTATTCATAATGGCATTATTGTAAATGAAGATGATATTTGGAAAAGTCTACGGGTTGAAAGGCAATTAAAAATTGACTCTGAGGTTATTGTTGCAATTGCTGAAGAACACTTTTTAGATGGAAAAGAACTTAATGAGTTGCCGACTAAAATACTATCGATATGCCGAGGTGTTGTTGCTTGCGCATTGGTATTGCCTGAGTTAGGAAAGCTTGTTCTATTTTCAAATAATGGTAGTTTATATAAGGGTGAGATTGGTGACGATATCTATTTTGCTTCCGAACGGTATGCGTTGAGTTTAATAGGTTGTGAGCGGATTTCTCAGATTAAAGAGGATGCTTTTTTTATAGATATTCCAAAGTCGAACAGTGACTTTGTAGTTAATGATACTTCTGTGAGACAGGAGAACTTGATCCCCGAGTTTAATTACAATAAAGAAAAAGAAAACTTACTTGAGTATAAGGAACATAGTATTAAGCGCTGCACAAAATGTGTTCTGCCAGAGACGATGCCTTATATTCATTTTGATGCGAAAGGTGTATGTAATTATTGCCATAACTATAAGCCTAGAAACAAGCCTAAGCCTAAAGAGGAGTTATTTAAGCTAGTTGAGCCATATCGTGGAAAGGGTGCTTTGGATTGTATAGTCCCATTTTCGGGAGGTAGGGATAGTTGTTATGGGCTTCATCTAATAATAAAAGAATTAGAAATGAAACCGATTACCTATACTTACGATTGGGGGATGGTAACTGATCTTGGGCGGCGAAATATCAGCCAGATGTGCGGTGACCTTGGAGTGGAAAATATTATAGTAGCTGCAAACATATCTGAAAAAAGAAAAAATATAGCGATGAATTTGAAAGCATGGCTGAAGTCCCCTCATTTGGGAATGATGGCCATGTTAACAGCTGGCGACAAACATTTTTTCCGCTATGTTGAGGCAATAAAAAAGCAGACAGGTATTAATTTAAACCTTTGGGGCGTGAATCCGTTGGAGGTGACTCATTTTAAAGCGGGCTTCCTAGGTATTCCTCCTGATTTTGAAGAAGAGAAGGTTTATAGCCATGGTGTTATGAAGCAGCTTCGATATCACACGAAAAGATTTAAGGCTATGTGTGAAAGTCCCCGGTACTTTAACAGTTCATTATGGGATACACTTTCAGGTGAATATTACAGAAGCTTTACTGAGAAAAAAGATTATTACCACATATTTGATTACTGGAGCTGGGACGAGGCAATAGTTAACGATACATTGATTGGTCAATATGATTGGGAAACAGCGATTGATACCAGTACGACTTGGCGTATAGGTGATGGGACAGCGGGGTTTTATAACTATGTGTATTACACAGTTGCAGGCTTCACCGAACATGATACTTTTAGAAGCAATCAAATTCGTGAGGGCCAACTAACGCGCGATGAAGCGTTACTTTTGATTGCTGATGAGAATAAACCAAGATATCAAAATATTCGTTGGTATCTAGATACATTGGGAATGGATTTTGATGATGTTATTAATACCGTTAATAATATTCCTAAACTATACAAAACAAGCTAAATGAATATATGGTGTATTTCTAAATATGCATGCCCCCCCAATTATGGAACAGCGGCACGGCTGTTCTTTTTAAGTAAAGAGTTTATAGCCCAAGACCATAGGGCCTACTTATTCACATCAGACTCAAATCATTTGGCGAAGTTTCCTACAGTAAATAATCGCTATAATTTTAAGGAAGTTGAGGGCGTGCCGGTATTTTGGATAAAGACTAAAAAATATAAGAAAACAGCCTCATTTGCAAGAGTGCTGAGTTGGTTTGATTTTGAGCTGGGATTGTTTAGGTTAAAAACAAAAGACATTCCGCCTCCTGATGTTGTGATCGTTTCTTCGTTGTCTCTTTTTACAGTGTTATATGGACTTTTTCTAAAAAAGAAATTTGATGCAAAATTGGTCTTTGAAGTAAGGGATATATGGCCGCTTACGTTAGTTGAAGAAGGGAGGATGGCAAAGTGGCACCCTTTGGTTTTGACTATGGGTTGGATTGAAAAGCTAGGTTATAAAAAGTCAGACCTTATAGTGGGAACAATGCCCAGATTAGAGTTGCATGTGCAAGAAACTTTAGGGTATAAAAAAAGAGTTTTTTGTTCGCCACTTGGTTATGCCGAAGATGGTTATAAAGACTGTAGCATAAAGCTTGATAATTTTAATATTCCTAAAAATAAAATAGTTATAGGCTATGCAGGGAGTATGGGGTTAACAAACGCATTGGAGGACTTCGTTGCGGTTATAAAGTCCTTAAAAGGTAATGATGAGATATTTTTTGCTCTGATTGGAAGTGGTGATATGAGGGCTACATTTCAAAAAGAACTAAGTGATTGTAAAAACGTTCATTTTTATCCCAAAGTTGATCAATGTCATGTTCAAAATTTTTTGCAATGCTGTGATATTTTATATTTGTCCGTTAAACAATCGAAAGTTTGGGATTATGGGCAATCTATGAATAAGGTTGTAGAGTATATGCTTGCTGGTAAACCCATATTGGCAAGCTATTACGGTTACCCTTCGATGATAGATGAGGCTGGTTGTGGTTTATTTGTTCAACATTCAGAGCCTGGCGAGTTAAAAAATACCCTCTTGAAAATGGTGGGTTTGGGTAAGGATAACCTCCAATCAATGGGTGAAAAAGGTGAGGTATGGGTTCGTGCAAGAAGGAGTTATGCTACGCTGGCTAAAGAGTACTTATTTGAATTGATTAAGATAGTAAAGCCTAATAATAAACCTTCATGAATGTTTTATTTAAGAGACTTGTTGACGTAATAATTTCTTTTACGGCATTTCTGTTTTTTTTTCCTGTGCTGCCGCTTGTATACCTTGTGGTGGCAGGCAAACTTGGATATCCAGTTTTTTTTAAACAAAAACGTCCTGGCTTGAATGGCAAGGTTTTTGAAATGGTGAAATTTCGCTCAATGCGTGATGCAGTGGATAAACAAGGTAATGCACTGCCAGATTCTGAAAGGTTAACTTCTTTTGGTAAAAAATTGCGTAGTAGTAGTTTAGATGAGCTACCTGGGCTGTGGAGTGTTTTAAAGGGTGATATGAGCTTGGTAGGCCCTCGACCTTTGCTAGTGGAATATTTGCCCCTGTATTCTAAAGAGCAAGCTAGGCGGCATGATGTTAAGCCTGGAATTACAGGTTGGGCACAAGTGAATGGACGAAATGCAATTAGTTGGGAAGAAAAGTTTACGTTAGATGTTTGGTATGTGGATAACCAATCCTTTTGGCTGGATATTAAAATATTGTTTTTGACGGTGAAAAAGGTGCTGGTTCGAGACGGTGTTTCAGCTGAAGGTGAGGTAACGATGTCAAAATTCACAGGAAGTTTAAAGTGAGGCGTTTAGCAATTTTAGGCGCTAGTGGCCACGGGAAAGTGGTTGCTGAGATCGCTGAATTGACGGGTTGGGATGAAGTGGTTTTTTTTGATGATGCCTTTCCCGTATTCGGAGCTAATGGTGAGTGGTCAGTTCAAGGAGCTACGGAAGATTTAGTCGTTGGAATGGAAGGTTTTTCTGCTGCAATTGTTGCTATCGGTGATAATCAAATTCGTTTAGAAAAGTCGAGGTATCTTTTATCGGAAGGCTTTACGCTTGCAACATTAATTCACCCGTCGTCAGTAGTCAGTAAATATGCAAAAATTGAGGTTGGTGCTGTAGTGATGGCGGGCGTGATAATTAATCCTTTTACGTCTATAGGCTTGGCCTCAATAATTAATACATCGTGCTCAGTTGATCATGACTGCATAATTTCTGAAGGGGTTCATATTAGCCCGGGTGCCCATGTTGCAGGCGGTGTTTCGGTTGGTGAGCTGAGTTGGCTCGGAATTGGTTGCGCTGTTAAGCAAGGTGTTGAAATTGGTACTTCGGTGATTGTTGCTGCCGGTGCAATTGTTGTTAACGATATTCCAAATAACTCTCTGGTTAAAGGCGTTCCAGCCAAATAAAGGTAAGCGATGTCGAATAAAATCATATCTCCTTGGCCTTCTTTTACCCAAGAAGAAGCTGATGCTGTTTCAAAGGTTTTGCTTTCTAATAAAGTAAATTATTGGACAGGTACTGAAGGTCGAGAGTTTGAAAAAGAGTTTGCTCGTTGGGTAGGATGTGAATATGCCGTTGCTTTAGCTAATGGAACGGTTGCGCTAGATTTAGCGTTTAAGGCGCTGGGTGTTGGTGAGGGTGATCAGGTGATTGTTACATCGCGCACCTT
This sequence comes from uncultured Cycloclasticus sp., assembly GCA_913057515.1. Taxonomy (GTDB): domain Bacteria; phylum Pseudomonadota; class Gammaproteobacteria; order Methylococcales; family Cycloclasticaceae; genus Cycloclasticus. Next base: position 70,041 of record CAJXOJ010000007.1, on the reverse strand, counting down.
TTTAGCATCCGTATCCTCGATAGTAACGGCTGGAGCCGTTCCTGTATTTGCGGATGTGTCACTAGATTCACAAAACATTACGGTTGCGAGTGTTCGTGAAAAGATAACACCTAAAACGAAAGTGATTTTATGCGTGCATTTAGCCGGTTGGCCTTGTGAGATGGACGGCATGATGGCATTAGCAGCTGAGTTTGGCCTTTATGTAGTGGAAGATTGTGCGCAGGCACATGGGGCAAAATATAAAGGTAAGCCTGTTGGTTCAATAGGTCATATTGGTTGTTGGTCTTTTTGCCAGGATAAAATTATGACGACTGGCGGTGAAGGTGGCATGGTGACAACAAATGACCAAATTTTTTGGTCAAAAATGTGGTCGTACAAGGATCATGGTAAATCATGGCGTTCGGTTTATGAAAAAGACCATCAGCCAGGTTTTCGTTGGCTGCATGATTCATTTGGAACTAATTGGCGCATGACGGAGATGCAGGCCGCGATAGGTCGAATCCAGTTAAAGAGGATGCCAGATTGGTCAGGTAAACGTCAGGTTAATTCAAACAAAATATGGGGAGCCGCTAAAAAGTGTAAAGGTTTACGAGTGCCTAATATGCTAGATTACGTCGAGCATGCGGCATACAAATGCTATGTGTTCGTTGAGCCTGATGAGCTAAAAGCTGACTGGAACCGTGATCGTATTATGTTGGAAATAAACGCGTTAGACGTGCCGTGTTTTTCAGGCTCGTGTTCGGAGGTATATTTAGAAAAAGCCTTTGATAATACCAACTTTCGTCCAGCAGAGCGCTTATCCAATGCTAAAGAGCTAGGTGAAACATCGTTAATGTTCTTGGTTCACCCAACGCTAACGGAATTAGAAATTAATCAAACATGTAAGGCAATTGACCAGGTTATGGCGGTGGCTAGTGTTTAGTTTGTTTAAGGTTTTTTTGAAAGGAGGGGCTTTCTTTTGTAGAAGAATAGTGTGCACTTAAATCACTATTGATTTAGTTTAAGTTATATCTCCCTCAGATTAATATTTCTCATGCTCAAATGACATAAGCTTCTAGCAGTAGGTGATGCGTTTTGCTTAGCTCAGTTTAAAGGTTCTTAAAATCGACGGCATTTATTACTCATGCTATGAGGGTCTTGATACTGGTTTTGGAATAAGGTGTCTTTGTTTTGAAGAAATTAGTCAGGAAAAAAGCTGTTAGTCTTTTTTCTTTGCTAGACTTGTTTATTATCGATAGTTTCAAGGAGCAAGGACGTTGAAAGTAAGGAAAGCAGTAATCCCCGTTGCGGGTTTAGGTACGCGTGTTTTACCCGCCAGTAAAGCGATTCCGAAAGAGATGATGCCAGTAGTTGATAAGCCGGTAATTCAGTATGTAGTTGAAGAGGCTGTTGCCGCTGGCATTAAAGAAATTATTTTGGTGACGCGCACGGGCAAATCGGCGATTGAGGATCATTTTGATGCGCATTATGAACTTGAGGCTGAATTAGCACGTAAAAACAAAACAGCCTTATTGGCAGCTATTCAGCACATTGTGCCACCGGATGTATCTATTGTGTCTGTTCGGCAAGCCGAAGCGAAAGGGTTGGGGCATGCGGTGCATTGCGCGGCAAGTGCGGTTGGTGATGAGCCGTTTGTGGTTATTTTGCCAGATGTGTTGGTGAGTAATGGGCTGGATAAAACGAATGATTTAGCGCGAATGATCAGTGAGTTTGAGAGTAATGCTGCGGCTCAAATTATGGTCGGAGAAGTACCCGACGATAAAGTTCAGCTATACGGTATTGCTGATTGTGAAGGCATTGTGCCAGGGTTAGGGCAATCGGCTACTATTAAGGGTTTGGTCGAAAAGCCAGCTCAGAACGAGTCGCCTTCAAATTTAGCTGTTATCGGTCGCTATGTATTACCAGGGAAAATTATGGGCTTGTTGGCTGAAGGCAAACCTGGCGCAGGCGGTGAAATTCAGTTAACCGATGCCATAGATGTGCTATTAGCGGAGCAGCCTGTGGAAGCCTATAAGATGATGGGCGAGACGTATGATTGTGGAGAAAAACTGGGTTATTTAAAGGCTAATATTGCTTATGGCTTGCAACATAGTGAAACGGCCAATGGCTTGAAAGAGTTTATTAGCACCTTAACGAGCACACATGAATAATGGTGAGATAAAAGCATGGGTTGATTTGTTAGCGCATGCTGAAGACATGAAAGGACGGCACCTTCGTGAGTTGTTTGAATCTGAAGAAAACAGGTTCGATGGGCTTAGTTTTACTGCGGAGAATTTTTTATTGGATCTTTCAAAGCAGCGAATTACTAAGCAAACATTGAGTCAATTAACGGCTTTAGCTGAGCAGCAGAGTTTGGGTGAGTGGATTGAAAAATTATTTACTGGCGAGCAAGTGAACGTGTCTGAGAGGCGTTCTGCCTTACACACCGCATTAAGGCTTCCAAAAGAAAATAAGCTTAAGGTTAACGGCCAGATGGTGACGAATGATGTGCACGCCTCATTAGAAAAAATGGAGTCTTTGGTCAAACAGGTTCAACAAGGCCAGTGGCGTGGTTTCGATGGCCGCCCTATCCGCTCGATTGTTAATATTGGAGTGGGGGGCTCAAACCTTGGGCCACTGATGGCTTGTGATGCGTTAGAGCAATATACACCCCTAGAAAGCAAACTGCTGGATGTTCATTTTGTATCATCAATGGATGGTAGTGAGCTTGAGAAGTTGTTGCCTTGGTTGGAACCGGCGACCACACTATTTATTATCGCCTCTAAAACGTTTACCACGATTGATACCTTGGCGAATGCTAATACAGCTAGAGAATGGTTGTTAAAAGCAAGCGGCAAGCCGGTTGAATTAATTAACCAGCATCATTTTATTGCTGCGACGGGAAATGTTGAGCGTGCAGAAAAGTGGGGAGTGCCTGAGAAAAACCAATTGTTGTTTTGGGATTGGGTGGGAGGACGATATTCTTTATGGTCCGTGATTGGCTTGCCTATTGCACTTAAAGTAGGCATGGAAAACTTTCGAGATATTCTTAAGGGTGCTCATGCGATGGATGTGCATTTTAGGGAAACGAGTTTCGATAAAAATTTACCAGTTTTGTTAGGCTTAATCGGCGTTTGGAATATTAACTTCCTGAATATTCATGCACATACCATTTTACCTTATGATGGGCGCCTTGCGCACCTGCCGTCTTATTTGCAGCAATTAGAAATGGAAAGTAATGGCAAGAGCGTTAATGGAAAGGGCGAACGACTTAACTACCGTACCTGTCCAGTATTATGGGGTGAGGTGGGCTCGAATGCACAGCATGCTTTTTATCAGCTTTTGCACCAAGGTACCGAGCTGGTAATGTGTGATTTTATTACTGCAGCTTTACGCTATGATGGCGAAGGTGAAGAGCTTCAATTGCAACATCAATTATCGCTGGCTAATTGCTTGGCACAATCAAGATTATTGGCGCTGGGTGATGAGTCGGCCAGTGATTTAAGCTATCAGCATTATGATGGTAACCAGCCGAGTACTACGATTATGCTAGATGAGTTAACGCCGGAAACATTTGGTGGACTGATTGCCTTATACGAGCATAAAGTGTTCGTGCAGTCGGTGATTTGGGAAATTAACCCATTTGATCAATGGGGAGTGGAGAAAGGGAAGAAAGTGGCATCCTCTTTGTTAGCAGAGTTTGAGTCAAATGTGAGTGACTATTTAGATTCGTCGACCCAGGGTTTAATTCAGCGCGTTCAAGCTCAGCGAGGTCAGCATGAAAATTAATGTATATGGTTCTGGACTTTCTGCCTGGGTAGCGGCTGCGTGTTTGGCTAAAGTGGGGAATGATGTTGCTATTTGTGAAATGTCGCCGACTGAACAGCAAGAGCTGAATAAGATTTCGACGGTGCGTGATGAGCCAAATTTATTACAACAATTAGAGCAGCAAATCGATAGTGGCCGTCTAGTGAGGCACTCACAGCGAGTATTACCAGAAGCAGAGATTCATTGGCTGGCCTTTCAACCAGAACAGCAAAACAAAGCTGAGGGGGTGATGGATCGGCTTTCTCAGGCGGACCAATATGGCTTATTGGTCGTTAACCAGTGTAACTTTGCGGTGGGTGCAACACTGGACTTGCAAGGGCGATTAGGTGAAAAAGGGTATGTTGTATATATCCCTGATAATTTGCAAGAGGGCTCAGCAATACAAGGGTTCAGTCACCCTAACCGCATTATTTTAGGTATAGATCAGGATGAGGCTTTGGCAAAAGCACGTGCGTTATTGAGACCGTTTACTACTGGCTTAGATGCATTACAGTTAATGAACTCTCGCGAGGCTGAGTTTACCAAGTTTGCCATTACCGGTATGTTGGCGATTCGTTTAGGGTATGTAAATGAGCTGGCAAATTTAGCTGACCAGCTAGGGGTAGATATTAGTGTTGTTCAAGAAGGAATGGGTGCTGATGCGAGAATTGGTGCGCACTATTTATCGCCTGGTTGTGGTTTTGGGGGGCAGAATTTTCATGCCTATGTAGCTAAGTTTTCTGGTATTTTCCAGCAGCAGCAACAGCAGTCATTACTAAAGGCGGTTGTTGGTGCAAATGAGGTGCAAAAAGAGCTGCCATTCAGGAAGTTGTGGCAGCACTTTCAGGGTAATTTGCAGAGTAAAGTGGTTGCGATTTGGGGCTGTTCGTTTAAGCCAGGAACAGCCAGCATTGATAATGCGCCTAGTATAAAAATAATTAATGCACTTATTGCTCAGGGAGTACAAGTGAATATCCATGATCCAGAGGCGGTGCCGAACTTAAAAAAATATTATACAAATGTGGGTTTGATTCGGTATTTTAAAACGCCGATGGAGGCAGTTGATGGTGCTGATGCATTGTTACTTGTCACGGAGTGGCCACTTTATTGGTCGCCTGATTATGCCCAGCTTGCCGAGGTGATGAAGGAGCGCTTGATTATTGATGGGCGAAATATTTTTGATAAGCAAATACTTAAGCAGTATGCGTTTTATTATTATGGTGTGGGTCGATAAGGTGAGGTTGGCTTAACTATGGATGCTTTTTCATTTCCGGGGTGGTTTATTAGCCGGAGCAGGCGGGTAAAACGTGCCGTTACCTTGTTATTTGATTTCATTATTATTACCTTAGCCTTGTGGGTTGCCTTTTCTTTGCGCCTAGGGGAACTTTATTTACCTAAAGACAGTGTTATGTGGTTGTTTGTTATCGCGCCTTTCATTGCCGTGCCCATTTTTATTAAGTTGGGCTTGTACCGTGCAATTATTCGATATATTGGTTTTCACTCGTTATGGGTTGTGGTTAAGGCTGTTTCACTTTATAGCTTGCTCATTGCTCTTTTTGTTTTATTAGCCGGTATTGAAGTGGTTCCACGCTCAGTTCATCTTATTAATTGGTTGGTAGCTTTATTGATGGTTGGTGGAAGCCGCATGGTTGTGCGTTGGTGGCTGGCAGGGGCAGTTAACGCAAGTGCAAGTGCAAGTGCAGTACGTAACGTTGTTATCTATGGTGCGGGGTCATCTGGTATGCAAGTGCTTGATCAGCTCAGCACAAAAAACGGTATGACCGTGATAGGTTTTATTGATGATGAGCCGTCGTTACATCGTCGGCAAATCAGAGATATTCGTGTACACCCTTTTTCTCATTTGAGTCGCCTTATTGAACGTTATGCAGTGAAGGATGTGTTGCTCGCTATGCCATCGGTATCTCGATCTCGTCGTAATCAAATTATTGCATTATTGGAACCTTATCCTGTAAAAGTAAAAACGCTGCCGACGTTAGCTGAAATTGCAGAAGGTGAGGTAACGGTTGATGATATACGAGATGTTGAGATTGAAGATTTACTGGGTCGTGACCAAGTACTGCCTAATGAATCTTTAATGGCGAAAAACATTCATAATAAAGTTGTAATGGTAACGGGGGCGGGAGGCTCGATCGGTGCCGAGCTATGTCGTCAAATTTTGAAGCAAAAGCCTAAAGAGCTCGTTTTATTTGAGCATAGTGAGTTTGCTCTTTATGCGATAGAACGTGATTTAGTAAAGCAGCCGTTGAGTGATGAGGTTATTATTAAGCCAGTGTTAGGCTCGGTAACAGATAAAAATAGAGTTTCACTAGCCTGCCATTCGGCTAAAGTTGATACTGTATACCATGTGGCTGCCTATAAGCATGTGCCATTGGTTGAGCAAAACCCGAGAGAGGCGATTCGAAACAATATTCTGGGTACCCTATATACGGCTGAGGCTTCTTTAGAAGCCAAGGTTGAAGACTTTATATTGATTTCTACTGATAAAGCTGTACGGCCTACAAATACCATGGGGGCTTCAAAACGAATGGCAGAATTAGTCCTGCAAGCGTTAAGTGCCAAATATAAAGATGAAACCTCAACACAGTTTGCAATGGTACGTTTTGGCAATGTGTTGGGCTCTTCAGGGTCTGTTATCCCCCTGTTTAAGCAGCAAATTAAACAAGGCGGCCCCGTGACTGTGACAGACCCCAAAATTATTCGTTACTTTATGACCATTCCTGAAGCGGCTCAGCTTGTCATACAGGCGGGTGCTATGGCAAAAGGTGGAGACGTATTCGTGTTAGATATGGGCGACCCCATCAAAATATTGGAGTTAGCAAAACGAATGATCCATTTAAGCGGCTTAGAGGTCAGGGATGACGATACGCCACATGGAGATATAGCAATAACCTTCACGGGCTTACGTTCTGGGGAGAAGCTATATGAGGAATTATTGATTGGTGATGATGTGATGAATACCGATCATGAAAAAATCATGAGAGCAAATGAAAGTATGATTCCCTGGGGTGAGTTGAAGTCTCTGATCGCCCGTTTAGAGCAAGCTATTGTTGAGAATAATGATATTGAAATCAGGGCTGTGTTATCAGAATCAGTGGCCGGTTATAAACCACAATGCGAGATTATGAACGTACTTAGTTAAAATAATTTATAGTGGTCAAACTAGGCGTTTTTGATCGGTTACATAAAGAATTGCAACTTAACATTGTGATTAGCTAAAAAAATAGATAGAATACGCGGCTCTTTGATAGACCCGCATCCCGAGTGAGTGGAATTAAGAAATGAAAACATTTAGTGCAAAAGCAGAAGAAGTAGAACGCGATTGGTATGTTGTCGATGCTGAAGGTAAAGCGTTAGGACGACTAGCTACAGAAATAGCGCATCGTTTACGTGGCAAGCATAAGCCAGAGTACACGCCGCATGTAGATACTGGTGACTACATTGTTGTGATCAATGCTGAGAAAATTGGCGTGACTGGCAACAAAGAAAAAGACAAGATGTATTATCACCATACTGGTTATATAGGTAACTTAAAGTCTATTTCATTAGGCAAGTTACGTGAGAAGCACCCAGAGCGTATTATCCAGTCAGCAGTTAAAGGCATGTTGCCGAAGAATACATTGGGTAGAAATATGTTCAAAAAAATGAAAGTATTCGTTGGCTCTGAGCACACGCATCAAGCGCAACAACCTAAAGTATTAGAACTATAACAAGAGTTTATTATCATGGCACAAACCCAATATTATGGAACTGGTCGTCGTAAAAGTTCAGTAGCACGTGTATTTGCGCGTCCTGGCAAAGGCGAGATTAAAATTAACAATGCAACATTAGACGCATATTTCGGTCGTGAAACAGACCGTATGATTGTCCGTCAGCCATTAGAAACAACTGAAGCGATGGATAAGTTTGATTTGCTTATTACAGTAAAAGGCGGCGGAACATCAGGCCAAGCGGGTGCTATTAGGCTTGGCATTACCCGTGCTTTAATGGAGTATGATGGCGAATTGCGTCCTGCGCTGCGTAAAGCAGGTTTCGTAACGCGTGATTCACGTGAAGTTGAACGTAAAAAGGTCGGTCTTCACAAAGCGAGAAAACGTCCTCAATACTCAAAGCGTTAATAGTAAGTGTTACCAAATTTATAAAAAAGCCCATTATTCAATGGGCTTTTTTATTGTGTGCTTAGAAAATATTACTGTATAGAATGACTGAGGTTTTTTCGTCTATAATCAAGGAGGACATTAGATATGGTGCGTAAATGGCAGATTATAAAGAGAAGTACCAGAAAGCGATTAAGGCGCTTGACGAGGTAGAGCAGGAGAGTTTCGAGAGTGTTCAAAGTTTATATAAGACGTTATTTAATATCTTAAATGAGCTAAAAGGCCGGCATAGTGAAATTGATAAGGCGATTGTTGCATTACCAAAAAGGCTGACGGGTAACTCAAGTCCACCGGTTGAAGAGCTTGAGCGTATTAAAGACTTAATTGTTAGTTATTTTGGAAGTGCTGATGACCTTGGTGCCGCTCCAAATGTTCTAGATACTCTATTATCTACTTTAAAAGTATCTGATGAGCTGCAAGATGGTATGGCTAAGTTACAGAAAGATTTAGCGCAAGCGGAAAACTCAAAAGATTTTGTTAAGCTTGCTAAAAAAACAGCTAGTGTAGTTCTTAAATCTATCCCCAATACAGGGGATATTTCATCAGATGCTTACTCAATTGAAGCAATTAACAAAGCTTTATTGTTGCAGCTAAAAAAGTGGGGCGAATCTGACGCGGAGTTGGAAAAATCAATAGATATAGCCAGTTTATTGCAAAGCCTCGAAAGCGTTAATAGTTTGCAGAGCCTTGAGCACTTTTATAAGGAAGTGTTCGAAGCGTTAGGCCAGCACTTATCTAAAAAAGACAAGTTTATTGTTGAGTTATCTAGGCTTATTGAAACAGTTGTGCATCAATTGGCAGAGATTTCGACTGACCTTGATAAGGAAAGCAAGAAAAGTTCTGAAGAGAGGAAAAGTCGGGGGCGTTTAACTGCATTAGTAGATCGTCAGGTCAACGCACTCAAAGATTCGGTGCATCATTCAGATAGTTTGAATATTTTGAAAACATTGTTATCGGAGCAATTGGATGAGTTGAATCAGACGGTATCTAACCTCGCGGCATTAGAGAGTGAGAAAGCTCAGGAGGAGGCCGAAGAGCGTGTCAAAAATATAATGGGTAAATTAAGTGTTGTTGAGTCTGAAGTGTCGGATTTGAAGGCATCTTTACATCAAGCGAATGAGCAAGCTTTTGTTGATGCATTAACTGGTGTACCAAACCGCCGAGCTTATGATGAAAGAATTAAATTAGAATTCAAGCGTTGGCAGCGTAAAAAGGAGCCTTTGGTTCTAGCGGTTATGGATATTGACCATTTTAAAAGTATTAATGATACTTATGGTCACCCTATTGGCGATAAGGTGCTGCGAACAATTAGCCAATTAGTGGATAAAAAAGTCCGTGATAGTGATTTTTTTGGTCGCGTAGGTGGTGAAGAGTTTGCAGTTATTTTCACAGGGATTGACCTAGACAATGCGCTTAAGAGGCTTGATCAATTTAGAGAGAGTATTGAGAGCTGTAAATTTGGCTCTAAGGGTAAAAGGATTTTAATTACGATGTCTGTTGGTTGTGCTTTATTTGATGAAGATGATGCGCCTGAAGATGTTTATGAAAGAGCGGATAAGGCTTTATATAAAGCAAAGTCGTCTGGAAGAAATAAATGCATTAGTGAGCGCGATATATAAAGCTTGATGTGTGAATATTTAGTGTTTAGTGTTTAGAAAACTGATGGCTTGATGGGTGCTTAAAAAGATGTGTTCTTCGCCCATTTTTTTAAGAAAAGTAGTTGTTCTTAACTTGTCCATGACAGGGCCTTTAACTTCTGCGAAATGTAGCTGGATATTGGCTTTTTTCAGCCGGTAGAGAATGTTGTCCAAGGACTCTAATGCACTGGAATCAATAAAGCTAATAGAGCTGCAAATAAGAACCACATGGTTGATGAACTGATTGTCTGCAACGAATCTCATAATAGTGTCTTCAAGATAATTTGTGTTGGCAAAATATAGATTTTCATCCACACGCAGAGCCAGAATTTCCTTATCTGTCACAACTGTGTGTCGATTGATATTTCTATAATGCTCGGTACCTTCTACTCGACCAACAATGGCGATGTGAGGTTGGCTACTTCTATGAAGGTAAAGCCCAATTGACATGGCAATACCTGCAACAATACCTGTTTCTACATTAATAATGAGCACTGTGAAAAAGGTGATAAGCATTGAGAAAGCATCTGTACGATCATAATTCCAAGCATGCTTGAATGTGTGGGTGTCAATAAGGGGTATAACAGCAAGAATAATAATGGCCGCTAGAGCTGCTTTAGGTAAGAAAAAGAACAAGGGCGTTAATGTAACTAAGGTTAAGCCAACTAACCCAGCGGTAATAACCGATGCTAACGGTGAATTGGCACCGGCTGAAAAGTTAACCATTGATCGTCCAAAGCCACCTGCAACAGGGAAGCCACCGCTAATGGCCGATGCGATATTAGCGCTGCCTAAAGCAGCCAATTCCTTGTTAGAATCAATTTTTTGCCGCTTTTGGCTAGCCATAGATTTGGCAATCGAGATGCTTTCTAAATAGCCAATTAAGGCGATCAATAAAGCGTTAGGAAGCAATTGCATCACTAGTTGAGGATTTAGATTAGGCAAAATCATATTGGGAAGCCCGAGGGGGATGTGACCGATAATTGGGACAATGAATTGCTTATTTAGCTCTAAATGGAAAACAGCAAAGGTGCTAAAAACAACAGCAAAAAGAGGGCCTGATTTTGAAATAAATTGAAGAGCCGCCTCTGTTGTACCTATTTTCTTTAATAAGTTAACAAGAGGTGATTTAAAACACCATAAGAGCAATAAACTGGCAATGCCAATAAGAAGTGTGACTACGTTACTCTGAGGGGCTTGAGTAATGATGAGATAAAGTGTTTCGTAAGCCGGGAGTCCGCGCGGGACGTCTAAACCAAAAATATGTTTCATTTGGCTTAATGCAATAATAATAGCGGATGCACTCACAAAGCCGGAAATAACTGGGTGGCTAAGGAAATTAATAACAGCGCCTAACTTGAGTATTCTCATCAGCAATAAAATAATACCAATGAGTAAAGCCAGTGTGTGGGCAGCACTCACTATTTCGTTTGCATGAACAATGTCCAGCTCAATGATAGTGGCGCCGGTCATTAATGACATAAGCCCAACGGGTCCAACGGCTAAGGTTCTACTGCTACCAAAAATAGCATATAAAATAAGAGGTAATACGGATGAGTATAAAGCAACTTCAGGCGGTAGCCCAGCTAACATACCATAAGCCATCGATTGTGGTACAAGCACTACGGCAACAATAATGCCGGCCAGCAAATCACCGTTTAGCTGAGCTCTTTGATAGTTCTTCAGCCAGTCAGGTAGTAACATTCTATAAGCCCCTATTGCGTGGTAATGCTTAAACGGTTGATGGATAATTTTGGTCGGAATGAGTGCTATCTTTTATACAAGTTGCCTAAGCCTCAAATTTAATATATCAAAATAACCTCTTTATAAGCGAGTTATATTTCGCATGTTGTGTTTGTATGCTTTTAACTACTTTTTTGTTGCGATGCAATAAAAAATAATAAAATCAAAAGGTTAAGATTTTTTTGTTGTTGCTTTTATGTGAGAACAATGTATTATTAATCTTAAGAACAAGGAGAGGAGGAAGCCATTTCTTTAATACCAATTAAAGAGAGGCGACTAAAAAACAATAATAAAAATAAAAACTGGGGGGCTTTTAGCCCCTTTTTTTTGTGCGTAATGAAAATAAGTGTGTCGGGCTGAGCTAATGCATTTGTTATAGGCTTAGGGTTTTAATACCTTGCTCGCTGGCGAGGATCACGGTGTCAGCGGCACGGTTGGCAAATAGACCTACCGTGACAACACCTGTGATGTTGTTTAGGGTATTTTCTAGTTTCATCGGCTCTAAAATATCTAGGCGCTGAATATCTAAAATAATATTGCCATTGTCTGTAATAAAGTTTTCTCGCCAAACAGGGTGACCACCTAGTGCGATAATCTCTCGAGCTACATAACTTCTAGCCATTGGGATTACTTCAACGGGTAGAGGGAAAGCACCCAGTCGAGAGACTAGCTTGCTTTGATCGGCAATACAAACAAATTGACGACTAGCAGCGGCAATAATTTTTTCACGGGTTAGTGCGCCACCCCCACCTTTGATCAGTTCTAAATTAGAATTTATTTCGTCTGCACCATCAATATAAACATCTAGTGAGCCGACAGCGTTTAAGTCAACAATGGGGATGCCTAATGCCTGTAATCTTACTGTGCTGGCTTCCGAGCTAGAAACGGCGCCTTCAAAGCGATGTTTAATGGGGGCTAATAAATCGATAAAATGATTAACAGTTGAGCCGGTACCAACACCTAATATGCGGCAGTCTTGTACATAAGGAAGAGCTGCTTCAGCAGCCTGCTTTTTCAGGTCGTCTTGCATAATGAGTGGTGGTGTCGGTTAATAAAGATGATCGATATGATATATCGCATTCAGTGGAGATCAGGATTTTTTTAATCATTATTTTTAAAATGAGTTACGCAAATAGTGTTTTGCTTTGACTGAGAAACAGGTTAATCCCTGCTCGGTAATAACGGCATCTAAAGGCACATCCCAGGGCTCGGGTTTGATGTCTTGGGTTTTTTGTACGCTATAAGCAATGCCAATTAACAGAGGTTTTTTTTGACAGAGAGGGTTACGCATAAAACTAAGGGTTCTATCGTAGTAACCACCGCCCATGCCTACGCGATGACCTAGGTGATCAAAACCAACCAGTGGAATAAGTATTGTTGATAACAGTCTTGGTGAAAGAACGTGCTTAATCGATGGTTCGGGAATATTGAAGCAATTGCTTTTTAACTCATCGCCCCATGAGTAGGATGAGAATTTAAGTTGCTGTTTGTTTAAAACGGGTAGGTAATGGCGGGATGGGCCAGCAGAGCAGGTTTTAATGAATAAATCGAGGGCCGGTTCACCATCGTTCGCGAGATAGCTGGCGATTTTTGGTGAGCGCAATAGCAAAGCAGTGCTTATGATTGATTGGTTGATAGAGTGATCAAATATTGTTCTATCTGAGGACGAAATATTATTACGTTTTTGACGTAATAGCTGTCTTAGTGAAATGGTAGTTTGTAACATAAATAAAAACGTTCCCCGCTAGCGCCGCATTAGGCTTCTACCTTAAACCGAAAGATTTAAGTGGGAGTCGGACACCTGCATTAGGCTTCTCTAGTAAGAGCATGCGCATCAACAAGTGATCTTTCTTCCCGAGTAGGTAATTAGGTCCAAGGGCAATTCACCTTATCTCGAACACCGCAGGGAACGCACTGATAGTTTACCCCTAAGTCTAGCGTTTAACACCTGATTTATACGACTATGAGTAATATAAGTTAGAGTTTTTTATAATTTAAAATTATAACGCCGTTATTGCTGGTGAGGCGTTAAGGGATTTAGTTGCTTGGAAGAGGTATTGTTTGGGGTTGTTGAATTTATTTGCCAAACGCATTGATAGCAAAGTCCAGCTTGTTTTGAAGAGCGTTAATTTTGTCGCTAATGTTTAGAGAAAGGCCGCTTTTCTTTTGGTCTTCAACCAGAAAGTCATGTGTAATATTGAGCCCAGCCATAACGGCAATACGATCGACTCCTACGATCCGACCTGACTGTTTAATATCCTGCATTTTGTCATCTAAAAAACGAGCAGATGATTCTAACCCAGCGCGCTCTGTTTCAGAACAGCTGACGCGGTACTCTTTATCTAAAATATGTAATGAAACGGTGATGGGTGTCGACATAATCAAATTTCCATTAATTTAAGCCTAGAGATCATTGATTCAACGCGTGTCCTTGCTTTTTCTGTTTTCTCCATTAATGCACTACGTTGTTGAATAAGATCTGCTTGTTGGGTCTTGAGTTGTTGGTTTTCTTCGTGCAAGTTTTGGCACACTTGTACAAGCGTATCAATTTTTTTCTCTAGGTGTTGCAGAGCAACTTCTGGGTTTTGTTCTTTGTTCACAAGGTAAATAGTAGGTGTGATTGAGGGCGAGGTCAATACCGTGACTAATATAGTCGGTAAATTTTGGTGACCTAGGTCATGGAATGATAGCATAGCTACCTTAATCAATTGTTTGGAGTATACAGTGAAGCGTTTGGGTAATTATGATGATTTGCAGCTGATTTTCGATGAACGTGATGCAAATATGAATGTCTCTGAGGCACATGGTCTTGCGTCAGGTATGCTTTGTGTAAATCTTGATGCTGAGTTTACTCAGTGGGTAACGGCGCTCTTTGATACAGAGGGTCAACTAAAAGCGTTAGCGAGTGAGGATAAGCAGAGCTTAATAGGTTTGTTTCAAGGCACATCAGAGTTGCTTAAAACGGAAGACTTTATTTTTGATTTATTATTACCCGGTGAAGAAGAGCGCATTGGTGCGCGAGCAGTAGCACTTAGCGAGTGGTGTCAGGGTTTCTTATATGGTGTTGCTTATATGGGGGTCGGTGATGATAAAGACTGGAGTGACGACGGCCGAGGCGTATTGCGGGACTTAATGGAAATTTCGCGCTTAGATGCAGATAGCGCGGATGACTCAGATGAACAGGCCTTTATGGAGTTGCAAGAATACGTCCGAATGGGAGTGCAAATTTTGATGTATGAGCTGCAGCCAATGGAAGACTCGGACGATGAGCCTACCATTCACTAATTAATGTATAAGGGGCTATTTCGTGCTTAAAAAACAACAAGAGTTTGCTCGACGCAGACAGCAGTTTCTACGCATGATTGGTGTGGGCAATATTGCAGTGTTTGCTAGCGCCTCCATATCAATGCGTAATAGTGATGTTGAGTTTCCTTTTCGTCAAAACAGTGATTTCTTCTATTTAAGTGGTTTTGATGAGCCTGAGTCAGTGATCGTTTTTGTGCCTGGCAGGAAACAAGGTGAATATATTTTGTTTTGTCGTGAGTTTGATGAAAAAACAGCCTTATGGGTAGGTGCTAATGCCGGTTTGGATGGGGCCATTAAAGACTATGCGGTTGATGATGCCTTTCCGATAGATGATATTGATGATATTTTGCCGGGCTTGCTTGAAAATAAAAATTGCTTGTATTTTCCAATGGGCGCGCAACCTAATTTTGATCAGAAGCTGATGGATTGGTCGCAGCAAGTGCGAAGCCGTTCGAGAGCGGGTGTTTCGGCTCCTGCCGAATTTATTTCATCGGATCACTTGTTGCATGAGATGCGGCTTATAAAGTCGGCATATGAAATTAAACAGATGAAAAAAGCGGCAAAAATATCTGTTGCGGCACATATTAAAGCCATGCAATCGTGCCGAGTGGGCATGTATGAATACCAAGTTGAAGCAAACCTTAAGCATCACTTTATGAATGAAGGTGCCCAGCAAGAGGCCTATCCAGCGATTGTTGGCGGAGGGAATAATGGCTGCGTTCTTCATTATATTGATAACAATGCGGTGTTAAAAGATGGTGATTTATTATTAATTGATGCCGGTTGCGAATGGGAAAAATATGCGTCTGATATTACCCGTACGTTTCCTGTTAATGGTGTTTTTAGTGATGAACAAAAAGCACTTTACCAGTTGGTTTTAGATGCTCAATATGCGGCCATAGAGCAAGTCCAACCCGGCCACCATTGGAATGACCCACATGACGCTGCGGTTAAGGTTTTAACGCAAGGCTTGGTAGCACTTGGTTTGTTAAAAGGTCAGGTGTCGACACTCATTAAAAATGAAGCCTATAAGCCATATTATATGCACCGAACAGGGCATTGGTTGGGGATGGATGTTCACGATGTTGGTGATTATAAGTTGGATAATCAATGGCGCTTACTTGAGCCAGGAATGGTATTAACGGTGGAGCCGGGTTTGTATATTCAGCCAGATGCTAAAGAAGTTGACGAAAAGTGGCGCGGTATTGGTATTCGCATTGAAGACGATGTGCTGGTTACAAAAAAAGGCCATGAGGTGTTAACCGAGGCTACCCCTAAAGAGGTGGTTGATATTGAGCGTCTAATGAGGGCAGCGAATGGTACTTGACTATGATGTGATCATTGTAGGTAGTGGCATGGTGGGTGGCTGCTTGGGGCTGGCTTTAAGCCAAACAACACTTCGTGTGGGGGTAGTTGAAGCAAGGTCAGCTGTGGAAAAACAAACTGATGATGCCGGTAAGCGAGCCATCGCCTTATCTTGGGGAAGTCGGTGTATTCTCAAGCAATTAAATCTCTGGCAAGAAATAAGTAATTGCGCGAAACCCATACGGCACATTCATGTGTCTGATAAAGGTGCTTTTGGTAAAACACGATTGTCAGCTAAAAAACAACAGGTGGATGCGTTAGGGTATGTTGTAGACGCGGTGCAAATTGAGACAATCGTGTCGACTAATTTGCTAGCCTCAAGCGTTGATATAATCTGTCCAGCAACGCTTGTCGATTACGCCGTTGGGAGTGAAAAAGTGGCTGTGACTATAAACCTAAAGGGTAAAGAACAAGTCGTATCGTGCCGGTTGTTAGTGGGCGCCGACGGTGGTTTATCTAACGTGCGCCAACTTGGCGAATTTGGCCTGAAAGAATACTCTTATGAACAGGAAGCCATAACCAGTTTGATCCAAGTCGAATCAGATCAGCATGATATTGCATACGAGCGGTTTACCTCAGAAGGACCGATCGCAATGCTGCCACATGTTGATGGTCTTTATTCCTTGGTGTGGACCATGCCGTCAACGTTAGCCGAGCAGGTAACACAATTGACGGAAGAGGCATTTTTGCAGCGCTTGCAGTCTCGGTTTGGTCAATGGTTGGGTGAGCTCTCTCTAGTAGATGCTTACCAAGTTTTCCCGTTAAGTTTGTTGCGAGTGTCTAAAACCATATCGGACCGTGTGGTGTTGATTGGTAACGCAGCACATCAACTTCACCCTGTTGCCGGGCAAGGTTTTAACCTAGGCCTGCGAGATGCGGTCATATTGGCGGACACATTAATGTCTACAGATGAGGATGTTGGCGCTGAAGAGGTGCTTGAAGCGTACGAGAATCAGCGGAAAACTGACCAAGCGCTGGTAACGGGTTTTACCGACAGTGTGATAAAGCTATTTTCGACTAACAATGCAGTATTGAGCTTATTGCGTAATAGCGGTTTGATGATGTTGGATAAAGTACCGGTGTTAAAAAACCAGTTTGCACGTCAAACGATGGGCTTGGGCGCCCGCTTTGCAAGATTAAGGTCGCACTAAAGGCTAATATGTTGTTATCTAGTTTAAGGCTAAATGTGAGTGCTTTTATGAGAGAGGTGGGTTAATGAAGGGTATAACGTATCAAGTTGCCATTGTTGGTGGCGGTATGGTGGGTGCTACGCTTGCCTGCTTGCTTGCAAATCAAGGTGTTTCTGTTGCCTTGATTGATGCAGGCGACCCAACCGAGACATGGGCGGACGATAGTTATGATCAGCGTGTGTCTGCATTAACCTTAGCATCCATTAATGTGTTTAAATCATTGGGCGTTTGGGCTGAGATTGTTCGGCTAGGTGAGCAGCCGATGGATAAAATGTTCGTCTGGGATCATTTTGCCAGTGGTGAGCTGGCGATAGATTCAGCTGATGCGGGTGTAATGACAATGGGTTCTGTTGTGGAAAACCGATTAACCGTACTTGCGTTGTGGAAAAAACTACAGGCGTTAGAGGCTTGTGATCTGTATAGGTCTACACAGTTAGAAGGGTTTGATATCAGTGAAAAGAACGTCGATATACAGTTTTCAAATGGTGACCATATTAATGCCTCGTTATTGGTAGGGGCGGATGGTTCGAGTTCTAAAATAAGGCAGCTGAGCGGCATACAAGCGTATGGCTGGAGTTATCAGCAAGAAGCGCTTGTAGCAACTGTCAAACCCGAAAAGCCACATCAAAATACAGCATGGCAGCGATTCTTACCTGAGGGGCCTTTGGCGCTGCTGCCGTTGCGAAATGGTTTGGTGTCTATTGTTTGGACGTCGAAACCAGAAACAACGGAAGCTAACTTACAGCTATCTACTGTCGAATTTTGTGCTGCACTCGCTGATGCATCAGAGCATCAGTTAGGTGGTTTTGAGTTAATGGGGGCACGCGGTGCATTTCCATTAAAACTCCAGTTTTCATCAGAGTATTGCCAGCAGCGACTGGTGTTAATTGGAGATGCGATTCATACTATTCACCCGTTAGCAGGGCAGGGTGCTAATTTAGGACTAAAAGATGCAGTTACTTTGGCTAAGGTCATCTTAAGCGCATCTGAATCGAAGCGCGATATTGCAAGCCAGCAAGTATTGCGGCGTTATGAGCGCCAGCGCAAGGGTGATAATGCGCTGATGATGGCGATGATGGATGGTTTTAAACGCCTTTTTAGTGCAGACGACACGTTGGTTAAATTAGGCAGAAGCTCTGGCATGGGGCTGATTAACCAATCAACCCTATTGAAAAACAAAATTTGTCAATACGCGATGGGTGTGTGAGCCGCCTAGTTAACCTTAAGTAAACCGGACAAGGCATGAGCATGCTCAGAGGCGGATTTCCCTATAGGGGTTAAGTAACCGCCGTCGACTTTGTCAGTTAAGCCTTTCTTGAATAAACGCGCGGCTGCTGCAATAGTGGCTTCGCTTGCATCATGGTGTATTTTTATCCCTTGCTCTGTATTGCTTATGTCATATTGGGTAAGGATGTTGATTTCATCAAGCATATCTTGGTTGAATTTCATTATTTAAAGTCTCTCAAATTAATGTAACTAAAGTGTGCGTTTGATAGGAACAGTAACACTATTTTTTTGACTGGGCAAAACAGTAGTCAGTATTCAGCAAAAAGTCTTGTAGATGGAATTAGCCGTATTAGCCATGTATAATGACCGCTCAATTTACCTCTTTTGGGAGAGATCGGTTAATCGCCGACGCCGAAGGCGCAATCCGTCCGGAATCGCTCAGGCAAATGGACCATAAGAAAGGTCATTATGTTGAATGATCAATTGGCTCTGGAGAGCGGCTTAACACTTGAGTTGAGCACACCGAAGAGGAAAGAGAGCGATAGCTCTTAAACTTTCAGGTTTTGGACAGAGGGGCGGCATGTGGTTTTCGCGTGCCGCCCTTTTTTTGTGCTGAGAAATTAGATGACTAGACAAACAATTTTAAATGATGCGCACCGTAAACTAGGTGCTCGAATGGTGGATTTTGGTGGCTGGGAGATGCCTGTTAATTACGGTTCGCAAATTGACGAGCACCATGTGGTTAGAAGCAGTGTTGGCATGTTTGATGTGTCACACATGACGGTTGTTGATATTCATGGGCCTCAAGCAAAGTTATTTTTACAATACTTATTAGCGAATGATGTGGCAAAATTAACCCGCCAAGGTAAGGCGCTATATAGTTGCATGTTGAATGAATCGGCTGGCATTATTGATGATTTAATCGTTTATTTTTTGGATGATGAAAACTATCGACTGGTTGTTAACGCATCAACGCGAGAGAAAGACTTGGCATGGATCGAAGAGCAAGCAAAGTCTTTTGATGTTAGCGTGAGCGAACGCTCTCAGCTGGCAATGATCGCGGTGCAAGGGCCAAAGGCTCGTCAAAAGGTTTGCCCAATATTACCCGAACGATTAGGCTTATCTGCAGCGGAAATTAAACCGTTTAGTGCCTGTTGGTTTGGTGAGTGGTTTGTCGGTAGAACAGGTTATACGGGCGAAGATGGTTTTGAAATTATGTTACCAGAGGATAAGGCTGAAGGGTTTTGGAATCAGCTGATTCAAGTAGGTGTTAAACCTTGTGGGCTGGGTGCGCGCGATACGCTTAGGCTGGAAGCTGGAATGAACCTGTACGGCCAAGACATGGATGAGAATCAAAACCCGCTAGAATCTGGGCTTGCTTGGACAGTAGCGTGGCAGCCCAATGATCGCGAATTTATCGGCAGAGCCGCACTTGACGCGATAAAGAAGCAAGGCTTAAATAGCAAATTTGTTGGCTTGCTTCTAGAGGAAAAAGGCGTGCTAAGGGGGCATCAACCCGTCGTGTTAGACGATGGCTCAGTGGGTGAAATTACCAGTGGTGGTTACTCTCCAACAATGGCTCGCTCAATTGCGTTGGCACGAGTGCCTGCAAGCATTGGCGAAACATGTAAAATTGATATGCGTGGTAAATTAAAAGAAGCAACAGTCGTTAAGCCCTGTTTTGTCCGTCAGGGTGAAATACAAATCGACGTTTAAGATATAAGATTAATTTAAGTTGTTGTTTAAATAAAACTGATACCCGACTGGGTAAAATAAAGGAAAAATATGTCAAACACACCTGATGATAGAAAATATGCTGATTCACATGAGTGGGCACTATTAGAAGCCGATGGTAATGTCCGTGTGGGTATTTCTGATCACGCACAAGAACTGTTGGGTGATTTGGTTTTTGTAGAGTTACCAGAAGCCGGGCAAAGTGTTGGTAAAGGCGATGAGTGTAGTGTGGTTGAATCGGTAAAGGCCGCATCTGATATTTATAGCCCGGTAACGGGTGAAATAATAGCGATTAATGATGCACTAGAAGACAGCCCTGAAGCAATTAATGAATCCGCGTATGAAGATGGTTGGATTTTTATTGTGAAGCCAACTGATACCAGCGAACTGGATGAATTATTAGATGCTGATGGTTACCAAAATTTAATAGAAGACGAGTAATAAGATGCCGTTTATTCCGCATACGGAGCAAGATGTTGAGCAAATGCTATCAGCCATAGGCGTCGATAGTATTGACGATTTGTTTGATGAAATACCTGAAGACTTACGTTGTGGTGAGCTAGAAAAAATACCGGCAGGCATGAACGAGATGGAGGTGACGCGCTTGCTTCGTGAACGTGCAGCTCAAGATGGGTTGCCTCTTTGTTTTCTTGGTGCAGGTGCTTACGAACACCATATTCCAGCCGCTGTTTGGGAAATAACAACTCGTGGCGAGTTTTATAGCGCCTATACACCGTATCAAGCGGAAGCCTCGCAAGGTACCTTGCAATTGTTGTACGAATACCAGTCCATGATGGCGAGCTTAATGGCGATGGATGTCTCTAATGCGTCGCTATATGACGGCGCGTCAGCACTAGCAGAAGCCGTTTTAATGGCGGTACGTGCGAATAAAAAGTCTAAATCGCGAAAAATTTTAATGCCGTTAACAGTAAACCCTGTTTACCGTTCGGTAACAGAAGCGATTGTTAAGAACCAGAATATTGAGTTAGTGGACGTGCCGTACAATGCGGAAACGGGTCAAACTGATCTAGAGGCACTGACACAGTTTGTCGACGAGGGCTTTGCCGCCTTGGTTATCCCGCAGCCAAATTTTTTTGGGGTGCTAGAGAATGTTGATGCGCTTACTACATGGGCAGCGGCAAATAAAATGTTGTCAATCGGCGTTGTAAACCCTATGGCAATGGCATTATTGAAACCCCCAGGCGAATGGGCTGATACAGGCGTGGATATAGTCTGCGGTGAGGGGCAGCCTTTAGGGGTGCCATTAGCGTCGGGTGGCCCTTACTTTGGTTTTATGTGTTGTAAGCAACAGCACGTCAGACAAATGCCAGGGCGAATTATTGGTCGCACAACGGACTTAGAGGGGCAGCAAGGTTTTACCCTCACACTTCAAGCGCGTGAACAACACATTAGGCGCTCAAAAGCGACATCAAATATTTGTACAAACCAAGGTTTATTAGTAACCGCAGCGACTATTTATATGTCTTTGCTGGGTCCACAGGGACTAAAAAAAGTAGCACTTAATTCACATAAAAACACGCAGCTGTTAAGGCAGCGCCTGATGTCGATAAAAGGCGTTAAGTCAGTATTTAATGCCCCTATTTTTCATGAATGTGTTGTGCAGCTGGACACAGACGTTAAACAATTAATAAATACCTTGGCGCGAGAGCACCATATATTAGCTGGTTTTGAGGTGTCTGCGCATTATCCAGAGTTGGGTAATGCCTTGATGGTTTGTGCCACTGAAACACGCACAGAAAACGATATTGAGCAATTTGCAACAAAACTCGATACATTATTAAACGGATAGGAGAAATAAGCATGGCAACAATTACACTACAAGGTAATGCAATTCATACAAACGGTGATGTTCCAGCCGTCGGTTCTCAGGCACCAGACTTTAGCTTAACCACCAAAGAGCTGGCAGATGTTTCACTGGCCGATTATGCCGGTAAAAAGAAAATAATTAGTATTGTGCCAAGTTTGGATACACCAACTTGTCAGCTATCAACGAAAAAATTTAATGATCACGCTAAGAACCATCCTGACACAGTTATTCTAGTGGTGGCGGCGGATTTACCGTTTGCGATGTCACGTTTTTGTGGTGATGAAGGCTTAGAAAATGTGGTTACCTTATCAATGATGCGTGACCGTAATTTTGCAAAAGACTACGGCGTGCTAATTGATGATGGACCGCTAAAAGGCATTACCGCGCGAGCGTTGATCAGTTTAGATGAAAACAATAATGTAATTACATCGGAGTTGGTGAGCGAAATTGCCGATGAGCCGGATTACGAGACAGCCTTAGCCGCCTTATAAAAAGAGATATATTGACATGCTGATATTCGAGCAATCGCACCATGGGCGAGCAGCAAACGCTCAACTGCCACAAGATAACGGTGCTTTGGCATCACTGCCGGCGGATGCTTTAAGAGCTTCAAAACCAAATCTTCCAGAAGTTTCTGAGATGCAAGTGGTGAGGCACTTTACTCGTTTGTCGCAAAAGAATTTCTCGATTGACACGCATTTTTACCCATTGGGTTCATGCACGATGAAATACAATCCTCGTGCCTGTAATACCTTGGCGAGCTTGCCCGAATTTAGCGGACGGCATCCGCTTGGGCCAAGCTTACATGGACAAGGCTTTTTATCGTGCATGTATGAACTGCAAGGTATCTTGAAAGAAGTGACAGGTATGCAGGCAGTGTCGTTGTCACCAGCAGCAGGGGCTCAAGGTGAGTTTGCAGGTGTGGCGATGATTAAAGCCTATCATGATGAGCGTAAGGATACTGCGCGGTGTGAAATACTCGTACCGGATGCGGCGCACGGAACTAACCCCGCATCGGCTGTTATGTGTGGTTATAAGGTGCGTGAAATTCCTACCGGAAAAAATGGTGATGTTGATATTGAGGCGTTAAAAGACGCGATTGGTCCACAAACAGCTGGAATAATGCTAACAAACCCAAGCACGTTAGGTGTGTTTGATCGCAAAATTAAAGACATTGCAGACATCGTTCATGAAGCGGGTGGCTTGTTGTATTACGATGGTGCTAACTTAAACGCAATTTTAGGTAAGGTTCGCCCCGGCGATATGGGCTTTGATGTGATTCATATGAATTTACATAAAACATTCTCAACGCCACATGGCGGTGGTGGTCCTGGCGCTGGTCCGGTGGGCGTGAGTAAACGCTTAAAACCTTACTTGCCTGTGCCAATTGTCGGTAAAAAAGGTGGGCAATATGAGTTATTAGACGAGAATGATTACCCTAATACAATCGGTAGGATGTCTGCGTTTGCTGGTAATGCTGGTGTGTTATTGCGTGCGTATATTTATGCCAAGATGCTGGGCCGTGAAGGTATGTCAAGAGTGGCAGAATTTGCGACCTTAAACGCAAACTACCTATTAAAGCGTTTAATGGAGGTGGGTTATGATGCGGCATATCCTGAGCGACGCGCTACGCACGAATTTATTTTAACGCTCAAGAAACAAGCAAAAGAGCTTGATGTGACGGCGATGGACGTAGCGAAGCGCCTCTTGGATTACGATTTCCATGCGCCAACGACATACTTCCCCTTGTTAATACCTGAGTGTTTATTAATAGAGCCAACGGAAACCGAAGCGAAAGAAACGTTAGACGGTTTTATTGATACGATGGCGCTTATTTTGCGAGAAGCGAAAACAGATGGCAGTTTGCTTAAAGAGGCGCCTTATACTTTACCGGTTAGGCGCTTAGATGATGTGAAGGCAGTTAAGCAATTAGATGTGGTTTGGAATAAAAGAGAGAGTAAATGAGTGCGTTAATTTGTGGGTCAATGGCTTTTGATACCATTATGGTATTTCAAGATAAGTTTAAAAATCATATTTTGCCAGATAAAGTACACATGCTGAACGTGTCCTTTTTTGTGCCTCACTTACGCCGAGAATTTGGTGGTTGTGCAGGAAATATCGCCTACAATTTACATTTATTGGGCGAAAAAGCCCTGCCGATGGCGACGGTGGGAAAAGACTTCGGGCCTTATGCTGAGTGGATGAGTGAAAGAGGGGTGAGCCAGACTTATCTTAAAGTTCTTGAAGACGATTACACTGGGCAGGCATATATCACAACAGACGAAGATGATAATCAAATAACTGCCTTTCATCCGGGAGCTATGGCTCGTTCAGAGCTGAATACCGTCCCCAAAGATGCTGATATAAAAGTAGGCATTGTGTCACCCGATGGCAAAGCCGGCATGCTTGAACACGCGAAACAGTTTGTCGAAGCTGATATTCCCTTTATTTTTGACCCAGGGCAAGGCATGCCCATGTTTGATGGTGATGAGCTTAAGCTGTTCATCAAACAAGCAACGTGGGTGACGGTGAATGATTATGAAGCGGCTATGCTTCAAGAAAAAACAGGTTTGTCACCGCACGAAATAGCAGAACAAGTAGACGCACTGATTATTACCAAAGGGGGCGAAGGTTCGTTGATCTATACAGAATCAAAGCGTATTGATAT
Organism: uncultured Cycloclasticus sp.; assembly: GCA_913057515.1. Classification (GTDB taxonomy): domain Bacteria; phylum Pseudomonadota; class Gammaproteobacteria; order Methylococcales; family Cycloclasticaceae; genus Cycloclasticus. The sequence continues at coordinate 45,382 of CAJXOJ010000007.1, read as the reverse complement.
TCCTCCAGCAACAGCAACTGGTTTGGTTGACCCAACCGGTTGTGGAGATGCCTATCGTGGCGGTTTATTATATGGACTGATGAATGGACTGGATTGGGAAGTAACAGGGCGCATAGCAGGTTTAATGGGCGCGATTAAAATAAGTCATGCGGGTACGCAAAATCATTTCGTTACATTGGATGAGATCAAGGCGCACTATGCCGAACAGTTTGGTGGTGCATTTTAGTATTGAATTGCAGATACCTTAAAACTTAAGAATATGAGTTAAACCTACTATGTTGTTATAGCGGTGCTTCAGTAAGCTTGCTACTGGAGGTTTTTTTGAAAGATTGAGATATTCTTGTCCCATATTGAGTTTCTTGCTCGCGGCCTATTTGTTCTTGTTGGCGCTCAATTTCAAGATTTTGAGATCTTAGAGGATTCATTCCCATAATACCTTGTGAGTCGCAAGCCAACAGAAATAAGCTGGCGAGAGCTGCCAATGTTATATGTTTATATTTCATTGTTTTTTTCTTCATGTATCCTTTCTCTAAACAAATAAAGTCATGTTGATGGGGATAAAGTATAGCTTTAATTTTTTAAATGTTTTGTGGGCATGGCTGGACAGTAATTTCGCTGGAGTTTTCCATAATGCTTTTCACTATTGTGTCATTCGACACTGAACTATAAATTTATTTGGATATTGAGTTCATCGAAAAGATTAAAAATATAGAGTGTCAGTCGAGTATTAATGTGAGCTGATTATTGAGTGTGTGCCACTGAACTGCATGCTGATAAAGTTGTTTTTGCTAGTAGTGCTTTAGCAATAGAAAGTCTGGTTTTGTAACAAAGGGGAGAGGCTAGGTATTGATTCAAAGCGGGTGACTAAGCTTAATAAAGTCTCTGGATCAATTTGGAGTGATTGCAACGCTATTCACCTTCTAGGGTTAGTTGTGAGTAAATAAATGCATAACAGTCTGCCCCGTTAACTAGCGTATAAGTCAGATAACATAGGAGATACTGACTTGAGTCCATGTATAGATGGACTCAAGTCAGTTGTTTTATAGCCGCTTAGTATCAAGCTTCAAACGACTTAAAGTACTGCTGTGTTGCGGCAACATTGTTTGCTACAATTTTCTTGAAAGCATTTGTTATGTGATAAAGGTCAGTTGGTTTGCCTTCAATGATTCGTTTGTAAAAAATACCTGTTTCTTCGGTTGCTTTGGCTGCACCGCATACCACAGTTTCGTTAAGCTCAGCTGTTTGGCTGATAAGTTCTTGAGTTTTAGTTTCAATTTCATCTATGTTTAGCATAGTTATTTCCTCTATTAATTAAATGATGCGGTGCACAATATCTCATGTGATCTATTCCATGTCAATAAAAAATCTTAATTTTGCTTGACATGAAATAAATTGGGTAACCCCTTGCAGAGCTAGTTTGTTAGGCTCGGTAGCTACAATAGCCGTGGGTGGAATTAATGGGTGAAAAGTTGGGCAGAGTCTAAACAACAGCTAGATAGGGTAATAATAATTAAACAATGGAATCAAAATTCTTTGTTCGTGGGGTTCCAGAGTTTTGCTGGCGGATAGTTTTTTAATTAACTTTAAAGTTATAAGAGCTAGATCCCCAAGCCAAAGAACATTAGAATAAATATCATCAATTGCTAATAAATAAAAGAAAATTGATATTTTAGGATAGGTTTAATCACTTTACATAGGGGGAGGAGATGGACTATTTACGTTATTATCTTGGTGCACTGATTATTTTTATTGGTGTGATCGGTTTTTATCTAGGAGGCGCATGGGTTTGGTTGGGTGCTAGTACGTTTATCCCACTCATCTTGATCGATATTTTTTCAGAAAAGGACCTTCGGGTGCGTAGCATCTCAACGCCTTGGCTCGCGGACTTGCCACTCCATTTGCACTTTTTTTTCATGCTTGCTTTATATGCTGCGCTTTTGTACTGGGTTAAGGCCGAGCAAGTTGCTACACAGTCCATTCCTATAAGCTACCTTCTAGGTGCAATACTGTCCATGGCTTTAATTAATGTTGCCCCTACCGCGGGTATTGGTCATGAATTACTGCATAGAAGAAATCCAGTTTCACGCTTTTTTGGGACTCTAATAGGTACATTTGTTGCTGACCCAACGCGAGATGTGGCGCATGCTCACACTCATCATATTCATTTAGGTAGCGTTAATGATTCAGATACCTGCCCTCGTGGAAAAACGATCTACAGTTTTGCCTTTAGCGCAACCTGGGGCAGCTTAAAGGATTTTTATCAAATGGAAAAAGCAAGGTGCGCTATAGCAAGTGAGTCAATCTTTTCACCCAAGGGTCGTATTTTTAAAGCCATATTGCAATTGGGAATTTTGTTGCTTATTAGCTTCTTAGTGGCAGGTACTTATGGCTTTATGATTGTTTTAAGTAGTTTGATCTTAGCAAAACTATTTATTGAAATGCTTAATTATTTTCAACACTATGGCATTGTGCGTGTTGAAGAATCTCCAAATCAAAGTCATCATTTATGGAATCACTTATCACCTGTTTCAAGAGTTATTGCATTTGAAATAACGAATCATAACGACCATCATCGTGATTCGTATATTCCGTATTATGAGTTAAAGCCTCATCTAACGGGTCCGCAGATGCCGAGTATATTCTTATGCTTCTTAAGCGGGCTTATTCCACCGCTATGGTTTAAATATATTGCAAAACCAAAGCTTAAGGACTGGGATCTAAACTATGCCACCGCTGAGGAAAAGGTGCTTGCTAGAGCAGCTAATAAAAAAGCAGGTTGGCCTGATTGGCTAGCAGAGCCGGAGACTTGAGTTTCAGATAAAGGACATTGACGCTATTAAAAGAATAGTTTAGCTTTAGCTAATATAAGAAGAATTTTAAAAACAAAAAGAGGCTCATCTATGAAAACAAAAAAACAACTACACTTTGGTGCTTTTATGCGCCCAGCTAGCATACATAGTTGCAGTTGGCGTTACCCCAACGCATTTTCAGATGCTAACTTTAACTTTAAACACCACATTCGTTTTGCACAAACCTTGGAAAAAGGACTGTTTGATGCCATTTTCATGGCTGATCACGTTTCATTGTTAAATATGCCGGATGAAGCGTTAAAGCGTAGCGCAACGGTTGTATCACTGGAGCCGCTCACGTTATTACCTGCTCTTGCTGCTGTCACAGAGCATATCGGCCTAATTGCCACGGCATCAACAACCTATACCGAGCCTTATCACATTGCACGTAAGTTTGCCTCTTTGGACCATATAAGCGACGGCCGTGCTGGCTGGAATGTTGTTACTTCAGCCAATCCGCTTGAAGCGCTTAATTTTGGATTAGAAGAAGCTGTTGAGCATGATGTTCGATATAGACGCGGTAGAGAATGCTATGAAGTGGTGACAAAATTATGGGATAGCTGGGAGGACGATGCGATTATTCAGGACACTGACAGTGGCATATTTGCAGACCTTGATAAGTTGCACCCTCCAAAGCATAAGGGTGAGTTTTATTCTGTAGAGGGTGCGCTGAATGTTGCCAGGCCTGTTCAGGGATGGCCATTAATTGTTCAGGCGGGTGCGTCTGAAGCGGGGCGGCAGTTTGCATCTGAAGTGGCTGAAATGGTTTTTTCCGCAGCCAGTACCATACCGACTGCAAAGGAATACTACAATGATATAAAAACTCGGGCAAAGGCCTATGGAAGGGACCCAGAACACCTTAAGGTTTTCCCCGGTTGCTTTGTCATCATTGGCGATACACTGGAAGAAGCAAAGAGTAAAAAACGTCAATTAGATAGCATGGTTGACCCTAGCACTGGCATGGGTTCTTTGTCTGTCTTACTGGGCTGTGATGCAAGTCAATTTGATCTGGATGGACCGCTTCCCGAAATACCTGAAACCAATGCCGGTCAAACGGGCCGGCAAAAGCTGGTCGATATGGCAAAAGAGGATAATATGACCGTCCGCGAGCTAGCTCAATATGTCGGTGGGTCTTTTGGATGTTTAGAAATGGTAGGGACTGTTTCGATGATTGCTGATCAAATGGAAGAATGGTTAGAAGCGGGTGCCTGCGATGGGTTTAATATCATGTTTCCTTTCCTACCCCAAGGACTTGATGATTTTGTAGATAAATTGGTGCCTGAGTTACAAAAACGTGGAGTTTACCGGACTAGCTATGAAGGCAAAACATTGCGTGAAAACCTGGGCTTGCCTCGGCCTAAAAATCGTTATACCAGCTAGCCGCTTAGGCGATTAATAGGTGGAGAATAATAAATGCTTCATTGGGTGGTTAAACCAATGAAGCGGCTAGGAATTTCTGACAGTTAGATTTTTTGCTTGTATCGATGTTTCGTGAATAAGTGAACTAAACCTGCTGGCTCCTTGGTTCCTCAATGACAGAGTAAGGATTTGGCTAATGACGAGTTTGCAAGATGGAAGTACTACAATAAAACAACAAAAAATCAGCAAAGTACCCGTTTTGGTTGTTGGCGGTGGCCCTGTTGGGTTAACGCTGGCGATGGATATCGCCTCGCATGGTGTGGAAACCATCGTTCTTGAAAAAAGAGCGGCAATGGAAGCACCAGACCCACGTTGTAATCATGTTTCAGCAAGAACAATGGAGGTGTTTAGGCGACTTGGTTTTGCAGAAAAAGTGAGGAACACGGGCTTGCCTGCCGACTATCCACACGATGTGTCTTATACCACTAGTCTTTTCGGTTATGAGCTTGGGCGCGTTAAGATCCCATCTAGGGCAAACCGATTTAATGATGCAGGCTATGCCGACGGTGGCTGGCCGACACCAGAGCCACCTCACCGTATCAATCAATCTTTTATGGAGCCGGTGCTGTTTAAGCATGCCTCTGAAAACGTTGATAAATTAACGATTATTTCAAACTTTCAAGTGACTGATGTTAATCCCGTGGATGAGAAGGTTTATGTAACGGGGCATGATTTAGTAACCGGAGAAGCGTCCACCTTTGAAGCAAGCTATGTAGCGGGTTGTGATGGGGCTAGCAGCATGGTGCGCAAAACCTTAGGTATAGAGCTTCAAGGGGATGATAATTTAATGCACTCGATGATGGCCAGTATTACGGCCCCAGACCTTTTAAGCAAAGCGACGTGTAATCCTGCTTGGATGTATTGGGTTATGAACCCGAAACAGCCCGGTTGTGTTATTGCGCTTGATGGTAAAGATAAGTGGGTTGTTAATGCCTTTTCTTCTACACAGCCGGATCCAGATACGTTTGATTGGAAGGGGGCTGTACGTACTATTATTGGGGATGATGTAGAGTTTACTATTGAAGCTAAAAAACCGTGGTCGGGTCGCCGCCTTGTAGCTGATAAATTTTCAAAAGATCATGTTTTTATTCTGGGTGATGCCGCGCATAACTGGTTACCAATGGCCGGGTATGGAATGAACGCCGGTATTGCCGATGCCGCAAACCTCGCGTGGAAAATTGCAGCGGTAGTAAACGGCTGGGCGGATAAGAAACTACTCGATACCTTTCAGAATGAACGCCAGCCGATTTTAGGTCAAGTATCGTCAATTGCAATGATTATCCGCAAAAAAAATAATTTACAACTACCCGATTACATTGAAGAAGAGAGTGAAAGAGGGCAAGCCGCGCGTGAAGAGACGGGTCAGTTTATGATGGAAACTGATAGCGCTCAATTTGCATGTATTGGGCTAAATTTTGGCTATTTTTATGAGCAGTCGCCTGTGATTGCTTATGATACGAGCACCCCGCCCACATACACCTTAGGTAGTTATACACCATCAACATCTCCAGGTTGTCGGGTTCCTCATGTCTGGATGAATGATGGTGCTTCCTTGTTCGATAAACTGGGGCCAGAATACACCTTGCTTTGTTTAGATAACGCCATAGACCTTTCAATGATTGAGCAGGTTGCGGAAAATATGAAGTTTCCTTTAAGTGTTCTTAATTTACAAGGTAAAGCAAACACAACAGTCTTTGATGTTCCCTTAGTATTAGTACGGCCTGATCAACATATTGCGTGGCGTGGAACACAATTGCCATCAGACCCGAAAGTATTACTTAATCAGGTTTGTGGCTTTAATGCATAAAACCAAAAGGCTCAGGCTTGATTGATTTGTCTTTTAGATAGATTAGTTTTGACCACATCATGAAAGGTAACAGGTTTTACTCTTCATGATGTGGTTAAAATAACGACTTTTTAACACATGCGGCTTATGCGTCGCATACCAAAAAATAGCGTGTGGGGATGTTAGTTTTTACTATCACCTGATTGAGGTAAACAGGCCATAATAGCTTTATGTTGCCCAGCTAGTGCCTTATCAATTAAGCCTGGGAATAAACCATTCAAACGGCCAAATAATCGTTCTTGCCAACCAACAAAATGTCTAGCCTTGTTACTTTGTAAAAAGGTGACGAATTCGGTCGCTACTTTTTCAGCGGAGTCAATATTCGCCTTAATAGCAATATTAAGGGCCTCTGCATTGGCATCGTTGAAAGGCGTTTTAGTACCGCGTGGTGCGAAATAGCAAACATCAACCGTGCCACCATGAAGCTCTCGACGTAGCGCTTCTGTAAACCCTTTTACACCGTATTTGCTGGCGCTATACACGGTAAAACCCGCAAATGCTAAGCTGGCAAATGCTGAGCCAATATTAACAATTTTGGCAGATGGTTTTGTTTGCAATAACGGTAATAATTGCTGTGTTAATAAAATGGTGCTAGTTAAATTAATATTAATAACTGAAGAAATTTTTTCCTCACTCATGGTTTCAAAGCGTGTAAACGCACTGACGCCGGCGTTATTAATAAGCATATCAAGGCCATCGGCATGCTGCTCACAATGTTCTTTAATGGCTTGACGGCCTACCGAGGATGAAATGTCGGCCACTAGAATATCATGCTGTCCAGTAAGCTGTTGCTTAACGGTTTCAAGCTTTTCTTGGTTACGCCCTACTAAAATAAGCTGAGCACCTAACATTGATAACTCTTTGGCGATTGCAGCGCCAATACCACTGCCAGCACCTGTTAATAAAATTACTTTATCGTTATACATCTAAGTCTCCTTTAATTCTGTTGTCAGCGCACGAATAAATCACCGTACAAGCGGTGACTTTTATTGCGTTGAGAATAAGTATACCTTGAATGTAGCCGCGCAGTTAAATTGGCTAAAGAAGAGATCGTGCTGGCAGAGGCCGCTTTAGCCATTTGTTCTGCTTCATTGCTATTTTCGTTAACCCTTTTATGGACAAAGGATTTTGTACCCGTATTATTCACCTTTTCCATTTAAAAAAATTAGAGCTTATTGATGTGCGCTTACTGAGCTTAATGAGCAGTCTAGAGTGGTTACAATTATATTTACTTAGCCACTAGCATTGCGTTAAGCTCATCTTTTAAGTGTAAGCGCTTAAGCTTTAAACTCTCTACTACGCTATCAGATGGTGTTTCAATACTCTGCTGAATACGCGTCATTTGGTGAGTCAAGTCATTATATTCATCGAAGAGGCGCCTAAAATGGCCGCCTTTCATTTTTAATTCATGAATTTTATCTTTGTGTTCTGGAAATTCATGATGCAAATCGTGTAGTTCTCCAAACATATCTATACCCCTTGTAGTATTGGCGTTAAAACGACTCGTTTTAACATAATTTCCCCAATGGATGAATGACTGTCTTCGTTAAGGGAGGTGATTATTATAGAGGGATAATAAAAAGAATTAGTTGAGCTAGGTCACTAAATCATTGGATAGTGAGTGGGAGTTATCTTTAGTAAGGTAAAAGTTCATTAGCTTGCTCTTAAGCGCAGCGCACAGTGCGACAAAAAAACTGTTGTGGATAACGGTGCTAGTACCGGAATAAATGCGCTGGAGCTAAGAATTGGTGGTGCATTCATGGTCAACAAAACAATCTAGGTTCTTATTTGAAAGGAGTGTTTGCCGACTTTTTTGCTCATTTATTGGTATGCTGAATTGACTTGAGAATAAGGAGGATCATTTGATCTCAGCTGTTCATTGCACTAAAGAAAACTGGAAGAGTGGCGCTTTAGCGGTGCTCTTCCATCAGCGTAGTTGTTTTTTGCTATTTAACAATGGTGGACTTGATATTCTATTGTAGGTCTAGTAAAGGTGAAGTCATCATGATTTACTTGTGTCAATTACGTGGTTTGGCGAAATCCAGAATCGGCTGAGTAGGATACGATTTTTTACATTCATCAACTGACTTTTTTTAGTGCTGTGTCAGCCATTATCCACTCATTTCTTAAATCATCAGCAAGAGCAAATTCGCGAATGGCCTCATTTAATAATTGTTGTCTTAGCTCGAATAATTCATCAGTGATATGAATATGTTGGTGACCCATTTTTGGCGTCTTCCCCGCATATTTTTTGGGGCCACCAATCAGCTTAGCCATAAAGTCTGTTTGTTGCTTATCGGTAAAATACAGCTTTAACCACGGGTGACTATAGGCTTTATTGTAAAAAAACCTATGAACTTTTTGCAGGGTGGTTAAGCCACCGATGCGAGTAAATAAGGTTTAATCGATTATTGCCATAAAACCTCTTGCCTCTAACTAAAGAGGCTTCCAGTATAGTGTAGCTGATTTTGTAGGCATCACGTTTTGTCACGAAAACTGTATTCGGCCTTAGCTTCTGTCTTTCTCCTATACAGATACAATAGCGCCCGCTAGAGGTGTTAAATCAATCATTGTAAAAGATTGTTACATCGTCTAAGCGATTAGCTCAGCTTGAACATATCTGTTTAGACTTTTTTCACAAAAATAGACTTTAGTTTCATCGGTCCAATACCGGTGATTTTACAATCAATATCGTGATCGCCTTCAACTAAACGAATATTTTTAACTTTTGTGCCCACTTTTACGACGGAGGACGAGCCCTTTACTTTTAAATCTTTGATAACACTCACGCTATCGCCATCTTTTAACAGGTTGCCATTAGCATCTTTTACCACTAATTCATCACCCTCATTAGCACTAGCCTCTTTAGACCATTCATGAGCGCATTCTGGGCAAATGTATAAACTGCCATCTTCATATGTATATTCTGAATGACATTGTGGGCAGTTTGGTAAATCGCTCATGGCTAGCTCTTATAATTTAATGGGTAAACTAATATTATAAGGATTTTACCCTCCGTAACGATAGCGTAGCTTGCTTTATTTTGCTCAGTAAAAATCTATAGCGAACGTTGATGTAGATGCTTTTTTCATAAATTGGGTAAAAAACTCTGTCTTTCTGCCTGATAAAAAGGTGAGTGGCATCAGGTGATGTTTGTCATTAGTCATGTTCTTTATTGCTGAGCAAAGCCTATAATTTTTGAAAATAGATTATTATCAAACATTCAAATACTTTGCTCTCAAGAAGGAAAACTGTCGCATAGTTTTTACTCACAGAAGGCAGGTGGACTAATAACAAACCGACGGTGCCTTAGTTCAATTCGCCTTGAACATCTTATATACCAATCGCGTGCGCCGTTGATGGTGAATTTAGTGTGGTTTAGTTTTATATTATTCGTTTATTCTTCCGCGTAATTTTTTTAATTGCCCTCGTTGGGTTTTGTTATCAGTGCGTTTTTTCTTGGCATTTTTACTGGGTTTTGTGGGTCGCCTAGGTTTTTGGATAACCGTTGCGCTTTTTATGATGTCTTTTAGGCGTTCTAGCGCATTCGAACGGTTTTTTTCTTGAGTACGATATTGCTGAGCTTTGATGATAATAACGCCCTCTTTGTTGATACGGTGGTCTTTTAGCATGAGTAAGCGTTGTTTAAAAAACTGAGGTAGAGATGATGCGTTAATATCAAAACGTAAATGAATGGCAGACGATACTTTGTTGACATTCTGGCCGCCTGCCCCTTGCGCTCGAATGGCGGTTAGCTCGATTTCATCATCAGCAATAGAAATATGAGGGGTGATGATGAACACCTGCTTTATTCAGGCTTAGTTAACTGGGTGCTAAAAGTTGGTTTAGCTAATACGAGGAAGAAGGCTGTCGATAGCACCGATGAGGCGAAGATCATGCACATCACCATAATTTGATAACGTACGGCAACCAGTGGTGATACGCCAGATAATATTTGCCCGGTCATCATCCCGGGTAGTGACACCAGGCCAACGGCAAATAATGAGTTTATAACAGGGATAAGAGAGGCATGGAGTGCAGTATGCCGAGCCTCTGCATATAAGACCTTACGATCTATTTCGGCATTCAGTCGTTCTGCGGCTAAGCTAACGCTATTCATCGAATTGGCAAAAATCATTCCTGCCAACGGGATGATGAGTTGAGGCAAGTACCACGGGTCTAAATTGAGCACACCTTGAGTAATAATGAGCAGGGTAAAGCCGCCGCCAGCAGTAATGGAGAGAAGGGCGTGTTTATACAAAATACTGCGTTTTATCGGGATCGTACCCAGTGCAATCCAGCTGGAGGCGAAGACCATAATGGCCAAAACAGTGATAACAATGGTGGCATTTTCGGCTTCAAAAATATAGCTTAACAGGTAACCCACTAAGAGCAATTGAACCAACATTCGGGCTAGGGCGTAAATTGCATTACTTGAGTTTAAAGACCATTTAAATAAAATTGCCAAGGCGAAGAGCACGGGAATAAACGAGAGTGCTAAGTTTATTAGCGGGATGTTTTGTATATCGTGACCCATTAAATCGTCGTTAGCGGTAGGTTGTTATGAACGCTTGTCTGCTTGACGTTTGTTTCGATCGCTTTGTTTTTGTAAAAACAAGACGAGTTCTTTTTCCGCCCATTCAATGGCCTCCGCTTCTGATTTGAAGCCCGCCTGAGTTTTTGAAACAATGCTTTTTTTTGAACTGGCGCGACGGACAATATCGGCTCTCCAGCTATCTTTTTCTGCGGTTGTTTGAAAATCGTATTTTTTACTAATGCTCATAATGAATAGTGTGTATTAAGTTTAAGAATCTGTTTCTAACAAGTGAATGCCATCTTTTTCGATACGGATAATGCGCTGCTTATATAAGCCACCAATGGCTTTTTTAAAAGCACCTTTGCTCATCCCAAAGGTATCGGCAATTATGTCCGGGCTGGACTTGTCGTGAACGGGTGCGAAGCCGCCTTTTTTTTCTAAATAATTAAGAATAATTTTGCTGTATTTATCGCGCGTTTCTTTGCCACCCTGCAAGCTTAAGTCAATCTTTCCATCTGGGCGTATCCGCTTGATGAAACCTTTTTTGGACTGGCCAAAGCTGAGTTGTTGAAAAACATCATTATTGTACAAAACGCCCCAGTGACTACTATTAATAATAGCCTTAAAGCCTAAGGGCGTAGTGTTGGCAATAATTAAATCAACTTGTTGTTGTGGGGTGAAATCATGTGGGGCTTCATCATCAATGAACTTATCGATTTTTGATGAAGCAACGATGCGGCCATCATTTTTATCGCGGTATAGGTAAACGAGATAGGACTTATCTACTTCCATTGGGCGATGTTGTTCAGCAAACGGCACGAGCACATCTTTTTCTAAACCCCAATCTAAAAAGGTGCCTACGTGAGTGCGGGCAACGGCTTTAAGGTAAGCAAATTCACCCACTTTCGCTTTAGGGACTTTGGTAGTCGCAATGGGGCGGTCTTCTGAGTCGAGATACAGGAAAACATACAGTAATGAACCAACCTTTAAGTCCTTTGGGGCATGTTTGCCCGGTAGTAATACTTCGCCAAGTTCTTTGGCGTCTAAGTAAAAGCCAAAGTCCAATGCTTTGATGACTTCTAATTGATATGTGTCTCCAACCTTTATCACGATATTTGCCTAATTCGGTGTTTAATATAACAATTATACAGGTCGCAGCGGCTTGGGATGATTAAAACAAGGCTGATGAGCAATGTCAGTAATAATGTTATTTGTTATCCCAGTAACGTTGCATCTCGTAATATAAGAATGATGCTGTCCAAGTGATCAGCACCAAACCTGTGAGTGACTCAAGGCCTGTTAGGTGGCGTAAATCACCGATCGGTTGGATGTCGCCAAACCCCAAGGTGGTAAAGGTAGTGAAGGATAAGTAGGTACAATCAAGTAAGCTGCCATCAAAATTCCCTTCCAAGTGCCCCCAGCCATCAGCGTGGTGCATAAAGTAGAAAGCGAGGGCAAATACCCAAACTTCAACCGCATGAGCTATTAGGGCGGCAAATACACCAAAAAGAATCCTAAGGCGGTGCTTCAGTGTCATGGTGGGGATAAAGCGAGAAATACGATATAAAAACTCGTAATGGATGATGACGGCAACTGCGACAACTAAAGAATTTAAAACAAATACGTGAATCATTGTTTTTGGGAATAGGCTTTAAATGTGGAAGATGTTAGCTGATTGTATACCGATGAGTACAAAATCATAGTGACCGATATAAATAAATCATTCAAGTCGTAGAAGTTGCGGATAAGTCCGCTGTTTAGCTTCCTGCTTCTAAAGCGAGGCTAGATTGGAATAGTAGTTAGGTATTGGAGGGTTGGGGGTGATGACAATAGGTTAACGATCTTATCAGCATCGCCGCGTTCAGCCCGCCAGGCCATATAACTTTCTTGGTCACTGCGTTGATCCCACTTTTGAAGTATAACAATATTGTGTACATCGTCTTCATCGCTGGTTACAACCATGCTTTGACAGCCTTTGTAGGCGCGAGCATCAGGGAGGAGTGACGTAAAAAAACTTAATAACTCTTCTCGGTTTTCAGGGTTAACTTGTAAATTTAAAATAACATCAACTGACATAGTGATACCTTTTTTATGATTCGCTCACTCGGTGATTAAGTATACGTCTATACAATAGAGCTCGCAATAATAGGGGCGTGATCCGAAATATTGATGGTATTGTGTTGATGAGTGGTTTTAATTGGCAAGTTATTTAGGCTGAACAAAATAGATAATCTAGTGTTTTATCGGTGAGCTCATTTCGTGGGGGGTACTTGAATAAACCCTGAGCTAAGTGGAGGGTTTTCTCTCAAGGTGTTCCATTGTAAGAATGCAAAGGAATTGGTTTACCGGGTCACAAATTTCAGACAGGATTCGGTAGTGAAGTTGCTGCCTTGTTGGAAGCATATTGTATTGATCCGGTGGCGGATGCTTGAAATTACTAGCATTTCCGTGGGGTGCCCTGATTGCCATAATAAGTGAAAAGAAAATAACTTGCTCCGTCTGTTTTTGCAATGTATTGGTTTTTTGGGAGAAGGCTTTGAGACGGGTATTGATAAGGGTTAATTGACCGATTACCTTAAATGGAATGTGCGCCTCAAGCAGGGTGCGCTTAAAAGCTAGGTGTTTGGCAATGATGTTGTTGGATGTTAACGCGAGTTGATAGCGCTATAAATAGCGATCATTTCAGATAAAGTTTCCGCCTGACAAGGTCAATGTGAACGAGTAGTTGATAAACTTTTTCAGCATAGGATAAAGGAGCTTTTACTTTGTTAACCTCATTTTCAATATGGCTTAACTGCTCGTTTAACTGTTTGCACTGTTGTTCATTAAGAGTCCTACCGTGAATTTGGTCATCAACAGCATGCAGTTCTTCGTACCAACGGTAAATACGTGAGCTAATGCGCCAGCGATATAATGGCGGCATGAGTTTAAATAGCGGAATTAATAATGCTAATAAAGGAATGATCATAACGACGAAACGGTCGATCATAATGGCCGCTCCAAACGGTAGGTAGCGCATTAAAAAAGGTGGGCCTTTTTTATAAAACCGGTCGGCAACATCACTGAGAGGTGCTGTTAGGTTTCGACTATTTGGGAATTGATTTTCTCCAGCAAAAATACCAGATGTTTTGTGAACCTCTTCAATGGCTTGCAGAACAAGGACCGCTAAGGCAGGGTGGAAATTAGCAGTCATTAGCAAATTAGCAGTGGGGGCCAAGAGTGTTTTATCACTCGAAGGGATATTAGTTTGTAAGTTAATAACGCCTTCAGGCAAGGTGATGGTTGATAGGAACGGGTGTAGTCGCTGATAAGCCTCTGCTCGATTTATTGAGGCCAGTGTTGTTGAGGGTGTTTGCAGTAAATCTTGGATGATAGGTGATTGAACATCGCTAATAAAAAAGGCAGCATCAAGCTCACCAGCGATTAATTTCTTTGCCGCGGCTAAACCGCCATCATTAGATAAGCTCAAGTTGCTCTCATTGAGCTTATTATCGGACAGCAATAACAAGGCTAAACTTCGTGTGCCACTGCCTTTAGGGCCAATGGCTACGCGTTGATTTTTAAGGTCAGTTAATGTTTGTAACGGGAGGTCTGATTTATGAAAAAGCCACGCCGGCTCATAATATAAGCTGCCAAGTGATAATAAAGGAGTATCTTTGCGTGTTAGCCCACCTTGTGCAAAAGCAAGGTCGATGTTGCCGGCTAACAGTCGCTCAATGTTTTCAGCTGAACCCGCCGATTCTTCTATATTCAGCGTAATGCCGTGTTTAGCTAAATGCTCTTTATATAGTTGTGCATAGGCGTAGTACGCACCTTCTTTGCTACCGGTACTGATGCTGATGGTCGTTGGCGGAGCAGGCTCTACAAATTGATAAGCAAGTAAAAAACCAGCGATGAGTATAGCGATACCTATAACGCTGCTGATAACGGAATCTTTTTGAGAGGTTCGTTCCGATGTAGCCATTTTATGTGCCTTAGTGATTAATGCTTGATCGATAGCATCCAACAGTAATGTATTTTTGGGTTACGTTCAAAGTCTTTTGATAAGGTTTTTCGGCTGATATTCTCAACCTTTAAACCCTTAAGGGCCGCTTCATCTAATTTAAATTTACGGAAGTTAGTTGAAAAAATAAGGGTGCCTTTTTTGCTAAGTAATTTTGCGGCATTGTTAATGAGTTCTACGTGGTCGCGTTGAATATCAAATACATTCTCCATTCGCTTTGAATTAGAAAAAGTAGGGGGGTCGATAAAAATCAGTTCGTACTTTTTTTGCTCCTCAATTGCTTTATTAAGCCATTCCATACAATTAGCTCGTACTAATTGGTGCTTATCTAAGTTCAGGTTATTCAATTCAAAATTGTTTTTGGCCCAATCCAAATAGGTTTTAGACATATCAACGGTTGTTGATGTGGTGGCGCCACCAAGGGCTGCGTGCACGGTCGCCGCGCCGGTGTATGCGAATAAATTTAAAAACTGTTTACCGCTAGCGTTCTCCCCAATCCATTGACGTATAGGGCGGTGGTCTAAAAATAGACCGGTATCGAGGTAGTCTTTAAAGTTAACCAAAAAGCGGGCATTGCCTTCTTGTATTTCATGAAAACCGCCATCGGTACCTTGCTTTTCGTATTGCGTGCTGCCTTTTTGGCGGCGACGAATTTTAAGCGACAGTTGCTTAGAGGGGATACCTAAAACCTCTGGCATGACGGCTAATGCATCACGTAATCGTTGAATAGACTTTGCCTCATCGATTGTTTTAGGCGCTTCATATTCCTGCACATGAACCCATTTTTTTTCACCCTGATAAATATCAATAGCCAGCGCGTACTCAGGCAAATCGGCATCATATAGGCGGTAACAGTGAATGTTATTGTTATTAATCCAAGGTTTTAGTTTTTTGATGTTTTTGCGTAGGCGATTAGCTAACATCGTAGCGCCTTCGCTCCATTCACCGGGTGTGGGTAATAATGCTTTTTTAAGGTTATCGCCAAGGTACTGTTGCTGACTTGCATGTTGGCCTTCAAAGTGACGTTCGGGCGTTACAGAAAAGTTAAAAAGCTTGCAGGGAATAGCCCCGTTAAACAGTTGGTATGACTTATGTGACTTAAGTGGAATATTAAAGGCCAGCTCCGTATTACCTGTAAAAACGGAGGCTTGCCAGCCATTAAAACGGGCTTTTAAAATGCTGCCAACTTCTTGATATAAGGGTTCGAGTTGTTTGATTTCGCCGAGTCGTTCGCCGTAGGGAGGGTTGACGACAAATAAGCCAGCTGTCCATGTTTCATCTGGGCTAACCTTTGATAAGGGTAAGCTGACAGCTTTTACGTGCCAAACTAGATTGGCCGCCTTGATGTTTGCTTTAGCAATACCAGCGTTCTTAATGCTGATATCGGAGCCCATAATAGGTGGAATTTTATCGAGCCCTTTTTCTCGGCGGTATTCAGCTTCTTTAATTAAACGCTGCCAAATGGCTGGGCTGAACTGTTTCCAAGCTAAAAAGCCGTAATACTCACGCAGTAAGCCGGGTGCGATATCGCCTGCCATCATAGCGGCTTCGGTTAGTAAGGTACCCGAACCGCACATAGGGTCATACAAGGCACCACCTTCGGCAGCAATTTTTGGCCAACCGGCACGTATTAAAATGGCAGCGGCCAGGTTTTCTTTTAACGGCGCCTCAACGGATTCAGCTCGATAATGCCGACGATGTAAGCTATCGCCAGATAAATCTAGACTTAAGATGGCTTTATCTTCATTGATGTAGGCGTTGATGCGAATATCTGGCTGTTCACGTTGAACGTTTGGGCGCTCGTCGGTTAATTCTTTAAACTGATCAACAATGGCGTCTTTTATAACTTGCTCGGCATAACGAGAGTGGTTAATTTTTGATCGACGTATAGAGGCGTCAATGGCAAATGTTTGCGAGACATCAAAATGTTTTGACCAATCAATTTTTAAAGCGCCCGCGTAGAGCTGCTCAGGTGTTTGCGCTGAGTATCGTGCTAGCGGCAATAAGACGCGATTAGCCAAGCGTGACCAAAGACAGACGCGTAACGCCATTTCCATATCGCCATCAAAATACACGCCACCAGCGGCGGCTTTGACTTGTGTGCCGCCAATTTGCTCCAATTCATCGGCCAGAATGAGCTCCATGCCTTTGGCAGTGGTTGCGAAATAACTAGCAGTTTGAGACATGTAGGGTTCCTTTTGGCGTTGATGGGTTGCAAATGCCTGGTTGTGGCGTTCGGGGGTTACCCATAAAGGGTGTGAGAGGACTTAACTGACGCGCCCATTTTAATCGTTTTCATGGCAAGGTAAAGGATGCAATGAGCGGCATGTGGTCGGATAAAGTGAGTGAATGTTGTTGCTCAACAAAGGCGTCATGCATTGTTAGTTGTGAGCTATGAAAGAGGTAATCAATGGTTCTATCGGGTTGATTAATATGCGTGGCATTGGGGAAGTATGTAAACCAACGGTGGCGCTCATTGGATTGAGTGGCTTCGAGCTTAGGGATGGCTAAGTGCTGCTGATACAAGGTTGTAATCGCTGAACTGGTTTCATAATAGTGTTGTTGCTCAGTCGCCAATGTTGCATAGCTATTGGGCGGGAGTAAATTAAAATCACCAGCGAGCAGCCACGGCTTTTTTGCTTGGTTCAACGATGTTAGTCGCTGGTTAATTTGTGTTACTTGCTTGTTAAGTGTGTCGGTTCCTTTGGAAAAGGCAGACAGGTGTGTGTTTAAAACGGCCAGTTCTGTTGAGTCTTTAACGGGTAAGCGAACGTCGAACAAGGCGCGTTTGAAGTTAAAAAGCTGGCTAATAGGGTCTTGTGGTATGAGGCTGAGTTGAATGCGCGTTGCGGAGCTAATTTGGTATTTCGAAATGATGCTTAACTTTGTACCAACGGCCCCCATAATACGTGGGTGTGGCAGATACGAGGCTTTCCAGTAAAAACTGCTCGCATGGCAAGCGTACTCGGCTGGTAATAAGGCCAGTAACTGGGCTAATTGGTCTGCATAACCGGTTCGTTTGGCGCCATCATCAACTTCTTGTAGCAAAATAATGTCTGGGTTTTGCTGTTTAATAAGACTAGCTAGGCCGTTTAAGGTTGTTTCAATGTCATTTGATGATGGTCTTTCATCGGGCCCCATACTGTTGGGCAGGTCATAGAAAAAAACATAATTCTTGCCGGCCATAAACTGTACATTTTGGTTGTACACTTTAATGCGTTGCCCGGCAGATAAGGTGGGTGCATTTTGCGGGCAATAGATGTGTTCTTGTTGGCTGTCGGCAGGGTGGAATGTGCTAAACCAGATAGCAACCACGATGCTGACAAGGATGAAGCTAAGGCAAAATAAGAATCGATAAAATATTGTATTAAGGCTCATGGCGATGAATGTATTTGTGTGTCGCCGGTTAGCATTAGGCTATTTTAGCTTGATGGCAATACTGTCTATATTGTTGTGGTGTAGGCGGTTTTGAATTTTATCCACCATTCTAAAGGAGGTGTAGGGGCCCGATTTTACACGGTGCCAAATACTCCCACTTTGATTAACCGTTTGAACCGTCGACTCAATGCCTAATAAGGCTAAACGGGCTTTTAGTGTATCTGCTTGGCTTGGTTTTCTAAACGAGCCGATTTGAATAATAAAAGTACCTGGCTTGCTTTTGCCTGTGCCTTCTAGTCGACGCCGCTCTTCAATTTCATGTTCTGGAATAACAATTTCCATATCAGGCAGTATTTGATAAAAATCAAAACGTGGTTGCTTGCTATCAATAGGTTTTGTTGCCGTGATGGTTGGCTTTTTTACATCACGAACTTCGTTTTGAATGCTCGGTTTTTTGATAGTAGCAGTGGTCTCGCCAGAAGGCTCTTCTATATTGGATAAGAACATTGCGAAACCGCCAATGAGTAAGCCAGTAATCAACCACCAATAACCGGGAATGGGCTTCTTCTTTTTACGAGCGTTATTACGGTTTAATCGATTTTTGTAATCTCTGGGCACTACATTGACTCCGGTGCGTTAACGCCTAGTAGCCCTAAGCCATTCGATAGTACCTGTTTGGTTGCGTTAATCAGTACCAGTCGTGCTTGCATCAGGTGAGCATCATCAACAATAAATTTATGTGAATTATAGTAACTATGAAACTGAGTAGAAAGCTCACGTAGATAGTGGTTGAGTTGGTGCGGCTCGAAATTCTGCGCGGCTTGGGTGAGCTTTTCTGGGTAACGGTTTAAGGTGTCAATTAAAGCAGTTTCATGTGATTGAGTAAGTTTATCTAAATTATTGAGTCCATCTGCTTCGGTGTAGCTTAGGCCTTTCTCAGTGAGTAAACGCATCACGCTACATACCCGGGCATGAGCATATTGAACATAAAACAAAGGGTTTTCGTTTGATTGTGATGTTGCTAAATCAAGGTCGAAATCCATGTGTTGTTCGGCTTTTCTCATCACGTAAAAATAACGTGCGGCATCGGAACCAATTTCCTTACGTAATTCTCTAAGTGTTACAAATTGGCCGGAGCGGGTCGACATTTGCATTTTTTCGCCGCCTTTATACAAAACAGCAAACTGGACCAGTAATACTTTCATTCGCTCTGGGTCTGCGCCCATGGCTTGTAAAGCCGCTTTAACACGTGGCACGTAGCCGTGATGATCAGAACCCCATATGTCTATGATGTCGTAGCCACGCTCGAGCGTGTGCAAATGATAGGCAATGTCGGAGGCGAAGTAGGTGGTTAAGCCATTGTCGCGGACGACAACGCGGTCTTTCTCATCGCCAAACTCGGTTGATTTAAACCACCAAGCGCCATCCTTTTGATACATATAGCCAGAGGCTTTGAGCTTTTCAATGGCTCGCTCAATGGCACCATTGTCCATCAGTGATCGTTCTGAGAACCAGTCGTCGTAATGAACACCAAAGTCTTCAAGGTCTAAGCGAATGTCCCCTAAAATGGATGTCAACGCTGTATCAAACACAATACGGTAATGATCATGCCCTAGCAGTTCTTTTGCGCGCGAGATCAGTGCATCAATATGTTTTTCTTTATCGCCACCCGCCGGTTCATCAGCCGGTATATTGTTAAAAACATCATTGGCTTTCGCGTTGAATGCATCACCACGAGCTTTCTTAAGGCTGCTAGCGATGTCAGAAATATAAGCACCTTTGTAACCGTTGCTTGGGAACTCAATAGTTTTACCACAACTTTCTAAATACCGTAACCAAACGCTGGTGGCAAGAATATCCATTTGGCGACCAGCATCATTAACGTAATATTCGCGATGTACCTGGTAACCAATAGCAGTGAGAAGGTTGGAAACAGTAGCGCCGTATGCCGCGCCTCGTCCATGGCCTACATGCAGTGGGCCGGTTGGATTGGCAGATACGAATTCGACCTGAACTTTTTTGCCGTTGGCAATATTGGATGTTCCGAAGCGAATGCCCTGTTGAAGAATATGGCCGATGACTGCGTGTTGACTGAGCGGGTTGATAAAAAAATTAATAAAACCTGGGCCTGCAATATTAACTTCTAGGACATCATTATCACTCGGTAATTGCTCGATAATAGATTGTGCTATTTGACGTGGATTTTTTTTGGCAGGCTTTGCCAACATCATGGCGATATTGCTCGCGTAATCACCATGGGAAGGATCACGGGTATGTTCAATTTGAATGTCGAGTGTTAACTCTTCAGGTAGTTCACCTTGAGCTTGTAGTGAAGTAATGGCTTGCTGAAGCAAGGAGGCCAAGCGTGTTTTCATAGTTAATAATTGGTCGAGTTGTTGCGCTGAAGGGGGTGTTAAATGCCTGACATCGGAGTCAACGTGTATTATCGCCTGTGAAGTAAAACTTGCAAGCCTAAGTAGTGGTTAAAACAGGTCAACAGGGTCAATGTCGATAGACCAACGGACTTGACGTGATGACTTTAGTTTTTCTAGCTCAGGTAATAGTTGCTTTAAAAATTGGTGGCGTGGTTTACGTTGAGTGGATTCGATCAATAACTGATAGCGAAAGCGCCCGGCTCGTTTAAGCATAGGGGCGGGTACGGGGCCCAAAATATTAATGGACTGCGTATTGATGTTCGCTATTGCTTGTGTGCAGTCATTTAGAAAGCTTAGCACGGCTTGTTCGTTAATTGCGTTGACCCGTAACAGCGCTTGACAGTTATACGGTGGAAGCTGGGCTTGCTGCCTCTCAAGTAAAGCGTCTTTGGCAAATCGAGCATAACCGTGTTCGATAAGCGTATTTAATAAGGGGTGCTCTGGGTGGTGGGTTTGTATCAGTACGCGTCCAAGTTTTTCTTCTCGTCCAGCGCGGCCAGCAACTTGAGTAATGAGTTGCGACATACGTTCGCTGGCTCTGAAATCACAACTAAAAAGTCCGGCATCAATGTCTACAATGCCAACAAGCGTCACGTTAGGAAAATGATGGCCCTTAGCTAGCATTTGGGTGCCGACTAAAATTTGCGCGCCACCTTGGTGTACTTTATCAATGACCGATTGCATGGCATCTTTTTTCCGTGTGCTATCGCGGTCTATTCTGCTTATAGGGATGCTTGGAAAGAGCGAACTTAGTGTTTCTTCAATGCGTTCGGTTCCAAGTCCTAGAGGAAATAATTCGGCTTGCTGGCAAGATGGGCAAGTGTTTGGGATGGCATGTTCAAGCCCGCAATGATGACAACGAAGTAAATTAGCCTGTTTATGAATCACTAGGCGCGCATCACAACGACGACATTGTCCAACCCAGCCACAGCTGTGACACATGAGCACCGGTGCAAAACCTCGTCGATTAACAAATAAAATGACTTGTTCGTTGCGTTCGAGTGTTTTCGTAATGGCTTTGATTAATGATTTGCTTAAATGATTATTGAGCACTTGATTTCGGCAATCAATGAGCCGAATATCGGGGTGAGAGGCGCCCGCAGTTCGCTCAGGCAGGCGTAAATGGGTAAAACGACTTTGTTGTGCGTTATAGAGGCTTTCTAGCGATGGTGTTGCTGTACCGAGTACAATAGGGATGTTGTAGTCTCTTGCGCGCATGATGGCGATATCTCGTGCTGAATATCGAAACCCCTCTTGTTGCTTGAATGACGTGTCGTGCTCTTCATCTAGAATAATCATCCCTGGTTCGAGCATGGGTGTGAAAACAGCTGATCGAGTACCTAGTAAAATATTGGCAAACCCTTTTTTAAAACGCAACCAAGCTTGAGTGCGCTGTGTGTCGTTGAGCGCTGAGTGAGAGGTGACCATTTGTGCAGCAAGCCGTTGCTTGAAACGCTCTGCTAATTGTGGCGTTAGCGTGATTTCGGGTAATAGAATAAGTACTTGCTTACCTGAATCAATCACGCGTTGAATAAGTTGCAGATAGACTTCAGTTTTTCCACTGCCTGTAACACCATCTAATAGAAACACTTGGAAATCTTGCAGTGCTTTAGAAACGCAATTAATGGCAGCTTGTTGGGCTGAATTGGGTTTGAAGTCTGGTTCCTTTGTAGTGGTATTGCAGGCGATGTCTTCTTGCGACATGCTTACCCAGCCTTTTTCAATCATGCTTTTAAGTGGCGCGCGCCAGTCCCAATCAAGTGATGAAAAGGAATCGAGGTCAAGCGGCATGCCAGCGTCATTTAAAAGATGCCAGAGAGAGGACTGTCTAGGGGAGCGTTTTAACTGCTTTTCTTCAAGCGCCAAGCCACTGTTTGATAAGCAGTACAATTGTCTGAGCTTGATGCTGGGCGAGTGGCCTGTTCGAATTTGTTTGGGTAACGCTTGTGAAAACACTTCACCAATGGGGTGGTGATAATAATCGGCCGCCCATTCAAATAGCTTTATATCTAGCGCAGATAGAAGGGTAGAGGAGTCGAGTAGCTGAGTAATGGGTTTAAGCTGTTTTTGCTTAAGCGTCGTTGACGATGAAATACCAATAATAACGCCTACTTTTTGTGTTTTTCCAAAAGAAACTAAAGCGCGCTGACCTAGTTGGTAATCAGCTCGGTTAGATTGTTGTGTGGGAAGGTAGTCAAAAGTACGATACAGAGGCGTATCGACAGCGATATTTAAATAAAATTTCGGCATCAAATGGGTGCAAGGTTTAATTGAGCTAATTTAGCCTGAACATGTTAAAAAAATCTACAAGAAAACGCTAACTTAATGACTTGATTGCGATTTTTATTTTATCCACATTTTCTGTGGATAACTTTGTGGATGATCTATTAATAAGGCTCGGAAGTGCTTGTTTAAAAAGGCTGTCATTAAATTGTAACAAAATAAACCATTTTTATATAATCCTTATTAAACAAGTAGTTGGATAATGCAAGTGTTATTTTTATTATTGCTCTACAGTGAAATGGCAATGAATAAGGCCTTTATTTTGTCTTGTGAATAAGAATCCTTTAGTTATAGGGCTTGTGGCCTAAATTTTAATTAAATTAGGTGTTTTTGATCTAAGGATTTCGGTTTAGTAAGCATTAGTATTTTATAAGGTAAATTAGTTTTTTTGATGGGCTATTTTCTTAGGTTGCAAGAGTTCTTGTAGCGCTGCTTATATGCCTGTTTTGGGTGTACTAGAATAAGCGCGTAAGAGAATGTCTGCTAACTTAAGCTAACAAGGTCCTGGTTTATAGAAATTTAGCCTTTAAGCTGTAAGATAGTAACGACTACCGAGGTCTATAATTTTTAACTTGAAAGATAGCAATAGTTATCAAGGTCTAATAGTGCGGCAGAAACAAAAACAACTAGAATATGAGCGATTGGTGTTGGTGTACAGTGATGAACTTTTTCGTTACGCACTTTGGTTGTGTCGAGATAAAAGTATGGCTGAGGACTTGGTGCAGGAGAGCTGTCTGCGTGCTTGGAAATCACTAGATAAGCTGCGTGATACTTCATCGAGTAAGGCATGGTTAATGACCATTTTACGTAATGAACATGCTCGTCAATATGTTCGATACCGGCCTGACATGGTTGATTTGGATTTAGATATGTTAAGTTTAAGAGACATCGATAATGATACGAGCCCTGATGCCTTTGCATTAAAGCAAGCGCTGAATGAGTTAGCCGATGAATATAAAGAGCCACTTTTATTGCAAGTTATTGCGGGCTTGAGTTGTGAAGAAATTGCATCGGTATGCGGTATTACAAAAAGTGCGACGATGACGCGCTTATTTAGAGCAAAGCAAAAATTAAGAGACGTTTTAAGGCCTGAAGAAGGCCAGGTAGGTAATTGATGAAATGTGAAGACTTTAAATTTGAATATACGGTTGCCCCGACTGAAACTTCGGTCGAGGCTAATGAACACCTAGTATCTTGCCAGCAATGTCAATTATTTGTTGAACAAGAAAAGCAGTTTGAGCAAAAATTGAATGGGGTGATAAATACTGAAGTACCTAGTGGATTAAGGCATTCATTAAGAGAGAATGTGTTAGCGCAAAAGTTACCTTTTTGGTCCTTCCCTAAAGCATCACTAGCATTTGCTGCATCGGTACTGATAGCAGTGGGTATAGTGGCTATTAACCCAACGCAAAACCAACTATCGGTATTACCGGTTGATCAATTGGTTTACGAGCACTTTTCGCACGATGGGGTTTCGTCGACAAAAGCATCTCATCAGCTTAGCGAGCAAGAGTTGATTAAAGTGAGTAAAGACTTTGGCGTTCGGGTGATGTTGGGTGACAACATTAGCTTTGCAGAAAAGTGCCCAATTGGTGATAGTTATGGTTTACATATGGTGTACCAATACCACGATCAGCCAGTGACGGTTATTTATATGCCAGAAGTTACTTTGAGGGCAACGTTACCTTTTCAGTATGCGGGTTTGCACGGTTGGGTTAAACCACTTAAGAATGGCTCAATTGCCGTGCTGGGCGGCTCAACAATTGAGATTCCGGCACAAGAGTTTGCTGATGAAGTAATTGAGTGGCTCTAATGACTCGTAGTAGAGTGGTCTCGGGCCATTACTAAATAAAATGCAGGAACAACAAACAGAGTAAATAAAGTGCCTATACCCAGTCCTGTGGCGATCACTAGGCCAATATCAAACCGGCTTACCGCGCCCGGCCCCGATGCAAATAATAAAGGAACCATGGCAACCGTCATTGATATGGTTGTCATTAAGATAGGTCTTAGGCGAACAGTCGCTGCTTTTTCAACGGCATCTCTAATAGATAGTTTCTCGGTAATTTGTAACTGATTAGCAAACTCAACAATTAAAATACCATTTTTTGCGACCAATCCAATTAAAGTGATGAGCCCAACTTGTGTGTATATATTCATCGTAGCGGCTCCGAGCATAATAAAGGCCATTGCACTGGCTAGAGATAAAGGCACAGAGATCAAAATAATCAGTGGATCACGCCAGCTTTCAAATTGAGCGGCAAGCACTAAATAAATAACCAGTAAGGACATAAAAAAGGTCAGAACCAGTGCACTACCTTGTTGCATATATTGGCGAGAACTACCGGTGTAATCCCATTTAAATCCTTTTGGAAAAGACTGTTGAGCCTCTTGTTCAAGGAAGCCTAAGCCTTCTGCCATGGTTACACCAGGGCGCAGCAAGCCTTCAATGGTCAAGCTGTTGAGTTGTTGGAATTGTGTTCGTTTGCTCGGTTCTACCTCGTTAGAGATGCTAACAATAGAGCTGAGGGGAACTTGTTTTCCAGTAGAGGTTCGCAAGTAAATATCGTTTAGTTTTTCAATATCCGAACGATTTATATCAGACACTTGGGGAATTACTTTATAACTTCGACCTTGCATACTAAAACGGTTAACGTAGCCTTCACTGAAATAGCCTGACAGGTTGCGACCTATTTCTTCCATGCTAATGCCTAAGTCAGCAGCGCGGTCTTTGTTAATAACTAGGTTAGATTTTGGTCGATCAAACTCTATACTTTTTTGTAAAAAAATAAATTTACCACTTTGCATGGCTTTACCAATGAGCTCACCGGCAGTGTCACTTATTTGCGTATAGTCAGCATCAGAAATAACAACAAACTGGACAGGGAGCCCTCCACCCGCACCGGGTAAACCAGGGCGTTGTACCACAGCGGTTCTAATACCGGTAATGGCTGCAACTTTTTGTTGAAGCTCAGGCTGTATTTCCATTTGCGTGCGATCACGCGTAGACTGGTGATCCATTTTGAAACCACCTAAAAGTTTATTAGCATCACCACCTAAGCCTAGCAGAACAAAACTATGGTCATATTCTGGGAGGCTTTCAAAGATGTCTTGTAGTTTTTTAGCTTGTTTTTTTATAAAGTCCACGGTAGCAGTTTGCGGAGCGGTGCCAATAGCAATGAGTACATTTCTGTCTTCGGTCGGTGCTAGCTCTTTTTTTGAGAGCAAATACATGGGGTATAAACTCAAAAGAACAATGAGGGCAAAGGCAATGGGAATGGAGGGTGTTGATAGAAAAGGGTGGATGATTTTTTTATACCCTGCCGCCAGTCTTTCAAAAAAGTGTTCAGCATATTTTTCAAAACGACCTGCTTCAGCAGAGCCTTTTAATATTCGAGCACTCAGCATGGGGGCTAGGGTAAGCGCAACGATACCCGAGATGAGCACGGCAGCGGCTAGGGAAAAAGCAAATTCAGTAAATAAGGTTCCGACTAGTCCATCCATAAAGCCAATGGGGAAGTATACAGCGATGAGGGTTGTTGTCATCGCAATAATCGGTAGGCTCAGTTCTTTAGCACCATCAATAGCGGCTTGAATACGAGGCTTTCCCATATCAATGTGCCGGTGAATATTTTCAACCATCACAATAGCATCATCTACCACTAGGCCAATAGCGAGTATCATTGCAAGCAGTGTTAAGAGGTTTAATGAAAACCCAAACAGCAGCATAATGAAAGATGCGCCAACCAGTGATAAAGGAACAGTGATGGCTGGAATGAATGCGGCACGCATTGAACCGAGAGAAAGGAAAATGACGACAATAACAATGCTGAGAGCTTCAAGTAAAGTCATGCCAACCTCGTTGATAGAGTCATCAATAAACTTACTGGCATCATAGGGCATGTAAAAGCTAATTGCTTCAGGCAATGACAATTTGATGTCTTCCATTGCCGTGTGAACTCTTTGCGCCACTTTAAGAGGGTTCGAGCCAGGGGATTGATCAATGGCTATATAAACGGCAGGTTTGCCACTGTATAGGTTTTCACTATCGTAACCTTCGGCGCCTAGTTCAACATCAGCGACATCAGCTAAACGAATTAACGTATTGTTATGTTTGCCAACCACCAGTTTTAAGAAGTCTTCTTCTTTTGCAATATCCGTTGTGGCGCCCAAGTCAATGCTGATCATGGAGCCTTTTGTTTTGCCGACACTGGAGAGGTAGTTATTTTGGCGTAAGACCTGATTAATGTCATTTGCGGTAATGCCTAACCCAGCCATTTTTTTTGGTTTTAACCATACTCGCATGGCATAGACAGTCGTACCTAAAAGTTGAGCTTGACCAACGCCCTCAATAGACTGTAATTGTGGCTGCACGACTCGTAATAGATAATCAGTTATTTGAGTATCCTTCATCGTGTCGCTAAAGAAGGACAGGTAAATCAAAGAGGTTGTAGACCCCGTCTTAGACGTGATAACAGGATCTAGTGCTTCTTGTGGAAGGACGCTGCGTTGACTGGCAACCTTAGCCTGAATATCAGCAATGGCATCATTAGCGTCATAATTAAGGCGCATGTGTGCTTCAATAGTTGAGCGGCCTTGTGTGCTGCTGGCAAAAATATAGTCAATTCCCTCTGCTTGCGCTATAGCTTGTTGTAAAGGTGTGGTGATAAAACCTTTGATGAGCTCGCTACTGGCGCCAGGGTAGGCAGTGCTGACGGAAATAACGGTATCCTTAGTTTCTGGGTACTCGCGTATTTCTAGTGAGTTTATCGAGCGTAGACCCAATACAAAAATAAGTAAGCTAACAACGCTAGCTAAAACAGGGCGCTTAACAAAGATAGTGGTAAAATTCAAAACGGCCTCTATTTATTTGTTGTTATTTGAAATGGTGACTTGTTGACCGCTTCTGAGCTTTACATGCCCCTCATCGACGACCATGTCATTGATTGTTAGCCCTTTGAGAACTTCAACATAGCCATTTTGGTGGGCACCCGTTTCGATACTGCTTAGCACCACGATATTTTTATTATCCTGCTGCTTAACAAGGTACACATTTTCACCATAAGTATTAAATAACACAGTGGTTTTGGGTAGTACTAAGACAGGTTTAGGTGCTGAGATAATAACTTTGATATCTGCGAACATACCGGCTCTTAACTTTTCATCGGGGTTGTCCATAGTGGCTCTAACACCAATTGTACGAGTTTCCTCTGACAAGCGAGGGTTTATAGCCTGAATGGTGCCTTCAAATGCTTCATTAGGATATGCTTGGACAGTGATTTTGACGACTTGACCAACTTTCAGTTGGGCGAAATCACGCTCGGGGAGTGAAAAGTCTGTATAGATTTGATCTAACGATACGAGTGAAACTATTTGCGTACCCTTATCAAGGTATTGGCCAAGGTTAACCTGACGTATACCTGCTTTGCCAGTAAATGGAGCACGTATCTTCTTTTTTTCAATAATACTTTTTTGAGAGATAACAGCCGCTTTAGCAATGTCTAATTCAGCACGAGCTTCATCATGGGTAGAGCGAGAGGTGGCCTTGTTTTTTAATAACTTTACTTGTCGCTTAAACTTTATGAGTGCTAACTTTTCGGCTGCCACCAAGCCGTCTAAGTTTGCTTCATCGGTTGAGGTGTCTAACTCAAGAATTAAGTCACCTTGATTAACAAACTGCCCTGACTCAATATGCAGCGCTGAAATAATACCGGCTATTTCATTGCTTAATGTAACGCCTTGCTTAGGGTTAATCGTGCCGATAGAGGACAAGGCGTTTTCCCACTTTGCTTCGGTTACCTTGACGGTTGTCACCGTTGGTGGAGGAGGTGCTTTGCGGGATGACATCGCTTTATCGATTTGCAAGAATTTAGAGCCAAATAAGCCGCCAAATAACAGTACAACAAAAATGACTAAAAATATGACTTTTTTACTCAAGAGACTCTCCGTGAGGTGGCGTTAAGGGTTGGAATCCGTTCTATTATACGACGATCTAAAAGGTTGCTCAAATCAAATATTAGCATTCTTTGATGTAATAAGTAACTTTTTGCTTCTCAAGAGCGTGCTAGCGCTATAATCGAAGTGACCAGTTAGGCATAATAGACTAATTTTAGAGTAAAGGTGTCGAATGAAAAGCATAAAATGGCTTTGTGTTGCGTTGATAATGATGTTGTCGGCATGTGCGCATGTAACAGAGCAAAAAAAACAAGAGCATTTAGAGGCTAAGCAAAAGCTGTTTATGAAGGCGTTACGCTGGAAGTCGTATGAAACGGCCGCGAGTGTTATTCGCTATAGAAACACAGCGCGTCAACTGGCGCCTATTGATGGCTTAGATAAGATCACAGTAACCTCCTATGACTTGGTTGGCTCAGTGCCGAATACAGAGGATGATACTGTCGTTGCGCAGGCTTTATTCGGCTATATTCAAAATGAAACAGGCCGTGTTTATCAAATAAAACATACCCAAGTTTGGTGGTTTGATGGTGAGCTGAAACAATGGTTTTTAGATAGTGACATGCCGGACTTTAAATTAGATTAAGTCTTTTTTTGATCTAGGTCTGATAGCTCACCCCGAAGCTTTTTAGCCTTCTGGTGATAGTTTTCATACTCCCCAAAGTTCATAAACTGTTGGTAATGCTTATGAGTGCCTAATGTTTTCTTGGCATGTTTAATGGGGCACCAATAGAGTTCAGTTCGACCAATTATTTCTCGAGTGTAGGCAATAACGGCATTGCCATAGCTGCAATAGGCACAGTTAAACTTTTCAATAATGTTTAAATAAGGCAGCTGTTGCCTGTCGACCGTAAAATAATGGGCCCGTTTCACTTTAGGAATATTGTATAAAGGGAAGCAAATAGCTTGGTAAAGCTCAATGCTCAGATGCATGAAACCTAGAGGTAAGGCCATACCGTAAATAAAAGGAATGGATGCAATGGAGCGCACACGACTACGGCTGAGCCATTGGATAAGCCCCATCTTCAGCGCTTTTTGTTTGGCTAAAATAGTTTTTTCAAATTCTATTTTTGCACCGTTCACTTTATACCGTAAGTCAGTTTGTTGATGGGCAATCAGTGCTTCAAGTTCTTCTTCGAGAGCACGTATTTCACTGATGATATTGTTGACTGTTCTATTCATGGTGATTCCGATTTAAAAGGCAATAACGTTGCTAGGTGCTTTATGTGTGAGTTAACTTGGATTTTTTCTTCATCAATAAAATGCTCAATGGCGTGGCGAAACTCATCATGTAATATTAGGTGGTTAGATAAGGTTTTGATGGGCTTGAAACCACGTGAAATTTTATGCTCGCCCTGAGCGCCCGGGTCAAAGCGTTTAAGGTTATTGTTAATACAAAATTCAATGCCTTGATAATAACAGGCTTCGAAATGTAAAAACTCATACTCTTGTTCGCAACCCCAGTAGCGACCATATAATGTTTGATCATCTTTAAAACACAGGGCAGCACCAATCAGTGCATCGTCTTTTTGAGCGCAAAACATCACTAGGCTGTCAGGCATGTTTGACAGCAGTAAGGTGAAAAAGGCTAAATTTAGATAGCCGTGCTGACCACTACGTTTTAAATAGGTGAGGTGATAAAACTGGTAAAACTCGGCCATCAGTTGCTCATTGATATCAGCCCCTATGACGGTTGTTATTTCAATACCTTGTGTAGTAATCGATAAACGTTCTTTACGTAATGTTTTACGTTTGCGTGATTTGAATGTATTGAGGAAGTCATCGAAGTTGGTGTAGCTATTGTTAAACCAATGATACTGAATGCCAACGCGTTGCTTGTATTGGCAAGCTTCCAGAAGCGAGGAAAGCTCAGGTTCAGGAAAAAGCACATGCCAACTCGACACTACAGAGCCAAATGTATCCAGCATGAAATGTTTAATGCTTTTTATAATAGACAGTTGCTCCTGTTTAGACTGAATGCTGTGATGAAATGCTAATCGTGGCCCGGTAGACGGTGTAAATGGGATAGCGGAGAGTAATTTAGGGTAGTAGGGCAGTTGGTGCTGTTGATAGGCATTTGCCCAGGCCCAATCAAAAACGTATTCACCGTACGAATGTGTTTTCAGGTAGCAAGGCATTGCAGCGATAATCTTATGATCGTCGTGCACAATAATATGCTGGGGCTCCCAACCGGTAGAGGCTTGTGTACAGCCGCTTTTTTCGAGAGCAGATAAAAAACGATGCTGAATAAACGGGTATTCTGTCTTAAACAAAGTGTTCCACTCGTGTGCAGCTATGTCCGAGATACTGGAAAGGAGTTTTATATTCATTGTGTTGAGAGAATAAAGATCATTTGACGATGTTAGGTGAAAAACGTTTAAGAGGGAATAGCGGAGCTGCTGTCTCATTAATCAATATTCTTATAGGTAGAGCTTGCCACTCGGTCTGCCTACTTCTCAAAACAAGGTATTGGGCGTATGTTATAAGGCTAAATTGACGATGATGGCAAGGCAATGATAGAGCTCAGTAAAATTTTTGTTTACCCAATAAAGGCCTTACCCGGCGTGCAACTAAAGAACGTGACAATAACGGAGGGTGGTGCGCTGTCTAATGACCGCCGCTGGGGGCTCGTTGATAGCCAAGGGCGGATGATCAATGGTAAAAATAATCGGCGCATATTTCTTCTTAACCCTGTTTATGATTTAACATCAGAAACAGTCCGATTTGTTCATAAAAATGAAGTCGAGCAGGTGTTTGAATTGGCTGATACGGCCGGACTTTCACGCTACTTTAGCGAGATGCTGGGCCGGCCAGTTTTTTTAAAAGAAGATAAGCGACAAGGTTTTCCAGATGATTTAAATGCCTCAGGCCCAACACTGATTTCACAAGCATCATTAGAAACAGTGGCAACTTGGTTTCCAGCGCTTTCGGTTGATGATATACGTGCAAGGTTTAGGGTTAATTTAGAAGTGTCACCAACACCTGCTTTTTGGGAGGATCATGTGTTCCGAGACAAGCAGCAACCTAAACTCATTCAAATAGGCGATGTCACTATAAAACCATCTAACCCCTGCGCTCGTTGCGCGGTACCTATGAAGCACCCAAGGTCGGGCGAATCGTACGGTGACTTTTATGAAATATTTATCAGCATGCGTGAGCAAACTAGACCAAGTTGGTTGGATGCGGCGTGTTTTGATCATTGGTATAGGCTGAGCGTTAATACAAATATTGAAGTGGATCAGTCCGGACAGAAGCTCGCCTTAGGGCAGCCAGTCAGCACCGTTGATGAATCGACTCGGATATGAAGAAATAGCCGAATTATATATTGTCGAAAAGCCAGCAATGGCATAGAGTGTCTACCATAATAATTTACGATGGATTGGGATATGTCGAACGAAAAAATTGTTCCGAAAAAGGAACGAAGCCAAACAACTCAGTTGATTAATGAGTTACTGGAGGAGCGTAAACAAGTGTGGGCTACCTACTGTGCTGTGTCAGGTATAGAAGAGCATAAGGGCCAAAAGTCGATGGAAGAGTTATTGCAAGACTTCTGTCAGTTATCGGTTGATTATATTTCATTGGGGCACTTTGGTGTTTACCAGCGAATTTTGGACGGTAGTGAAAGGCGTAAATCTGTGATGGCCGCGGCAGAACGTATTTACCCGAGCATTTCTAATGCAACCGAGGCGGTGTTAGATTTTAATGATAAATATCAAACATTAACACCGGCGATGATTTTAAAAGGTCTGGCAAGTGATTTGTCGTCAGTGGGTGAGCAGTTGGCGAACCGAATTGAGTTAGAAGATGAATTAATAGGCGAAATGCTTGCCTAGACCGGTGTTTAAATATTGTCCCCAGTGTGGCAATAAAACGGCATCAAAAATGCCCGCGGGTGATAATCAAATTCGGGATGTTTGTGAAATCTGCGACCTTGTTCATTATCAAAACCCACGCATAATTGCAGGTTGCACCCCTGTTTGGGAAGATAAAATTTTATTATGCAAGCGTGCCATTAGCCCTAGGAAAGGCTTTTGGACTTTACCTGCTGGTTTTATGGAGTTAGGTGAAACCACTGAGCAAGCAGCAATACGAGAAACATTAGAAGAAGCAGAGGCCATTGTTAAAACGCAGGAATTATATGCGGTTTTTAACTTGCCGCATATTGACCAAGTGTATGTAATGTATCGGTCGGCCTTGCTAAAACCTGAGTTTTCTAGTGGCGTGGAAAGCTTAGAGGTTCGTTTGTTTGCAGAACATGAAATCCCTTGGGACGAGTTGGCTTTCGAAACAATGCGGATGTCACTGGAGTTTTATTTTCAAGATAGAAGAGCAGGCTCGTTTAAATTTAGGTCTGCAGATATCAACAAGTCGTCACGGCCATAATCAATCGTAAGATGAGCTTGTTATGAAACGTGAGCACATTATTCAGTGCTTAGAGCCTACAACAAGCCTTCAGGGTTGGTCGCATCAAAAGCGTAACGATGGCTTAAGTAATGCAGCAGTTCTTATTCCATTAGTAGAACGTGCTGAGTGGCAGGTGTTGTTAACAAAACGTACCGACCATCTGAACCATCATGCCGGTCAGGTGAGTTTTCCAGGCGGGCGTGCTGACCTAGTGGATGCGTCACCCCTCCATACTGCGTTACGTGAAACAGAAGAAGAGGTAGGAATTCAAGCAGAATTGATTGAGGTGGCCGGTGTTATCGAGCCCTTTTTAACGGTTACCGATTTTAATGTTGTGCCCATTGTCGGGTTTGTACAGCCCTCTTTTACGCTTGATATAGATGAGTTTGAAGTAGCCGAAGTGTTTGAAGTGCCGTTATCTATTCTGGCTGATCAGTCGCAATATCAAAGAAGAGACGTGTTATGGCAGGGCGAAAAACGAATGTATTGGGAGCTGATGTATAACGGCTTTCAAATATGGGGTGCAACGGCCGCTATGCTATATGCTTTTGCAGGCCGTTTAACCTCAGATCGCCAAGGGTGAGTTACGTTAATCGCTTTTTAACTGGCTGTGGGCCGATATTGGTTTTGTAAGCCCTGTAAAAAATTCCTCAGTACTTGGTCTTTACACAGGCGGTAATGCTTATGGTCGGTGCGGCGAAAAAAAGCACTCAATTCGTGTTTACTAATAGAGAGCCCATTGGTTGATAAAAATGCTAGAACGTCTTCGTTCTTCATATCAAACGCAATTTTAAGCTTTCGTAAAATAATGTTGTTGGTTAGCTTCTTATCGGGCTCAGGTAGCGGCTTATCTTGTTTTCCACGTTTTTCGATAATTAGGCCGTTTAAGAAAGATGAAAATGGAATA
Organism: uncultured Cycloclasticus sp.; assembly: GCA_913057515.1. GTDB lineage: Bacteria > Pseudomonadota > Gammaproteobacteria > Methylococcales > Cycloclasticaceae > Cycloclasticus. Next base: position 11,369 of record CAJXOJ010000007.1, on the reverse strand, counting down.
TCGCCACAACTTGCGTAAGCCTCATCGTCGTCTTTTTTTAACCAATTGCTGACCTGCTCACGAGTGACGTTATAGTCTGCTAACTTAAAAATCTCGATCATCTTTGAATCACTGAAATCAAAGGTGTAGCGAAGGCGGCGTAAAATGTCGTTATTGGTCACAAAGTTATCCTAATGTCATGGGTCGGTTAGAAATGGCTATTTTACAGTGAGATGGCGGCGGATCGATATTTTAGTTATTGTTTGTTTTGCCTTGTTCTAATGATAATAAATGCTTTTTTGTATTTAAGCCGCCGGCATAACCCGCTAATGTGCCATTGCTCGCAATGACTCGGTGACAAGGAATAATAATGCTGATGGTGTTCGCGGCATTGGCGTTAGCTACAGCACGAACCGCTTTCTTGTTTCCAATGCTAGCGGCCAGTGTTTGATAAGACATGCTGCTGCCATAGGGTATGGTTTGTAGCGCTTGCCAAACTTGTTGTTGAAAATGGCTGCCGAGCATCAATAATGGGAGCTTAAACTCTTTGCGTTGTTGGCGAAAATAGCTGTTTAGTTGCTCAATTGTTGTGTTGATGATGCTCGAGTTTGTTTCAACATAGTGGGCTTTTAACGCATTTTGTAGACGTTTATCGATGCGTTGTCGTGCTCGACGATGCCGCCAGTCACATAAACAAAGTTTGTTTTTAAATGAGCCTATCAATAATTCACCAACGGGGCTTTGGTAATATTGCACTTGAATTTTATTATTTTCAGTCATTATGTCGAAGGCGAATGTCGTTTAAAGAAAATAATAAGATAGGCTTACTTAAAGCGCGGAATCAATAGTTAACTTCACGATGTCCTCATAAAACAAAGCTTACAAAAGTGAGCATTGATTAGGCGTCCAAGCTGCGCGTTACAATTTCCGATACATCTTTAGATAAGGAGGCATGAGTCTGTATGCGTGTTAATTCAGTTTTAATGAGTTGCTGGCGGTGAGGGTCAAATTTTTTCCAGTGACTTAATGAATTAGCAAGTCGCGCCGCAATTTGTGGGTTTATTGCATCTAATTTTATAATGTTATCGGCAATAAAGGCATAACCAGAACCATCTGCCGCATTAAAGTGCAGGGGATTAGCAGAAGCGAAAGCGCCAATCAGGCTACGCACGCGGTTAGGGGTTTTAAAGTCAAAATCTGGGTGCTGGGTTAGCTGTTTAACATCATCGAGCGCGGTATTTTTTTCTGAACACGCTTGTAAGCTAAACCACTTGTCGATGACTAAGTCTTCATCTTTCCATTGTAGATAAAAATGCTTTAGAAAAGGGCTGCTTTGATCTGTATCTAAATGGCTTAATTGGGCTAATGCTGCTATTTGGTCAGTCATATTTTTAGCGTTATTAAACTGATCGATGGCGAGATGCTGTAAATCATCCGACTCCTTTGCCATTAAGAAGTCTAAGCATAAATTTTTAAAGCTACGCTGAGCGATGTCTTGGGCACTGATGCCAGCATTAATGTGATGATTGGCCTGGTAGTTACTCAGCCATAAATCATGCAGGCTGGCTGAGAGCGCCTTTTTGACAAACCGGTGTGCTTGGTACAGCGCTTCAATATCAATAGACTCCATTTGTTCAGCAAGATACGCTTTTGCAGGCAAGCTAAGGAGGAGTGATTGATACGCTAAATCAGCCAGTGGATTTTGTAAAATAGCTCGATAGGCTTCAATGAGTACCTTCGGTAAGACCGGTATTACTTGGTTTTTTTGGATTGCGTTAATGGCATTAAAAATAAGCGTCGTTAAACAATTTTGTCCAGCTTCCCAGCGGTTAAATGGGTCACTATCATGTTGAAATAAATAAATATTTTGCTCAATTGATAGGCTTTGTTTAAGCTTTATTGGCGCGGAAAAACCTCGCAAGATAGAGGGTGTAGGCTCTGCGGCTATATTATTAAAGCTCAGGCTTTGTTCTGTATCGGTCAGCTCAAAGACGGTAGACGTTTGTTCGTTATCTAGCAAAATTTCTTGCCCTGATTGGTCAATAAGACCAATACAGATGGGGATGTGAAATGCTTCCTTATTAGCTTGTTTAGGTGTGGCTGGGCAATGTTGTTTGAAATTGAGTGTATAACGTTGCTCATTGGCATCGTAACGCGTGCTGACATTAACAACAGGGGTGCCTGCTTGGCTGTACCAACGTTTGAACTGGGTGAAATTTTCGCCATTAGCATCCTCTAACGCGCTAACAAAATCCTCAGTGGTGACTGCCTGGCCATCGTGTCGTTCAAAATAGAGGTCGCAGCCTTTTCTAAAGCCGGTTTCGCCTAATAGCGTATGTAACATGCGAACAACTTCTGCGCCTTTTTCGTAAATAGTTAGCGTATAAAAGTTATTTATTTCTACAAAAGAACCTGGGCGAATAGGGTGTGACAGTGGCCCAGCATCTTCTGCGAATTGATGTGTGCGCAACATGTTGACATCTTTAATACGTTTAACGGCGTCGGATGTTTGATGAGCGGTAAATTGTTGATCACGGAACACCGTAAAACCTTCTTTAAGGCTCAGCTGGAACCAGTCGCGGCATGTGACGCGGTTACCTGACCAGTTATGAAAATACTCATGGCCAATGACCGCTTCGATATTTTCATAGTCAGCATCGGTGGCCGTTTCTGTACTGGCCAGTACAAATTTTGTGTTGAAAACATTTAGTCCTTTGTTTTCCATCGCGCCCATATTGAAATGACTGACGGCGACAATCATGTATAAATCTAAATCGTATTCACGGCCAAAGGCTTCTTCATCCCAACGCATAGCGTTTTTGAGTGATTGCATGGCGTGCTGAGTTTTATTTAAATCATGCTCTCCGACATAAACTTCTAACGTGATATTGCGCCCTGTGCAGGTGGTGAGTGAGTCGCTTAAACACGCTAAGTCGCCGGCCACCAAGGCAAATAAATAGCTAGGTTTTGGGAAAGGGTCGTGCCAACTAACGCTATGTGTTGAGTCACCCTCAGTTACACCCGTGCGGTTTCCATTTGAGAGTAAAATTGGGTATTTGTTCTTATCTGCCTCTATTGAGACGGTAAAAATCGACATTACGTCTGGCCGATCTAAGAACCAGGTGATGCGTCTGAAACCTTCAGCTTCGCATTGCGTACACAACATCGTTTTTGATTCGTATAAACCGCTTAATGCAGTGTTTTTTGCCGGCTTGATTCGGTTGCTTATTTCTAAAATATACTCAGCGCCTGGCTGGTGAATACTGAGTGTTTCATCAGTTAATGTATATTGCTCAGGCGTTAATGTTTTGCCGTCAATGGCAATAGACACTAGTGTTAGTTCTTCACCCATTAAAACTAGATCAGGTTGTTCTTTTAGACACTCTGGATTGCGCTGAATATGAAGTCGGCTGCTAACCAAGGTGTCATCAGCCGATAAATCAAAGTGCAACTCAGTGTTAGGAATGAGAAACTCAGGAACGGTGTAGTCTTTTAGGTAGATGGTTTTTTGTTCAGCGTTAGACATGGAAAAGTATTATTCAGATTTAAAAGAGGCGTAGGCTAACAATAGCCAAGCAATAAGAAAACAAACGCCACCGATGGGCGTTATTGCACCGAGCACTTTCATGTCACTTAGGCTCAGCGCGTACAGGCTGCCAGAAAAAATAATGATGCCAGCGAGCATAAACCAAGCAGCCTTTCGCAATAGGTTCGATGGCTTTAGCTGGTAAATCATGCCAATGATGATAAGCCCGATTGCGTGCCACATTTGATAATTGACAGCGGTGTGGTAAATGCCTAATGAGTAGGCTGTCAGGCTCTCTTTGAGAGCGTGTGCGCCAAACGCACCAAAGGCAACGGCAAAAAAAGCCAGTGCGGCACCGAGTGTTATAAAAGGTGATTTAATCATAGGCTTAGGTTTCTAATAAACGCGGCATTACTTCAACGAGGTTACATGGGCGGGTCCGGTAATCGAGCTGTGCGCTGATAAGCTTGTCCCATGCGGTTCTACAGGCGCCCGATGAGCCGGGCACGCAAAAAATGTAATGCCCATTAGCGACACCTGCAATGGCTCGAGATTGCATGGTTGAGGTGCCTATTTCTTCGTAAGATAATGCGCGGAATACTTCACCAAAGCCATTGAGTTCTTTATCCAATAAGGGTTGTACAGCTTCAGGTGTGCCATCCCGGCCAGTGACCCCTGTGCCGCCGGTCGTAATAATAGTGTTAATCGTGGGGTCGGCAATCCATTCGGATAATTTAGCGCGAATCTGATAAATATCATCAATGATGATGGCTTTTTCCGCGCATTGGTGGCCTGCAGCGGTGAGCCGATCAACCAGTGTTTTTCCAGATGTGTCGGTTTCTTCAGTACGTGAATCAGAAACAACCATAATGGCTATATTGAGTGGTACAAATTGACGAGAGTTAGTGGACATAGATAGGTTACCGAATGATTAAGAAAAAAGCGCTATTATCGCGTTGGACATTAAGCAGTAGCGAAGTACGGCTTTTTGCCGCGTTGATAAGTTCCGCGATATTATGAACAGGCGCTCGGTTAGCCCTTGTGATGATATCGCCTTTGCGAAAACCATTGGCCCAAGCGGTAGAATTGGTAGCAATGTCGATCACCTTAACACCTTGTTTAACATTATGCTGCTGAGGGTTGCCAGATAGATTTGCTAGCTTCATGCCAGTCAGCTGAGGGTGCACGCGAGCACCATCGACAAAGACGATTTTACGTTTACCAATTTTAAGGCTGACGAGTTGTTGTTTTCCATTTCGTAAGATTTCTAAGTTCGCAGTATCGCCAACAGTTAACAGCCCTAAGCTATTTCGCAGGCTAGAGCTATTTTTAGTTAATTTACCATTTACACTTAAGACAATGTCACCAGGGCGCAAGCGGGCCCTTTCAGCAGGTGAGTCGTTGTCAACCTGGCTGATAATAACGCCATGTTTGATATTTAGGTTAAACGCTTTAGACAGTTCAGGGGTCAGGTCTTGCACGGCAATGCCGAGTTGACCGCGGTTTACTTTGCCAAATTTAACGAGCTGCTGCTTTAAGTTAACAGCCATATTGCTTGGAATGGCGAAGCCAATGCCAACATTGCCGCCACTTGGTGCGATGATAGCGGTGTTAATGCCGACCAGCTCCCCCTTAAGGTTGATTAAAGCGCCACCTGAATTTCCTGGGTTAATGGAGGCATCTGTTTGAATGAAATCTTCGTAACCTTCAATGCCAAGGCCAGAGCGGCCCAAGGCGCTAACGATGCCGGAGGTGACCGTTTGACCTAAGCCAAAAGGGTTGCCAATAGCAATAACAAAATCACCCACGCGCAGTTGGTCTGAATCAGCAATAGGTAGTTGGGTTAGGTTGCCTGCTTTTATTTGAATAACGGCGACATCAGAATCAGGGTCGCTACCAACAACGTTGGCATTTACCGAGCGACCGTCTCGCAAGGTCACGGTGATTCTGTCGGCTTTGTCGATCACATGATGATTAGTGATAATCAAGCCTTTGTTGGCATCAACAATAACGCCAGAGCCTAAACTTTGGGTAGAGCGTTTTCTAGGAGAGTTAGGCAGTTGGAAGAATCGGCGAAAGAAAGGATCTTGTAGTAAAGGGTTTTCATGTTGTTGAGCCATGCTCTTGGTGGCAATGTTAACAACAGCAGGTGTTGTTTTTTCCAGTATAGGTGCCAAGCTTGGTAATGGCTGACCCTCAACGAAAGCGGGCATTGCCGCATAAGATGCAGAGTGAACTAGGGTAAAAAGTAAGCTAATGGATAGGAGCTGTTTGAGTATAGGCATAGCTATGGTGTTGTGGTTTATTGGTCTACATCATCGGCGTCAACTTGACCGCTCATGCGACGACGAAGATGTGACCAAGACATGCCGATCGCCATAATGAAACACAAAATAGTTTGAATAATGTACGTAACGGCTTGGATGTTATCGGCAGCAACAATGCCCCAGTCAATGATCATCCAAAAAAGAGTAGTGAAAAATGCGACGGCTAAAGTGATACCGAGGAAACCAAGTGATCGTAAAGTTGCACGAATATATACAGCCCAGCCAATAATTAAAATGAGGCCCGCAAAAGCCATAATAGGGGTAATGCCTGGGATTTTTGTAATGGCCCAATGGTAATACGAAAGACCAGCAGGGTTATAGCTGAGAAATACAAGCAAGGCTGCAACGGATAAACGAATTAAGAAACTAGATGGAGAGAATTGGTTTGTTTTCAATGAATAACCTCTAATGATTGATTTTACGTTGCAGCCATTCTAACCGAAAAAATGCTGAACTTTTAATAGGCATTTAACTCCGTTTTTAAGAGCAATAACTTGGGATCGTGATGTAATTGGCAAAATGCTAATTTTTAAAGCTGAATAAGCCTCATTTCTTCGGCATGAACTACACTGTATTCTCATAACGTGAAAAGTTGATTGGACTAGGCTAAATGAGCGCGCAACGACATCAAAGTACTCAAGACATTTTAAAGAACTTCATTCCTTTAAATACGTTGCCGAATGCGCGCCTAAGTAGTATTTGTGAGAATCATCATGTTGAAGAGCTAAACAAAGGGGCGGTTCTGTTTGAGCAGGGCGATGAGGCTAAGGAGTTTATTTACCTCATCAGTGGCATGATTAGCTTGTATGCGGGTGAAATGGAGGTGGAGACTATTGTTACTGGCTCAGAAGTAGCACGGTTTGCGATAGCGCACCACCTGCCTCGTAAGGTCAAAGCAGTGACTCGATCAAAAGCACGTGTCGTGCGTATTCCCACCCATCTGCTCGATATGGAGACCCCCGAAGATGACGGCCAGACGTACATGGTTGATGAGGTTGAGAATCAAGGTGGAGACTGGATGACGACGATGTTGCAATCGCCAGTTTTTCAGCGATTACCAGCAGCTAATTTGCAAAAAGTAATGATGCAAATGGAAGAAGTAGCTTTTGCACCGGGTGATGTTGTTGTTAAGCAGGGCGATGAGGCAGATTTTTATTACATCATCAAAGCCGGTGATTGTGAGTTAATTCGCCAAGCATCTGAGCAAGTAAGGCCGATTAAATTAGGTGAGTTGCATAGTTGCGATGCCTTTGGTGAAGATGCCTTGTTGTCTGGCAACCCAAGGAATGTGACTGTTCGAATGAAAGGTAAGGGGCAAATGCTCCGTCTTTCAAAAGCAAATTTTATTAAGTTGGTTAAAGAGCCCGTCCTACAATACGTTAAGTTTGAAGAAGGGCAGGAAAAAGTAGCGAGTGGTGCGAACTGGCTGGATGTTAGAGGCGCTGATGAGTATGCAGAAGACCATATTGAAGGGGCTGTCAACATTCCGTTCTTTTCTCTGCGAATGAAAGTTGCTGAGTTACGCCATGATCAACTGCAAGTATTAGTCTGTGCTAATGGACGAACCAGTGAAGCGGCAGCCTTTTTGCTGCTGAAGTTCGGTTTTAACGCGTTAATCTTAAAAGGTGGTATGGCCAAATGGGCTGATGATGTCAGCGTGAAGGAGGCGCCTGATAAGCCATCAACTTCAGCTGACAAGCCTGCACATAAAGAAGAAATATCGGTGATGACTGCAGTTGTTAGCACTCCTGTGGAACCGAGTTTAGAGAAAACAGGCGACGAGCAAAGCAAGATAGCAGAGCTTGAGAAACTGTGTGCTTTTTCTAATGAAAAGCTGAACAAGCTGACAATAGAGCGAGACAATCTGCAGCAACAGCATGACCAGCAATTAAGCATAGTTTCAGAGTTGCAATTATCATCTAAATTAATTGCAGATGAACTGAAAGCTGCCGGTGCTAAAAAAGAAGGGCGCGAAGCAGAAGTGGATCAATTGCTAGCGCTTGAGCGAGAAAAAATAGCAGTGCTGGAAACAGAGCTGGGTCAGTTTCGCGAGTCTATAGACATTTTGAGCGAAGAGGTGTCGGCAAAAGATGACGAGTTAATAACACTCAATACAGCGTTAAGCGACGCGGAAAAACAAAAAGAAAAAATAGTAGATGAGCTTGCTCAGCAAGTGGCCGTGACTCAGCAGGAGGTGACTAAGCTGGTAACTGAAAAAGAGTCATTGAGCGTTAGTGTTGAAGAAGCAAAATGTGAGAATGAGCAGTTGTCTCAAGCTAAATCTGTCCTTGAGCAGAAAATGGCGCAATCTGTACAAGATGTCAGCTTAGGTGTGGCTGAAAAAGAAGCACGCATCAGTGAGCTGACTGAAGAAGTGAATCAGCTGCGATCAAATTTGGCGAATATTGAGCAGACGAAAGTGGCTCAGGAAGCAAGCTTACTTGAACAAACGGCTGAGCTTAAGCAAGTTAAAGAGAGTGAAAAAAAGGCAATCGAAGCGCTTAAGGCTGAATCGGCGGCTCGTGTAGAAGAGTTTGAAGATGAGCTAAGTTTTTTGAAGCAAGCATTAACCGAAAAAACAGAAAACTTAGACGAGCATAAAAAACTGACTGAGGAATTTAAGGCTCAGGTAGAGTCTTTAAAAGAAAAAAACCAAGATACTGAGTCAGTCATCATTGAGAAGAATGTTGATATTGATGTCTTTACTGATAAGTTAAAAACGGCTGAGACTACAATAACGACGCTTCAGCAGCAACAAGTTGAGACAGAGGCGGCATTGGCAGAAAAAGAAGCCTTGCTAGCCTCCTCGGAAGAGAAGCTTGTTTCTATAGATAGCGAAAGAGTCGATTTAGATAAGAAGTTAGAACAGTCTGATATCGAGTTATCTGGCCTGTTGGCGGAACAAGCCGAGTTAGAAAAACGATTAAATGAGGCGCTAAAATTAACCGATGAGTTCAAAAGCAATGAAGAGGCTGCGTTAGCTCAAGTTCAAAAGTTAGAGCAAGAATCAGAGGGGTTAGGCGAGCAAGTTAAGCGTCTGAAAGCCTCTCTAAATGAGATCAGTTCTGGTAAAGAAAGTATCGAGAGCGAGTTAGCGCAACGTCTTGATGATTTGGATAATAAGTTATCGAGTGCATTAGAGAGTAAGCAGGCGTTAGAAGAGCAGCTTGAGACAGCCAGCAACGAAAAGGAACAGGCTCAACAAAAACTATTGGCGCTGGAAGACCAGTTAGATAAACGCTTAGGAGATCAGCGAGAGCTTAATGAAGAATTAACCCTGGTGCGAGAGGAGCTGGTAGTTGCGCGCCAAGAAAGGGAAAAAGAGAAAGCTGCATTGAGTGAGTCGTTATTGCAAGCAAATATTCGTGTTGAGGAAGCAGAGGGCGGGCTTAAGCAATTATCTGAGGAGCAGGAAACGGCTGCGCTGCAACTTGTTGAGGTGGAAAGTAATTTAGCGGATGTTAAAAACGCGAAAGAAGCACTTGAGTTGACGCTAGATAATGCTATTTCTGAAAAAGACTTGGTTCAGCACCAAGTTGAAAGTGTATTAGATGAGCAGCGACAGCTGAAAGAGCAGTTGTCCCAGGCACAACAGCAACTTACTCAAGAAAATAAAGAAAGAGAAAAAGAGCAGGCTAAATGGGGAGTTGCTCTAGAGCAGGCGAAAGAGCAGCTTGTTGTGTTAGAAAGCTCGGCGGTTGAGCAAGCAAAGCAGGCAGAAACCAAGCGTGTTGAGCAATTGAGTAAGCTTGAAAATGAGCTCGAGCGAGTTAACGGTGATCATTTGTCTAGCAATGAAGAGCTGGTATCAATGCGTGCAGATAATGAAGCATTGCAGCAAAAACTAGTAGACGCGGAAAGCATATTGTCGGCTTCAACTGGGGATCAAAAGGAACTATTAGCGCAACTGGATGAAACACGGGTTGAGTCGGCTGAATTTAAAAAGGATATTGAATCAAAGCAGGCTGAAGTTGATGTGTTGAATGAGCAATTAGCCGAGTTGAAAAATGATGGAAAACAGTCGGAGCAAGAAATTCAGACATTAGCTGAGAGGCTTCAAGCAGCAGAGAAAGATTTATCATCAACGGTTAGTGAAAAAGAAGGTTTGTTGCTTCAGTTGGAAGGGTTGGAGCAGCGTCGGGTATTAGATGATGAGACGACGAAAACTCTTCAGCAGAAAGTGAATGAGTTAGAGCAATCATTGCAACAACTCGAAGAAGAAAAAGAGCAGCTCGTGACGAATGCTGGAAATGAGAGTGATGAGAAGGTGGTTCAGTTAACAGAACAACTATTAGCCGCACAAAGTGAGGCGAAAGACTCACTAAAGCAACTAGATGATGCTAGAGGCGCTAGTGAGGCCGAGGCTAAAGAGAAACTTGAGCTTGAAGAAAAATTAAAGGCAATGGTTGATGAGAGTGCTGGTTTACGCCGAAAACTTAAAGATGTAGAACGAGTAGCGGTAAAAAATAGCGACAATAGTGCGGATCAGGCTCGAATACAGGAGTTGGAAGAGCAATTAAATGAAGCGTCAACGATGTTGCTTGATTTAGAGATTAAAATGGAAACATCATTGGTAGGTGATGATACTGCTGATATTAGTGAAGGTGAGAGTGATGAGTTAAAGGCCCTTCAATCAGAATTAAACTTAGTGAGAGAGCAAACAGAAAAAGATATTCAAGCGATGCAAGCGAAGGTAGAGAATAGTGAAAAAATGAATTTGGCATTAAAGAGGAAAGTGATATCTATGCAAACGTTAGCGAATCAAGATGTGTTGCCTGAAGAGCCACCTCAAGTGAAGAAAAAGGGCTGGTGGAAATAATAGAGGTTGATGAGGTCAAGTATGTGCAAGCGGTGGAGGTTAGAACGCTTGCCAGCTTAAGTTCTAGAGCATTTGATATTGACCTAGAAGATGAGGGGGCTTGCAGTGGTTTTCTTTTGCGTGAGAAAGACATGACGTTACGAGCCTATAAGAACAGTTGCCCGCATACAGGCGCTCCATTAAATTGGATGCCAGACCAATTTTTGACGCGGGAGGGCTTGTATGTTCAATGTTCTATTCACGGAGCTCTGTTTAAAACGCAAAATGGTGAGTGTTTCGCAGGGCCGTGTGGTGGCAAGTTTTTAAAGGCGTTGCGGTTTATCGAGCAAGAAGGAATGTCTTATATTGATTTACGCGATATCGAAAAAAGCCCGTCAATTTGACGAGCTTTTTAATACGTTCTTCTATAGATTATTGCTTGTGTAGACAATAAGCTGTAAATCAGTAAGCGTTATTTTATTTTCGCTTCTTTGTACATGACGTGTTGCCTAATGGTAGGATCAAATTTCTTGATTTCCATTTTTTCAGGCATGTTACGTTTGTTTTTGGTCGTTGTGTAATAGTGACCTGTTTTAGCGCTTGAAACTAACTTAATTTTATCTCTCATTTTTCAGTCCTTAAACTTTTTCGCCACGAGAACGAATGTCAGCCAAAATAGCGTCAATGCCATTTTTGTCAATTGTACGCATGCCATTTGCTGAAACGCGTAAGCGAACAA
>CAJXOJ010000006.1 GCA_913057515.1 uncultured Cycloclasticus sp. | reverse complement strand
ATGTTGCATAGGTAGAGAACTTATAACCACGACGATATTCAAACTTATCAACCGCTTTCATTAAGCCGATATTGCCTTCTTGAATAAGGTCTAGGAATTGCAGCCCTCGGTTTGTGTATTTTTTAGCAATGGAGATTACCAATCGTAAATTGGCTTCAACCATTTCTTTTTTAGCACGGCGCATTTTGGCTTCGCCAATCGATAAGCGACGGTTAATGTCTTTGATTTCTGTCGTGACTAAAGAGCTTTCGCTTTCTACATTAGCCAGCCTAACTTGTGCTTTTTTAATTTCATGGAAATTTTCTTTAATAACAGCAACAAATGGCTCGTCTGTTTTTAAGTGCTCTTCTAACCATGTTATGTCACTTTCATTTTTAACAAAGCCTGCGATAAATAACTTACGCGGCATTTTTGCTTGTTTAACGCAGATGTCAATAATGGTTTTTTCTTGAGCTCTAACCAACTCAACACATTGTTTCATTTCATTTGAAAGCAATGTAAAGAAACGCGGTGTAAATTTAAGTGCCATAAACAATAAGGCCAACTCATCAAACTCTTTTTGAGTTTTTTCTGAGGCATAACCTTCTTTTTTAATCACCTTAGTACATTCTTTGTACTTAGCCGCAATTTCGTTAATACGAACTTCGACATCTTCGATGGTTAATGCTGGGATTTCAGGTGCATTTTCATCTTTCGCCGCCGCAGGCTGCGTGTAATCATAGTCGTCTTCTAAATCAACAAAATCTGGAATATAGTCTGCTAAGCGAAGTTCATCACTCTTAATTTTTTCGAACACATCAAAAAAGCGATCCACAACAGCTGGGTAACGAACAATCGCCGCCAACATTTCGTTTTGCCCTTCTTCAATACGCTTAGCTATATCAAGCTCACCTTGGCGAGTTAATAAGCCAACCGTGCCCATTTCACGCATGTACATACGGACAGGGTCTGTCGTTCGGCCTAACTCTTTATCAACGGTTGCTAAAGCAACAGCCGCTACTTCAGCCGCAGCAGATTCATCAACCGTTTGAGCAACGGTGCCATCGGATACAGTATCTGACTCTGGCGCCTCTTCGCTGACACTAATGCCCATATCTGAAATCATTGTAATGATTTCTTCAATACGCTCTGGCTCCACGTCTTGTGGTAGGTGATCGTTCACCTCCGCATACGTCAAGTAACCTTGCTCATGCCCTTTACTAATCAATGCTTTGATTTTAGAGGTTTGTTCTTTCTGTTGTTCTTTATCCATTATGTTCCCGTGAACTAAGTACAAATTTTCGCCAACTGAACCGAGTATTTTAGCAGATATTCTTAATTTATCTACGAATGTTCTTTTATTTCATTAATTCTCTAAGCTCATCTCTTTCTTCTTCACTTAAATCTTCTGCTTTTGCCAATAATATTTCATAACGACTCTTTTTTGCCTGCTCTTTCAAGCGCTCAATCGCGCCTAAAAACTCCTGCTCAGTCGACTCCCCTTCGATTAATCGCTCTTCGGCAAACAATGCTCTAATAATTTTTTCATGTTCGTGCCCACGAAACCGTTCTAGCAGCATTGCTGGCGATACCTCTATATGACCATTTAACACCGAAATAATTTCATTTAATACCGGCATTCCTGGCACATTTAATTGTAACCAAGCGTCTTGTGTATTAATTTTTTGCACCAACGCAGGCTCATGAAGAATCAGCATTATTAAATGCCTCATAGCCGAAAGGGGGGCGGCCCCAGTTTTTTTAACAACTTGTCGCGCACCAAACCGAGGCTTGAAGGAAGCAGCCGCACCTTGCTTTTCCATTTTAGTTAGCTGTGCTAATTGTTTCTTCATTAATTCTGCAAAAGCACCCGCAGGTAATGTATCTAGCAATGGTTTCGCTTGCTCCATAAAACCAGCCCGCCCTTCAATTGTCGTCAACGGGTGCTGTTTACCTAAGTAATCAAAAAAATAACTGGACAACGGCGTCGCCTGCTCTACCAACTGCTCAAAGTGTGAGGCCCCTTTTTCACGAATTAAACTATCAGGATCTTCACCCTCAGCTAACAGTAATACTTTTATTTGCCGTCCAGTGCGCAAAGCTGGCAAAGCATTCGTCACAGCACGCCATGCTGCTTTTTGTCCCGCTGTGTCACCATCCATACATATCACCAAGGTGGACACAGAGCGAAATAATAAATCAACGTGCTCGCGAGTGATTGCGGTACCCAAGGCAGCAACAGCATTTGTAACGCCCTGCTGATAAAGCGAAATAACGTCTAAGTAGCCTTCAACCACAATAATTTGCTGTATTTTAGTAGACGATTTTAGCGCTTCATATAAACCATATACTTCACGGCCTTTATGGTAGAGCGGCGTTTCTGGAGAGTTTAAATACTTTGGCTCGCCGCCATCTAGAACTCGACCACCAAACCCGATAGTTTGCCCACGTTTATTACGGATAGGGAAAATAATTCGCTCTCTAAAGCGGTCATACGTTTTATTATTTTCATTCGTCACCACAAGCCCTAATTCACCTAACTGATGGAGCGAATCGTTATCTTGGCCCAACGACGACAGCAAATTGCTCCAACCTGGTGGTGCAAAACCTAATTGGAAGGTTTTAGCCACTTCGCCTGTCAGCCCTCTATTTTTCAAGTACTCCGTCGCAATATGACTAGCCCCATGCTGTCGCAGTTGCTGCTGGTAAAAGTCACTCACCTTCTCATTCATACGCAGCAATGGCGATAAATCCCGTTTTGGTTTCTCCGTTTCAAACCCTTGCTCGCGTAAAACCTCCACGCCAGCGCGGCTTGCTAATTCTTCAATTGCTTCTACAAAACTAAAGTGGCTGTAATCCATTAAAAAGCCAATCACCGAACCACTCTGGCCACAACCAAAACAATGATAAAACTGCTTGTCTTGGCTGACAGTAAAACTAGGGGTTTTCTCGTTATGAAAAGGGCAACAAGCAGAGTAGTTTGCACCTTTTTTTTTCAACGGTAGCAAGCTATCAATCACCTCGACAATATCGGTTCTTGCCAATAAGTCATCAATAAAATGCTGGGGGATTCGACCTGCCATGATTATGGTATTTTATTTACCCTATGATTCTTGCTTGAAGCATAGACAACATTAACAAGCGTTAATACTTTTCTATACGAGCCGGAAGTGCCCAGTGAAATTGATGCGCTTCTCCATGCCTACCAATTTGTCATACAGTGATCATGCGGACCACTAAATAAAAACAAATTAAGAAAGCTTGGCTTTTATTTTACCGCTTGCCGCACCAACGTCTGCACGACCTTGTAATTTAGGACGAAGAATACCCATCACTTTACCCATATCTTTCATGCCTTGCGCACCAGATTCGGTAATCGCCTGATCGATCAGTTGATCGACCTCTGATTCAGTTAATTGTTGGGGCAAGTACTGCTGGATAATACTTGTTTCTTTTTGCTCTATCAGTGATAGGTCGTCACGACCTGCTTTGTCAAACGCCTCTATTGAATCACGACGCTGTTTGACCATCTTATCGAGCAATTGAAGGACTTGCGTATCATCTAATTCGATACGCTCATCGACTTCTTTTTGCTTAATAGCAGCGAGTATTAAACGAATAACACTCAGCTTTTCTTTTTCTTTAGCCTTCATTGCTAACTTCATATCCTCACGGATACGGTGCAATAAAGGCGTGGCTTGTTCGCTCATTATATTAACGACGCGAGTAGCAAATATTAGCTACGGCCACGACGAAGGTTGTTCAATGCGCGACGTGTGCGAGACAACCCTTTCAAATGACGTTTAACCGCTGCAGCTGCTTTACGCTTGCGCTCAGCAGTTGGCTTTTCATAAAACTCACGTTTACGTGATTCAGCCAAAACGCCGGCTCTTTCACATGTACGCTTAAAACGACGTAGAGCAAAGTCAAATGGTTCGTTATCTTTAACGCGAACTGAAGGCATGTATTTCTCTCTTCTTAAAAGTTAAATGGTGTAAAAGGATGGCGGATTATACACGCAGCAAAGCCATATGCCAACACCCATACTCTCCTAATAACAACACCTTTAACGAAAATCTATTGTTAATGGTTAACGTGAGCTTCATATCGTTTAGGCAGAAAGCGCCTTGTTTGCGTATAATAGCCTGCTTTAAAACCTTGCTAAACCATCGCCATCAATGACTACCCAGCCACCACTTGTTCTTGGTATTGAAACATCCTGTGACGAAACAGGCGTTGCCTTGTATGGCGAACGCGGCTTACTCGCTGATGCGCTGTATAGCCAAATTGACATGCATGCGGAGTACGGAGGCGTTGTGCCTGAACTGGCTTCACGAGACCACGTCCGTAAACTAATTCCACTTATTAAACAATGCTTTGCTAATGCCAGCGTAACTAGTCGTGAGTTGTCCGGCGTTGCCTATACATCTGGGCCGGGACTTGTTGGCGCTCTCTTTGCTGGAGCTAGCGTTGCTCGAAGCTTGGCTTATGCATGGGACATCCCCTCTATCGGCGTTCACCATATGGAAGGTCATTTATTAGCCCCCATGCTTGAAACAACACCACCTAGCTTTCCTTTTGTTGCCTTATTGGTCTCAGGCGGGCACACACAATTAATTAAGGTCAATCAAATAGGCGACTATCAACTACTCGGCGAATCCTTAGATGATGCTGCCGGCGAAGCCTTTGATAAAACAGCAAAATTACTCAATTTAGGCTATCCAGGGGGACCTGCCTTGGCCGCTTGCGCCAAAAATGGCAATCCGGAAAGGTTTAATTTTCCACGCCCTATGACCAATCGGCCAGGGCTTGATTTTAGCTTTAGCGGGCTCAAAACTTTTGCCTTAACAACCAGCCAGCAACATGTTTTAGACGAGCAAACCTGTGCTGATATCGCCAGAGCCTTCGAAGATGCCGTGGCTGACACATTGGCGATTAAATGCAAACGCGCTTTAACTCAAACCGGGCTCTCCACCTTAGTAGTTGCTGGTGGCGTCAGCGCCAACCAACGTTTACGTAAAACACTGGACCAAATGGCCAAAGAAATCAGCGCCAAGGTATTTTATCCCCGCCATGAATTTTGTACTGACAATGGCGCCATGATCGCTTACGCTGGTTATCAACGTCTATTAGCTGGGGAATTCGACGAGCTCAGCATTAAAGCTCGACCTCGCTGGCCACTATCTGCACTTAATACGCCTCAAACAAAGTAAACAAAGACCTTATGGATATTATTTTTCTACGAAACTTACAAATTGAAGCCATCATTGGCATTTTTGACTGGGAACGCAAAGTAAAACAGCCCGTTTTCTTTGATATCGAAATGGCCGCGGACATAAAAAAAGCTGCTGCTAGTGATCATATTGACGACACTTTAGACTATAAATCTCTATCGAAAGCAGTGATTGATTTTGTCGAAAAAAGTGAGTTTCAGTTAGTTGAAACATTAGCCGAAAAAGTTGCCGAACTGATTATTCATGATTTCAATGTCCCTTGGCTAAAGCTAACCTTGAACAAGAAAGGAGCATTACGCCACGCCGATGACGTTGGCATTATTATTGAGCGTGGATCAAAACCCCAATGACCACTGTTTACCTAAGCATTGGCAGCAACATTGAGCGCGAAAAACATATCCGTGCCGGTATAAATGCCTTAAAAAAACAATTCGGCAACCTCACCTTATCCAGCGTTTATGAGTCCGACGCGGTTGGTTTTGATGGTCAACCCTTTCTAAATTTAATTGCTGCTTTTGAAACAGATCTGTCCGCAATACAAGTAGATACCATTCTTGATACGATTGAAAAAGACAATGGCCGCACCCTTGATCAGAAAAAATTTAACCCGCGAACACTGGATTTAGATTTAATCCTGTATGGCAACTTCATCAGCAAAGACCCTCTTCTCGATATTCCGCGTGGCGAAATAACTCAGTATGCATTCGTCTTAGAGCCACTGGCTGAAATTGCTGGCAACCTACAACACCCTGTTTTACAGACCTCTTACCAGCAGCTCTGGCAACATTTCGACAAATCTAACATCGTACAAAAACGCATTGATTTTAGTTGGGATTAGACAAGGCTTTTACCGCCATCAACCGCAATCACCTGACCGGTAATATAAGCCGCATTTTGGGCTAAAAATAACACTGTTTCGGCAATATCGCTGGGTGCACCTTGTCGCTGCAAAGGAATTTTTTCAACAATGCTGTCGGTCAATTCAGTTGCCTGACTTTCTGGCCATAAAATTGCCCCTGGCGATACGCCATTCACCCGCACATCTGGCGCCAACTCCTTAGCTAACGATTCTGTTAACGCATATAACCCCGCTTTTGCGGTGCTATAAATCGGGTAATCTACCAATGAACGTTTAGCATAAATATCAACAATATTAACAATACAACCTTTGGTTTTTTTTAATGCCTTGAACGCCACTTTACTGACAAAAAATGGGGCTTTTAAATTACTCCCCATCAAATCATTCCACTCACTCTCATTAGCATCGCCAACTGGCGTTGGGTAAAATGTAGACGCATTATTAATCAATACGTCCAAACGCCCATGCATAGTAATCACCTGATCGACCATCTGCTCAATTTTCTGCACCGACTGTAAATCCGCTTTTATAGCCCACGCAGAGTGCTCTCTTTTATTATTTAATAGCTGAACAAGCTCATCTGCTTCGCTGCGTGAATGACGATAGTGAACCACAACGCCGTACCCTGCCGCATGAAACGTTTTCGTCATTTGCGCGCCAATTCGCCTTGCCGCACCAGTAATTAACACTATTTTCTGCAATTTGGACACACCACCCTCGAATTAAACTAGACTTTCAATAAGAACATACTACTGAATAACATATGCAAAACCGATTCTTTTTGTTGCTATTTTTGGCCCTTCTATTAAGTGCTTGCGCTCAAGTCCCCGACCAAAAAGGTTACCATTACGAATACTTTAATCTTAACGCCATGGCCAAGACTGATATCGACATGGTCGCTGACACCCACGTAAAACAAACTATCAAACACCTAAGGCTACTAGCAACAAAACTCTACAAACGTAACCCACGAGAATGGAAGAAAACCAATTTAAAATCAAGAGAAGCCGCTGTAGCACGTATTTTTAAACAACCCTTTCCAACCGTAAATGGCAAAAGTAGCGTGGACAGTATTCGACTCGCTTTTAACGAACAATATCAAGGTGACCGTGTACTTGCTTATGTATCAGGCTTAGCTAGCATGCTTACTTTGTCATATAACGGTAAAAGCCAGTTTTATTTATTCGATAGCTTAGATGCTCAAAAAGTGTATAACGGCGCACGCAATATTGAAGTCGCTTCATGGTTACTGCAAACCAAAAGAAAACAAAATGGAGAACTTTTTTTACTCAGTTCTGGTAAAGGCCTCTCCGCAACAAACCGAAGTTATGATCGGTTATTTGGCAAGCTCATTGGTCAACAGGATCTGCTCGCACTGGTTATTGCGACTAAAAACCATCGCACTATAAAAAATGTTTTTCAGTCGGCTGCCCGGTTTGTCTTTTTGCCCGTTTAAGCCTCTAAATATGCATGCTCAGTATTATAAAATACACACAACAACATCATTGGCAGACTTTATGCCCAACGACTTTAGTCTGCTCTTGCATGCTTTAATTGTTGAATGACTTCAAGCCGCCGTTTATGAATGGCATCACCAATTTTCTTACCCACTAAACCCTGTTTAACAAACTCTTTAGGGTCAACTTCATTCGCTGCAAAGTAAGCCTGTTTAATCCAATCAGCCTGTGGATAGTCCTTGTTTTCAAAACCCTTTCGACCTCTGGCGTCTGCCTCACAAGCCAATAAAAATGAGGTTAATTTTTGCGGTTGGCGAAAAGCCCCTAATGCCTCCAACACTTTCAATAAGGTCGCTGCTTTTAACTCAAATGCCCGATGACAATGCGTATGATATTTCATCACTTTTTCTGCCAGATCAACAAATTCATTAGGAATTCGCAAACGTGTTGCCATCTTCTTTAAAGCCGTTAACCCCATCTCCTCATGACCATGATGAGACGGCCAGTTATCCGCTTTCGTCAGCCCTTTCCCAAGGTCATGCACCAATGCCGCAAAACGCACGACAGCACTGTCCGATAACTTAGCGGCTTGACGTAGCACCATCATTGTATGAATACCGGTGTCAATTTCAGGATGGTGCTTTGCTGGCTGAGGGACACCGAATAATACGTCCAACTCCGGCAAAATAACCGCTAAGGCGTCACATTGCCTTAATACTTCAAAAAATATATCTGGTGATTGCTCACCCAATGAGCGACTAATTTCTTGCCAAACACGCTCCGCTGTTAACAAGGCAAGCTCACCACTACTAACCATTTCTTGCATCAGTTTCATGGTCTCTGGCGCCACGCTAAAACCCAGATGCGCATAACGTGCAGCAAATCGTGCCACCCGCAAGATGCGTAACGGGTCTTCTGTAAAGTGTGGAGACACGTGACGCAATATTCGAGCTTCTAAATCAACTTTGCCACCGTATGGGTCAATCAATTCGTCGGCACGTTGTGCCATCGCATTGATCGTCAAATCACGCCGTTGCAAATCCTCCTCTAATGTCACTTCTGGTGACGCATGCACTTCAAACCCTTTGTAACCACCGCCAATTTTGCGTTCTGTTCTTGCTAAGGCATATTCCGCTTTTGTATCCGGGTGAAGAAAAACAGGAAAATCCTTACCTACTTGCTCAAAGCCTTGTTGTAGCATTTCATCTACCGATGAGCCAACAACAACATAATCCCTATCCTTTGACGGATAGTTAAGCAGCTTATCCCTGACGGCACCGCCTACCAGATATATCTCCATTACCATAGTCTAATATATGTTATGATTTTAAGCTTTTTTTCAACCCAAGGTTTTATTGTGTTAGAGATTTTCATGTACTGTTTGCTGTTTGGATCCTTCACAGGACTGATTTCAGGCCTCTTAGGTATCGGCGGCGGTATTGCTATTGTGCCATTTTTAGCTTGGCTATTACCCCTCAATGGTATGCCAGTAGAAACCAGCATGCAAACTGCGATTGCTACTTCTTTAGCCACTATTATTATCACCTCCCTTTCCGCCATTTATGCGCAAAACAAGCGTGGCGCCATTGACTGGAAAGTTGTTAAATATTTCACCCCAGGTATTGCTATTGGCGCTTATTTTGGCGCCCACTTAGTGCATTACCTGACGACTGAGCTGCTCTCTATGGTGTTTGGTGGGTTTTTATTACTGAATGGCCTTCGTATGGCACTAAAGTTAACACCGAATCCTGAGCGCAAACTGCCTTCGCCACTACCCTTGAGTCTCGCCGGTAGTGTTTTAGGGATACTTTCCACGCTGATTGGTATTGGTGGCGGTACTTTTACTGTTCCGTACATGTTATTGCACAACGTACCGATGAAAAAAGCTATTGCGTTTGGAAGCACCTTTGGCCTACCTATTGCCATTTTTGGTGCCATTAGTTTTATTATTCTCGGCCTAAAAAACACTATCCCCATGGAAGGCAATATTGGCTATATTAATATACCTGCCTTTCTGGGCATTAGTGTAGCCAGCTTATTCGCCGCACCGATTGGTGTGCATCTAGCACACACAATCCCTACCGGTGCAATGAAGAAAACGTTTGCCGTCATCATGCTTTTTGTTGGCTTAAAAATGTTTATCAGCGCAATTTTTTAATTATTTAACAGCTGCCTTATAGAGCAACATACCCACCAACATGGATACCACGACCAGCAACGGTTCTTGAAAACCAAACCCTAAACTTGCAACCGCAGGACCTGGGCAATAACCAATAACGCCCCAACCAATACCAAATAACGCCGCGCCTATAATTAACGGACGGTCTATTTGTAATAAGGTTGGTAATTGAAAGTCGTCAGCCAAAAGAGGTTTACCTCTTGAAAAAATAAAACGGTAAGCAAGCGTTGTTGTTAAAACAGCGCCCCCTAAAACAAACATTAAACTGGGGTCCCATTGACCGGTGATATCTAAAAAATTGATCACTTTATTGGGGTTTACCATTTGCGATAACGCCAAACCGACGCCAAAAATAACACCGGCAACTAACGCACTGAGTATTTTAAGCATTATTAACCCCCCGTAATTTGTTTGAATACATACACTGTTACAATGCCACTTAACAAAAACGTCGCTGTTGCTACTAATGAGCGCAGAGAAAAACGTGAAATACCACAAATTCCATGCCCACTAGTACAACCACTACCCATTGCTGTGCCTATTCCAACCACCAATCCGCCGGCAATTAATAATATTGCAGACATCGATTCCCTAGCCGCTATTGTGATTGGGAAAAAGTGCATATAAACCGCACCTCCTAAAACAAGGCCCACAACAAAGGCAAAGCGCCATGCCTTTTCTTCAAACGAAGGCGCATTAAAGACACCGGCGACAATGCCACTGATGCCTGCAATACGACCATTTAAGTACATTAAAATACTCGCACTGATACCAATTAATACACCGCCTGCTAACGATAAATAGGGGGTAAAGTTCTCCATAGTGTCACTTCTCTTATGTTATGAATAGATTTATATTATTAAATATTATAAGCATATTATCAAAAACATATTAACCCCCTAGACCCTGCTGAGAAGATAAATCTTGTGTAAAATACACGCCATGAAAAACAAAACCGACCAATGGCATACCTTACATGCCGAAACAGCCAGCATTGAGTGGAAAGACTTAGAGCGTTTTTTTGCTCGCGGTAATTTATTACGTGTTTCCAGTGAGCTTGATCTTGTGGATGCCGCTGTGGAAATGGCTAATGACAATAAACCAGTTATTGAACAATGGATCGCTGAGAACCGTTTATCAGCCGTTTCAAATGAAGAGGCTTTATTATGGTCAAAAGGTGATAGCAACCTTTGGTCTGTTATTGTATTACCTTGGATTTTAGTTCAGCAGCGCCAGTAACTCTGCCGACCAAACTGCTGTTATTGTGCGCCTCTATACCAGCTAGAGGTTCATTAGGCTCACCAAGGAGCCTAGTAACAATGATGATATCAACAAACTAAGCTTGCTGTTTAAGTACGGTCAGAAGATGCAAAATAGCCCTACACTGTCGTATTAGCCTTATCAAACACAACTTACGCTTTAACGTTTATCTGATATTCAAAATGTAATTCCGAAGACAATGAGTGACTGATAAAACACGTTGTTTCAGCTTTTCTTAATAACCGCTCAGCTTTCTCAACGACATTGCTATCCGCCACTGACAACGTTGCTTTTGTATTTATCTTAGTAAAAAGCACCGCCCCATCGACCTTATCTAAAGTACCGACCGAGTCGCATTGTAAGTCATTCCACTCTAGTTTTGAGGCACGCGCAATGGCTTTGAATGACAAAATAAGGCAACTTGATAAAGATGCCATTAACAATTCTTCAGGCGACCATTGATCGCCTGGGCCATCATACTCTTTCGGTGCTGCCACCTTTATAACCGGCAAATCATTAGAGAACACACTTAATGACGTATCCGGGGCACTGATCACGTTAACGGTGTATGTGTGAGGTAATTGTTCCATTCTCTTTCCTTATTTATTCTACTATTTGCTCATAAATAGCGCCAAAAACGCCAGCTAGACAAAGCTTCAATATCGTAAAAAGGGTATTTATAACGTGATTAGCACAACTCGTCATTAGAGCTTAATAGCTATCGCCTTTGATTTTGATCTAGGTCAACATAGCCGCCCACGCTTTTTCAAGCCGCTTTTCTGAAATAGGCTGCCTCGTTTTAATCTGCTGGGCAAAAAGCGATATTCTAAATTCCTCCAGCAACCACCTAAAGGCTTCCGTCTCAGGCTCTGTATTGGTTGATGACACAAATGACCAGAACTTTTTTTCAAATTTTTGCGCCTGTCGTGCTTTATCTAGATCCTTTTGTATTTGCCCCCCCACTTTCTCCAAGCGAATCTTCATCGCTTTTAAATACCGGGTATAAAGCAATAATTGATCGGCTGGGACGTATCGAACAAAGCCTTGGAAACACAAACAAGCCAGTTGCCTTGAGATGTCTTCGTAAAGCGACTTTTCATTCTGCCAGCGCTGCAACTCTACGACCACCTGCTGATACACCGACAAGAGCGTTGCTATGGTCTCAGAGAGTTCGTAGCCTTTCGCATAGAGCGAGACATCATTTTGCTGTGCCGCTTGGTCAAACTCCGCTTCAGAGCGAATATCTTGATCTGCAAAAAAACTAGACATCAGCTGATGAGCCAAATCATCAAATACATCCTCACCCACATGCCGCTGAATGTAAGGATGAGGCTTTAATGTCTGATAACTAAACGCTTGCGACGTTGTTATCGCAGATTGGCGACTTAATTTTTTTAACTCTTTTGCAAATTTCAAACGGAACAACCGTATCAAGCCGTCCTTATGCGCTTTTTGCGCTTCTTCGGCAGAGTCCATCAGCGTTAAGCCTACGCTGGTTTTTTCGTCTACTAGAGCCGGAAAACCCTTTAGTTCTTGACCTTCATGCTGAATCGTTTGATGTTCGGGAATATCATCAAATTGCCAATTTTTTGAACCTGATGATGACAAGGCATCGCTCAACGCAGACTGGAATTGCATTCCCGCCTTTTCTGCATACTGTCTTTTCAGCGCCTTAAAATCTTTTGAAGCAGCGATAACGGTCGACTTGTTATCGAGTATATAAAAGTTCATGCGCAAATGAATCGGCAGTTTATCCATCTCAAAAGTTGAGGCTGTTAGCGTTGAACCTGTTTCTTTATTTAGAAACTGCGCTAATTTATCTAGCAAGCGCCCACTCGAATACTCCATGCCCTGCAAACAGGCTTCTACAAAGTTAGGCACAGGAACAAACTGCTTACGTAAATTTTTCGGTAAGCCCTTAATTAAGGCCTGTAACTTTTCAGCGTACAAGCCCGGCACTAGCCATTCAAATCCATCACCGGTTAATTGATTTAACTGCGCCAACGGAATGTGCGCGGTAACACCATCTTCATCATGGCCTGGTTCAAATCGATAACTCAGTTTAATCGGCACGCCATTTATCAGCCGCATGTCTGGAAACTGCTCTGCATCAACAACCGACTCATCCACTGAAGAGACCTCGTCGGCAGTTAATATAAGAGCATTATGATTTTTATCGTTTTTTATCCATTTATTTAACGCTGCCAAACTGCTGATATTTGTTGGCAATTTTTCATCATAAAACTCAAACAGCCTCTGCTCATCAATCAGCAAATCAACACGGCGACCTTTTTGCTGCTCATACTCTATCTCTTTCAACAGCTTTTCATTCTTTCTAAAGAACGCCGCATGACAAACCATATCTCTATCGACTAAACCTTGGCGAATAAACATCTCTCGCGCTTGCTCGGGTTCGGTACGAGCCAATGGTACTTTGCGGCCTTTACTAATGGTTAAACCAAACAGTAATAATTGCTCGTGAATCATCCCTTGCGCTGATTTTTTTGACCAATGCGGTTCGTAATAATGATGCTTAATAAGATGTACAGCGGCCTTTTCAATCCATTCAGGCTTCACCGTCGCAACCGTTCGCCCATACACACGGCTTGTTTCCACTTGCTCGGCGGCCATCAACCACTTCGGTTGTTTCTTAAATAAGGTAGAGGCTGGGTGAATATAAAACTTCAAATTCCGCGCACCTAAATATTCAGCCTGCTCGTGTTTAAAACCAATTCGAGTTACCAAGCCAGTTAATAACGCCCGATGAATCGCATCATCATCCGCCTCGGCACTATTTACCTTAAGCGCCAAATTTTTTTTCACTAAATCCAGTAGCTGACGACGAATATCTTCCCAATCCTTTATTCGCATATACGCTAGGAAATTCTCGCGACAATATTTACGGAACTGATTATTAGATAATGTTTTTTTCTGGCTTTGTATCTCACGCCACAATATTAAAAAGGATAAAAAATCTGAGGTTTCATTTTGATAGGCCTTGTGTTTTTCATCGGCATATTTTGCCTTATCACTAGGACGTTCTCTTGGGTCTTGTATCGACAAGGCCGACACGATAGTTAACACTTCGTCTAAGCATTGAAATTGCTCCGCGGCTAACAGCATTCGTCCGAATTGAGGGTCGAGCGGGAAATGCGTAAGACGCCGGCCTATTTGAGTTAGCTTTTCGTTATTATCTAGCGCCCCTAACTCATGCAAACTACGCACGCCACTGCGTATCATTTTATCGGCGGGCGGCTCTAAAAATGGAAAGTGGCTAATATCAGCCAGCCGTAACGACTTCATTTGCAAAATAACCGAAGCTAGATTAGTTCGCAAAATTTCAGGTTCAGTAAACTCAGGTCGTTGGTTAAAATCATCTTCACTATACAAACGAATACAAATACCTGCCGCTTCTCGCCCACAACGACCACTTCGTTGGTTTGCACTGGCCTGCGAAATAGGCTCTATGGGTAACTGTTGTATTTTGCTACGTTGGCTAAAGCGACTGATTCGCGCCAAGCCCGTATCAATAACGCAGCGTATCCCCGGCACGGTTAGTGAGGTTTCTGCTACGTTTGTCGCCAGCACAATACGTGGCTTTTTATGCGGCTTAAAAATAGCCGCCTGTTCTTTGCTGCTAAGCCGCGAATACAAGGGCAAAATATCGTAGCCGGCCGGATGGTGTTTTCTAAGCGCTTCTGCCGCTTCTCTAATTTCTCGCTCACCACTTAAGAAGACCAACATATCACCCGCTCTATCGTGATGCAGTTCATCGGCTGCATTCACAATACCTTGCACGATATCCTCGTCGCCTTGCAGCGAATCGACACCCAGCGGCCTATAGCGCATTTCAACGGGGTACGTGCGCCCAGACACATTAATAATGGGCGCGCCATTAAAGTGTTTAGAAAAACGCTCGGGATCTATCGTTGCCGAGGTGACAATCAGTTTTAAATCTGGTCGCTTTGGTAGCAGCCATTTCATATAACCTAAAAGAAAATCAATATTTAAGCTACGTTCGTGCGCCTCATCTAATATCAAGGTATCGTAATGGCTTAAAAATGGATCCGACTTAATTTCTGCCAACAAAATACCGTCTGTCATTAACTTTACAAGGGTTTGCTGATTCTCCTTTCCCTGAAAACGAATTTTGTAACCAACCGCTTGCCCTAGCTCTGACTTCAGCTCATCAGCTATACGTTGCGCCACGCTGATCGCGGCTAAACGGCGTGGTTGCGTATGGCCAATTTGCCCTTTAAACCCACGGCCCAATTCCAGGCAAATTTTAGGTAATTGTGTGGTTTTTCCTGACCCTGTTTCGCCACAAAGAATAATAACTTGATGCTCATCAATAAGCTTGGCTATCTCCTGCCTTTTCTCACTAATCGGCAAGTCAGGGAAACTGATATTAGGACAGCTCGCTCTGCGCGCCTCAACTTGCTTGCAAGAGCTGGCCACCCGCTCAAATAACCTCTCAAGCTTGCTTTTATCTTTTACCGCGCTGGCTTTTTTTAATTGCGTGGATAAAGCGTGCTGATCTCGACTAAGGCTTTGTGGAATTAACGCACGGATTTCATCGACGGTGGGTATTGCAGACATGAAGGTCATTAAATTAATTCAGATATAGCCTGATTATACAGAGAACCTTGGCTTTACACTTATTTAGAACGGGTGTAACACTTGCTCCCGTTTTTACATGCGGGTATTGAGCTCACACAGCTGTTGTATTAAAAGCATTTATAAGTAGCTTTGAAGTAAAAGTGAATTAGATTTTCACGCTTATTTGAAGAGGCAATATTTAATCCTACTTTCCTGATCTATTAAGCTCTAATTTATTAAATAATAATTATAAAAAAGCTTATTTATGATGCGTCTTCACCCAATCACAAATATCCTCTAACGGTAGAGGTCTAGACATTAAATAACCTTGCCCTACATTACAGCCTAATTCTTTCAGCTTATTGAGTGTTACTTGATCTTCTATACCTTCAGCCACCGCCTTCATTCGCAGTTCCTTCGCTAAAAGAATGCATATTTTGACAATTGACATCGCCTCATCATCTTGCATCATTCTCATCACAAAATGCTGGTCAATTTTTAGCTCATTAAAAGGCGCCTGATACAACTGCACGAGCGAGGAGTGCCCCGTTCCAAAGTCATCGATAGAAAGCTGGAAGCCTTTCATTCTCAGCCGGTTTAAAATATCTAATGAATCGGAAACCGAGGATAAAATCGCCGACTCAGTTAACTCAATAGTTATCCACTCGGGCGAAATACCCGCCAACTTTAATAAAGAAGCAAAGCGTTCAGGCATGGTCAAGTCCATTAAGTCTTGCGCTGAAATATTAATCGATACCTGCGGTGTTAAGCCTGCTTTAACAAATTCCGGATAATCGTTGACCAAGTTGTTTATCACTTCACCGGTTAACTGAGAAATTAAAATATTCTGTTCCGCCAACGGGATAAATTGATTTGGCGTAATTAAGCCTTTTTCTGGGTGTTTTAAACGAATTAATGCTTCGAGCCCTAATAACTGACCGGATATTAAATCAATTTTTGGCTGATAAAATAAAACAAATTGTTGTTCTTTTATAGCCTGCCTAAGTTCGTCTAAGGTTAAGCTAGCATCCGCTTTCGGCATGTTCTTTTTAGCCTCTCCATAGCCCCGGCTAAGTGGCTGCAAAGCCCTTTTCTTTTCTTGGTAAAGCTCACCAATAAGCTTAAGAAAACGCATCGTGTCTAGCGGCTTGGTAAAAACCTCTTTCACCGATAACTGCTTCGCTTCTGCAAATTGTTTTGCAGAGTGTAAAACACGTTCATCAAAGCCGCTCATTAATAAGTAGTCTGGTTTACATGCCTTGTCATGAAGCGTTCTCATCACCTCAATGCCATCCATCGTTGGCATGTTCAGATCAAGCACAACAATATCATTCTCTGTAATATTCTGTTCAATAAAATTCGTCGCTAAGATATAGCCCTGCGCATTGAAACCAGCCAGGCGCAGCATCTCTATCAGCATTTCAACCTGCTCCAGCTCATCATCTACAATATAAATATTTATGTTCAAATCACTAGAGCTCATCGTCTAAAACGTAAGGTCTTTTATGGATAAAAACTAAGTATAGCGCGGCTTTTAAATAAGTGCTCAAAACCGTTAAATTCATATCGACGGTAACCAAGGAACTAAGCACATAACTCAGCCATTTTATTAAGTAACTCTGTAGCAGAGTATGGCTTGTAAAGTATATTTGCTTGAAGCCCCTCTCCGGATGGCACACACCTCTGACCGGTGAAACCACTCACCAGTTGTATTTTTACTTCTGGGTAGTCTCTCGCAACCTTTTTAGCCAGTTCAAAACCATCCATGTGAGGCATAATAACATCACTAACTAAGTAGTCTATTTTTTGAGCAGCCAAAATTTCTTGGGCATTGAAGCCATCTTTGGCCGTAAAAACTCGATAGCCTGCGTTAGTTAAGATGTCTTTGGCTAGGTTACGTAACGCTGGCTCGTCATCAACGACTAAAGCCACTTTACCATGACCTTGATTGTTATTAACCGGCAGAGTTGGTTTTTTAGCCGGTACTTTTTCTCCTTCATATTGCGGAAAATAAAGGTTAAATGTTGTCCCTTCGTTTAATTTACTTTGTACCTTAATAGTACCACCCGAGCGTTCCATAAAACCGTAAACTTGGCTGAGGCCTAAGCCCGTACCCGCTGTTCCTTTGGTGCTAAAAAAGGGGTCAAATATATTCTTAAGGGTGGCCTCATCCATGCCACACCCTGTGTCTGCAACGGAAAGTTTTAAATAATTGCCAGGGCTAAGGCCGAGCTTATATGCTTCGTTAGCCATTATTGGAACATTTTGTGTGCTAAAGGTTAATACACCACCATTCGGCATCGCATGACCTGCGTTGATACTTAAGTTTAGAAGGCAATCTTCGAGCTCACTAGAATCAACCCAAATAGGCCATGGAGACGAACATAAGTAATGCTTAAACTGAATCAAAGCCGTTAATGATTTACTGATCAGTTCGTTTTGTTCCTTTAAGACCGTATTAATATCAACAGCATCTGGCTTAGTACTTTCCTGCTTTGAAAAATTCAACATTCGCTTAGTGAGCGCCTTTCCTCGCTCTCCCGCGTGAATAATGGTTGATATACTGCTCTGTAGCCCCTCTATATCAGGGTATTTCATTTTAATGATATCGCTATAGCCTAAAATGACTCCCAACATATTATTATAATCATGCGCTATTCCACCCACTAATTTACCAAGAGCGTCCATTTTTTGCGCCCGCTGTAGTTGCGCCTGTTGGGTTTTTTCATGGCTTAAGTCATGACAAGAAGCTACAAACTGATAGCCTTTATCGCCGCCTTTAGTGAGATACCTTAAGCTCAACCTCATCGGAAACTCTCCGTTCTCTTGATGATAACCAGTCACCTCAAATGGCGCACCAAGTAAGCGATCTTCCGTCAGACTAGAGGGACTTAGCACCCCAGCAAAAAAATCGGCTCTATGTGACAAGGCTAATAGCCCTGATGCAGACTGGCCTATCGCTTGCTGGGAATTTAAACCAAATAAGCTTTCAGCCGATTTGTTTAAGCTAAGTATCAGCCCTTTTTCATCCAGAGTAATCACCCCGTCACTCAATGTGTTAAGTATCTCTCGCTGCTCCTGCTCTTTTGAAACCAATCTTCGAAGTGAATCTTGCAGACTTTTTTCAGCTTGTTTGCGTGAGGTTATGTCATACGCTTCAAGTAAAATTTGGAATGCCTCGCCTTGCTCATTAAGCAAAGCGGTCACGTGGGTTTGAAAGTTTCTTTTGCCCTGCAGGGCATCAAACTGCAAATCGGCAGTTTGATGCACCTCTCCCCTAATTAACCGGTCAACACTGGTTTTCATTTCTCGAGCTAATTGAGACTTCTGAGCAAGCCAAGGCAGCTGCCAAATAGGTTTACCAATAATGTCTGGAAGCCGTGTATTCGTCAGATTTAACAGAGCCTCGTTAAAGAATAAAATATTACTATCGATATCTAAAATACCAACCATGCCTTGCATTCTTTCTAACACCTTGGTGGTATGCTGCTGCGCTTGAAGCGCTTTTTTGCGCAGCTGGTATTGTTCAGTCACATCATTGAATACTAAAACCATCCCAAGAATATCATTCAATTCGTTTCGAATGGGCGCCGCGGAATCTGCAATTTGATACTCAGTACCTTTTTTGGATATAAGAGTAGTATGGTTACTCAAGTAAACAGTCTCACCCTTCATCAGAACTTTATCAATAGGGTTATCGACAGGCAGGCGTGTTGTTTCATCAATAATATTAAACACGGTTTTAATGGGCTTCCCGATACACTCTTTAAGCGTCCAACCTGTTAATTTTTCAGCCACTGGGTTCATTCGGCTAATGTGCCCCGATTCATCCGTTGCAATAACACCGTCACCAATACTATTTAAGGTAATACTTAAATCTTGCTCACGTTCCTTTAACTCATCTTCGGCCACGTCTTGAGCCTGAAAAACTGACGTTAGTATTGCTTTTAACTGAAGTAACTCTGGCGCATTAGGCTTGAACTTAGATAAATTAAGGCGCATGCCCTTTTTGTGCTGCTTTAATATATCAAGAAGCTTAAAAAGCGCTCGTGCAGCATATTGAGTGGCAAACCAAGCTATCAGAGCGCCCAATAGAGACAACAAGATAGCTATGCCAAAAGATGTTTTACTGAGTTTATTCGCAGCACGAGTAATTTCACTTTGATTTAGACCTATATGCAAAGAGGCATTCAGCCCCCCAATTAAAGGGGTTTGATACTCGTAAACAAGACCATGGCCCTCAATCTGATATTTTGCAGTCAACGCTAGGTCATTATCAGTGCTGATGGGCTGTTGCTGCTGTTTTATTGCTTTATGTAAAAAAGTAGGCAGACCACGTTGAAAAGAATGAGCAAACAGCTCACCTTTCATATCAATAACATACAGGTATTCAATAGGCTTATTATTGGCTTGAGTCACCTCTAGCAACTGAGACAGCTCCGTTGACTCGCCTAAAATAACATTTTGTGTAACCGCATTTGCCAGTGATTGCGTTAACATTAAAGTAAATAACTGCTGGGCTTCTCGCTGCTGTTCAATTAATTGTTGCCTAACAATAACAATGTTAATTGTCAGTATGGTCAGTACAGTCAGTAAAACAATCAGAGAAATTCGAGTCGTTAAGCGCATTTAAGGACCTAGCTCGCTTATTCTTAAACCGCTAAAGGTTTCACTTAGCTTGCTGAACTGGCGCTTGTTTATAGCTGAAAATTCACGTGGGACCCTAGAACCATTTAAAGAGAGCTGCTTATAAACTTGTGGCAGGTTTTCTAAAGTTTGAAGTAACTTTTTCTGAACCTCATCTTCTGTGTATAAATTAGTAACGACCGTATTGCTTGGATATGAGTCAGATGCCTCCAGTATACGAACTTGATGGTTATCAACGTATGATTTAGCAAAGCCAGCCGGCACAGCACAGACATCGGCGGCTCTACTCAATAAAGCACTGATACACTGCTGATTCGAGCCTGTATAGCTAAGTTGAGCTAATGCAGATAATGGAATACCCCTACTAGCTAATGTGGTTAATGGTAAAACTGCGCTAGATAGCGAGCTTTTATCACCTAGAGCCAGTACGTAACCCTTGATGTCCCCCAGTGTACTTAAAGGGCTGTTCGATAAAACAACAAAATGTGCCTGCACATCCGCTGTCTGCCGAGGAACCACTGCTTTTGCAATAGGTTGAACACCATACTCGGTTATCGAAGAGAGTAGACTCGCTATGCCTAACAAGGCAAATTGCACCTCATCATCTCCTAATTGTTCGGCTATCTGTGCACCATTATCTAGGTTAACCAATTTAAAAGAATAACCCGAGGCACGAGATAGGTAACGAACAAAAGCTTGCTGGGCTTTACTGTCCTGTTCGCTGCCCTTAAGCATGGCAAAACTATAAATTGATTCCCGATCAGTCGGTTGATGTAACAAATTAAGGTCTATGCGTTCATCATAACTGACCTGCTGTATATCCTCTTCGCTGCCACAAGCACTCAACAGTACCAGCATTGCTGAAAGAGAAAAGCATTGTAACCCCCGTTTAAGTACCTTAACGAGATGACTGAAAGCATGTTTTTTTTTCATCAGATTTATATGTTAAGTCGTTAATGTCACTCTAACGCCGGCCTAACCGTCTTAGGCCTTGAGGAGTAAAAATATCAACATTAAAGTCAATCGGCTGATCGTCTGTTACCGTTATCCGAGGTGGACCAAATCCTTCTAGTTCATTAGTTTGGTATTGCCAAAATGGATAGCTGGCGTACCGACCATTAATTAAATCAATATGAACGTCACCGACAGCCCGCGTAAGGTTATAGCCAGGTATAAAAGCATTATATTGCTCACCCACACGCCAGAGTTGCTTCTGCTCGTCATAGGTTTCGTTAGCCAGCGCCATCCAGCT
The DNA here is from genome assembly GCA_913057515.1 of uncultured Cycloclasticus sp. Taxonomy (GTDB): domain Bacteria; phylum Pseudomonadota; class Gammaproteobacteria; order Methylococcales; family Cycloclasticaceae; genus Cycloclasticus. The sequence goes on along the minus strand of CAJXOJ010000006.1, from coordinate 67,997 downwards.
ATCTTCATCAAAATAGGCGGTTTGGCGAGAATATAAATCCTTTTCACCCTCTCGCAAAGTGGCCGTTACCACCCAGGCACGGTGCAATTCATAGCGAACCAGTGCTTGATTCAGATGTTTTTTCCCAAAAATCTCATCAAAAGAGGTGTCTTTTTGCGCGAGTCGATTATTGTTATAAGGCACATAAAACTCTTTCCTAATCGGCACTGAATAATTGAATCGTGAATGGCTGCCGCCAAACCACATCATCCAACGGTCTTCAACTAGCAGCAGGCCATCTGAACCAAAGGCAGGGCTGTCATGAAAGCCAATTTCAGGTGCTTTACGCACGCGACGTTGCCCCGGCAGGTACATATAACCATGAGCAGCCATGTTATTGGAATATAAACAGGCACCAAAGGCTAGGCCCGCGGTACGAACAGGCTTCACTAATAATTGTGAGCCACAAAAAGTGGCGCCCCCTTTAATAGTCAGCACAGGTGCATTTTTCAATGGACTATTAGCGGCTGCCCACCATGGCCAAACTTGGCGTAATTGAGTAATAACATCCACTCTCTTGCCAAAGTAATCAATTAGCGCACCATTTACCATGGTATTAATAGATCGCTCACGAAAGGCTAAAAAGTGGCTCCAAATAGCCTCAATACCTGTTTTAGGGATGGGGAAAGGTACGCCGCCGCCATCAATCTGGTCAACTAGGCAGGCCTTGTTTTCACTCGCAAACTCAGGGCATATCTTGATATTTTTAGCTTGTGCTAATGTTGCCTCGTAAACCCATTTGTCGTAGGCCGCAGTTCTATGGCTTGGATAAATATTCATAAAAAAGCTATCGGGGTAGGTCTTAAATAAAGCAATTTGGCCCGGGGTAAGCTTGTCTTGGTAGCGGGTGTAATTGTCAGCCGTAATACGAAACAAAGGCTGTTCATCGGCAAATGGGTCAGCCAAACTGCTTTGATCGCCAGCATTTAGGTTCTTCGCTGGCTCACTACTCCACGCAGGAATAGTGCCTTCTTTATTACCGGCACGAATAGCCCCCATAGGCGTTAATTCAGTGCCTTCAATGCCTAGCCGAGACAAGTCTTCTAGGCTTAACTCTGCCATTGCCATGGTAGGAAAAATAAGGCAGACAGCGATTAAAAAGCGACGTTTTTTTAAGTTGTTGAGTAACGTCATTATCAAGAATCCTATCTGCTGAGTTAAAAGTTTAAAAAGCATAACTAATGTTCGCTTGAATAAAGTCCCTGTCGGTGGCATTGTTTAATCGACCACCGCCTTCGTTGACTAAAGCATTGGAGCCATCATACATCGTCCAACTCAGTCCGCCAGTAATAGTTTCACTGCCATAACTAAAGTTTAGGCCCAAGGTAAGCGCCTTCCTATCCTCAATAAAGACTGGAGAAATTTCATTGGAAACACCTTCCACATCGTACTGTAGCGCAACATAGGGAGATAAATTAACGACTCTAAATAAGGCTCCATTGTATGTAAGGCTGTGTAACATCTGAAAGCCCCAAAAGTGGTCACTAACATTTGAATTAAATAATGTTCTAGCCGGTCCGGTAATAGAGGCGTCTAAAACGACATTATGCGGTCTGTCGTCTAACCAGCCATAAGCGGCCTCTATAATACTCGAACTATCATTAGCCCCTAAGGTGTAGTTAACTCCCCAATTGCGCTGAAATGTCATTTGTATCTGATGTCGATCTAATGTGTCATAACCGCTCACTTTTTGTCCGAGCGCGCATGACCCTAATGCACATTGACCAACGGCAATACCGCCGATATTTGCAACTAATATGGCATCGGTGAGTTGTATAGGTGCGTCTTTGCGTAAACTATATTCGCCGCTAATGGACCATTTTGAAATGTTGGTATTAAAAGAAATACCAAATCGCTCAATATTTTCCACATACTCGAGAAAGAATTGCCCTTCACCATAATAAGAAGAAATCGTGGGCAAATGATCATGTAAGTTTTGATAATACACAGCCAACTCACTGCCATTAAATAGATTCGGAAAGAACCTCCTTAATGCAAAGCCATATTGCCCACCCTTAGCATATTTGTTGCCTGCTCTAACAAGCCCTGCTAAGCCACAAGAAAGCCCATCGGGTGATTGGCATGCTCCATCTAAAACACCATCCCCTGCAGCATCATAGCCACCGCCATCGCCAATCGCATCTAGTGTTGCAAAAAAAGCCCCTGCGGGATCAGTTTGGATAGCCGCAAAATCAAATAAATAAAACGATTCCAACATCCATAAGGAGTTGATATTCCATGAAGCATAAGCCGCCCGAGTACCAATAAAGGCATCCTTTAAGGCGCTGCCTGGCTGTCTAAGTTGGTTGATATCCAAAGTATTAATGTCATTTAAGGCACCTTGAATAAAGGTATTTTCTCCCCAGCTAATAACTTGCTTACCCAAGCGAATATTAACTTGCTCATCAGGCCCAAAATAACCATAAATGAATGCATCGGTTATCGATAAATGTGTAACAAGTATATCTTTTGCATCCTCTGCGAGCGCCTCTTGATCATACTGAGCATCATAATAATAGTTGCCGCGGAGTAATAGCCCTGTATTTTTGTAACTCAAACTAAGCGCACTAGAGCCTCTAATGCTGTGACTAAATAAATCACCGGCTTGCTTAAAGTTTCGATTGCCATAAGCATTTAAGTTATCGCTGTCAGCATCTTCTGTACGGATTGAAAGGCCATAGGTCAAATCGGTATCAAGGTTGCCCTTCAGGCCACCGTGATGAAAGCTAAAAGCACTAGAATGTGTAGCATAAAAAAGCGTGCTAACCATTAATACAAATATAGATTTAAGCACTATTATTTTCAGCACGTATTAACTCACTCAGTTGAAGTAAAATAAAACACTTAGGTTTTAAGTCTAGCACACAACTGTTTACTTCCAAGTGCGCCTCATTCTTGATAGTACATTTAATAGTTAGCCTATTTTATATTTTTGATTTACTAGCGATTATTGGGAAAACATAGGCTTCTTAATTAACAAGGTATACTAATCAGTAATCGCTATTTTCGCTTGCACTCACCTAATAGTGGAAGCGACAGAGCAACAGGTTATTACACTTTCATCAGTTATTATTTTTTAACCTCTGATGCCAGTACACCAGATTGCAAATCTGTAACCACGATGATCAGGTCATAGCAAGCTGTTAATCCTGTATGGTCTCTTTATTCTAGGTTATGGCAAAATTGCCATCGCCGCGCGCAGCCGGACTAAAGCCCTCTTTCACTTAAGTAAAACGGTGTACTGCGTTAGTTATATTCAAAAAAGATAACGCTAAAATAGCCATTAAACTAGACAAAGACCTAAACTCTACAGTCTTAGTTAATTATCCAGCAAGAGGGTGGAGTTAGTCGGGGCAAGACAGCACAGTGATCTTTAAATTAACCGACTACCTAAAGTCTGCCGACTTTAAAGAATCACCATCCAGTTTAATTATTGGTTTTTTTATAAATAAAAAAACGCTTCAAGTTGAGACCCTTCGTGTTTAAGCCTTCTACACTCCCAAAGAGTAAAACAAGGCCTCATAAAAAAACCCCAGCTACAAAAGCAGCTGAGGTTTTATAACAAATGGTGCCCAGAGACGGATTCGAACCATCGACACGAGGATTTTCAGTCCACTGCTCTACCGACTGAGCTATCTGGGCATCTAAGATGTGGTCGCGTATTAAACAGCGGCACGCACATTTAGTCAAGAAGGTTATTAAAAATGCTGTTATTTAGTGGTCGGAACGTAACCTTCTGGTGCTTGCGCGTCGTCACTGAATAGAAATTTCTCCATTTCTGCCTTTAATAAGGCACGTGCTTCGGGCTCAAACGGCGTTAATCTATTTTCATTAATAATCATCGTTTGCTGCCCCAGCCACATTTGCCACGCTTCTTTGGATATATTTTGCATAATTCTTTCGCCAAGCTCACCTGGAAAAGGGGATTTTTCTATGGCATCGGCTTCGCGTTTTAATTTTTGACAGTACATAGTATTAACTCTGTTTATGATTCATTCGTTAGCTGAGCAATTAATTCACTCACCGGTTTTGGGAGGCCTATTTTCACATGGCTGTTTATTTCATACCAGCTGGATTTATTATCTTCTTCAACTTTCGCTCGTTTCACCGGTGGCGAACAAACGATGGGCGTGTAATCTAAGTGATAATGTGAAAATGTGTGACGTTTTTCAGCTCTCTTTTCTGCCCCTCTCAAATCAGTGCCATTGCCATCACACCAGGCAACTAATTCATCATACGTTTCAAACTCAGGAAACACCCATAAGCCACCCCATAAACCTGCTGGCGGCCTTTGCTTTAATAACACTTCTTGCCCATTTTTTGAAACCAGCCAATAGCGTTTCTTTACCGGTAAGCTCATTCGTTTTTTTGCTGTTGGTAGCTCTTGCACCAAGTTTTTCTTTAACGCTAAACAATCTGCCTTTAAAGGGCATTGCGAACAATCAGGTTTTGATCGTTTACAAACCGTGGCGCCTAAATCCATCATCGCCTGGTTATAATTCCCAGCTCGCTCCTTAGGCGTTAACTGCTCTGAAATATCCCATAAACGCTTTAAAATCGCAGTACTTCCAGACCAACCTTGAATGGCAAAAAAACGGCATAGAACGCGCTTTACATTACCATCCAGAATAGCTTCTGACTGACCCATTGATAAACTGGCTATAGCACCAGCCGTAGAACGACCAATGCCGGGCAAATCAACAAGTTCTGCCACTGTCTCAGGGAAACGCCCCTTATGCTCTTGCGCAATAATAACGGCTGTTTTGTGAAGGTTTCTTGCTCGCGCGTAATAACCTAAACCTGACCAATAATGCAGCACGTCATCTAATGGTGCTTTTGCCAACACATCAATGTTTGGGAAATGCTGAATAAAGCGCTCAAAGTACGGTATGACGGTTGTGACTTGCGTCTGTTGCAGCATGATCTCAGACAACCAGACACGGTATGGCTCTGGAGGCAGCTGCCAAGGCAAGCTTTTCCTGCCGTGTAAATCAAACCAGCCTAGAACAAGGGCCTGAAAATACTCAGGCCCTACCGAAAGCTCTTCAGTTTGCTGGGTTAAAACAGGCTTTTTAATAAATCACCCGCTGGGCCTTTTAGCTTATCCCCAACTTTCTCATCAAGTTTTTCTTTTAGCTCTGCTTTCTTTTCATCAATCTTTTCTTTTTGCGTATCGAGTACAATCGCTTTCGCATCAACCTTAATGCTTGGTTTTGCAAATGTTCCAGACACATTCACCGGAATCAATACATTTTTAAGGTCTTTTTCATCTGCTTGCTCGGTTTCACTCAGTGCTTTTGTCCTTTGCAAATTTAACCGATAGTCTAATGCCTCAGTGACTAAATTTGCCGTCCCCTCTCCCTTGATATTAATTAAGGGCGAAGCTATCAACAAATCTTGATTTTTAACCAAACCATTCGTTATTTGCGCCGAACCAGACATATTTGCAAACGCTGTTTCACCACTGCCTTGGGTTGTCATCGCAGATACATCACCATCAAGCACAGCCTCTCCTTGCTTTATTAACGCTGCTACATCAATACCTTTTACCTTACCGTCTTTAAAACTGAACTCTGCCGTACCATTCAAAGCAGACTTAAACGCGGGTACTGTATTGCCGCGTGTGGTTAACGCTGCTTTGATATTGGCCACACCAGAAATCTTAGATTCCCCCATCAGGTCATCCAACAACGGTTCTATATTAACCCCCGTTACCTGCTCTTTAAGGCTAATAATCGGTGTATTTTGGCGAGCATCGACGGTTGTTTTACCCTCATAGCTACCATTATAAAATTTCTTAACACTCTGCTCCGAGTTCAACACGCCATTCTTTGCAATAACTTTTACACTGGCTTCCTGCGCTGTTAAACCATTAACAATCAACGATTGCACCTTAAACAAACCATTAATGTTTAAGTTCCTAATGGTTTCTACAGGAATTAATGCTGCTGCCGCAGGGGGTGGAACAGAAGCGCTATTAGTACCGTTTCCTTTGCTACTATTTTCTGTTGTTTTAGGTAGATAATGATCAACATTTATCGTATCAACTGCCAAATCAAAGGTGACTGCTGGCTTATCAAAATTATTAACCGATGCATTACCCGATAAAGTGGAGTCATCAAACTGAATCGTCACTGGGTTTAAAGTTAGGCTGCCCGATCCAGCTAAATCAGCAATCAAGTGACTGGCTATATCAACCTTCATCGCACCATTAGGAATAGGCTCACCCGCCGCATCAATCGCTAACGTCAAGTCTTCGAAATCAAATTTATTTAGCGCTGAATTAATGACCAAATCACCATTAAGCTTCAAGCGCACGGTCGCTTTTGGTTTACTACTATCGATGGTAAATGCTAAATCAATGCCCATTGGCGAGCCTATCGATAATGCATCTGTAGTTAAATCTAAATCAGCAAGATGGTATTGCTCACCTTTGCTAGCATCATCCCACGCAATATTTGCATCTATAATTTGCAGCCCTCCAACCGCTAGAGCGCCTAAAGCTGCGCTCGAGGTTTCATCAGCATCAATATCACTCGGTTTTTCGCCATTGTCTACCGATGATGAAGCCATATCATCCCAGTTGGTTTTACCTGTGCGGTCCTTAGCAAGATTTAAATACAGTCCGTTTAAAACAACCGTACTCACCTCAACTTTTCGACCAAGCAACGGTAACAACTTAACTTTTACACTTGCTTCTTTAATGTCTGCAAAATGATCCGCTTTAAAGCCCGGCGCATTACTTAGACTGACATCATTAATACCGATCCCGACCCAAGGAAATATGGATAAGCTAAGGTCACCATTTATCGATAAATCACGCCCTGTTTTTTCTTTAACAACCGATTGAATTTCTTCACGGTAATCATTCGGGTCGACAACTAGTGGTACAACAATAATAGCGACAAGCAATAATAAAACTAACCCACCAAAAACTTTTAATAATGTTCCCATAACCTTTACTCCCCTTAAGCATACACTTCACATATTGAGATAGTAGCAAGCTTTTATTAAAACAACATGAATGAATATCATTAATTACGCTGTCAACAAACGTTCCATTTCAGCCAACTCATCCTTTGAGTCATTCAGTGTTTGCAATGTATTGTCTGGCCCTAACTCACCTAAATTCAACTTCTGAAAAGCAGCTATTTTAAACAACGGCGGGCACTCCCTAAATTCAGCCGTTCCAATGGCCGCATGGACACGTGCAATTAACACCAGTTCTGCCAGCCCTGCTGTCTCATTATCTAACAACCAGTTCTTTCGACTATTAACCACATCAACCATTTCATCAAAACCCCATTGCTTCATAATCATCGCCCCAACTTTAGGCGCCAGCGTATCAATACATGCTCTTCTCTTCTGAGGGTCTTGTAATATATCTGGGTACTCCTCTAATGTAGCTAAAATAGATGGCACGCCAATATCTTGAAAAAGCCCCGCCAACATTGCATCGCCCGGTGCCACCCCTTTTACTTTTCCTGCTAAAAAATATGAGATCACCGCCACCTTCGTAGAGAGCTTATAAGCCTCTTTGATATATCCTTCAATTTGTTTATTCGGCGAACGAAAAACGGATCTCGACAAAAAACTAAGGGATAATTGATACGTTTCCCGCATCCCCATTCATGCGACCGCTTGCTCAACACTTTTAGGCGGCACTCGAGTCATAAATCGTAAACTACGCGTGGTTTTAAGAATAAATCCCGACAAACCCATATCACTCTCAATTACCTTCGCAAACATCTTTGCATTACCATTTGGATGATTGAGCGCCGATAAAATTTTAATCCCAGCATCCGGTATCGCCGGCAATGAAGATTTGTTTTTACAAACTTTCTGAAAAATCTCCTCGTATTTCCCTTCCATCATTCCCTTTCCTTATAAAACTGATAATATTTGGTCTATTTTTGGTTAAAAAATAGGTAAAATCAACCGATTAGATGTATTATTTCCAGCCTTTTATTAATTTTCAAATTTACGCCTATACCAACGTAAATAAAGAACGGACTTAACATGAGCTCAATTCAAACAGACGACACAAGAATTCTAAACATGCAGGAAATTATTTCTCCTGAACAGCTGCATAAAAACTTACCCATAACGGACAGCGCCGCTAAAACTACCGCCTATACCAGAGAAGCCATACACAATGTATTGCATGGCGAAGATGATCGTTTGTTAGTGGTTATCGGCCCTTGCTCAATCCATGATACAAAAGCCGCTTTAGATTATGCCTCGCGATTAAAGCCCTACATCGACAGTTTATCTGACGACCTTATCATCGTGATGCGTGTGTATTTCGAAAAGCCACGCACAACGGTGGGCTGGAAGGGGCTGATTAACGACCCAGACCTTAACGAAAGTTTTGATATCAACAAGGGCGTTCATATAGCTCGTGAATTATTATTAACGCTAAACTCTCAAGGCGTTTCCGCTGCGACCGAATATCTAGATTTAATTACGCCGCAATACATATCCGACCTGATTGCTTGGGGTGCCATCGGCGCCAGAACCACCGAAAGCCAAACACACAGAGAACTATCGTCTGGCCTTTCGTGCCCAGTCGGCTTTAAAAATGGCACTGACGGCACCGTCAAAGTCGCCATTGATGCGATAGGTGCAGCCGTACGGCCACACCACTTTTTATCAGTCACTAAACAAGGTCGCTCCGCTATTTTTAAAACCACTGGTAACGAAGATTGTCATTTAATCTTGCGAGGTGGCAAAAGCCCTAATTACGACGCTGAAAGCGTTGACGCTGCTGCCAACGAATTAGGCAAAGCTGGTGTTAATTTACACATGATGATTGACCTGAGCCATGCTAATAGCAGCAAGCAACACGAGCGCCAAATGCTAGTCGGTGCAGATGTCGCCAAACAAATTGCCGGTGGCGATATGCGCATTAGTGGCGTTATGATTGAAAGTCATTTAGTCGCTGGCCGACAAGACCAAGTAGAAGGACAAGAGCTCGTGTATGGCCAGAGCATTACCGATGCGTGTATTAATTGGGATGATAGCGTTCAATTACTAGAAGAATTAGCGGCTGCCGTGCGTTCTAGGCGCGAAAGTAAGCTAGATACAGCAAACGATTAATTTTTAAACACGCTCATGAACATTCAACTTAATGGCGACACTTTTAGCTGTGAAGAAAGCTTAACTCTAGAGCAACTTGTCACCCGGATGGGTTTAGCTGGCAAACGCATTGCCATTGAGCTTAACGAAGAAATAAAGCCCGCCGACCAATTTAATAATATCCAACTGAAAGAAGGAGATACTGTGGAAGTCGTACAAGCCATTGGTGGCGGTCAGCCAGATGACCTGATTATAGCCGGTCAAACATTCTCTTCTAGGCTTTTAGTGGGTACTGGAAAATACAAAGACATGGCGGAAACACAAGCCGCCATTGAAATGAGCGAGGCAGAAATTGTTACCGTTGCTATTCGCAGAACAAACATCGGCCAAAACCCTGGTGAGCCTAACTTACTCGACGTTATCTCCCCAGATAAATACACCATTTTGCCAAATACTGCCGGCTGTTTTACTGCTAAAGATGCCCTTAGGACATGCCGCCTTGCTCGTGAGCTCCTTGGTGGCCATAAGCTCGTAAAGTTAGAAGTACTTGGGGATGAGAAAACCCTTTTTCCCGACATTACCGCCACCTTAGAGTCTGCTGAAATTTTAGTAAAAGAAGGCTTCGACGTCATGGTTTATACCAATGACGACCCTATCATCGCCAAACGGCTAGAAGAAATGGGCTGCGTTGCTGTTATGCCACTGGCTGCACCCATTGGCTCAGGGCTGGGTATTCGTAACCCATACAATATTTTAACCATCATCGAAAATGCTAAGGTACCCATTATTGTCGATGCTGGCGTCGGCACCGCGTCTGATGCTGCCATTGGTATGGAATTGGGCTGCGATGGAATTCTGATGAACACTGCCATCGCCCACGCAAACAACCCCGTATTGATGGCCTCATCCATGAAAAAGGCTGTACAGGCTGGTCGTGAGGCATTTCTAGCAGGCCGTATGCCTCGCCGTCGATACGCTTCCGCCTCCTCACCGTTGGATGGTTTAATTTAGTTAGATTTCACCCATGAGCGAGAAGAGCAACCCCGATTTTTTACGACGTATTCGTAGTTTTGTAAAACGCGAAGGCCGTCTAACCCCTGGGCAAGAAGCCGCCATTAAAACCGGCTGGCCCTTGTATGGCTCAGATTCAAGCGTACGAATTAAGCCTGACGAATTATTTTCTAACAAGCACCCCATTACGCTAGAAATTGGCTTTGGCAATGGCGAAAGTTTGGCTACCATGGCTGAAAACAATCCTGATAGGAATTTTATCGGGATTGAAGTTCACCGCCCCGGTGTTGGGCATTTATTGCGCATCATTCTTGAAAAGAAGCTAAGCAATATTCGTTTATTTGATACCGATGCAATTGAAGTACTTCAGCAGGCCATTCCTGAGCACAGCCTAGATTGTGTGCAACTTTTTTTCCCCGACCCTTGGCATAAAAAACGACATCATAAACGCCGAATCGTGCAAACAGAGTTCTTAAACCTCATTCACTCGACACTTAAAACAGGCGGGCGATTTCATGCGGCAACTGATTGGGAAAATTATGCCGAGCATATAATGAGCACCCTAAACGCCCACCCGGGCTTTACTAACTCAACTGAACCTCATTATGCCGAGCGGCCAGAGCACCGGCCATTAACTAAATTTGAAAACCGTGGCTTACGTCTTGGCCATGGCGTATGGGATATGATTTTTTTAGCTGACGCTATTAAATAACTGCACCGCGTACATCTTGCTCTACAACCAAGCTCGGTGCTTTAATCTCATTACAAATCTGCTGAAGCGTCTCTAATTGAGTTCTCAAACTCGCTTCTGATACTTTATTTTTAGCCACCTTCTTCTCTAGCTCTTCGTGACCAACTGCAACACTTCGTAAGCTATCTAGCTTACTATCCATAAATATTTTGTGCTCATTCACTTCTCTAATCAAATTAGATAAGCCTCTAGCTTTCCAGCGTTTAACATCCGCTTGTGCTTCCTTAAATATGGCTATCGCTTGTTCACCGATGGTATCAACAAATCGCTTCGTTAAAGCACTCTGCCCTGTCAGCACAGCCTCGGAACTATCACAAAACTCTAAGCCATCTTGAAGCACTTGATCCAATCGTCGTTGGTATACTTTAATATCAAACCGTGCAGCTTGCTCAACATCAAGCTTGTGTTCATCTTTAAAGCGTTTATAGATAGCATCCAATAATTTCACGCTTGCCTCAGTCGTGTCCAATGTTTCATTTAGTAATGAGTTCAAGCCCTCAAAACTATTCTTCATGCCCTGACGAATACCAATAATCGTCCAGCTTTTAACCATTTTCTCACATCCCTCATCGATAATACCCGACACACGCTCTGGGTTTACAACCTCTAATAATTCGGTTATTTGCGTGTAAAAGCCATTCCGACTAGTTTTCAAGTAAGCTATATCTTTATTGTAAGCCGTCTGCTCTTTTCGCGTTTCAAGTAATAATTTAGCCGTCACTGATTCAGACTTGTTACAAAAGCCATTCAGTTCATTTGTATGATTTGCCAGTTTTTGCAGTCGTCCGGTCATGCTATTGTGAGCCAGTTCTATACTATCTAAAACCTCATCAATCACCTTATTCTGAAGAATTTCTTTTTGCGAACTTAAAATTCGATCTGATAGAAAGCTTTCTAAACCAGATAAGCGGCTCATCGACAAAGCCTGTTCATCACCCTTAATCTTGGCAATCAGTGCTTGCTTTGCCGATAAGGGAAAAATAGCCTGCTCATCTAATGCCAATAAACGTGCTGTTTCCAATGTTTGCCTATGCAGTGATTGAACCCAATCATCATCACTCATCAATTCATCATTTAATGTATCAATCTTGTTAAGCACCACCGCTAAACCATGTGGGTGCTTACTTCTATACACTTGAATATACTGCTCCCACATCGCCATATCACTTTGCGTAACGCCTGTATCGGCGGCTAAAACAAAAATCATCGCCTGTGCATTAGGCAACATACTTAAGGTAAGCTCTGGTTCGCTGCCAAGTGCATTTAGGCCAGGGGTGTCTAATACCGTCAAGCCCTTTTCTAGCAACGGGTGTGGAAAACTAATTAAGGCATGGCGCCACGAAGGAATGGTTACCTCAGGCTCACCGTCTTTACCTGCTAGGCCAAGCGTTTTAGCATGCTCGGCTGACACAGTTTTAGATTTTAATAGCTCCAAAAAACTATCTTGCATTTTTTCAGGTGAATCACAATCAAGCTCGATATGCGTCCACTGCTTAGCTTCTTTTTTATAATCCTCTATAGATTTGTCACTTGAACGAGTTTCAATATCTAACAAGCGAAGGTAAGGTGCTTCTTTAGCATCATAAAATATTTCTGTCGGGCACATCGTCGTACGACCGGGGCTAGATGGTAGTAAACGAATCCCCGCTGATGAGAAAAATAAGGCATTAATCAGCTCCGTCTTACCGCGCGAAAACTCTGCAGCAAAAGCTATCGTAATACTATCTTTTTCCAGCAAACGTAAGTTCTTAATCAACATGAGCTCAATCTCGCTCTCACTAAGGCTCGCATCATCGAGCCAGCTCTGATAAGCGTGTATCGATTCAGCCATTGATTGCTTCCACAGATCATAACTGCGGAGTTGTGTATCAAGATTCATTTATTAATCACTCATTTAGAAGACGTTTATTTCATTCACGTTTTCAAAAGTATAGATGATTATTTAAAAAATTCTGCTGGGAACTGTGATGCCTTCCTCACGCTGATGCGTTTGCGCCGGCTGCGTTTACCGCTAATGATATCAATATCGGATTTTTTTACACCAAATAACGTCGATAAAAAGTTAATCAGTTGCTTATTCGCCTCTCCATCGATAGGTGGAGCCGTTAACGAAACTTTAACTGCCTTATCATGCAAGCCTATAAGACTGTTTCCACTTGCTCGCGGCTGTAAAAATACGTTAAAAATTAAAAAATCACCTTTCCAGCTATAATATTCAGTCGATCTCTTATCACATACCACAGCTCATAACACCTGCTTCCAAATACGTACCAAGCTACAAAAACACCCCGCTTTATACATTAAAGGGCTTATTTATTTACCATCACATCAATGCAAACAGAGGCGGTAGTAGTAACATTTTTACGACTTGTAAGGCTAACAAGGCCACAATCGGACTTAAATCCATCCCCCCCATTGGTGGAATTAATCGCTGAAAGGGTTTCATCACAGGTTCTGTTACTTTATGCAGCAGGCTCACAACGGGATTATAAGCACCAGGGTTAATCCAACTGATAATAACCGTCGCAAAAATACTATAAATAAAGACGTTAATAATGCTGCTAATCAGCTCCGTCAGGCTCCAAATAAACACAACCCAAACATTCAGTTGCCCAGCCATTGCTAAAATGCCTAAGCCCATTTGCAATAACAACATTAACGCTATTGCCGATAAATTAATGCCATTAATTGTTGGAAAAACCGGCTTTAACAACTTTAGGGGAGCTTGCGTTGCCTTAATAATAAAGCTAGACACAGGATTGTGTGAGTCCGCCCCCGTATACTGTAATAACACCCTAAGAATGAGTATAAAGATATACGCACCAACTAAGGAGTTAATGATGAGCATCAATGGGTTAGATAAATAGCCTGCTGGCATTACTCGCCTCCTAATTCATCAGATAATTCGATCGAACGCTGTTTTGCTGCCAACACTGCTGTTTGTAAAATATCACTCAATCCCTGCTCTTTCATCACACCAAGAGCACGCTCTGTTGTCCCACCTGGCGAGGTCACCCGCTCACGTAACACACCCGCCGTCTCAGTAGATTCCAACGCCATTTTTGCAGCACCCAAAGCCGTTTCCTGGGTTAATAGCTGCGCCGTTTTTTGACTTAAGCCCGCTTCAATGCCAGCCGCCTCTAGCGCCTCCATCATCATAAAAAAGTACGCAGGCCCACTACCTGACAAAGCCGTAACCGCATCCAACTCTCCCTCATTTTCCACCCAAACGGTTACACCAACTGCACGTAACAACGATTCAACTTGATCCTTTTGGCTGATATTAACTTGGCCACTTGCATATAACCCTGTCGCACCCGTTTTAACCAACGCCGGTGTATTAGGCATACACCGAACGATTGGAAAATCACCACCCAACCATCGGTCTAGTGCATCGACTCGAATACCCGCCGCAATAGAAACAACGACTGGCTTTTTTTCCTTTATCGCCAGCCCCGCCGCTTCTGCCACTGGCCGCATATGTTGCGGTTTTACCGCTAATACTAAAATATCCACATTAGCTGCTAACATGCCGCTGTCTTGCGTATTATTAATACCAAATTTTTTACTTAAATAGGCCAATTTCTCAGCATCTAAATCAGTCACTGTAATCTTATCAGTAGGATAACCATTACTCACAAGACCACCAATCAAACTAGCGGCCATATTTCCACCACCAATAAATCCAATCTGCTGTGTATTCATATTCTCACTTCACCTTAAAAAAACATACATTCCATTAAACCGTATTCTTAACCCTTTCGCCAAAAATCGCGGTCCCAATTCTCACCATCGTTGAGCCTTCTGCAATAGCCGCCTCCAAATCACCGCTCATCCCCATCGACAAAGTATCTAACTGAATATTAAACGACTTATTAATCTTTTCTTGAGCCTGTGCCAGCCTTTTAAACCCATCACGTTGCTCATCAGTTGATTTATGCGCTTTAGGGATAGCCATAAGCCCACGTAAGTTAACATTTTTCAGTGCTAATATTGGCTCAATCACATTCGACAGCTCATCCAGATAAAAGCCCGACTTTGTATCTTCCTCATCGATATTCACCTGCAAACAAATATTCAACGGCGCTAAGTTAATAGGCCGTTGCTGATCTAAACGCACGGCCACCTTCAAGCGGTCAACACTATGCACCCAACTAAAATAGCGCGAAATATCTCGTGTTTTATTCGACTGAATAGGCCCAATAAAATGCCACGTAATATCAAAATTCGCCAATAACTGCTGTTTTTTAAGCGCCTCTTGTAGGTAATTTTCACCAAAGTCGCGCTGCCCAGCCTTATATAGCGCCACTACATCATTCGCTGGGCGGGTTTTACTCACCGCAAGCAACCTAACCGGCAAGGGTCGCTCACCCACTAAGTTTGCAATAAGCGTTTGTTGTGCAAAGTACCGCTGTAATAAAGGAAGCATTATTTAGAATTCCTGCCTATACTTGAAATAGAGACTAGATTTACAAGCACTAACGATAGTGTTATTTTCTAGTTCATTCATTATACAAATAACTAAGCTCACTAGGGTAAACGGATTTAAGACATGGATATTTCAGATTTATTAACCTTTAGCACCAAAAATAACGCCTCTGACTTACACCTTTCAGCTGGCTTACCACCAATGATTCGCGTTGATGGTGATATTCGTCGAATCAATATGCCTGAACTTGAACACAAAGAAGTTCACAGCATGATTTATGACATTATGAACGATAAACAACGGCGTGATTTCGAAGAATTTCTCGAGGTCGATTTTTCGTTTGAATTACCTGGCACCGCCCGCTTTCGTGTCAACGCTTTCAACCAAGACCGAGGCGCTGCCGCCGTTTTTAGAACCATTCCAGTTGATATTCTTACCCTAGAAGATTTAGGCTGCCCGCAGTCATTCAAAGACATTATCAACGTACCTCGTGGTATCGTTTTAGTTACTGGGCCAACAGGCTCGGGTAAATCCACCACGCTAGCGGCACTAATGGATTACAAAAATGACAATGTATACGAACACATTCTAACCATTGAAGACCCGATCGAATTTGTACACAAAAGCAAAAAATGCCTCATCAATCAACGTGAGGTACATAAACACACACACGGCTTTAGTGAAGCCTTACGTGTCGCGCTTCGTGAAGATCCCGACATCATCCTTGTAGGTGAAATGCGAGATCTTGAAACCATTCGTTTAGCGCTAACCGCCGCAGAAACTGGCCACTTAGTGTTCGGTACGCTACACACCAGCTCCGCCGCTAAAACCATAGATCGAATTATTGATGTCTTCCCAGAAGGTGAAAAAGGCATGGTACGCTCCATGTTATCGGAATCACTGCGCGCCGTTATCGCACAAACACTAATGAAAAAAATTGGCGGGGGCCGAATTGCCGCTTGGGAAATTATGACCGGTACAGCCGCTATCCGAAACCTGATTCGTGAAGATAAAATTGCGCAAATGTACTCCACCATACAAACCAGTCGTAAAGATGGCATGCAGACTCTCGACCAGCACCTAACAGAGCTTGTTCAAGCAGGGTTAGTTACTCGACAAGATGCCCGCATGAAAGCTGCCGATAAAAAAGCGTTCAGCTAGCCAATAAGGAGAACAACACATGGATTTTGATGCACTGTTACAACTTGTCGTTCACAAAAAAGCGTCTGATTTATTTATTACCGCCGGATGGGCGCCTTCTTTAAAAATAAATGGCGAATTACAAGCCGTCTCTAAAAGTCGATTAAGTGAATCTCAAACGCTTGAGATAGTCCTTAGCATTATGACTCCGGAACAAAAAGAAGAGTTTACGGCAACCAATGAGTGTCAATTTGCTATTCAAAAGCATGGTATTGGGCGCTTCCGTGTTAGTGCATTTACGCAAAGGGGTAGCGCAGGCATGGTATTACGCCGTATTGAAAGTAAAATACCAAAAATAGAAGAGTTAGGCATTCCGCCTATACTCAATGAGTTAGCCATGACAAAACGTGGCCTCATTATTTTTGTAGGCGCTACCGGCACCGGTAAGTCCACATCCTTAGCTGCCATGATCGGACACCGTAACAACAACAGTACCGGACATATTATTACCATAGAAGACCCTATTGAGTACTTGCACCCCCATTCAGGTTGCGTCGTTAGCCAACGTGAAGTAGGCATTGATACCGAGTCCTACGAGGTCGCCTTAAAAAACACTCTACGACAAGCTCCTGATGTTATTTTAATTGGTGAAATCCGTACCCAAGAAACCATGAACCATGCCATCGCGTTTGCTGAAACTGGGCATTTATGCCTCTCAACACTACACGCAAACAACGCCAACCAAGCAATTGATCGCATTATTCACTTCTTTCCTGAAGAAGCGCATAACCAATTATTCATGGATTTATCACTCAACCTCAAAGCGTTAATTGCCCAACAATTAGTACCCACAACCGATGGCAAGGGACGTAGAGCCGTTATTGAAATACTTATAAACACTCCGCTCGCATCAGATTATATTAGAAAGGGGGATGTCCATAAGCTAAAAGACTTGATGAAAAAGTCGTCCGAACAAGGCATGCAAACCTTCGATCAAGCCCTCTATGAACTATACAAAAAAGGTGAAATTAGCTATGAAAATGCCCTGCTATATGCCGACTCTAAAAATGAAGTGCGGCTAATGATTAAGCTTGGAGATGAAAACACACCTGGTCTGGATGATGACCTCTTATTAATCGATAACGACTAAAAAACGACCGTTTATCCGATTGAGAATACCACTTATCTCTTATGACTGGCCCTTATAAAAAAACCTGTTAGGCTCATAAACTATGAATACCCATCAACAACATATTAGCGTAAAGGTGCAACAGGGCTTTACGCTCATTGAGCTTTTAACCACCGTTATTATTGCCGGTATTCTTTTGGCAATTGCAGTACCCAGTTATCAAGAGTTTATACGAAAAAACCATACGGTGACCCAAACAAACAACCTAGTATCTGCACTTAATTTAGCTAGAAGTGAAGCGATCAAGCGAGGCATTCAGGTAACTATTCATCGCAAAGGTAGTACTAGCCAAGTGTGGGACAGTGGCTGGGATATTTTTACTGACATAAATGGAGATGGCACTCTAGACGACGATGCAGATGCTAACTTATGCGAAACGGGCGAAGACTGTCTTTTAAGAACGTATGATTCACTGCCAAACGGCTATACGCTACGCACAGGGGCCAATTATGATGATTGGATTGCTTATTTACCCAGTGGCTTATCGAGGAGTTCTAGTGGAACAGCCAATGACACGTTTAGAGTATGCGCCAACAATGCCGATACATCTAAATCTAGAGCGGTCGCTGTCAGTATGTCTGGACGTCCTCGAACATCAACAGGAACCTCATCATGCCCTTAATTAAGCAAATAAAAACCAGTCAAAGAGGTTTTTCTCTAGTAGAGGTAATGGTGGCAGTATTTGTGTTAGCCATTGGTTTATTAGGCCTTGCAGGGCTACAGGTTGCTAGTCTTAAGAGCAACCACAGTGCACAACTACGCACAGAAGCTGTCATTCATGTCTATGACATTATAGATCGTATGAGAGTGAATAAACTGGTTGCAAAAGCAGGCGGCTACGATATTGCTCTCGCAACAGCATCACCCGTTTCCGCTTCTGTTGTAGATACCGACAGAATTGCTTGGAAAGCTGCCATCGCAGCGTCACTGCCTGCAGGGGATGGCGCCATCGTTACTGCTACCGGTGTGACCACCATTACCATACAGTGGGATGATTCACGTGGCACAGGTGGTAGTAGCACTCAAAATTTCTCAATGAGCACCGAGCTATGATGACTCTCAAACCAAGAGCTAAACAGCAGGGCATTACCCTTGTTGAATTAATGATCGCAATGGTCATTGGCCTAATATTAACGGCAGGTGTCAGTCAAATTTTCATCTCCACCCAACAGACCCATCGAATAACTGAGGAACAATCTCGGTTACAAGAAAATGCCCGTTTTGCTCTTGGGTTTATTACCAAAGACGTTCGTGAAGCGGGCTATACCGGTTGTAGAGCTATAGAAGCAATGAATGTACAAACCGTTGCTAATGCACCTGTCCCTAACTATGGTCAGGACAGTACTATTAATGGCAATGAAGCCACCTCAGCCACCGTATGGACACCTGCCTTAGCTGCAAGCATTAATGGCACCGTCGTCGGCGGCACCGATACCATTACCATTCAAAAAGGCACGAGTTGTGGCGCAACTTTAACCGGATCATTAGCCTCCTCCAATGCCAATATACAAGTTTCATCCCCTAATAGTTGTAACCTAGCTGCAGGCGATACAATGATGATTTCAGATTGCCAGGATGCACATATTTTCAAGGCCACCACTGTTTCCACTGGCACCCCACAAACCATCACTCATGCTGCTAGCACAAACACTGGCACACACTTTTGCATTAACCAAACAGGTATTGGTACAGGTTCTTGTGGTACCGGCAACGCAAAATTGTATGGGGCTGACTCTGAGTTACTCAGCTTTACTTCCCTTACCTACTACATACGCCAAGGTGCTGGCGGCCGTAATGCCTTATGGGTATACGACAATACCAAAGCCACATCTGCACAAAACCCCTTAGAGCTAATAGAAGGCGTTGAAGATATGCAAGTAACCTATGGTGTAGACACCAGTGGTGATGATATTGTCGATGCCTACCAAACGGCTAACACGGTCAATACAGCTGCTAACTGGATCAATGTGATCAGTGCTGAAATCAGCTTATTAGTAGAAACTCAAGATGACAACCTAACCACTGACAACCTGACTTACACCTATAATGGCGCAACAGTTACCTCAGCAGACAACCGATTACGTCGAGTTTTTACAACAGTCGTCGGTATTAGAAACCGGGTGCAATAAATATGAACTATCATTTCAAGCCCCATAAAAAACAAGCCGGTGCGGTGCTATTTGTTAGTCTTATTATGTTATTAATAATGACGCTGCTTGGCATCTCTGGCATGCAAACAACCATTCTAGAAGAAAAAATGGCGGGTAATTTCAAAGATAGAAACATGTCATTACAAGCAGGTGAATCGGCACTGCGCGAAGCAGAAGAGTACCTTAGAGCAACAACTGTATTACCCTCTTTTACAGGTGGTACACTCGGCCACTACCAACCAACAGCAGCAGGTGCAGCACGCTGGGATGACAGTGTGACAGATTGGTCGGATACTGCTAATGGTGTAGTAGCCTATACTGGAACACTCACCGATATAGCAACATCCCCCGCATATATCATTGAAGAGCTACCACCTGTTCCTGAGTCTGGCGGTAGTCTAGAGGCTGGAGTTATCCTCACTAGTAATTATTACCGGGTTACCTCACGAGCAACAGGTGGTACAGATACCGCCGTTGTTATGCTACAAAGCACCTATAAGCGCTAATACTAAGGAGCACATATTATGCTAAAAACCCTCTTTCAAAAATTACTCATCATCTCTTTAGTTGGCTTATACACTGCTGGAACAGCATCCGCAGCCGTCTCACAAGTGCCTTTATTTTTAACGAACAGTGTTCCGCCCATCCTTATGCTAACAATGGGTCGCGACCATAAGCTATATTACGAAGCTTATAATGATGCGTCCGATTTAGATAGCGACGGCGCACTAGATATTCGCTATACCCCCAGTATCGATTATTTTGGCTATTTCGATTCATATAAATGCTACGACTACAGCTCTAACAAATTTACCCCAGACTCAACCACAACGGATAAAACCTGTGCTGGTAATTGGAGCGGTGACTTCCTAAACTACCTCACCACCAGCCGAATGGACGCTTTAAGGAAAGTCCTTTACGGTGGTTATCGCTCTACAGATACAACATCATCAACAATACTAGAGCGCGCATTTATTCCACAAGATGCGCATAGCTGGGGCAAGGAATACACCAGTATCACTGTTGATGGTTATGATATTGCAGATTACGCACCTCTTGCAGTTCCCACTGGGGGAAATCGGCACCTTTTTGCTAGCACAACTTTATCTGCTGCTGGTGACCCCGTACTTCGGGTTTTAACCAATAAAACTGAACGCATATGGCAATGGTTAAGCAAAGAGAGCCCTGTTGCTGATAATAGCCTTGGAACTCCTATAGACTACAAAGTTCTTGTAGAAGCTTGTGTTTCTGGCCTATTAGAAACAAACTGTAAAGCCTATAGTGATGGCACAACAACTACTTATAAACCCACAGGTATTTTACAAAAATATGGTGATAACGACTCAATGGCTTTTGGCTTATTAACCGGCTCTTACACTAATAATATTCAAGGTGGTGTAGTCAGAAAGAATATTTCTAGCTTCACCGATGAGGTTGACCCAAACACCGGCATATTCACCTCTTCCAACGGTATCGTCGAAACCATCGACAAGCTTGCAATAGTTGCATATAACTATAGTGGAAGTTATGAGCCAGGTTGGCCAGGTGCTTGGAATACTAACAGCCCTATTTCTAATGGTGAAGCTAATGATTGGGGAAACCCCATCGCTGAAATGATGTACGAAGTACTGCGTTATTTTGCCGGCAAATCAACTCCAACCTCCGACTTTACTACAGGTGTCAATAATAGTGGTACATATGACTCCAACCTTGGATTGGCACTTCCTGCATGGTTAGATCCTTACCGACCCACGAGCGGTGGTTTTGAATCTTGTGCGAAGCCTATCCAGCTCGTTATCAGTGATATTAATCCCTCATACGATACCGATCAAATTCCAGGTTCTTCGTTCAGTAACTACTCAGGAGATTTAAGTGGTTTAGATGCCTCTGCCCTAGCTGATATTATTTGGGCGGGTGAGTCAGAAGCAAGTAATATTTTCATTGGTGAGTCAGGCAGTGTTAGCGATGGTACGCCATCAGCGAAAGTCGCCACGAGTTTTAAAAACATAAGAGGCCTCGCTCCAGAAGAACCCACTAAATTAGGTGGATACTATGCAGGCAGCATGGGTTTATACGGCCAACAAACTGATATCAGCACTGCCAACGGTGATCAAAATATCGATACTTTGTCTGTTGTACTTGCCTCTCCATTACCGCGTATTGAAATCCCAGTATCTAATAAAATAGTTACCTTGGTACCGTTTGCAAAGTCTGTTGGTGGTTGTCTCGGAATAACCCCTGATGTAACTGATTTTCAGCCCACCAACCAAATAGTAGACTTTTATGTTGAAGTTATTGCAAACACTGGCACAGGAAATGAAGACTTAACAATCAATGGTGGTCGCCCATACGGTAAGTTTAATATCAATTTTGAAGATGTTGAGCAAGCTGCCGACCATGATATGGATGCGATTGCTGAATATGAATTTTTTGTTACTGCTTCGAACCAAATTGAAGTTAACTTAACTGGAACCTATGCTTCGGGCTGTATTATCCAACACATGGGTTATGTGATTTCGGGAACGACGGAAGATGGCACTTACCTTGAGATTCGTGATACCGACACCTCAGCTGGCAATGACCCTGATTACTTTCTCGACACACCTCCCGGCATACTACCTGGTGGCACATGGAATGACGGAGTGGCTTTAGGTACTACTACTAGTAGAACATTTACCGTTGGCAGCTCAACCTCCGCGAGCTTTATAAAACACGACCCCTTATGGTATGCAGCTAAGTGGTCAATGACTGATAAGGACGCAAACGGCATCTTAGATACCAGTGAATGGGATAGCAATAGCGATGGCGACCCAGATGGTTACTTCCTAGTCACCAATGCAGGTAAGCTTGAAGAACAACTTAATAAAGCCTTTGATGAAATTGTGGCTAGAACAAGCTCTGCCGCTGCTGCTGCAACCAACTCTACCCGCCTTGATACCAATAGCATGGTGTACCAAGCTCGCTTTAACTCAGACAACTGGACGGGCCAACTATTGGCTTATCACCTTAACTCTGATGGCAGCATTGGCTCCTTAGCCTGGGATGCATCTAACACCATTCCAGCAGAAAGTGCTCGTAATATCTTTTCCTATAACCCTGAGGAGTCATCTGTCCCCAGAGGTATCATATTTGAATATGCTAATTTAAACAGCGATCAACAAGATCTATTAGACCAAGATGCTTATGGCACAGTTGATAGCTTTGGCTCTACAAGAGCTGACCATATCCGCGGAGACACAAGCACTGAACTACAAAATGGCGGCTCTTTTAGAAATAGAAACTCCTTAATGGGTGATATCGTTAATTCAGACCCTTGGTTTTTAGGTAATGTAGACAACCTTGGCTACAGTGCGTTAGATGCAACAGAGGCTAGTAGTTATGCAGCATTTCGCAGTACGAAGCTATCACGCACTCCCGCTCTTTTCTTTTCCGCCAACGATGGAATGTTGCACAGCATTAATGCGACCACTGGTGCAGAATTATTCACCTACATACCTAATGAAGTTATCGGCTCATTAAGCACCCTAAGCTCACCAGATTATGGTTGCGATGGCTGCTCTATTTCACATAAGTACCTCGTTGATGGCGCACCCCGTGCTGGTGATGCTTATTTTGATAGTGATTGGCACTCCGTCTTAGTTGGCACCTTAGGTGCTGGTGGCAGGGGTTTATTTGCATTAGACGTTAGCGATCCATCAAATTTTACAGCCGCTGATGTACTATGGGAAATTTCTAACACACAAGCACCGACTGCTTCCGACTTAGACGATGCAACAAATTTCCCTGGCCTAAGGAACAACCTAGGTTATACCCTGCCACAAGCTTCTGTTGTTAGGCTACATAATGATAAATGGGCCGCTGTGGTAGCGAATGGCTATGAAAGTAACAGCGGAAGTGCTGTGCTTTACCTCATTGATATTGAAACAGGTGCCATTATTAAAAGTTTCGATACAAAAACAGTAAACAACGGGTTATCAACACCAATACCCGTCGATGAAGATGGCGATCATATTACCGATGTTATTTATGCTGGTGACTTACTTGGCAACCTATGGAAATTTGATGTCTCAGGCAATGTAAGCACTTGGACAATAGCTTATGGTACAAACCCAAGCCCTGCACCACTGTTTCAAGCAGTTGATGGTTCTGCCACTCCACAACCGATCACAGCTAAGCCTCAGGTGGGGAAACACCCCGATGGTGGCTTGATGGTATATTTTGGTACTGGGAAGTACTTTGAAAACAATGACCAGATTGTTGGTCTCACCCCTCAGATACAGACATTCTATGGAATCAGGGATCAAGGTTCTGTAGTATCAAACCGAAGTGACTTACAAGAACAAGACATTCTTGCTGAAGAAACATTTGAAATAACCGTTAGTAACGTGATGAAGGCACCAGCTATCCCTCTTCCATCAGATTCTTCATTAATTGATGTTCGAGTAACATCAGACACAGAGGTTGCTTACCCAACAAAGGAAGGTTGGTTTATGGATTTAGAATCACCCGTCAATGGAGCAGAGGGAGAAAGAGTCGTTACTGCCCCGCTATTACGCGCCGGTCGAATTATTTTTTCCACCTTGATTCCAGATCCCGACCCTTGTGGTTGGGGTGGTTCAAGCTGGCTAATGGAAATTGATGCATTAAATGGTAGTCGTCTCGACACCACTCCGTTTGATATTAATAACGATGGTGTCTTTGATGTGAATGACTTTGTTCAAATATACGATACCGATGGCGATGGCGATATTGATGTAGATGATGCAGAGTTACCAGTTAGCGGTATTCGTAAGCCCGACTTAGGCATCATAAAAACGCCTGGAGTCGTCACTTGTGCTGATGGGGCCGAATGTAAATATACGAGTGGTTCTAGTGGTAACCTAGATATGGTCCTAGAATCTTCAGGCAGCCCTACTGGCAGACAATCATGGCGTCAATTACGATAACCTTATTATCGAGTATATAAAATGAAAAATAGAAACGGTTTTACCCTTATTGAATTAATGATTGTGGTTGCCATTATCGCTATATTAGCAGCTGTAGCATACCCTTCGTATGTGGAAAACACTCGTACTACTAAGCGTACAACTGCCCAGTCAGACTTACTGAAATTATCTAATTTCCTTGAGCGTCGCTTCACTGAAAATAATTCTTATTTAATACCCAATGGTACTAATGACCCTATATCAGCCGCTGCCTGCGCAACCGCTGCAGGGTGCACTCCAACCTTAGACCCAAGCATTACTCATGATGATTATAATTATTCATTTCCAGCTTTAGTAGCACCGACAGCAACCGCTTTTGTGCTACAAGCTGTACCGCAAAATGCTCAAGCATCGGACAGGTGTGGGACGATGACTTATAGCCAAACTGGTAATAAAACAGCTACATTGACAAACTGCTGGCGATAAACAAGAAGTTGTGAGCCTAGCGTCATGAAGCTTCTTGCTTTCTTAATGACTTTTTAATAGATAGTTAACTACGGACATATAGGTAGCCAAGTGCGATTATAAAAGTATGTAGATGCTTACACCAAAGAAAGCAACCTAAAAGCCCTAGCTAGGGTTTTTAACATCTGAATGCCCCAATGATTTATCGGGAAATAAACAATCACGAATACGTTGCTTAACTTCTTTAGCTTCAGGAAAACGCCCTTCATGTTTACGCGACCAGATAAGCTTTGTCACCTTATCTGAATGCACATTTATTTCAAAAGTACCACCACTCGCTGGTACTAAGGTGACGCCACCTAAGTCTTCTTCAAAGGTCGTTAATAACTCTTGAGCCAGCCAAGCAGCACGCAATAACCAACGGCATTGCGTACAATATTGAATCTCTACGCGAGGCTTGTCTTGGCCATCTATCATGCTTAGTTGGCCCGTAAGCTCCGTTACAGGTGGTAAGCTGGGCTGCTCTGATGGACTTCATCAATCATTGCTTTTACGTGCTCAGGGTTAATATCAGGCAATATGCCGTGGCCTAAGTTAAAGATGTGTTGATGCCCATGACCATAATCTGCCAAAACATCACGAACCTTTTGACGAATAATATCTGGGTTGGCATATAAGCTGGTTGGGTCCAGGTTACCCTGCAGTGCTACTTTATCTTGCGTGAGCTGACGTGCTAGCTTTAAATCTGTTGTCCAATCAACCCCTAAACCGTTATAGCCAGCATCTGCCATTGTTTCTAGCCAAACACCTGCGCCTTTGGTAAACAGCATTCTGGGAACTTCTGGGTTTGTTAGCTCTAAAGCCTGTGAAATTTTACGGCTATAAGCAAGGGAAAAAGTCTCATAGTCTTTTGTACTTAAGTTACCACCCCAAGTATCAAACACCATTACAACTTCAGCACCTGCTTCTATTTGGGCTTGTAAGTAGCTAATAACAGACTGACTAATAATATCAAGTAAGCGATGCATCAGTTGTGGCGTGTCATACATCATGCGCTTAACCGCGGCAAAGTTTTTGCTGCCGCTGCCTTCAACCATATAACAAGCCAGTGTCCACGGACTACCCGAAAAACCTATCAGTGGCACTTCGCCATTCAAGCCTTTTTTTATGGTCGATACCGCATTCATGACATACTGAAGCTCTTGGTTTGGATCTGGAACAAACAATTTATCAATATCAGCAGCCGTTCGAACCGTGCGTTCGAACTTTGGTCCTTCGCCTTCTTCAAAATACAAACCTAAGCCCATCGCATCTGGAATGGTTAGGATATCTGAAAATAAGATAGCCGCATCCATTGGGTAACGCTCCAAAGGTTGCAGCGTAACCTCACAGGCGAGTTCAGCATTTTTACAGAGATCTAAAAAGCTACCGGCTTGTGCGCGTGTTGTACGATACTCTGGCAAATATCTGCCTGCTTGACGCATCATCCATACCGGCGTGCGTTCGGTTTTTTCGCCACGCAAGGTTCTTAGTATTAAATCATTTTTTAATATCGTCATTATTTAATACTCTAAAATTAAAAAGCTATATATTTATATAGAGAACGTCTGTTGAAGCCTGTTAAACGTTTAAATAGTCAAGGATACCCTGTGCTGCTTCACGGCCTTCGTATACTGCGGTAACAACAAGGTCTGACCCCCTAACCATATCACCCCCAGCAAACACTTTTTCATTACTGGTTTGATAACCAAACTCACTGTGTTCCGGTGCTATCACGCGACCACGTTCATCCAAATCAATACCAAAATCTGCAAACCAAGGGGATGGGCTTGCTTGAAAACCAAAGGCGACTATTATGCTATCTGCCGCAACAATCTCTTCTGTACCGGGCACTACAACGGGGCTTCGGCGCCCTTTTTCATCTGGCTCACCCAGTTCTGTGGTGACTAATTTAATCCCTTCTACTTTATTTTCACCAACAATCTCAATCGGTTGACGGTTCCAGAGGAAGTTGACACCTTCTTCTTTTGCATTCGCCACTTCACGACGTGAGCCCGGCATATTTTCTTCATCACGTCGGTACACACAGGTGACGTTAGTAGCATCTTGTCTTATGCTGGTACGGTTACAATCCATGGCTGTATCACCACCACCTAGTACAACCACGCGCTTTCCTTTCATGTCGATAAACTCATCGCCCATAATTGTATTCACGCCTTCTAAATCCATTAAGCGGTTAATGTTAGAGACTAAAAATGGAAGTGCCTCATGTACACCCTGTAGCTGTTCACCGGGGAAGCCGCCTTTCATAAACTTATAGGTACCCATGCCTAAAAAGACTGCATCGTACTCGTCAAGTAATTGCTGAAAGGGTACATCTTTGCCAATTTCTGTGCCCAATATAAATTCAACGCCCATTCCCTCTAGGATTTCACGGCGGTTTTTCACCACGCTTTTTTCTAGTTTAAAGGATGGAATACCAAACGTTAATAAACCACCCACTTCTGGATAGCGATCAAAGACAATTGGCTTAACGCCATTACGCGCTAAAATATCTGCACAGCCCAAACCAGCCGGACCTGCGCCGATAATAGCCACTCGCTTGCCTGTGCTTTCTACGGCTGAAAGATCTGGACGCCAACCTTGTTTAAAAGCCTCGTCTGAAATATATTTTTCTATTGAGCCGATCGTCACTGCACCAAACTCATCATTTAATGTACACGCGCCTTCGCAAAGTCTATCTTGTGGGCATATGCGGCCACAAATCTCCGGCAAGGAATTTGTCTTGTGCGACAACTCAGCCGCTTCAATCACCTTGCCTTCAGATATTAACTTTAACCAATTTGGAATGTAATTATGCACTGGGCATTTCCATTCACAATATGGGTTACCACAATGCAAACAACGATCCGCTTGGTCTGCTGCATGCTTTGCCCCTAATTCACCATATATCTCTTTAAACTCCTGCTTTCTTTGCGCTGCAGGAACCTTTTGTGGGTCAATACGCGGTACGTCAACAAATTGAAAGTTATTAGCCATTTTTTCCGTATCTCTGTGCGTTAAGCTGCTTGTGAGCTTAATGAATCTAGTAAGGATTTAACGTCAGCTGCTTTTGGCACAACTAACCAGAAGTTTTGTATGTAATCAGCAAAATTATCAAGTATGTCTTGACCTCTAGCACTACCTGTTTCAACAACAAACTCTTCTATAAGACTTTTTAAGTAATCACTGTGAGCCGCCATTGATTCTGTATAAACGCGATGAATATCAACTAATTCATGGTTATATTTATCAACAAACGTACGTGATTCATCTAATACAAATGCAAAACCACCTGTCATACCTGCACCAAAATTAATCCCTACTTCACCTAATACTGTAATAACGCCACCAGTCATGTACTCGCAACCATGGTCACCAATACCTTCTGCCATTGCAATGGCACCGGAGTTCCTAACTGCAAAACGTTCACCCGCTAAACCTGCCGCAAACAGTTTGCCACCTGTCGCGCCATATAAACAGGTATTACCCATAATGGTTGTTTCATGGCTCTTAAAGCAACTACCTTCTGGTGACTTTAGAATTATTTTACCACCCGCCATGCCTTTACCAACATAGTCATTCGCATCCCCTTCTAAGGTCATATTCAAACCTCCAGCATTCCACACACCAAAGCTTTGGCCGGCAGAACCGCTGAAGTGAATATCTATTGGTGCATCAGACATACCATTATTACCGTATCGTTTCGCAATTTCACCGGATAAACGAGCACCAATAGAGCGATGAATATTACCAATCTTATAGCTAAACGAGCCACCAGACTTTGCCTCAATCGCTGGTAACACATCAACAACCATTTCTTCAGCAAATTCAGCATTATCGAATGGGTCATTTTGCGGTGTTATGCAGTGTTGCATTTTGTTTTCATTACCGGGGATGAAATCTAGAATAGGTTGTAACTCCAAACCTTTCTGTTTATCCGTTGCGCCTTCCACCTGCTCTAATAAGTCGGTTCTACCAATAATATCTTCTAACTTACTAAAACCTAGTTTCGCCAACCATTCACGAACTTCAAGCGCTAAGAAACGGAAGTAGTTCATTACATACTCAACTTCACCATGATAATGCTTCATTCTCAACACATTATCTTGGGTAGCAATACCAGTTGCACAGTTATTAAGATGACAAATACGTAAGTATTTACACCCCATGGCGACCATTGGGCCTGTGCCAAAACCAAAACTCTCTGCACCTAAAATGGCTGCTTTTATAACATCTAAGCCTGTTTTTAAACCACCATCGGTTTGTAAACGAACCTTACTGCGTAAGTCATTTGCCAATAAGGTTTGGTGTGTTTCAGTTAAACCAAGCTCCCAAGGAGCACCGGCATAACGCACTGATGTTAACGGGCTAGCACCTGTTCCACCATCGTAGCCAGCAATAGTAATTAAATCTGCATAACATTTAGCCACACCTGCGGCGATGGTCCCTACACCTGCTTCAGACACCAGCTTCACTGACACTAATGCACTAGGGTTTACTTGCTTTAAGTCAAAAATCAGCTGAGCCAAGTCTTCAATTGAGTAAATATCATGATGCGGCGGCGGCGAAATTAAGGCAACACCCGGCTTTGAATAACGCAGAGTGGCGATCATTTTATTCACTTTATCACCCGGTAGCTGGCCACCTTCCCCTGGTTTCGCACCTTGAGCCACTTTAATTTGAAGTACATCTGCATTAACTAAATAATGCGGCGTTACGCCAAATCGACCTGAGGCTATTTGTTTAATTTTAGATAGCTTTTCTGTTCCATAACGAGCGGGGTCTTCGCCTCCTTCACCCGAGTTGGAACGACCACCCAAACGATTCATTGCGATAGCCAATGTTTCATGTGCTTCTGGAGACAATGCACCTAAAGACATCGCGGCAGTATCAAAACGTACATATAAATTTTCGGCTGGTTCCACCTGATCTATTGAAATCGCCTTTTTGTCATCCAACTTTAATTGGAACATATCACGCATAGAGGCCGCAGGGCGGTTATTCACATCATCTGCGTAAACACGATACTTATTCATGTCACCCGAGCGTACGGCTTCTTGCAACGAGTTCACTACACCTGGGTTATAGGCGTGGTATTCGCCACCATGAACATACTTAAGCAAACCACCCTGTTCAGTTGATTTACGTGGGTTCCAAGCCGCTTTAGAGAGTTGCTTTTGCTCGTCTTCAAGTTGTTTAAAACCAGCCCCTTCGATGCGGCTTGTTGTTCCTTTAAAGCAAGTATCAACCACTTCTGACTGCAAGCCAACAATCTCAAATAACTGTGATCCACGATAACTTGCTATCGTTGAGATACCCATTTTGGATAATATTTTATACAGGCCTTTGTTGATGCCTTTGCGGTAATTTTGCGCAAGCACACCCACTTCAATACCTGAGATATCACCCGTTTCGGCCATATCATTCATCGCCTCGTATGCAAGATACGGACAAACTGCCGTTGCACCATAGCCAATTAAGGCTGCAAACTGGTGAGGATCTCTAACTGTTGCTGTGTCGACCACAATATTGGCCTGACAACGCAGCCCAACTTTAACCAAATAGTGATGCACAGCGCCAGTTGCTAATAAGGCATGAACCGGTAAGGTGTTTTTCTGTAATCCGCGATCACTCAAAACAATTACAACGTTACCTTCTTGCACTCGCTTCTGGACCGTTTCGCAAACTTGGTTTATTGCTTGCTTAAGACTTATTGTGGATGCGTCATATTGAAGATTAATAACGGCACTCTTGTAGGCCTCGTCTTCATTACTAAGCAATGTTTCAAATTTAGACGCTGAAAGCACGGGGGAATCCACCTCTAAACGGTGCGCATGATCAGCAGACTCCTCAAAGAGGTTTTTCTCTCGGCCAAAGCTCGTTAATAACGACATAACGACTTGTTCACGTAATGGGTCAATAGGTGGGTTTGTTACTTGCGCAAATTGCTGTCTAAAATAATCGTAAGGACTGCGAATTTTTCTTGATAAAACAGGCATTGGAATATCATCGCCCATAGAACCAATGGCCTCTTGTCCAGCCTCAGCAAGCACCTTAAGTACTTGATCTCGCTCTTCAAACGTTAGTTGGTATTGTTTTTCATGTACGTTTAGCGTTTCTTTATCAAACGGTATCAATGTCAACGGGTCGTCATTACGTACCGTGTTTAGCTTCTTTGTGTGCTCAGCCAACCACTTCTTATATGGCTGCCGGGACTTTAAACGGTCATCTATCTCTTTCGGTGTAATCAATTCACCTTTTTCAGTATCTACCGCTAGCATTTCACCGGGTTTTAGACGACCTTTCTGCACCACATCTTCAGGCTTATAGTCGTAAACGCCTACTTCTGATGCTAAGGTGATATGGCGATCTTTAGTAATCACATAACGCGCTGGGCGTAAGCCATTTCGATCTAGGCAACACGCAACGTGACGGCCGTCAGTCAACACGATGGCAGCAGGTCCATCCCATGGCTCCATATGCATGGATGAATATTCATAAAATGCACGTAAGTCAGGATCCATTGTGTGTACATTTTGCCAAGCAGGCGGCACTAATAAGCGCATCACACGGAAAATATCCATGCCACCCGCGATTAGACCGTCTACCATATTATCTAAGCTGTTTGAATCTGAACCCACTGAAGAAACCCACGGACGAATATCATCCATATTTGGAATCAGTGGTGTTTCAAATGTGTAACTACGTGCTTGCGCCCAGTTTCTATTGCCACGAATGGTATTAATTTCACCGTTATGGGCTAAAAACCTAAAGGGCTGGGCTAAGCGCCATTGCGGAAAAGTATTGGTTGCAAAGCGCTGGTGGAATACACATTGTGAACTTTCCAGCTTAGGGTCATTTAAGTCTAGGTAAAAACTTGGCAAAAACTCAGGCATCACCAAGCCTTTATATGAAATAACATTTGAGGCCAAACTCGCCACATAGAACATATCATCATTTTGCTCTATACGCTTTTCCGCACGTCTTCTTGCAATATACAAATGGCAATCTAGCGCGGCATTGTCCATACCCTCTTTCGCATTAACAAACACTTGCTCTATAGATGGAAGTGTGGCCAGCGCTTGCTCTCCACAGGCATCGGTATTAACAGGCACTTCGCGCCAAGCAATCACCGCTAGCCCTTCCCTTTCTATTTCTTCTTGAAGAACTGCCCTTGCCTGTGCTGCTTTAGCCTCATCTTGGTTAAGGAATAGCATTCCCACCGCAAACAATTCTGCCGCCGTTGCCCCTAGTTCTTGGGCTTTTTCTCGAAAGAATTTTTCTGGCGTTTTAAGCAGCAAACCGCAGCCATCACCTGACTTCCCATCGGCAGCAATAGCGCCACGATGAGTTAAACGAGCCAGTGAATCGATGGATGTTTTAACTAACCAATGACTCGGCTTGTTATCAATATGCGCAATTAGTCCAAATCCGCAGCTGTCTTTCTCAAACGCAGGGTCGTATAAACCCGCTTGAGGGATTGAGGTTTGTTTCACTCGGCTAACCTTATGTACTTAGTTATTAAAAATACAACTTACTAACACGCAAGTCGGCCGGACATTATAGCAATCAGACAAGAACTTTTCAATTTTACGGATACGCTACCGCCAGTTCAATACAAATATGTGCTCTAACAACCCACCTTCCACGTTAAACAAACTTACTTTGCCGATAGGCTACTCCAAAAGATCGGCCTGTATCCCATCAAAACTTCGCGCCCACGGTTTCAACTTACCCAATGACGATGGCAGGCGCCTAGATGCTTCTAGCGCCTTCTCTTTATTAGCAAAGTCACCATAAATAACACTGTACCATTGACCTTTGTTCTTTTTATTTTGAAAAAAATGCAATGGTTGAAGCTCTTTATGCCTAAGGATATAGTTATTCGCTGACTCTTCGGTCGAGACGCCTATTAGTTGCAAAGTGTAGTGGTTTTTGTCACGACTTTTCACCCAAAGCGTATGTTCCTGCAGCTCATCTAATTCTTTGGGGCTTTCAGCAATAGCTTTTTCTTCTTTAGGTAATATTGATGCCTCTTCAGCAACCGCTGGCTTTGCTTGTAGGTTTTTAGTCTCTGGCGCTTGTAATGAAACATTATCTTTAGCAGCTGGAGGTTTTTTTATAATCTCTGGAGGCAGGTTTTTTTCTTGCTGAATTAGAGGTGATGATAAAGCGATTGGTACGGGGTCTGCTTTAAGAACAGGCATCACCTTGTTAACTCGCTCTACTTCTTTGTTAATAACCGGCTCCTTGATTGCGTTATCTAACACCGATGATGCTAACGGCCGACTTGTTACTTCTTGCGCTGGTTTATCGATCTGCGTTACCGATTCTATTGTTCTATTTTCTTCCTCAGAGTATAAAAATATAATCATTAACACACTAGCTACCAGGACCGTTAAACTTACCAGCCAGATCATTGGCAACCTACCTACGGTTTTTTTTGACTCCCCTATAATCGGCTTATTAGACATTTGCACTAGCACATCATTTATTCGTCCAGGCAAGCCTCCTGTTTCGATAAATAAAACTACATCATCAAGTCCTGCTAAGTTGGCAAACTCCAACCCTTTGCTTTGCAGCCATAACTTCGCATACTGTTTGCTTTGTTTTTGCGACAAGGGTTCAAGGTCTACCAACTGACAGCGAGACTCCATGGAGCTGCCTAAATTCTCCGATGATGTTAATACGATGTGGATACACTCGTAATTATCTACCAACTTAAATAAAAAATTAAGCTGCTCTACAGCTAAGAGATGCACATTCTCAACACAAACAATCACTTTTTGGCCGAGTTTAGACCATGACTCTAATCTAACCAGTATTTGATGATTTTTTTCATCTAGCCCATTAATGGCCTCCGCTAACACTCGCAACGGTTCATCAGTTTGCATTAACTGATCTGCTTGAATAGAACAACATTGCCAGTTTTTATCGACCTGCTTGTGAAGCTCGCTAATAAAAAAGGATTTGCCTGACTGCTCTGGACCTCTCAGCAGAATGGTTTGCCTTGTATTAGGAATTAGGTGAAGTATTAAATCGAGCCTGCGCTGCCTTTCTGCTGGGAAGAAATTTTCCAAATGATCTGTTTGCTTCTTTGAGTGGCTTGTATCCACTTAACTAGCCACCCGACTGTGCCGATTGACTACCTCGTTAATTAAGGTTTCATCAGTGCAATCATATATGGTTGCCTCACCTAATTTTTTTAATAAAACCAACCTAATAGATGCTGACACATTTTTTTTATCGACCTTCATATGCTTAATAAAGTCTAGTGCGGCCATTGTTTGCGGCTGTACAATAGGTAAGTTCGCTTTCGCGCATAATGACCTTATTCGAGTATTATCCTCAGCTGATAGCCAACCTAACTTTTCTGATAAATCTGCCGCCAAACACATACCTACTGCAACCGCTTCTCCATGAAGCCATTCGCCGTATCCCATTTGAGTTTCTATAGCATGCCCGAATGTATGACCAAAATTCAGTGTTGCCCGAATACCCGACTCTTTCTCATCCTTCGCTACAACCTCTGCTTTCTTTTTGCATGAGGTCTTGATGGCATACGTTAACGCTGCATTATCTCGTAGCAACAAGTTGTCTATGTTTTGCTCAAGCCATTCAAAAAACTGTAAATCGCATATCGCGCCATATTTAATGACTTCTGCAATCCCCGCACTCAACTCTCGGTCAGGTAATGTTGACAGTACGGTGGTATCAATCAGAACACATTTTGGCTGATAAAATGCTCCGATCATGTTTTTTCCAAGTTGATGATTAACGCCTGTTTTACCACCTACTGATGAATCTACTTGTGAAAGCAAGGTGGTAGGCACCTGAATAAAATTCACTCCTCTTTGATAACAGGCGGCAGCAAAACCCGTCATATCTCCAATAACTCCGCCACCCAATGCGATCAATGTTACTTGACGGTTACACTTATTTTCTAAAAGCGCATCAAAAATTTTATTTAAGTTTTCTAAGTTTTTAAACACTTCCCCATCAGGTAGGATCGATGTTTTAACGACTATGTTTTCGGAAAACTGGTCGACAAAATGGCTTAAGTAAATAGGTGCAATAGTTTCATTCGTTACAATTAATACCTGCTGAGCATCAATATACTCCTCTAATATTTGTTGCTCATTTAGCACTCCCTGACCAATATAAATGGGGTAACTTCGCTCGCCAAGCTCTACATTTAATACTTCCAATTCGCTTTTCATCTGTTATTTAATCGTTCGAGAATATTTGAAATGACTTTTTTACTATTCGTTTTATTCGTGCTAATCATCATATCGGCTATTGATTCGTACAATGGTGCTCGATGCTGCATTAATTCCTCCAGCTTTTTTCGCGGGTTTTCAATTTGCAACAAAGGCCTTTTTGTATCAAACCGTGTTCGGCTTAATTGTTGATCGACAGAACACTTTAAGTAAATAACCCACCCTGTCTCTTGCATACGTTGGCGGTTTTCTTCGTTTAAAATAATACCACCACCTGTTGCAATAACCGCTCCTTTTTCGTCAGATAGCAACCTCAGCTTTTCTGTCTCTCTTTTTCTAAATCCCTCTTCACCTTCAAGCTCAAATATCAATGAAATTTCTACGCCTGTACACTTTATTATTTCAGCGTCTGTATCATAAAACTCTTTCTTTAATCGTTTAGCTAATAATCTCCCAATCGTTGATTTGCCTGCTGCCATGGGGCCGACAAGATAAATGTTATTTTTTTTAGGCATTTCTTAATATTTAGGTTTTTCGTATGGGCAAAACTATACCACGAGTGGGCCGGCGCCCATAAACTCTAGGCATAAAAAAACGGGGCTTTGCCCCGTTTTTTTATGCCTAACTAAATTTAATTCACCGTTAAATTATCTTTTAGAATTTTAGGTGTAATAAAGAATAACAACTCCCTATTATTATCTTGTTTAAAGCTCTTTTTAAACAAAACACCAACCCCTGGTAAATCTCCAAAAAACGGTACCTTACGTACACTATTGTCTTTTGATCGCTCATAAATACCACCGAGAATAACTGTATCACCATTATCCACTAATACTGTCGTATCAACTTCTTGAGTATTAATCGGCACACCACCAGGTTGAACATTTGAAAAGTCAGGTGAATCTTTGGTTATATTCAGCTCTAAATTAATTCGATCATCCGGTGTTATTCTTGGGGTCACCGTTAATTTTAACTCAGCTTCTTCAAAGCTAGTTGACGTTGCACCCGATGATGAGGCTTCTTGGAAAGGTATTTCAACACCTTGACTAATTTCAGCTTCAATTTGGTCTGACGTTATCACACGCGGGCTAGAAATAACCTCACCCTTTGCCTCTGTTTGCAAGGCTGACAGCTCTAACTGCAATAATGAACTACCAATTTTACCAACAATAAACTGTATAGCCCCTGCAGGACTCGCTGCAGGCAAATCAACCATTAAACCTTCACTTCCATCCACATCAAAGATACTCCCAGCACCAACAGTAACCCCGTTTGCCAAGGCTCCACCCACTACTGTAGTCGCATCTCCCGTAGCAACACCTCCTCCTGTTATTCCCGTCAGGCCAAACCTAACCCCTAAATCACGTGTAAAATCATCATTTGCAATCACTATCCGCGATTCAATCATCACTTGACGCACAGGGCGATCTAAACGTTCTATAATTCTACGAATCTCTACTAGCTTTTCACCAGTTTCTTGTACTAATAAGGTATTCGTTCTTTGATCTACCGTTACATTACCTCTACTAGAAATAAGCCTATCATTTTTATCACCGCCTCTACTGCCTGTTGACTTTAATATAGCCACTAGGTCTGATGCTTTTGCATAACTTACTTCGAAAAACTCTGTTAGCAACGGAGATAGCTCAACGACTTGTTTTTTAGCTTCTAACTCTAACTTTTCTTGCGCCGCGACTTCTGCCTGGGGCCCAACCATCATTACGTTCCCTGTAATGCGCTTCGCCAAACCTTTGCTTTTTAATATAATATCTAATGCTTGGTCCCAAGGCACATTATTCAAACGTAAGGTGACACTACCGCCAACTGAGTCGCTGGCAACAAGATTCATATCAGTAAAGTCTGCCAATAACTGCAAGACTGAACGAACTTCTATACTTTGAAAGTTCAAAGAAAGCTTCTCGCCCGTATAAGGGAACTTATCAGCTACTAACTCTTCTTGCTGCTGCTTTGTAAGTGGCTTAAATTCAACCGTTAACAGCTCATCCATTTGATAAGATAAAAACTCATAATGACCAATTGCAGCTATCGACAAGCGAGCATTACTACCAGATGGCATGACATCAATCGTTTTAACCGGTGTTGCAAAATCTAATACATCTAAGCTATTGGCTAATTCACTTGGTAAAGCAGTATCTTGAATATCAACAATAACTCTGTTGCCTTCTTGCTTAACATCCACCACTGATGAGGTGTCCGTCAGGCTAACAAGTACTCGTCCCTCACCTTCTTCCCCTCGCCTAAAGTCCACACCACTTACTGCTTTAGCTTTAGCGGTCGCAGTTACGCCAGCTGACCGGCCTATAATTGGAGCACTTGTTACATTACCTAATGTAACAAATACACTATTACCTTCGATTTTTGTAGCATAAGGGGCGGCATCATTAAGACTTAAGACCACGCGCGTTCTACCACCCGCCTCTAGCGCCCTTACACTAACCGCCTTACCAATATTAATCGGGATAGTCGTTTTACCAGCTTCATTATTCACGCCTAAAAGGTCTATAGCGATTCGCGCTGGATTGTCTGTACTAAACGTCTTTAACTCTCCCGGGGCCGAGTCTAACTTTAATTCAAGTTGCACCTTGTTTCCGGGTAAACCAGAAAATTGAATGTTCTCTAAAGTGGCTGCCTGAGCAGAAACAACTGACATTGACGCCCAACAGGCCACCACAAGAACTCCTTTTACGATCTGCGCCTTTTGCTTTAGTACGCCCCATCCACTTGTATTAAACTTGCGCATGAATTTTTCCTTATTTACATGTTTCATTGTCAATTCTCTCTTCATTATTCAACTAGAGCTAAAGAAGCTTCTCTTTCCTGCCACTTGCCCGTAGTTGTAGCAACCCATTCTGCCAGATCTATTTGCTGATCTTGCACCCCAACAATCTTGCCAAAATTTTGACCTAGGTAATTACCCGCTTGAACCCGATGTATAACGCCATCATTTGCCTTTACAAGACCCCAAAGTTTTCCGTCTCTCGAGAGGGTTCCTACCATGCGTAACGTATCTAATGGGTATGCTTCTAACTCTTCTTTTCCACGCTCTAAATCTGGCCCAGGCCCTTCTGCACTTACCATTTCCGTTAATACCTGAGGCTCATCTAGTTTTTCAAATGGGTTACGTAAGCCTGCTGCATTATAATTAAATGCTTCATAAGATTTTATAATCGGCATTGGCTCTATAGGAGCTGCTGGTTTAGACTTCACCTGTGAGACATAAGATTTCAAATCATCAAATTCTTCACTCACACAAGCTGTAAGGGCAACCATTAACACCATTGATACTAAAAGCTTTATACATTTATTCAAATCGAGGCCGCTCATCATTTATTATCCTCATCTAGATAACGATATGTTTTAGCTGTTGCGTTCATTGTCATACCCCCACCTTTCCCTGCAGGCGCCAGCGACACATTATGTAGCGTTACGATGCGTGGTAGGGCGGCTAAATTACTCACAAATTCACCAAATTCATGATAACTGCCCACAACTGTTAACTTAATAGGTTTTTCAGCATAAAAGTCTTTTCGTTTTTCACCTGATGGTTGAAACAAACTAAACTCCAAACCACTGGCTAAACCGGCCTGAGAAACATCTACTAATAAATCTGCAATTTGTGTTTTATTCGGCAGTTGTTGCAACATAGCGCCGAATTGTTGCTGCATGTCGACTAGCTGCTGCTTGTATGCCTCAAGGTTTACCGCTTTCGCCTGCTTTCGCTCAAAGGTCTTCTTTAAGGCTATTTCTTTTTTCTCGACCTTCTTTAGTCCATCCCACTGATCTACCGTGTCAAAGTAAATCCAAGCAACCAACAAAGTAACACTTACAACCGCAATAGCTGCTACTTTTATACTGTTCGGCCAATTACCTGCCTCATTAAAATCCCAATTAATCTCATCAAAATTCATCTATTCCCCTCCGTAGGCTCCCCGATTTTAGTCTGAGCAACTTTTAAGGTGAAGCTATTAGCATCAACGCCCTTTGAACGAATTGCGTTCAAATCTGTTCCTTTTAACCAAGGGGATTGCTCTAAATTACGCATATAAGCTGATACTCTCGTGTTAGACTGCGCATTTCCCTCAATGATAAGTTTATTACCACTCTGATTAAACTTAGTAAGATGAACGCCTTCTGGTACTGTTTTTGCCAGTTGATCAAACATATGAACAATTTCTGGGCGGCTACTTTGTAGCCGCTGAATGACTTCCATTCTAGCCAATAATTTACTTTTGGTTTTATCAAGCGCTTTAATTTCTTTAATTTTTTTATCTAAAACCGAAATCTCATTCTGTATAAAATGGTTACGATTATTTTGTGTCTCAATAAGCCCCTCAATCACAAAGTGCACCATCACCATTATTAAAACTGACGCCAGCACACCCATGCCTAAAAATATCAAAAAATCAGTTTGTCTCTGCCTACGAAGCTCTTCACGCCACGGAAGAAGGTTAATTTTAGCCATTAATCAAAACTCCTTAATGCTAGACCCGTTGCAATCATCATTGCCGGTGCATCATTATTTAGCGCCTGAGCCTTCACTTTTGGCGCCAATGTCATTTGAGAAAAAGGGTTCGCTACCGTTGTTGGTGTTCCTAGTTTTTCTTCTAGCAATGCATCAATACCAACTAATGATGATGTACCCCCTGAAAGGACGATGTGATCAACACTATGCTGCGAACTAGATGAAAAGAAAAACTGTAATGAACGGCCAATTTGCTGGCACATCACATCTTTAAATGGGTCCAACACTTCGGTAATATAACTATCGGGTAGCCCACCGTGCTTTTTGGCCATTCCCGCTTCTTCATACGAAAGGCCATATCGGCGCTGAATTTCTTCTGTTAATTGCTTACCACCAAAGCCCTGCTCTCGAGAGTAAATCACCTTGTTATTATGAATTATATTAAGTGTTGTAACTGTAGAGCCCGTATCTGCTAGGGCAATCGTTGCATCTGGACCATAATCAGGCAAGGTGCCGTGTAAGAGGTCATAAGCATTCTCTAAAGCATACGCCTCTACATCAACAACTTTAGCTTTAAGCCCAGCCAGGTCTAACACCGCCACTCTATCGTCTATATTTTCACGCCTTGACGCCGCCAACTGCACATCAATCATCCCTGCGTTTTTTTCATTCGGGCCAATGACGCTATAATCTAAATTAACTTCGTCAAGTGAATAGGGAATATATTGATCAGCAATCATTTCAACTTGAGCGTCAAGTTCCGCATCGTTTTCTGGAACAGGAATTGCGACAATTTTAGTAATAACTGCAGAGCCTGAAACAGAGAGTGCCGCTTGCTTTAACTTTGTGCCGGAGCGTTCTAGAACTGTCGTGACAGCCTGACCTATCGCGTCAATATCGGCAAAGTTATTGTCAATGACTGCGCCCTCGGGCAACGCTGCTACTGCATAGCTTTCCACTCGATAACCTGAACCATGGCGGCTGAGCTCAATAAGCTTGACGGCCGATGAGCTGACATCGATACCCAATACATTAGGGTTATTACGTTTGAAAAAAGACATCCTTTTTTTCCTTCTCTTTAATCCCGCTCGCGACCACACGAGGAGCTTTTAATAATTAAAATACAACTAGATAACGAAATCAAGCATAAAATCAATAACTAACAACGTTTACTTAGAGTATAGCCTTAATTTTTAAACTTTTACGGTTTTTTTAAAATTAAGTTTATTAAGCCACGGTTAATGTGATTTCCTTCACAATGCTAATACAATAGCTTCGTATTACTTAACTCCTTTTCTATTTTCATTTAGTATTGGCATGACCCCACATATCTCATTAAAGCGCTTGATTAAAGCAACATTAAAATATACGGCTATTATTAGCATATTGCTCGCCGTTTCAATCGTCTTGTATATTGAGTTTTTGGTACTACCTACGTTACCGGATGTTAACTCGCTAAAAAACATCCAGTTGCAGACCCCCCTGAGTGTTTATAGTCGAGATGGCCTACTCATCGCGAAATTTGGAGAGAAAAAGCGCATTCCTACGCTTTATAACGATATCCCTACCCATCAAATAAATGCATTCCTTGCTGCTGAAGATAAAGACTTCTTCCAGCACTCTGGCGTAGATTTTATCGGCCTAAGTCGTGCCGCAGTGCAACTGGTATTGACCGGTAAGAAAACCCAAGGCGGCAGCACCATTACCATGCAAGTTGCTAGAAACTTTTTCCTATCGAGAAAGAAAACTTACGCTAGAAAGTTGCGTGAAATATTGCTGTCCTTCATCATTGAAGACCAACTGACTAAAGAAGAAATTTTAACCCTTTATCTAAATAAAATTTATCTAGGTCATCGCTCATACGGTATAGCAGCTGCAGCCCAAGTCTATTACAACGCCTCCCTTGCCGAACTTTCTTTAGCGCAACAAGCAATGATTGCTGGGTTACCAAAAGCACCTTCAGCTTTCAATCCTATTAGTAATCCAGAAAGAGCTTTGTCTCGCCGTAACTATGTCCTGAGCCGCCTTCTTGACCTTCACTATATTAGTCAACTTGAATATGACACTGCTCTTGCCGAGCCTATCACTTCACAACTACACTCCCCCTTAGTTGAGGTTGAAGCTCCCTATGTAGCTGAAATGGTTCGACGCGAAGCACATAAAATGTACGGCGATGACATTTATACCTCCGGTATGCACATAGTCACAACCATTGACAGCGTTCAACAAAGTGCCGCCAATCATGCCGTCAAAAATGCCTTACACCAATATGACCGACGTCATGGTTATCGTGGCGTGCTAGGACATATTGAACTCAGAACAACAGACTCAATAGAAATAGACTTAAGCTCCTTAGCTAACTATAAAAAGATAGGTGAAACAGAACCCGCCCTAGTGACTTCTCTGTCCGATAAGAGTGTAACGATTATTACATCAAACAACCTAACCGCCGACATTACTTGGGAAAATTTAAAGTGGGCTTGGCCATACATTAATGAAAACAAACAAGGCAAACAACCCAAAACCGCTGCTGAGATCTTAGCTGTTGGTGATATTATTCGGGTGCGTCAACAAGCAAACAGTACTGTTTTTGAGCTCGCCCAAGTGCCTAACGTTTCTGGTGCTTTTGTTTCTATGGACCCCAATGATGGCGCGCTAAGGTCTCTCGTAGGTGGGTACGACTATTACTCAGGCAAGTTTAATCGTGCCTTTCAAGCTCAGCGACAGCCAGGCTCAGGCTTCAAACCCATTTTATACTCAGCCGCCCTTTCTAAAGGTTACACAGCTGCAACCCTGATTAATGATGCACCTGTCGTTTTCAACGACACAGGACTTGAGCAACAGTGGCGGCCAGAAAATTATAGTGGCAAATTCTATGGCCCAACCCGTTTACGAGAAGCACTAACACATTCTAGAAATCTTGTATCCATCCGCATCCTCAGAGATGTTGGAGTCAGCTATGTACGGAAGTTTGCCGGTCGATTTGGCTTTGACTCCGCAGCTCTGCCGAACAACCTTTCATTATCTCTTGGTAGCGGCAGCGCAAATCCTTATCAGATGGCCACAGCCTATTCTGTTTTTGCCAACGGTGGCTTCAGTGTTAGCCCTTACTTTATTGACACCATTACATCTGCGTCAGGTGAAATTTTATTCAAGGCAAACCCCGACACGGTTGTTAGCAAAACAACTAAATTAGTAGCGGGTTTAGATACCTCCATACCGATGCATTCCGCCCTTACAACACCAATAGAAATGACTGAGTTATCAACTGAGAGCAGCTCCGCTTCCTTTAACATTGAACAACCCATAAAAGAAGCTAAGCGCGTTATCTCGCCACAACTTCATTTTATTATTAACTCCTTATTAAGGGATGTAGTTAAACGCGGAACTGGGCGACGAGCTCTCTCGCTTGGGCGCACTGACCTCGCTGGTAAAACGGGCACCACCAATGATCAACGAGACGCATGGTTTAATGGTTATAACCCTTCATTGGTTGCTGTCGCTTGGGTTGGGCTAGATAACGGTAAACCTCTGGGTAATAAAGAAACAGGTGGCCGAGCCGCTTTACCCATTTGGATTGATTTTATGAGAGAGGCACTTAAAAACACCCCTAATATTCCATTGTCACAGCCGGATGGCATTATTGGCTTGTTAATTGACCCTGAAACAGGCTTAAAAACAAACCCCTCAAACCAGCAAGCTATTTTTGAATATTTTCGAGAAGAAAACACCCCTGCTTCCCATACCCAAACGAATAAACTCAATAATTCATTGCTAGAACAACCCTCTATTGAGGAGTTATTTTAAAAACTAACGCCCATAAAAAAACGCACCAAAAGGTGCGTTTTTTTATATTAACCCACTAACAGAGCTTAGCGCTCCTCAAGAGACACATAATCACGTTTTGCTTCACCTTTATATAGCTGGCGTGGACGGCCAATT
Organism: uncultured Cycloclasticus sp.; assembly: GCA_913057515.1. GTDB lineage: Bacteria > Pseudomonadota > Gammaproteobacteria > Methylococcales > Cycloclasticaceae > Cycloclasticus. The sequence goes on along the minus strand of CAJXOJ010000006.1, from coordinate 24,133 downwards.
CTACCGTTCGGATCCGCCATCATTTCCAACCAATGTGACACCCAACCAGATGTTCTGGCTAACGCAAACATCACCGTAAACATACTTACCGGAATACCCAGTGCCTTATAAATAACCCCTGAGTAAAAGTCTACATTCGGGTATAACTTACGTTCAACAAAATAGTCATCTTTTAACGCAATTTCTTCTAGCTTCATCGCTAATTCAAACATTGGGTCTTGTGTACCCGTTTCCTCTAATACTTCATGGCATACTTTCCTAATGATGGTTGCCCTAGGATCAAAGTTTTTATATACACGATGTCCAAAGCCCATCAGCTTGAACGGGTCATTTTTATCTTTTGCCTTTTCTAAGTACTCAGGAATATTTTCAACGCTGCCAATTTCATCTAACATTTTAAGCACGCCTTCATTAGCACCCCCATGTGCTGGGCCCCATAAAGCTGCGATGCCTGCCGAAATACAAGCAAATGGGTTAGCACCTGTACTACCTACCAGTCTAACCGTTGAGGTACTTGCATTTTGCTCATGATCGGCATGCAGTATGAATAATAAGTTTAACGCCTTAGCAGCAACAGGGCTTACCACATAGTCTTCACACGGCACTGAAAACATCATATATAACAAGTTTTCACAATAATCCAGGTCATTACGTGGATACACAATTGGCTCGCCAATAGAGTGCTTATAACAAGCCGCAGCAATCGTAGGTAACTTAGAAATTAGCCTGTGCGCTGAAATCATCAAGTGTTCTTCATCATTCATGTTCAAGCCATCATGATAAAAAGCAGCTAAAGACCCCACCACACCCATCATCATTGACATTGGATGAGCATCATGACGGAAACCGTCAAAGAATTTTTTTAGCGACTCATTAATCATGGTATGACGACTAATAATAGTGCTAAACGTTTCAAACTGCTCAGCACTTGGTAGTTCACCATGAATAAGTAAATAGGCTGTTTCTATGTAGTTACTCTTTTCAGCCAGCTGGTCGATTGGGTAACCACGGTGCAATAAAATACCTTTTTCACCGTCAATAAAGGTAATGGCACTCTCACAACTCGCTGTTGTTCCAAAACTTGGGTCATGCGTAAAATAACCTAACTCGCCAGGAATACCCCTTACGTCTATCGTTGGGTTACCAAGCGTTCCTTCAAGTAATGGCAACTCTACACTTTTTCCGGTTGAACTATCTGTTAATGTTAAATTTTTTGACGACATCTATAACTCCCTATCTGTACCTACGCATAATAAAAACGCGCATTCATTAAAATAATTGCAAAATTGTCATTTGATTCTAACGGACTATCTTGATCAGGTCACCTAATTTGGGCTCCCCATTAGGGAAAAAATCGTTCAACAACCTTAATTGGTCCTCCTTATGGTGGGTAATTGGCGAGTTTTTACTCAACACCCTCATATTCTTATTAGACTGATTAACCTTAATTAGAGCAACTTTCAATTCACGTGCTGCCTTTCTATCTTTTTGATTAAGTGCCGAAATGCTGCTTATACTCTTGAGGACTTGTGCATCCATTTCTGCAAACCTATTGGGCTGCTTTGCTGCTGAAAAAATAATAAACGCCCTAGGCCCATCAAATAATACCGCCACGCGAATTTTTCCTTGGCCATATGGCGTTTTGCCATTAACAATTGCTCGGTAACCTAATAGTTTACCGACCGAAAATGCCTCTTCGCTAATCGTTTTAGCTAATCCCAGCCTTGTCTTTAAAAACTGTTTAGGCGTTATTTTTTTATTTAAATCTTGTAGCGTTAATTCCATAAACGCCTCATTACGAGGTGCTGATGCGCTAATAGATTGAGGTCTATTGCTAATCAACCAAGCGACTGGAAACGTCACCTTAAAATTCAGCTCAGGGTGGTAAAAATGATTATTTCGAATAATCCCGTCCTTTTTACTATCACCAAATGTTAGTCCCTCAATTTTTCTTAGAAACTTTATATCCTGAGCACCTTTCTCAGGAACATTAGGCACAGCGCCCGCTTGCCCTAACACTTGCTGCAAACGGGTATCATTATCAGGATGTGTTGAGAAAACCCCATGATACGCCCGTGGTTCACGGCCTTGTTCAAGCGCAAGCTTCTTATCAAATAGCTCCTGATTCTTAAGCGTCGCAATCACATCGCGCATCGCTGAGGCGCGATAGCCTGCCTTAGCTAAATACACGGCCCCCAAACCATCCGCTTCAAGCTCATGTTCACGCCCATAGCCTCTAATAATGCCAGTACCTAAAACATTAGTGAGCTGATCAACCCCTCTTACACCAGTCGCTGCCACTATCAAACTTCCTAACACGGTCGTCGCCGTTGAAAAACTATGCTGACGAACAGAGTGTCTAGCCGTCACGTGACCGAGCTCATGAGCCAGCACAGCAGCCAATTCCGCCTCACTGTTAAGATAGACCAATAAACCCCGCGTAATATAGATATAACCACCAGGTAGTGCAAACGCATTGACTTCCGTACTATCTAATAAAGTAAAGCGGTAAATTAAATTCTGACGATGACTAACCCGGGCAACCCGCTCCCCCACCGATTGCACATATTGTTGAAGAGCGGCATCATCGTAAACACGATAAGCCTTCAGCACTTGCTGACTATGTTGCCGCCCTAATGCCAACTCTTCTTGTTCAGACATCAAGACAAAATCGCGCTCACCAGTCACAGGGTTAACTGAGCAGCCCACACTTAACTGTATGACTATGATGATAAAAAGGTAACGAACCATTGACCCTCCCTGATAAAAATGAGGTAAAAAAAATGCCACCTATAAGGTAGCATTTTTTTTAATCTAACTCTTTAAAAGAGCCATTTACCCACGCTGATAACGTTTATTAAACTTATCAACACGGCCAGCTGTATCAACAATACGTTGCTTGCCAGTATAAAACGGATGGCACTCAGAGCATGACTCAATATGTAATTCAGTTTTGCTTAGCGTTGAGCTAGTTTTAAAAGTATTACCGCAACTGCATGTTACAGCTACTTCGTTATATTCTGGGTGTGTATCTAATTTCATAGTCTTCTCTAAAATCTGTGTCGGGACAGTACCGCCCCTTGCTCGGTCGCGCATCATACGAAAATTCTCACCATTTAGCAAGCCCTTTCATTGTTACCCGTGTTCGGTATGATGTCTGATTTATTAATCCTATACAAAATAATTCCATATGAAAATTGTTTCCATCAATATTAATGGCATTCGTGCTGGCGAAAGAAAAGGCTTTTTTGACTGGATGCAACAGCTTGATGCTGACATCCTTTGTTTACAAGAAATAAAAGCACAGGAAGACCAACTCATTGCGGACACTTTCTGGCCTAGTAATTACCATTGTTACTATCACCCAGCAGAAAAAAAGGGCTACAGCGGTGTTGCTATTTTTTCTAAACAAAAACCAGACATTGTTACTAAAGGGATTGGATGGGAAGACTTTGATTCAGAAGGACGCTTTATTGAAGCAAGGTTTGGTGACTTATGTGTTTCATCCATTTACATGCCCTCTGGTTCATCAAAAGAAGAGCGTCAAGCCTTTAAATATGACTTAATGGACAGGCTCATGCCTGTGTTAAGAGAAAAGCAAGAAGATGGTAAGCAGCATATTATCTGCGGCGACTGGAATATTGCACATAAAAAAATTGATATCAAAAATTGGCGGGGCAATCAAAAAAACTCTGGTTTCTTACCCGCTGAGCGTGCTTGGCTAGATACATTATTTGACACTGAAAACTGGGGGGATGCCTTCCGCCTCGTTAACCAAGAGGCTGATCAGTACACTTGGTGGTCAAATAGAGGGCAGGCCTGGGCGAATAACACCGGTTGGCGAATTGATTATCAGGTGATTTCAGCGAATCTTAAAAGCACCGTCATTGACGCTTCCATTTATAAAGACGAACGGTTCTCTGACCACGCACCGTTAATTATTGATTACGAGATCCCCCAGCCCTAACAATGCCAAACGCTACGGCACAGATCAGCTGGCTGGGTTCTCTGCGCTCTTTTACTAGAGCGCCTGTTATCACTATGTTTTTTTTAGGCATTTCTGCCGGCATTCCGCTGCTACTCATATTTTCTTCTCTTGGTTTATGGCTTCGAGAAGCAGGTATCGAGCGTGCCACCGTTACCTACTTTAGTTGGGCCGCGCTAGGTTATTCATTCAAGTTTGTTTGGGCACCCTTGGTTGATAAGCTGCCACTCCCTATCCTATCTAAAATGCTAGGACACCGACGAAGCTGGATTCTACTTTCTCAGTTAATGGTTATGCTCGCCATTATTCTAATCGCTTCTTTAGACCCTGCTGTCGATAGCCTCAGCGTAATGGCTTTTGCCGCCATCTTGCTCGGATTTTCTTCCGCTACTCAAGATATTGTTATTGATGCTTATCGTATCGAATCTGCCGAAAGCGAACTTCAAGCACTGATATCATCGAGCTATATTGCTGGTTACCGCATTGGTATGCTTACCTCAGGCGCTGGCGCTTTGTTACTAGCCAGTTACTTCGGCTCCAGTATTGATCACTATAGTTATATCGCCTGGCAATCCACCTACTTTTCAATGGCAGGCTTTATGGCGGTGGGGCTTGTGACAACACTGATTATCAACGAGCCTAGTCGTCAGGTTCATGACGATGTTTTTCATCATAGACGTGAGCATATACAACTATTAATACTCTTCAGTTTAGCGGTCATTAGCTTTATCAGCATTTATTATATTAGCTCAAACCCTGCGATTCAGATAAAAGCCAGCCTAGCAATCACCTTAGCTAACCCACCTCTTGCCTCGGTTATCATTGAGTGCCTCCGGCTAACACTGGGCTTGCTGAGCGCATGGTTGGTTGCACGCCTACTAATTTTTACCCAGCTTATTTCTTATACATTAGTGTCGAAAAGTTACATCGAGCCCATAAAGGATTTTTTTCTCCGCTACGGTTGGTTTCTCGCTTGGTTGTTACTAGCGCTGATTGGGCTCTACCGTATTTCAGATATCGTTCTCGGTGTTATTTCTAATATTTTCTACCAAGATTTAGGCTTTACTAAACCCGAAATTGCGAGTGTCGTCAAAACATACGGCCTTATCATGACGCTGGTAGGTGGGTTTTTAGGTGGAATACTGGTATTGCGTTTTGGCGTTATGCGTATATTGTTTATTGGTGCTTTATTATCAGCCATCACCAACCTTCTCTTTATGCTACTTGCACAGACGGGACACAATATGCCTATGCTGTACCTTGTTATATCGGCGGATAACTTGTCGGCTGGGCTTGCTAGCGCTGCTTTTATTGCTTTTTTGTCAAGCCTAACCAATGTTTCTTTTACCGCCGTTCAATATGCTATTTTTAGCTCATTGATGACATTACTTCCTAAAGTTCTTGGTGGCTATTCAGGCTCGATGGTGGAATCTTTAGGCTATGAACAGTTTTTCTTTCTGACCGCTCTAATGGGCTTACCTGTTCTATTATTAATCGCTTGGTCGAGCAAGCACTTAAAGCTTAAAAACTGAGCTAAAAACTCTACTCGGCCAGCACTCTTAATCGATATAAAACTGGCGCTTAAAACTTAATTTCAACGGTTTATTTTCAGCTTCAGGTTTCACTGTAATATTGAACGTGACCCTTTCTTTGTTCGACACTCTGAACTCACTAAGGTAATAAATTGCTGTACCTTCAATCACCCGCCGGGGAGTCAACTCTTTAAGCTGACCCGCAAAATTAACTGCATTGATTTTCACCTCAGCATTGACTGGCTGTGGCAACTGCCCCGGGTTGCTCTTTTTCTGAACCGAAAGGTTTAACACGCCTTTATATTTACTTCTCACAATACCATATGCTGTTGCCATTTCTGACGGCAAGGTGTCGGCTGTAAATGCATTGTAATAAACAATGTATTCACCAAAATCATAGGCATTATCTGCCAAACTGAACGTGGGTATTAACAATAAGAACAACAAACCATATGTTTTAAATTGCATTTTTTTTCTCATCTAGTTGATAGAGGGCCACTTCACCAAATAAATTTGGCCATAACTTCATTAACGCGCTGGGCCGGTGATTGTAATCAACGATCCCTCTTTTAGAGATCGTCATCGAGCGCTGTGCACAAAAATTCTCAAAATCATTCACCGTACACAAATGAATGTTTTTTGTATCATACCACTGCGCTGGAAGCGCCTTAGATACCGGCATGCGCCCTTTTAATGACAAATATAAGCGACATTTCCACAAACCGAAATTTGGAAAAGTCACGATACTTTTGTGGCCAACTCTTAGCATCTCGTCTAAGGTTTTATCAGGGCGATGTAATGCTTGCAATGCCTGCGTCATAATAACGTAGTCAAAGGACGCATCGGCGAAGTCGGTTAAACCTGCATCTAAATCGGTTTGAATAATATTGATGTTCTTTTTAAGGCAACTCAGAACATTCTGCTGATTAATTTCAACGCCATAGCCAGTTACTTGTCGGTTTTTTTGTAACCATTCAAGTAATTCACCATCACCACACCCAAGGTCTAATACTCTTGAGCCCGGCTCTATCCACTCGCAGATTTTTTGCAGCTCTGGTCTAAGTTCACTCACGTGGACACCTCTATATTCTGCATATAGGCCTTAAACGCATCAATATAGTCATCATTTTCTACTAAAAAGGCATCATGCCCATGATTCGACTCGAACTCTAAATAACTCACATCACGATTTGCATCGGTTAAAGCACTCACAATTTCTTTCGAGCGCTCGGGCGAAAATCGCCAATCGGTGGTAAATGAAGCTAAAAAGAACTTTGCCTTAACTTTCTTAAACACCGCCGATAAATCCCCACCTTCTTCTTCAGCTGGGTCAAAATAATCCAACGCCTTCGTCATCAATAAGTAGGTATTCGCATCAAAACGACTCGCAAAAGACTCACCTTGATAGCGCAAATAACTTTCTACTTGGAATTCAACGCCATAATCATAATTTAGCTGCTCATTCTTCAGTTCACGCCCAAATTTATCGCCCATCGCGTCATCAGATAAATAGGTAATATGGCCCAGCATCCTAGCCACTTTTAAGCCATTCGATGGTACCGTATCAAAATCATAATATCGACCATCGTGAAAATCAGGGTCATTCATAATGGCTTGACGAGCCACTGCGTTGAAGGCAATATTTTGCGCCGATAACTTTGGTGCAGACGCGATAACAATTGCATGATGCAACTTATCAGGAAACTGAATAGCCCATTGCAAGGCCTGCATTCCCCCTAAACTGCCACCTGCAACAGCCGCCCATTGCTTAATTCCCAATTTATCGGCCAGTCTTTGTTGATAATTCACCCAGTCAACAACCGTCATCATTGGAAAGTCTTTTCCATAAGCTATGGATGTGTCGGGATTGAGACTTCGAGGCCCTGTTGAGCCACTGCAATGGCCTAAATTACAAGGCGACACGACAAAAAACTTATCCGTATCAATCGGTTTTCCAGGCCCTATACAAATATCCCACCAACCCGGTTTTGCATCCTCTTTGCTATGATAACCTGCTGCATGATGATCAGCCGATAAGGCATGACAAACCAATACTGCATTATCAGCTTTTGCATTCAAGGTGCCATACGTTTCATAAACAATATCGTATTGCTCTAATACTTTTCCGCAAACGAGCGATAACGCCTCATCAAAATGCATTGTTTTTGGTTCAACAAGGCCGACTGATTGTGTTGTAATATTTATCAATTTATTCTTTCAAGTTATATTAATATCAATTAATATCATTTTTAATTATATATAAAACTCTTTATATTCGCGTGCTTAGTATGACTTTATACTCAATGCTCATAAGTTTCATTGAACTTAGGCATTTAAAGCCGCTGTTTAATTTAACTCTAATGCACCTTAATCGACGATAATACCATGTACCTGTATAACGAATTTGATCAAACTCTCGTCAACGAACGCGTTGAACAGTATCGCGATCAAACAACACGATACCTCAATGGCGAATTAACCGAAGAACAATTTCGGCCGTTACGCCTGATGAATGGCCTCTACATCCAAACACACGCACCCATGTTGCGCGTCAATATACCGTACGGCTTATTATCAAGTAAACAGCTCCGTATGCTGGCCCACATTTCTCATAAGTACGACAAAGATTATGGGCACTTTACCACTCGTCAAAACATGCAGTTTAACTGGCCTGAGCTTGAACGCGTTCCGGACATTCTTGCCGATTTAGCCAGCGTACAAATGCACTCGATACAAAGCAGTGGTAACTGTATCCGTAACACCACCTCTGATCCTTTAGCCGGTGTTTGTGCTGATGAGATTGAAGACCCTAGACCGTATTGCGAAATTATTCGCCAATGGTCCACCTTACATCCTGAGTTTTCCTATTTGCCACGCAAATTTAAAATTGCCGTTAGTGGCTCACCAAAAGATCGCGCGGCCACCCAAGTTCACGACATTGGCCTACACGTTAAGAAAGACGAGGCAGGGCAAGTTGGCTTTGAGGTGCTCGTCGGCGGTGGTTTGGGTCGAACACCTGTTATCGGTCAAACTATCGCCCCCTTTATTGCCGAAGAAGACCTTTTATCCTACCTAGAAGCGATTCTGCGTACTTATAACCGGTTTGGTCGGCGTGATAATAAATATAAAGCACGTATAAAAATACTCGTACGTGAAACAGGGTTAGATACCTTTAAAGAACAAGTTGAACAGGAGTGGGCGTCTATCAAGGATGGTCAACTCAAACTGACTAACGATAATATCCAGCGTGTAAAGAATTACTTTACTCCACTTAATTATGAAACAGCCAACGACGAAGCTTTAGAGCAACACTTGGCTAATAGTGGCGCATTTCGTCAGTGGTTTCAGCAAAATACTAAAGCACATAAACAAGCAGGCTATCATGTTGCGTTTATTTCCCTTAAATCACCCACGTGTCCACCGGGGGATATCACCAACGTACAAATGGAACGCGTTGCTGATCTAGCCGATCAATTTAGTTTTGGCCAAATTAGAACCACGCATGACCAAAACCTAGCTTTAACCGATGTTAAATCCAGTGATTTATATGCACTTTGGCAACAATTAACTGCCCAAAAGCTTGCCACAGCAAATATTGGTACCATCACTGACATGATTTGCTGCCCCGGCTTGGATTTTTGTAGCTTAGCAAATGCCAGCTCCATTGATATCGCACAAGGTATCACCGACCGATTTACTGACAGTGCAATCGACACCGGCAATATCAGCCTCAAGATGTCTGGCTGCATGAATGGTTGCGGCCATCATAGCATTGGTGAAATTGGCATATTAGGTGTCGATAAAAAAGGCGAGCAATGGTATCAATTAACGCTTGGTGGCTCCGATAGTCATCAAAGCAAGCTCGGTGAGCGATTAGGAAAGGCCATAGCCAAAGATGATGTTGTAGACGCCATTGATGACATTGTTCATGTCTATAAAGCTAACCGAACTGACAACGAAGACTTTGCCAGCACTCTGCAACGTATTGGGCTACAACCGTTTAAGGATAAAGTATATGACGCTCATTAAAAATAGCGAAATCGTTCAAGACCATTGGGCCGTGCTTGATGAAAATCAAGCCCTACAAGCCGACCACAACATCATTGATCTAGACTATTGGAACGCTAATAAAGACGCTCTCATCGCTAGCAAGGCGCCTCTTGGCCTATTGGTTCAAGGTGATACAAGTCCCGATCAGTTTATCGATAACATTCAACACTTTGAGCTCATCGCTATAAATTTTCCAAGCTTTGTCGATGGCCGCGGCTATTCACTTGCGAAAACCTTGCGTGAAAAGCATCATTACACACAAGAAATAAGGGCTGTCGGTGAAGTATTGCCAGATCAGGCACTTTATTTAACACGTGTTGGCTTTGACGCACTTGAGCTCTCAACTAAAGAAGCCGGCTTGCTGGCTTTAGAAAAATTAAACGAGTTTAGCGTTTTTTATCAAGCTGCCGCCAATTAATCATCTGCATCCTCTATTTCTTGAGTTATACATACGAGTGATAGAGGAGCACTAATATCGCTATGAAAACCTACTTTAAAAATATGCTAAGTAGATATGTAACGATTCTAGCCATTAACATTACACCCGGTTAAAAGTTGGCCCGCGTTTCAAGGAGTCCAATGAGCGACCGCTTTTGAGGCTCTTTTTTGTAATTGATATGAAATAGGTTCAAGCCTCACCCCACGTGAAGCTAACGTCGGTAGCATTTCTTGCAGTACCCGTAAGGTTTCTGGGTGCGGATGGCCAATACCAACCGCATAACCTTTCTTGCGAGCTTGTTCAATCAGCGTATTAAACTGTTGTTTAATGCTCTCTACTTCAATAACGTGATCCAAAAAAACATCTCTACTAACCACAGCAACACCTTGTTCTATGGCTATTTTTGCGGCAACCGATTGCTTAGCCGTTCGGCTATCAACAAAAAAATAACGCTCTTCTCGCATTGCTTTCATCACCCAGGTCATGTGCCCTGGGTGTCGTGTTAGCAAACTGCCTTGGTGATTATTCATTCCAATAGCAAAAGGGACTTTTTTAAACGCTTGCAGCAAGGCCTTCTTGACGGCTTGCTCTTCCATATCAATGGCTAAAACACCCTCTTCAGCAGCCTCTCCTAGCGTTGACTGCATAGGCATATGTAACATCACCTCTTTGCCGCGTTGGTGTGCAAGGGTCGCTAACAGCCTAGCTTTTGGTGCATTAGGTAAAACCGCATACGTTAAATTGGCCGATAGATTAATCATCTCACGGCCTTCTTCTAAACGATAACCGATATCATCAATAATAATACTGATAACAGCATCTGGCTTTAACTCATTTGCATGGATAGGTGCAGCTAAAAAAGCGCATACAATCAATACAGCTGTATAAATAGCTATCCGCTTTTTCACCTTCAATTCCAGTTTAATCTCTTATTTCCTTAAGATATTAATACCTTTAAGCAAGTTAAGTGCTTCGTGCAATGGGTAGTCATTACCCACCGGCTTTTCTACTTTTCCTACCTTCTCTTCTTCACTGTCGTCGGTATTAACTAGATGCTTAGATAAGTCTTTTTCTTTAATGGCAACAAATTCATCGTCTAATTGCTGTAGTTTGACTGCCGACAGGGTAATATCAGGAGTAATACCTTCTGCTTGAATAGACCGACCTGATGGAGTGAAATAACGGGCTGTGGTCAATTTAATCGCGCCACCTTTATTATTTTCTAGAATGGTTTGTACCGAGCCTTTACCAAAACTTTGCTGCCCCATAATCACCGCACGTTTATGATCTTGTAGCGCACCTGCGACAATTTCTGAAGCGGAAGCAGAGCCACCATTAATCAACACAACAATGGGAGCGCCTTTTAACATATCATCCGGACCCGCTTTAAAATTCATTTTAGAATGCTCAATTCGGCCTTCTGTATATACAATCAAACCGGAGTCCAAGAAAGAGTCACTCACCGAAACAGCTGCATTTAATAAGCCACCAGGGTTATTACGTAAATCTAAGACCAAACCTTTTAGTTCACTATTTTCACTTTGTTTTTTTAGCTCAGAAATCGCCTCATGTAAATTAGCACCCGTGCGGGTCTGAAAACTCGCAATTCGCACATAGCCATAACCTGGTTCCAAAATACGATTTTTTACACTCACCACTTTAATCACTGCACGTGTAATGGTCAGCTTAAGCGGCTTAGGTTCGCCCTCTCTGATGATGGTTAATAAAATATCAGTCCCTGGTTTGCCGCGCATTATTTTTACCGCATCTGATAAGGTCATGCCTTTCACTGGTTTTTCATCTAAACGAATAACCAAGTCACCCGCCTCAACGCCTGCTTTAAATGCAGGTGTGTCATCTATCGGCGTAATTACTTTTACAAAACCATCTTCCATACCCACTTCAATGCCTAAGCCACCAAACTCACCGCGCGTACCTTCACGTAAGTCTTTAAAAGCTTTTTTATCTAGATATGTCGAATGTGGATCAAGGCCCGTCAACATGCCTTTAATGGCGCTCTCCAATAAGTCATGGTCACTCACATCTTCAACATAAGATGCTTTAATTTGCCCAAAAACTTCTGAGAATGCTTTTAAGTCCTCTAAAGGTAGGGAGCTTTTGGATGATTCTTTTTCAGCCAGTACCGTACCACCCACACTTAACAAAATGCCTAATACAGCACCCACCAATAATACTGGTAACGTTTTACCTACAAAATTCATATCAACTCCATTAACTCGCTTATTTACCCGACACGACCTTTTTTAACCGCTCGACACCAATGAATAGGATTCACCGGTTTTCCATTTTTTCTAATACTGAAGTATAGACCGGCTTTTTGTTGACCGCCACTCACACCGACCGTTCCTATCGCCTCACCTACTTCAACCCAATCACCTACTTCTTTGTACAAGCCTTCATTAAACGCGTACAAACTCATGTAGTTTGCACCATGATCAACAATAATCAACAGTCCATAACCACGCAACCAGTCGGCATAGACAACCCTGCCATGTGAAATAGATCGAATAACTGTGCCTTCACTTGCAGCAATCACCACACCATCATACCGACCTGACTTTCTAGCGCTTCCAAATTTCTTGCGTATCGAGCCTTTTATTGGCCACGATAGTTTTCCTTTTAAATTTTTAAAGGGCTTATTTTGTTGTGTTAACAACGGTATATCGTTTATAGCTTGGCGAATACTCGCTATAAGCTCCGTTAAGCGTTTCTCATTCTCTTTTAGCTCAGCCAATTCTTGGGTAGATGACTTTATCTGTTTGCTTAATGTTGCCAAAATACTTTTACGACGTTTTTTAGAGCTCGCCAAGGTTTTATTTTCTACCTGCTTGGCTGCAATTAATGAGGCTAATTGGCGTTTTTCTGCTTCTAAATTATCTTCAACGATAAGCAACTGCTGAATGTCTGCTTCTAACGCCTCGACATTATCAATCCTCGCTTGATTAAAATAATCATAGTACTTTAGCACTCTACTCATTCGATCTGGCTGCTGTTGATTTAACAGCATCTTCACGCGTTGTTGCTTACCCATTAAATAAGCGGACTTTAATTGCTCTGCTAACAATAATTTTTGCGCTGTTATCCCATCCGTCAGTAAGGTTTGTTCATTTTTCAACGCTTTAATTTTTTTATTTGCCTGCGCTAATTTGTCATTGAGCGATTGAATTTTTTGAGAGGAAGCGCTCAACTGTCTTTCAATCTGCCTAAGCTCTCGTTCTTCTTTTGTTTTCGACTGCTGTGTTAATGAAATGCTCTTTTCAACCGACTTCACCCGCTCACGTAGCAATACTAATTGTTTCTTTTTTTCATCCTCAGGCGACGCATGCAAAGCGCTTGAAAACGTCAGTATAAATAAGCTGCTAATCAATAGCGGTTTTAAAAACAAGTTAAGCAATTCAATACTCTTAGTCGGCTAAATGTAACAAGCTGTGACCGCTCATCTCGCTTGGTGGCTGAATGCCCATAGCCGCAAGTAATGTAGGCGCCACATCAGCCAAGTCACCTCCCTGCTCGAGTGTTGCTGAGCGCCCCACATAAATAAATGGAACTGGGTTAGTTGTATGTGCAGTATGCGTTTGGCTCGATGTAGGGTCAGTCATTTGTTCTGCATTGCCATGGTCTGCTGTGATAAACACTTCACCACCCACTTGATCAAGCGCCTCTAGTAACCTAGCAATACATACATCAATCGTTTCAACCGCTTTAACCGCCGCTTCAAAGTCACCCGTGTGACCCACCATATCGCAGTTTGCATAATTAGTAACGATGGCATCATATTTACCCGATAAGACCGCTTCAACGAGTTTATCGGTCAGCTCTGGCGCACTCATTTCCGGCTGCAGGTCATACGTTTTAACGTTCGGTGACGGGATGAGAATGCGATCTTCTCCTTCATTCGGCACATCCACACCGCCATTGAAGAAAAAGGTAACGTGCGCATACTTTTCTGTTTCCGCAATTCGAAGCTGCTTTAAGCCCTGTTGCGCCAATACTTCACCAAATCCATTCTTAACATCAATAGGTGGGTAGGCGACCGGCAAGGTAAAGTCTTCATGGTATTTTGTTAAACAAACGAATTGACTCAGTGAGGGTTCCACCTCTCGTTCAAACTCATTAAATTCTGCTTCAGTTAATGCCCTGGTTAATTCACGTGTTCTATCTGACCGGAAGTTCATAAAGACGACGCTATCACCATTCTCAATGCTTACCGCTGCTTCGCTTTCAGGGTGAATACTCGTAGGCAGTACAAATTCATCTGTCTGGTCGCGCTCATATGATGACAATAGCCCATTAACTGCCGTTCTAGCTGAATGATCCGCTTTGCCTTGCGTTAGCAAATCATAAGCAAGCTGAACCCTGTCCCAGCGATTATCTCTATCCATCGCATAAAAGCGACCAATTATTGATACCGTTTTACCCACACCAAGGCGCTCAAATACCGTATCCATTTTTTCCAAAGAAGCCTGAGCGCTTTTCGGTGGCGTATCTCGACCATCGAGAATGGCATGCAAATAAAGCTTTTTAACGCCTTTTTCTGCCGCCATTTCAAGCATCGCTTGGATATGATCCTCATGACTATGCACACCACCAGCTGATAACAAACCCACAACATGCAGCGCTTTATCGTTAGAAATCACCTCATTGACGAGATCACAAAGAACGATGTTCTTTTTAAACTCACCCGACTCAACCTCATTATTTAATTGGGTAAGGGTTTGCGGTAATAATCGACCAGCACCTAAATGCAAGTGTCCCACTTCTGAATTCCCCATCTGCCGGTCAGGTAAACCTACCGCTGAACCAGAGCAATCTAACAAGGCTTTAGGTCGAGTTGCCCATAACTTATCCCAAGTTGGTGTACTCGCTGTATTGATGGCATTAGCCTCTGTCGACTTAGAGTAACCGAAGCCATCTAAAATCATTAAAACGATAGGCCGTCTCACTAAATGTTGTTTCAAAATGCTATCTCCACGATTTGCTTGTTATAATGAACATATATAATTCGAATCATTTTACGATATATAACTCTTTAATAGCTAACCCAAAGGCACCCCATCATGAGCAATCTTGCCGTTAACAAACTGATCAGCTGCGATAGCGAGATAAACAAGGCCGCAGAACTCCTAAAAGTCCTTTCTCACCCTATTCGGTTAAAAATTATTTGCGAATTAGGGCATGATGAAAAAACGGTTCAACAACTAATTGACCTCGTTGGGTCTACGCAAAGTAATGTCTCTCAACACCTTGCAATTATGCGTAATAGCGGTGTTCTACATCACCGCAAAAATGCGACCCAAGTGCTCTACAGTGTATCTGAGGAAGTCGCTATACATTTAGTTCAGTTATTAAAAAAAAATTATTGTTAACCTAATCGAACACCAAGGCTCCCCCTAAATGGATATTTATTTTGAATTTATAAGCAATCATAGCCTCCTTTTTGTTGCACTATTGTTTGTTATTGTCCTACTGCTACAAAGCATTTTTAGTGATTTTACTCGCAAATATAAACTAATCTCCCCTTCCGAAGCTGTCCGACTGATTAACCGTGAAGATGCCGTTGTTATTGATACACGTAACAAAGGCGATTTTAAAAGCGGCCATATTTCAGATGCCATACTCATTCCTCTTCCTGAGGTAAAGGACCATGCTGAAAAGCTAGGTAAATACGAAGGCCGCCCACTTCTATTTTATTGTAAGTCTGGCACACGATCTGATGAAGCCTGCAAAACTTTAAGTAAGCTCGGCCTAAGCAACGTATATGCTTTAAGTGGTGGCATCCAAGCGTGGGAAGACGCTAGTATGCCACTCGTTAAAAACTAAACCTTTATCTTAATCTGTTATCTGGAACCCATATGGCCTCTACCGAACCCTCTGCAGCACCTGAAAAGCAATTTGCAATTCAAAAGCTTTTTGTAAAAGACCTGTCTTTTGAATCGCCTAATACCCCTCTGGTTTTTACCGAAAAATGGGACCCTGCTGTCGATATCAATTTAAACAGCAACGCAAAAAAAGCACCTCAGGATCTTTTTGAAGTATCCATTACCGTGACGGTAACCGTTAAAAATAACGATAAAGTAGCCTACCTTGTGGAAGCCACTCAAGTAGGAATTTTCGGTGTTAAAGGCTTCTCTGATTCAGAAATAGGCCCGCTGTTAGGAAGTTTCTGCCCCAGTGTTTTATTCCCTTATTTACGTGAAGTGGTTTCCGAGCTTGTCACTAAAGGCGGCTTTCCACCAATGCTGCTAAACCCGGTAAATTTTGACGCCTTATATGCTCAACACATACAAGAAAATGACAGTAGCAAAGCAAACTAAATAAACAGCCCAACATGACCCCAAAGAAAATAGCAGTTCTTGGTGCTGGCTCATGGGGTACGGCCATGGCCATTATGATGGCCAGGTCAGGTCACCATGTTACGTTATGGGGGCATAACCCTACTCATATTAAGCAACTCCGTTTAACTAACTGTAATGAACGATTCCTTCCAGGTACTGACTTTCCTAACACCTTAAACGTTTCAGATAATTTAGAAAAAACGGTTGCTGAGCATGCTTTTTTAATGCTCGCTGTACCCAGCCACGCCTTCAGAGAAACCTTACTAAAGTGCCAACCTGTCCTCCAAGAGGACTGCTTTGTTACTTGGATAACCAAAGGGTTTGAAACCGATACCGGCCTTCTCGCTCATGAAGTCGTTTTTGATACCTTGGGGAAAGATACCAATATCGCATTAATATCTGGGCCCAGTTTTGCACTTGAAGTAGCGCAAAATTTACCAACCGCTGTGGTGGTTGCCTCTCCTGACATTAAAGTCGCCACCTCTGTTGCTGACATCATTAGAACCTCAAACTTTTTAGCCTTTCCGAGCGACAATATTGCCAGCGCCGAAATTGGCGGCGCAATGAAAAATATACTCGCCATTGCTGCCGGTATTTCCGACGGATTAGGGTTTGGAGCAAATGCTCGCGCAGCCTTAATTACACTAGGCTTGACTGAAATGGTGCAGCTTGGTCATGTCTATCAGTGCTCAGAAAGTTCGTTTCTTGGTCTCGCAGGCGTTGGGGACCTTGTATTAACCTGTACAGACGACAAATCTCGTAATCGCCGTCTAGGCTTACAACTCGGCCAAGGCAAAACACCTGAAGACGCTAAACAAACCATTGGGCAAGAAGTAGAAGGTATACATGCGGCCCGTGAAGTACATGCCATCTGCAAAAAATGGTCACTTGATATGCCTATTTGTATACAAACGTACCGTATTCTATATGAGGGGCTTGCACCTGAGGTTGCCGTTAGGTATCTTCTTACCCGGGCCCAACAGGCTGTACCTCAGCTAGGTTAAGTTTTTACCATTTAAAGTCGTGTTGCCGCCATGCTTCATAAACAGCTACCGCGACCGAATTTGATAGATTAAGACTTCTATTACCTTCTTTCATTGGAATTAAAATACGCTGCTGTTCGGGTAATAACTGCATGAGGTCGGCAGGTAAGCCCCTTGTTTCTGGACCAAAGACTAACGCATCACCATCTTCATAGCTGATTTGAGCATAATTATTGTTAGCAAACCGAGAAAAACCAAAAACTCGATTAGGTTTCTCAATCGCTAAAAACTCATCAAAATTTTGATACTCTTTAACATCCGCTACATCACGATAATCCATCCCTGCCCGCCTGAGTTGTTTATCATTAATTTCAAAGCCTAACGGATGAATTAAACTCAATCGGGCTCCCGTATTTGCACAAAGGCGCATCACGTTCCCTGTATTAGGAGGAATTTCTGGCTCAAATAAAACAACGTGTATCATGATGCTAGCTTTTAGTTAACTGGTATAATTGTGCTTATTATCTCACTATCTTCCAGTAAATGTTACATCCTAAATTAGCCTCTTATTTTTGTGGAATGCGGTTTCAAACACCGGTTGTATTATTATCGGGTTGCGTTGGGTTCGGCCAGGAATATACTCGTGTCGACGGTTTTTCTTATCAAGATATCGGCGCTGTTTGCCTGAAAGGGACCACGCTTGACGCACGCCCCGGCAACCCTACCCACCGAGTGTATGAAACACCATCTGGCATGTTAAACGCCATTGGCCTACAAAACCCAGGGGCTAACAAGGTTGTCAGCGATATTCTGCCGTCTTTAGATTTTAATGAAACTCGTTTTATCGCCAATGTTTCTGGCTCTACAATTGAGGAATACGCGGAGGTTACCCGTTTATTTGATCAATCACCCGTCGATGCGATAGAAATAAATATCTCTTGTCCCAATGTAAAAGAAGGTGGCGTTACATTTGGCAACGACCCTGACATGTCAGCCCGCGTCGTTGAAGCATGTCGCTCCGTAACAAAAAAACCCATCATCACGAAATTGTCGCCTAATCAAACTAACATTGCTGATAATGCAAAACGCTGTATTGAGGCCGGTAGCGACGCCTTCTCGGTTATTAATACACTGATGGGGATGGCCATAGACACGAAAACAAGAACGCCTATTATCGGCAATGTGCAAGGCGGTCTATCAGGGCCAGCGATCAAACCGATTGCCTTGTTAAAAGTACATCAAGTGTATCAAGTCTGCAAATTGCATAACATTCCTATCATTGGCCAAGGAGGTATTACTACGGTTAATGATGCACTTGAATTTATTATTGCAGGAGCCAGTGCTATTGGTCTAGGCACTGGGTTATTTTATGACCCACTATTAAGTAAGAAAATTAATGACGGTATTGCTAATTATTTAGACAAACACCAACTCAACCACTTATCCGAATTGGTGGGTAGCCTCGATTTTTAAGCACTAAAGTCTTTAATTTTTCGTGTTAGCGTATTACGCCCAAGGCCTAATAGTTTAGCTGCTTCTTGTCGACGGCCATTCGTCACTTCAAGCGCCTGCATAATTAACAATTTCTCTATCGACGCTACAACTCTTTTCGCAATATCGGGCTCAGCAGCTAATAACCTTTTTGCAATATCTGCTTTAGCCCCTTCTAGCCAATCCCCTTCAACCAAGGTTTCTTCAGCAGCTTTAAGGCTTTTCAGCTCATCAGGTAGATCATCTAATTGAATAATGTGACTCGGACACATAGCCGTTAATAAATGACAGGTATTTTCAATTTGCCTAACATTACCCGACCAAGGTAGGCTAGATAAGTACTTCATCGATTCCGCATCTAATACTTTGACATCATCACTCAATTCCTTTGCCGCTTTACTCAAAAAATGATTGAGCAACAAAGGAATATCTTCGCGCCGCTCCCTAATCGGTGGAATTCTGATTCTTACAACATTTAAACGGTGAAATAAATCTTCTCTAAAAAGCTTTTCTTCAACTAACTTCTCAAGCCCTTGATGTGTCGCAGCAATAATGCGCACATCGACATTGATAGGTTGGTGACCACCCACAGAGAAAAACTCACCATCAGATAGTACTCGCAGTAACCTCGTTTGCATATCTGCAGGCATATCACCAATTTCATCTAAGAATAGCGTTCCTCCATCAGCCTGTTCAAAACGGCCTTTACGACGGCTTGTTGCCCCCGTAAAAGCTCCTTTTTCATGCCCAAACAATTCAGACTCCAATAAGTCTTTGGGAATCGCGGCCATATTCAACGCAATAAAAGGTTTTTCCTTTCTTAGACTATGTTGATGAAGTGCTTTAGCTACCAGCTCTTTACCTGTACCAGATTCTCCATTCACCATCACCGTAATATTTGATCGAGATAGTCGCCCAATGGCTCTAAATACAGCCTGCATAGCTGGAGCACTTCCAATAATACCCGATTCGGTGGCTTCTTCTTGAGCACGTATATTATCAACACTCACTCTCTTTTTGTGGTGTTCATAAGCACGTTCTACTTGATGAACAACTTCATCAACATCAAACGGCTTAGGTAAGTACTCAAAAGCTCCTCCGTCATACGCAGACACCGCACTATCCATATCAGAATGCGCCGTCATAACAATAACAGGCAAACTGGGAAACCTTTGTTGCAATTCAGCTAATAATTCAATTCCATTTTTTCCAGGCATCCGAATATCAGTCAATAAAACATCAGGCATATCTTTATGCATAAGACTTAAGATACCCTCTGCACTCTCAAAACTGGTCACTTGATAACCTTCCCGCTTTAGGGCTGTTTCCAGTACCCACCTGATTGAGCGATCATCATCTACCACCCATACTTTTATCTTCTCACCCATAACTATTAAGTTCCATTACTCCATCGCTTATTACTATTATTGCGTTTTACCATCATCACTAGCTTCATCCGTGTTTGTCTAATGGCAATATTGTTGAAAATACCGTTCTACCCGGCTCACTAGTCACCTCTATTATTCCGTTATGGCGTTGTACATTCGTTTGTGCAATAGACAAACCTAAGCCTGTCCCTTCAGTTTTTCCTGTCACCATTGGGTAGAAAATTTTCGTTTGCATCTCTTTTTCAATGCCTGGCCCATCATCAATAATGTCAATTTTTACCGCTAGTTTTCGCGTTTCTTCGCCAATGGTAAAGTTTCTGTGTATTCTTGTTTTAAGAACAATGTTCCCGCCATTATGTACCGCTTGTGTTGCATTTCTAACTACATTTAATAATGCTTGAATAAGCTGGTCTTTATCTGCTTTTATCTCAGGTATGCTGGGGTCGTAATCTGATTTGATGACAATTTTACTGCTAACTTCTGCCTCTACTAATTGACGAACACGCTCGAGAATAATATGAATATTAATGTATTGATGATTAGGGACTTCTGATGAGCCTAACATTCTATCAACCAGTGTTCTTAAGCGGTCTGCTTCCTCAATGATCACATGAATATAATCAGTAAACTTTCCTTCAAGCTCTTTTGAAAGTAACTGTGCTGCTCCACGTATACCCCCTAAAGGGTTTTTAATTTCATGTGCAAGGCCCCTTAACATATCTGTTGCTAATTCATTTTGTGCCAATAGCTTTTCTTCATGATCTATTTGCAAATAATGATTAAAATCCACCATTTCAACCAACATCGCTTCATCATTAACATTGTCTGTTGAAATCAGCGTCATTGATAAACTGATGTTTCTTTTAACACCACTAGGGCAGTTTATCGACACTAAATGTTCTGTGATTTTAGCTCCCTCTCTTCTACAGCGCTTAAGTGCCCCTGCTATGTTAAAACTCGCTAACTCAAACAGCCGTTCAATCTTAATCCCAATGGCTTTGCGCTCACTAATATCTAATAGTTCTTCGGCTGCATTGTTTATATAAATTAACTCATTGTCTTGATTAAGCACCAAAACACCAATGGAAAGTTGCTCCATCACCGAGTTAGACATGTAGGTTTGTTTTTTCATTTCTAATTGATTAGCAATTACTACGCCAAACGTATCTAAGCCGTTTACATTAAGCTATGCGAACCCTATACCCGCTATTACTATCCATTGTATGCACCACAATGGTGCAAATCCATCGTTTTATCTTAAATATGAAAGATAACCAGCTCTTATTGCTTTGAATTATGCTGTAAGTAAAAAGTCACTTCTGGGCTTTTTATCTGCTGCTCGCCCGCTTTATTCACCACCTGTACCATCACAACGTGCTCGCCCCGTACTAAGCCTTGAATGTTAAAGCTTTCCAGAATAACCCCGTCTAAAAATAGCTCTACGCGATCCCCTTCTTTTAAAGCCGGCTGTATTTCATAAGTGACATTCACTATGCCCTGGTTACTCCGAACCGTACCCTGTTCAGCCGGTGAAGTAACATTTATGTAACTGTAAAGAGTTGCCCCTTCTTGCGACTCTTCCTTTCCCCCTATAACAACTGTTTCTTTTGTAGGAATAGAGGGCGCTTCGTAGGTCATAACCGGCGGTACAACCACTTTTTCAGCTCCTACTACAGGTGTATCCGAATACGCTGTTTTACCTTGTTTGTTCGTATATTTATAAACATCGGCTTGCACAAAACTAACAAAAATAACGCTTATCAAAAAAATACTGTATTTCATACGCTACCCCTTTTTAATAACTCTATCAACATAAGACCACAATTCTTTAATTTTGTGCAAAAAAAACCCCGCAAATGCGGGGTTTTTCACAACTTTAGAATAACGTTATAAGCTGTAATACATATCAAACTCAACAGGATGTGTGCTCATACGTAAACGAGTTACTTCTTCCATTTTAAGTGCAAGGTAACCATCAATCATGTCGTCAGTAAACACACCACCTTCTGTTAAGAAAGCACGATCTTCGTTTAAAGCTTTCAATGCTTCATCAAAAGAAGTCGCCACTTGAGGAATAGCTGCCTCTTCTTCTGCTGGTAAGTCATAAAGATCTTTATCCATCGCATCGCCAGGGTGGATTTTATTTTTAATTCCATCAAGACCAGCCATTAACATCGCTGAGAAGCATAGGTATGGATTCGCTGTTGAATCACCAAAACGCACTTCAATACGACGACCTTTAGGGTTAGAAACAAAAGGAATTCGGATAGATGCTGAACGGTTACGTGCAGAGTAAGCCAACATAACAGGGGCTTCAAAACCAGGTACTAAACGCTTGTAGCTGTTGGTAGATGCGTTAGCAAATGCATTGATTGCTTTAGCGTGTTTGATAATACCACCAATGTAAAACAACGCTGTTTCAGATAAACCACCGTATAAATCACCAGCAAATAGTGCCTTACCATCTTTAAAGATAGATTGGTGAACGTGCATACCATTACCATTGTCACCAACGATTGGCTTCGGCATAAAGGTCGCTGTTTTGCCATAAGCATGCGCCACGTTTTGAACCACATATTTAAGCTCTAAAACTTCATCAGCTTTTTTCACAAGTGTATTAAATACAGTGCCAATTTCACATTGGCCAGCAGTCGCCACTTCATGGTGATGAACTTCTGTTTCTTGACCCATTTCTTCCAATGTTAAGCACATTGCTGCTCGCATATCATGAAGAGAATCAACCGGAGGAACAGGGAAGTAACCACCTTTTGTACCAGGACGGTGACCCATGTTGCCACTGTCATAATCTTTTTCAGAGTTCCAACCGGCTTCTTCAGAATCAATTTTATAGAAAGAGCCTGACATATCAGTTTTCCAACGAATGTCATCAAATACAAAAAACTCGTTTTCTGGACCAAAATAAGCCGTATCACCAATACCTGTTGACTGAAGATACTCTTCTGCTCTTTTAGCAATTGAACGTGGATCGCGTTCATAGCCAGACATATCGCTTGGCTCAACAACATCACAACGAATAATCAGTGTTACATCATCAAAAAATGGGTCTAATACGGCTGTTGATGGATCTGGCATTAAGATCATATCTGATTCGTTAATACCTTTCCAACCGGCGATAGATGAGCCATCGAACATTTTACCGTCTTCAAATACGCTCTCATCCATCGTATGCGATGGAACTGTTACGTGCTGTTCTTTACCAATCGTATCAACGAAACGGAAATCAACAAAAGCGACTTCTTTTTCTTTGATTAGATCCAATACATCTTGTGCTGACATAATTACTCCTAAGTTTAAGATTTTTGTTTCAAAATAAGTTTAGCTTGCGTAATTTTTGCACATATTGTGCCAAAATATAACTTCTTGTATTCTACGGATATTTAACTTTCTCACGGTTTAAAATCCCAAAACTGGTGCATCATTAACACTTTTCGCACCTTTTTTGTGCACCCTAAAAGAATAACACTTTTACATCCATTACCTCTGGAACTGTTAACGTTCGCGTTTTAAATTTTTCCGACACCTCTCGCGCTTGGTTGATACTGTCAAGAACCTCCAAAGGCAGCTCTATTTCAACACCCACTTTTCCATCAAGATAATGAAGGGTTACATTTGACACACTATTTTTTTCAGCAAGTCCTTCCCACACCTCATTAAATTGGCTAACAAGTCGGTGCCTTAATGGTAAACCAACACTCGGCGAGTAAACTTCATCATCCTCCGGGTCAATATGAACCGTCACCTCACCAATATTTTCAACTCCTTTTATTAATGACAAACGTACCCTTTCACTAATTAAGTGTCCCTCAGAAACACTTATTTTAGGGTCTACTAATATATGCACATCTACAAGAGCTGTATCCCCCATTTTTCGAGTACGTAAAAAATGTA